>CAYYMH010000012.1:0-107974 GCA_964472785.1 uncultured Cytophagia bacterium | reverse complement strand
TTTATAGTAATATTCGTAAAAAAAGCAGTATGAGTCCCTTTGAGGGACTATATATAACTATGATTAGTTACAGTAAGTTAGAATTTTAAACAAACGGTTATGCGATGCAAAGATGCATCTTCTCAACTATTTCAAAAATCCATTTACTTGAATCTGAAATTTTCGACGGGTCATTCACATTGGAAGTATTATTTCTTCTTATAAACCCGCACATAATCAACAGTCATCCGTTGCGGAAACAGTGTTGTTTCATCGGGATTTCCGGGCCAGTTGCCGCCCACAGCCACATTCAGCAGCAAATGAAAAAACTGGTCAAATGGTGCCGGATATTCCCCGTTTGTACTGTACCATTCCGTTTGTTCCTGATAAAAAATATCATCCACGTACCAGCGGAATGAAGTCGTGTCCCACTCCAGAGTGAACAGATGAAAATCATCGGCAAAAGTACCTTCTGATAAAGTATAAGAAGCACCGGTATGAACGTTATCAGGATAGGAGCCACCATAATGCAAGGTGCCGTAAACTTTGTTCGGTTCCTGTCCCAGTAGCTCCATAATATCAATTTCCCCGCTGGCAGCCCAGCCACCGTACACCGCATCGGTCGGCAGCATCCAGATCGCAGGCCATAACCCTTGCCCAAAAGGCAGCTTGGCTCTTATATCAAATCTTCCATATTTCCAGTCACCCTTTTTTTTCGTACGCAGGCGAGCAGATGTGTAATTTCGTGTTCCCCCAGGACCAGTATAAGTTTCGCGAAGCGCTTGAATGACCAAAGAGCCATCTTCAATAAAGGAGTTGACCGCTCGGTCTGTATAATATTGGAGTTCATTGTTTCCGCCGCCCCACGCATTCACTTCATGCTCCCATTTAGTGGAATCGATCTCTGTTCTCTCAAATTCATCCTGCCAAACAAGCCGCCAGCCATCGGGGACTTCGATTACCGAATCAGGCTTTGTTGTCGATTCTTGCTGACAATTTGCCATCATGCTGAAAATCAAAGAAAAGAGTATTACTTTTATCAAATTATTCATGTAATCCTCCGGAGTTTACGGAATAAGTGCCTGAAGAAGTTCATTAAATTTTTTTGTTTGCGAATCATAAATTCCAAATCCCGAGCAAAATTCCCAGTATGCCCAGCTAAAATCTCTCCGTTCTGCTTCGCGGGCAACAAAAGAAGTCCAGGCATATCGGGACGCCATATCTGCTTTGGAATAAGCCCCAAATTCCCCAAGAAAAATGGGACGATTATGAGCTTCTGACCATTGACGCACTCGCTCAAGATCCTGTATTATTGCCAATTGCTCCTGCTGTTTACCGCTCCATTTTGTACCTAACCATTGATCGCTTCCCGATACCCATTCCGCACCCTGATGCGTAAAATGAAATGGCTCATAATAGTGAACCGTCACAATCAAATTGGTGTCCGCTACCGGAACTACCAAATCATTAAGCGCACTCAAACCACCCCATTCGGCCGTGCCGATCATCAGCGTTCGATTCGGGTTTGTTTTTCGGATGATTGTGATAAGCTCGGCTGCGATTTGATTCCATAATTCTGAGGTGAACTGGTCATTCGGTTCGTTCAATAATTCAAATATCACGGAGTTGGGCAACGTTTGATAATGCTCTGCGATCTGTTCCCAAATTGCATACAAACGGTCTTTTTGACCTTCGGGATCGATCATCATTTCTTCATAATGATGCATATTGATCACGACTGCTAATTCGTTGTTCAATGCCTGCTGTATTGCCCAATCCACGCGTGACAGAAAACTCTGATCAATGGCAAAAGGAGGACTTTCCGAAGCGTGCGCCGACCAGCGAATGGGAATACGCACACCGGTAAAACCGGCTTCGTTAATCACTTTGAAATAATCCGCCTGCAACGTAACGCCCCATTCACCTTCATTTGGCGCTTCCAAAGCATTACCCAAATTGATGGAGCGATATAAAAGTTGATTCCGGACAAATGGATCGGCAATATTATCGCCTGATTCAAGCGGATTGCTGATCGTGTCTTTTTCACAACAGACAAAAAATGTTAGTGAAAAAAAGACATTCAGAATGATAAATTTAGTTAGCTTGTTAAAAATTATCATTAAGCCCTTATCATGAATCAGATAATTTATTACCGTAATCCAATTTATTGTGAGTTGTTAAAAGTGGAAAGTTCGGAACGACCATGGGAAAAGGCACATTATTGCGCAACACAAACATATCAATCCGACTTAATTCAATGGATTCAAACAAATCAGTATTAATAAAAATTTCGTCACTGTGTTTTGAATATATTTTTTGCACGTAAGGGTTTAAATCCGCTTCGATGACTTCCAAATAATTATCATAAAACGCATCCAATTTGTCAATAGATTTCAGATGCGAATTCCGGCGATACAGTCCCAGCAGGTAATCTTTCCACATCACAACATTACTTTGTACTATCTGTTCTTGATCGTAACCGCGCTGCCTCGCTTCTTCAGCAATGAATTTGTCCCGGATCAGATCGGCAATGGCATATTTTAGCTGCTCAGCAAAGTCGCCCCTCTCAATCCTTTTCGTCCGAAAGACCAGTGGGTGAATCTGCATTTCTTTACGGAAGCGCCGTACTGTCCACACTTCACCATCGAGCGTCAACAGCGGATCATCCAAAATCGGTTCAAAACCAGCTTTTAATCCATCCAGCACCACCTGTTCCGATTCTTTATTCCAGAATTGCTTGTTGAATGCCTCTTTTTTCTCCTGTTCACTTTTTAAATACAGGTGTCCCAGAATACGGGTTAATTTCTCGAACGTTTTCGGGTTCAATTCCATGCTTTTGCCGCGCATGACTTCCCCAACAAATTTTTCATAACTCTCCACGGCTTCGTCCATGACCAGCCGCTCTTTTACATCGCGAACACGGGTACGCACATCTGCATCGGTAATGTAGCGGAAATCTGACCACCCATTCACGCGCATGATGAGATAATTATCCTTCTCGATTTTTAACGGACTTAAAATCTCACCTTTCTCAACCGGTTGCGTAAACAAAGCCCGGTAAACAGCATCATGTTCCTCTCCGTCCCAGGTGACTTCCCGTTGGGGAATTTCTTCTAACGATGCGAACACAGAATCGAAGGGAATCCCTTGCTGAAGTTTTGTTTCCACTGCTTTAGCAATCGAATGGTTGAGCGAAACATAATCAATTTTATATGTTCGCCCGGCTAATTTGTAGCGCTTTTTTAGCTCCGCAGTGTCCACTTCCACTTTCTCATGAAAATCGCGATAAAAAAGCCACTGCCGCATCGCTTGTTCCTGTCTGCCGCGCATATAATTTTGAAACTGGTCATTTTGCGTCAGTTCATTTTCTGCCCCGGCTTCGAGAGCAAGAAGCTTTTCCGCAATCAATGAATTGAGCACAATTTTTCGGTGGATATAATTATCGCTGTTGCAGTATGCAGGCCTAATGGTATATTCCGCCCGCCGCTTGAACTCCTGGTCGGTGATAATTTTATCTCCGATGCGAACGAGAATATGATCATTGGAAATCGGTTCTTCCTTTTTACTGCAGCTCAATATTGTGAAAATTAATAAAATAACAAATAAATGAATTTTATAAATAGTATATTTTTTTTGACACATGATAATTCAATCCTTGTTAATAAAAAAAATGCAGCCACAACAATAGATACACTGCGGCTGCAAGTAAAAGTTCAAAAATTTATACTGCTAAAATACAACACCCAGCGTGTAACTGTGAATTTTTCCCAAAATTCCAACTCCGCGATAAGCGTATTCGATTTTTAAACCGAGATTCTGCATCATTCGTAAATGCATGCCCCCACCAAAAGAAAAGCCGTATTCTGAATCTTCCATGAATAGCCCTTTGTATCCGGCCCGAACAAAAAAGTCACCGGTGGTGGGAATTGTAACTTTGTATTCCGCTCCTACATTGACGGATTCGGAGTTATTATTCGGGTGAAGCGCATCAACGGACAGCGTCATTTTATGCAAATCACGGGAGATGGGATAAATGGCGGCGCCGATGCGAAAAATCAGCGGTAATTCCCAGGACTGGGTTTCAAATTTACCGGCAACATCGCGATAATTTCCCTCTTTGTCGGGTAAGATATCAATCGGATGCATCAAATCCATGCCGTCATATTTCATTTTTGTTCCGTAATTGGAAATACTCATGCCAATGGTCATCCCATCGGAACGATTTCCGGTCGGCGAGAAAAAATGCGTATTTACGACGACACCCAGATCGACTGCCATGGCAGTGGCGTTGGTGTGCCAGATTTTGGAATTAATGTACTTTGCTGAAGCGCCGAAAGCGAACCACTGCACCAACCGCCTGGCATACGAAAGACTGAATGCCAAATCTGTCGCCGTAAACAATTCCCCGGTTCCATCCTGCATATCCAAATTCGTCACTTCCATATCGCCATAGCCTACGTTTATCATCGTTGCTGCAAACGTGCCCAACGACGGGAAGACCATCCCCACACTCACAAATGACGCGTTAATATCTGCAATCCATGGCTGATAGTTAAATTGTGCTTCGTTCTTTTCCATATAGGATAATCCCGCTGGATTCCAGTACACAGAGGACAAATCCCGCGCCACACTCACGAATGCGTCTCCCATCGCGCTCCCGGCACTGCCATAGCCAATTTCCAAAAAGTTAGCAGTTGTGGTTCCCACGCGGTAGGGCTTTTGTGCATTACTCTTGTTGACAAAAATCAGTCCGATCAACATCATAATGATCACTAAAAATGATACTTTTTTAATCATGATCAAAACCTTTCTTGATTTGAAAGCTCTATTTAATACATTTGTTTTTAATGAAAAATCTTTTCTCACACACTGACAGTTTCTGAAATCGAATTTCACTTATTTTATTTTTCACACATTATTTGATAACAGCAAACTTACCAATTTTTTCTTTTCCGGTGACGGTTGATTTCACGTGATAAATATACATCCCTGCGGCGATTTCCAGTCCTTCTTTTGTTTGCATATCCCAATGGATAATGCCGTTATCCGCCGGATTATCCACTTCGATTTCGTCCACCAAAACACCGCTCACCGTAAAAATCTTTATCGAACACTGTGCCGGAATATGCGTGAACATCAGTCGACGTCGCTGATTCAGGTAAAAATTCGAAACAGCCGGCTCCATCGCATTGGTTGCGACGTAAGGATTGGGCACCACTTTGATGCTGTCCATTGTTGATTTGAGACCATCAGTATCCAGTGCCGCTTCTAAGTTCTCAATCTTAAATCGATATGCATCAGTTTCCCAGTAGGGACGATGAAATTTTATACGATAGACATCGTTAGGCTGAGGTAAATTGACGCTATCCAAAAATGTAATCGAAAAGGCTAAACCCGCCCAGGACTCATTTTCCGTAACCGGACCGACTAAAATACGATCTCCGACCAGATTAAACTCATCATTATTATTCAAATCATGGACGATCATATCCAACTTCTCATAATTTCCGGCTGAATCCGGAAACGTTTTGTTAATTACATAAAAATTAAACTGCTGTTCATAAATCAAATCAGCACGGTTGATTCGTTTGAAGTTCTCATCATACACTCTGCTGGGGCGTGTTTTGCCAACATAAGCTGAATCATTGCTGGTAAAAACAATATCATAGTCCCATGGAAATAATTGATAGTCGGTGGCAGACGGAGAAATTAATAGTGGAGCATTGCCAGTCAGCCAGCCCGAGTTTTCGTAATCATACTCAGGAAAGGTATGCGGCATATTCAATTTTAACTGCAAACCATCAAACACATCCGAATAAAATTCCCGGCTGGGGTTAAAATAATACAAATCGAGTGAATCGTTATAAAAGATATTATTGGCAGTATAATTTTCAGGATCTTCCACATACACCAACGAATCGCCGATAGTCTCGTCATACACATAAACACCATTATTTACCCAGCGGATGCCGTAAGGATAGTTGTTGACCGTCTCCAACGTATCGGCTTTAAATTTTAATTTATAAATATGATCCGGTTCGAGTGCCTTTTTTGAGAGAATCACTGGTGTCACTTCAGCATTGCCGACAAGTTCTGTTTCTGTCAAATCCTGCAATTGATCCGGAATGTAACCCGCTGCCCGTTGATGCGGAGTTACAATTTGCACATTCTTCCCTTGTGCGCGCACTTCTTCCGACTCATCCAATTCGATGGTGTTGATCGTATTTGGTGTCGGCGCCACGCCCGGTCCTAAATCAGGAATTCCGTAGTCATAGGCTATCAATGAATAATAATAGGTTACCCCGTTCTGTACTTCCCGATCAATGAAATAATGTTGAATACCGGTATCTTCGCCGAGATAAAATGCGGTTCCTGTCTCTTCAATACCATAAGTAGCAAAACCGGTTCGTCCGTCGATAATATCACATTGAAAAATAGGGGTAATTGTCAACGGATCGCCGTAACCGTCGGTAATAAACGGCGGATCGGAAAATTTCTTATCCGTGGTTCGATAAAGTTTGTACCCTTCGAAGTCGTTGATATTTCGCAATAACGGTTCCCTGGTTTTTGTATCTGCCATATCGTCCCAGGTGAGCGTCACAAAACCATCTCCTGGCGTTGCTGTGAGCGTGGGCATTTTTGGTTCGGATGCCCAGCGGTAATCTTTTTCGTAAATCACCTGCACCACACTCTTTTTATTGAAAAGTGACGGCGCGCGGTGATCCGGCGAGTTCAATCCTTCCAACGGATCGTATGAGTGAAGTTCTGCCATTGAAATACGTTCTGTGCGGCCTTCATACAAAGGAAAAGGTCCCGAGGCAAAAACTTCGATTAAATTAGATGTCCATTCCACACTTTCGACAAGCGTATCTTTACCGACAATTTCCCACATCGACCTGTCATTGCGAAACCAACGTGTATAAGGAGGAGTGTGCGGTGGAACTCGGAACAATAAAAACGATGTTAAACCGACCATGTCCGATTCGCTGACATCTGTTTCGGCGAAATCAGGTTCTGCCCTGCCTTCACTGCGATCCGGTTTGTGATTACATTCACCTTCATCCGGACCGTAATAATTCAATTCAGTGGGACCAACTCCATCCAGTCCAACATCGTCTCCTGCATATTCATTGAGTTGATAAATCCCATCGCCATTCAAATCCTCTCCGTCTTCCCAATCCTGATCTTCGTCAGCATCCCAGTGGGGTTTTAAATCTTCGAGTTTGTAATTATAAAATTCAAGGAATTTATTCAAGTTATCAATTCCATCAGTAGGGCCGATAATTTCTGTAGCATCATTGTCTCTCTTTTCATCTACCAATCCATCATTATCATTATCCACACCGTCGTAAGCGAGCCCCGGACTTTCCAAATAGGCAAAACCCATCGTGCCTGTCCGAAATCCGCCCTGACCAATTCCATCAATATCCCATGAATACGCCATGTCGAGCAACGTACTGAAATAGCCTACTTCGTCATCTTCACCGGATCCAGCAATCACATCACCAATGGCATTGTCCACCCAATATCCAAAAGCTACTTTGGTTAAATCGTAATCAGAAATATTGGCGATGTTATATTCCCAAAATATCGCATCCCGGGTTTGGGCATTTGCCCACTGAAAACCGCGTTGTTCAACCCGAATCCCGAGTCCGCCCCAGGGCTTCCCTTGCTGTATCGTTACATTGGGTCGTATGTCACCAATTTTTCTACCAGGTCTTGGGTAATATTTTACCCGGTCTTCAGGTCCTAAATATTCCTGATCATGTGCGTCATTCACCACAAAATAGGTTTCCAAATTCGCGTAAATAATGCCTCTGCCGAAACGTCCGTTCCATTCTGTATTCCCATTTTTGTCGATAAAATCCGGGGCATCAGGCCAGCCGCCGACAGGCCAGGACGACGGTCGATTGCTCATTGCCGGATATTCGCTCAATTCATTGAAGTAACCGAACACCGGATACATACCCCATTCCACGGTACCCGTCGGATCGGTGTCCATTTCTTCCCGGTAACTGGTTTGTAAAAAATGGAGCGTGTCCAACTGTCCCTTTGCGCTCAAATCAGAAATCTCCCAGGGTTCAGTGACAGGAGTCGTGTCATTTTTTACAAAAACCTGAGCGCCAATCAAAAGTGCAATACCATCAAGCATCTTGACGCCATCATAGGTATTGGGCCATTTCGAGACATCGACCTTGGGCCAGTCTGATAATTCGGTTGTATTCCGAAAATACAGATAAACCCGGTTTCCGGTCATATAACCTTCACGTTCCGCAGCAATATCACCTGCCGGGTCATCTGGGCCTTCGTATCTTTTTCCCTGAGCTAAAACCAAATTAGCTGCTAAAAGAAGAATTACGATACATAATATAAAGTATTTTATTTCTTTCATACTTCCCTCAAATCGTTAATCTAAGTGAATGATTTCTTATTTAGAATACAATGCCTAAACCCACTTTCACCAATCGCGGAGCGGAATACATCGATGGATTTTGTACCCGATCGATATATTCGTTAAAATCACTCAGATGATTTCTCACATCTGTTTCCCGAATGATGGCGGTGTAAGCTCGTCCGGTTTGGGCATTGACCCATTCTTCGTTTAACCGATCCAGCACATTATAAACATTGAGTGTAAGCCGCGTTTTTATATTTTTGAAAACTGAAAAATCATAGTATGCAGTAAAATCCACCGTATACCGGCTGGGTCGCCAACTGTTATTCGGATAAAGGTTGACTCTGGAAAGCATACTTTGTGAAATGGGCGCCCAGGTGTAAGGAGAACCAGAATTATAATAACCTGTGACTGTGGCTCCGTAATTTTTCGCATTATAATTAAGCGTTACATTCATCGTATGGCGCTGATCCCAGCTCATCGGAATCAACCGATTAATCGGATCCCGGCTGTCTCCGGCGCGGTTGAATGTCTGGGTCGGATTATCTGCATTGCCCCGCGTATATTGCAGCGTATAGTTCAAATTTGATGAAAAGTTGCCAAACATATAATCAAATTTGAGTTCCAATCCTTTTACATTGCCATAATCTTTGTTACTATATATCCCATATTCAATTTGATTGTAAGTACTGACAACGATTGCACTGCGTAAATCATAAATATCCCGGTAGAACAATGCAACTTCCAGCCCCATACCATCTAATAATTCCTGCCATAAACCGATTTCATATTGAACGGTGCGTTCAGCTTTGATATTTGGGTTCCCCATGGTGGTCGCGTAATCATTCGGTGCCACCTGGAAAGAATTGTTTTGATACATGGTATTCATCGGTGGCATTTGGAAAAAATGACCATAGCTAAAATGCAACAGGGCGCGTTCTCCCAATTGATAAGACAAACCAAATCGTGGACTGATCTGTGTTTGCGGCTCTGCATCAGGATAGGTTGATTTGAGCGAATCCGGCAAGTCCAGTTGGTTCGCCGGGTTTCTGCGATCCGATGGATATTGCGTGTTCGGATTGAAATAATCGTAGCGGATACCCACATTGATGACCATCTCCTCAAATTCCATTTTATCCTGAAAATATGCTGAAAACTCATACGGTTTCACCCGATAAATATCGGAATAAATCGAGGAATCCGGGAAAATGACCGGTTCGTAATTCGGAAAAATGGTCTTGTTTTTTTCGTAATCAAAATAGCGCTCGCCTTCCTCATCCAAACCGGAATATTTATTCCGAATTTCCGACCAGTGATGGTCCAAATCATGGGTGAGATAAGAACCCCCTATTTTTAAAGAATGCTTTTGATTCAACTGATAGGTAAGATCAAACTTGGCACTGCGATCAATCATCGTATGTCTGCTGTGCCCTTTCGTCTGACCGCCGGTAAAAAATCCCGGACCGGAATTGTCGTGATAAGCATCGTGCACATAACGCGGATCAAGCGGATCTTCGTAAACATACCAGCCGTTATAATTATCAATGTAAGAAAGCTTTAATTCATAAAACAATCTTGGAGAAAGCATTTGATTCAAATGCAGAGAATACATGTCTGTCTCTCTGTACGATGCGGGCATGCCGTCGGGATTATATTTATAACCGTGATTATATCCCTCCCATTTATCATCGTTCCGTGTATAGAGAAAGGATACCTTGAAATTTGGGTGAGGATTGGCTGTCAGTTTTCCCATGAAAGAAATATTATGGCTGCCATTCATGGAAACATAGGCACTATCTCCGTTGGCTTCCGTATGCCAATCCTCCGGATCAGTGGCTGTATAAGTGCTGAAATCGTCCACTTCAAAACGACGCACGCCGTAGAGATGGTTTCCATTGTCCTGATAGCGTAAATTGGAGAAGAAGGTGATTTTATCTCCCCAGACCGGTCCGCTCAGTTGAAATTTGTAATCCTGATTGCGGATCGGATCGACTTCTTTTAAACCGATGAAAATATCATCATGCGGCGTGACAAACTCAGCCATATTCACGGAGACAGAACCGTGAAATTGTTCTTCCCCTTTTTTGGTGACGGCGTTAACAATACCACTCATCGCTTTACCATATTCAGCATTGAAGGTTCCTGTAATAACTTCGAGATCCTGTACAGTTTCAGGTTCCAAATCCACGGCGCGGCCTTCGCCGCCAAAAGATTCGGTCACTTCGACACCGTCCACTAAATATGCCACATCGGTCAATCGTCCGCCGCGAAAATGACCGTTGACCACACCAGCCTGCATTGAGATCACCTGTCCCACGTTTTCGACGGGCAAACTCTGAATTTGGTCTGATGAGACATTTCTGATCGAACTGGTTTGGTCTTTTTTGAGAACGATCTTGTCTGCTTCAACAACCACAACTTCACCTTCGACCACGGTTTGTTTCATCTTGATTTCCACCTCCGTGGTTCGATTGACCGAAACACGCAGGTTGCGATACTCAACAGTTTCGTATCCGATCATTTGTACCTTGAGATCATAAGTTCCGGGCGGCACATTGATGATAAAAAATTCGCCACTCAAGCCAGCCGCTGCTCCCAACCCCGTTCCCTGGATTAGAATATTGGCGCCAACCAGTGGCTCTTCGGTTGACTCATCGATGACCTTTCCGGCGATTTTTCCCGTCGTCTGACCAAATACCATTGAGATGGAAAACAACAGCAAAACAATTATCGAGAGTGTCAGAAAATTAAACCTACTCATAATTTTGTCCCTTTTTTGTAGAATATAAAATGATTCGATTGTTTTTTCTCGACCGGACACTTTTTTTCTGCCACGGATTAATATGGATTTTCACAGATATTTTCTTTGATTTGAAGAGCCTTCAATAATAAACACGTTGAAATCCGTGTTTATCTGAGAACATCTGTGGCAATAAGTTTTTTATTTAAAAGTGCCCGATAACTAATTATTTTTTTCCTTAGTATCTTGTCAAATAATTAATAATTCTATTTTAACATTAAAAGCTTGATAACGGAAGTTGATTTAGCTGTTTCCAGAGCGGCAAAATAGACACCGGTGGAAAACGATGTTCCATCGAATGTAATATCGTGCTGTCCGGCTTCAAGCAATCCGTCTGCCAAAGTCGTGATCTCACGACCCGTAATATCATAAATTCTTAATCGTGCATGCGTCTTTTCATTCAATGAAAATTTCAAGCGAGTGGTGGAATTAAACGGATTCGGATAATTCTGGAATAATTTATACTGGTTCGGCGACTGATTTTCACTCCTGTGAATGTCACTGGTCAATTGTTCAACGATCAATCCGTTGATCAAAGAAAAATTGGTTTCAGCGGAGAAATGCAAATCAAGCACGTGATCAGTTACTTCAATCTTCGGAGAAAGTGGTTCCACTGCAGAATATTTTCCGGCGATTAGATATAAATCCACATTATCAGCGACAAGTACGTTTTCAACATGAATATCAAAAATACGACTGCCGGCTTCGTTGTAGTAATTTTCCGCCATCAGAAATTTGATCCGATAGACGCCATTGGGCACGCGAATGTGATAGGCGGTAACACCAAAGCGCTCAGTGTAATAAATCTCTTCAAATTCAGTACCGGAGATAGATTGGCTTGATGGCGTTATCGCTACTCTACCTTCTTCATAACCATACTCGACCGTTTCGTTCCAAAGCTGGTCGCCCAAAAAGTCGCCAACTGCATTTCCGCCAACATTTATTTTTACCAGGAATCGTAATGGCTCCGCCATGATCAAATTGATCATTTGTCCGTAATTTCTATTTTTATTCCCCGATTGATCCAAAATGTCGGAAATAATCAAATTATAATTTTGTTGTAAATCGATCCCTGTCACCTCAAGCTCAACTGTCTGCAAATTCGGAAGCAAAGAAGCTGAAGTAATCACTACTCCGGGAATGTTGTAATTACTCAATTCTGTTGCACTAACAGAGTCAACCGGTTCAGAAAAATGTACTTCAACCCGGTTCTCATTGGCACGAGCCCATAGCACCTTTGGTGGATTGTTATCCACATATCCGGTGCGCGAATTATCCGTAAGGCACAGAATCATCTTTCCGTCACGAAAGACAACATTGTCAGGAATGAAGTCACAATTATTGCCCCCAAAAGAATGCGTGGCCTTTGCCCATCGATTTTGATCGAATGTATCGAAATCATCTTTCCATTGGAAGGTGAAATTATTGTCTGTTCCGGTATTTCCTGATCCCGGTGTGTAAGACGCGTAACTCACGTAATCATAATAAGCAAATTTCGGTAACGCCTGTTGATACCATTTCCCGACCCAATCTTCAAATGCCGGCGGCCAGATATTCATCATAATTTTTTGTGGCTTATACAAGGAATCGATATGTTCCCCGGTCTGGCGATAGACCTCGCTGCTATCGACAAACCAGGAGACATATTCCGGAGTCCACTCGACGGTGTATGTGTGATAATCAAGAGCCGGATTAAAAGGTACAAATTGATGCCGAACATGATTGTTACCCTGTCTCGGAACGATCGTATTAAACTGGACATCATTGGCATATCGATTAAGTATTTCAATGTCAATTTCATTCCACATTGTCATCGGATCAATATCGTTGTAGAGGAAAAAGGTCGATGTATGACCGCTCCCCGGAGACGCTTTATAACGCACTTCGAATCGACCGTACTGAAATGATTCTTTGGTTCGGTACTCGGCGCCTTTGTAATCTTTGGCAAAAACAACCAATGGTAGCATCAAAATAAGAAAGAGTAAGTATTTTTTTGTCAAATTAAATTTCATTACTTGCCTTTAAATGTATAGTGCACCGCTCTTAAAACGGTGCACTATACTCATTAAAACACTACTTCATCAGAATCATTTTGTGCGTTTGTCTAAAATCTCCTGCCTGAATCTTGTAAAAATACACGCCGGAGGTCAAGTCGCTCGCATCAAATGTCACGGAATATGTTCCGCTCTGTTGTCTTTGATTTACCAACGTATGCACTTTTTGACCAGCAGTGTTATAAATATCAATCTTCACCAGTTCAGCATTCGGAAGGGTGTAGTTAATCGTTGTTGTCGGATTGAACGGGTTCGGATAATTTTGTGACAATGTATAACCAGCAACAATTGGATTTTCCGAATTATTGGGTACGGAAGAAACAACATCGGTGGTATCACCAATCCAGGTGTTTAACCAAACCGTTGGAGTTTGCCAGGCATTATCTGTATTCAGTGGTGAAAATACCAGATTGCCATCCCAACCGCTTCCGTCATTGTCATGAATCGTCAATTCGATAGGAATTCTCATTCCGCGAATCGGGTGAAAGCGAGCATCAGAAGCGGCTAACACCGAATCCAGTGAAATTTTGGTTTCAATGACATAATCCATTCCACTGAAATTTTCGATGTGATAATTTTCATCATCAGGACCGTAGAATGTGTTTCCGGCAAATTCCTCGTAACAGCTATTTTCATGCATCACGAATTTATAATCAGGTTCGGCGCCGCGTTTTGGTGAACTGTGTTTTTTTCCCCGTTGGTCATAGAAACCGATGAACAATTCAAGGACGTCCTGTTCCCACCAGTTACCTTCTCCAAAATAGTAGGTGTCGTCGATGATATCTGCGCCGACATAAAAGAAATCATCATCCATTGCCAGATAAATAGTGGCAGTCAGATCATTTTCATCGGTCACAGTTCCGGCAGAAACGAAATGTGTTTCCGGTTTCAAGACAAAGGGAACGATTCCAGCGTTTTCCCATTCAGTAAAATCACCATCCGCAACAAATCCGGTTGGGGGCGCCGTTGCAATGGTTGCAATTCCCTGAGCGGTGTTGGTAATTGCCTCAGCACTGATACTCGCATCACTGATATTACCGGCTGCATCCATACAGGTGACGGCATAGTAATAAGTCACACTTTCATCCACCAGCGGATAAAGCAACCAGTGAGCGACAGACTGAATATCTTCCAACACGCCTGTTGCAACTATATCAACCGACATATCGTTAATATCCGTGATCGGCTGTTTACTGGCGTAAACGGTATAGGTTTCCCCTGTTTCATTGGGAACATCAGTCCAGTAAACCAGATTGTAATATTCGTAAGTCATCGCGCCAATACCTTCAGGCGGAGGCGGAGCCACAACGTCGATTGTCGGTGTACCTGTCCAGATATCATCCATATAGATGACTTTACCGGCGATAGCGGAGCCTTCAGCCATGATACTTAATACAGTAACGTTAGAAGAATCAAAGTCTGAAGTCTCTTCTTGATAAACAAAATCACTTAATTTGAAAGCGTACTGATGCCATTCATTATCAGTTGTGGGCTGAAAAACGATACCTTTTTTGGCAGCGCCATCTTCAAATTGAAAACGAATGGGACCCACGTCACTTTCAGCTTTCATTTTAAACTTGAGTGAATCCGTATCCCAAACACCAGCCATGTTGTATGGCGGTTCAATCGTCATGCCGACACCGGACCAGCCGTTCGACCATTCATCACCTTGAATCCATTTCAATGAATTCGTGCCGGGTGTCGCGCCGGTACCTTCATCCAGTCCAAATGAGGACTGTCCCCATGACCATAGCGTGAAACTAGTTGGAACCGTTTTACCATTAAAGAAAATGAATGGCACGGCACGGGTTCCGAAACGTGTAAATCCATCAAAAGAGACTTCCAGTGAATCCTCCGGTATGTTTTCCGGATCAGTCCAGCCACTGGTTACCATCGCGAAACTCCAGCCAACAATTTTATCCCTGTCTAATTTGCTGTTATTGTAGGAAGTTCCTCCCCATGTCGTTGGGAAAAGCACGAAACCTTCATCATTGGGTACAGTAGTACCGTCTGTTTCACGCTCCAAAAGTGGAATCTTCAATTCGACCCAATCAGACGTCGCATCCAAGATGACACCATTTTCGTAAATGTATTCTTCCGCGTCTGCATCCGGTGTGGGTTGATCTGCAATATGAATACGGAAAACCATATACTCCGGATTTGAAGGAGCCTGGTGAACTTTGAGCCACACACTGAGTGAATCACTGACTGCCCAGTCCATTGGGGCCTCCCCCTCAGGTACATCATATCCGAATTGAGTATAGCTTCCCCACGGATGGAAGGCGCCTATAGTTGCCTTGACATTTAAAGCACCGGTTCCTTCTACGTAATCCGTTTGGTCATTTGTTAGTGTAACATTGCTGGGTGGACCTTCACTTGCAATCCAAAATAAGGTATCAGGCTGGGTGTTATCAAAATTTTCGATAGTCACCTGCGCCAACCCCAGCGAGGAAATCACCAATAAAACTGTGATTGTTAGTAAGACTTTTCTCATCGTCCTCTCCTTAGTAGTTAGTTTAAAGTTATTTAATTAAATTATAGTGACTTGTTTGTAACTAATTTCCTTGATAAATTCTTTTCACCTCCTTTCAGGTTATTTAATTCATTAAAAGAATCGTATATACAATATTAACACTGTTGCAATTAATATGAATGAAAAAACGATATTCAATTTCGTCCAGCGCGGATTTTTTTCTGAAATCATCTCTGTAAACTTGGTTTGAACCTGGTCTGCCGTGGAAAATGTCAATCCTGCCACTTTATCCCGAACAGGTATTGCGCTCAGAAAACTCACGCCGATTAAAACAGCGCTCGAAATTATGAACAGAAAAACCGCAAAATGGAGAAAATTCATCTCAGCAAACTGTTGCAGAATGGGTAAATGGATGTGCCCCGCTTTATGCAATAACTCAATTATCAATCGGAACGCACCGATAATTGCACCGGTAATCAAAGACCAGATTGCTCCTTTTGCATTAACACGTTGCCACAGTACACCAAAAATAAAAACTGCCGCAATCGGCGGACTAATGTACGCTTGCACACTTTGCAAGTAAATATAAATCTGCGAGCTGATGTAGCGAATGAAAGGTACCCAGAGAATTCCTAAAATAACCAGCGCCACTGTTGCCAATCTGCCGACCAAAAGCAACTCTTTTTCCGATGCTCCCGGTCGAATATTACGGTAAAAATCCATAGTGAACAGCGTTGAACTGCTATTAAAACAACTCGCTAATGAAGAGATTAGCGCTGCCAAAAGACTGGCGACCACAATACCTTTTACACCCGACGGTAACAAATTACTGGCAACCAATGCCGGATACGCTTTGTCGCCAATATTCGGATCATTAAAATAGGCGTAAGCAATAACTCCGGGGAGCACTAAAATGAAGACGGGTAGAATTTTCAGAAATCCGGCTAAAATGGTTCCGCTGCGTGCGTGATTGATATTTTTCCCACCGAGTACTCGTTGGACAATGTACTGATCCGTGCACCAATACCAGATTCCCAAAATCGGTGCTCCAAAGATGATACCAGTCCACGGGAAATCCGGATCTGAAAGCGGCTTAAACATGCTAAAGAAGTCAACCGGTACTTTTTGCTGTAAAGCAGCAAAACCGCCAACTTCGTGCAATCCCAAAATAGTCAATGTGGCGGCGCCTATAATTAATACTGAGGATTGCAGCACATCAACATGGACAATTGCCTTTAGTCCGCCAGCAACAGTGTAAATTCCCGCAATAATCACCATTATGACAGCCGAGGTAGCGATGTCCCAACCCAAAATTTCGTGCAACAATAATCCGCCAGCAAACAGCGTGACCGAAATTTTTGTCAGCACATAAGCCACAATGGATACGCTGGTCAGATACATGCGGCTTGATCGATTATAGCGACGTTCGAGGAATTCGGGCATGGTGAACACTCCCGATTTCAAATAAAACGGGACGAAAAGCCAGCCTAAAATAAGTACCATGAAACATGCTATCCATTCAAAATGGCCGACCGCTAATCCGCGTGTTGCGCCGGAACCAGCCAGTCCGATAAAATGTTCACTGGATATATTTGACGCAAATAAAGATGCACCGATAGCGACCCAACCGACGCGGCGACCGGCGAGGAAATACTCCGTACTTGTCTTTTCTTTCCGGGAGAAATAAATGCCAACCCCGATAAGAAGTAAAAAATACAGTAATAAAAATGAGAAATCGAGCTGGGTTAGATTTTGAAACATGGTACCTCTTTAGATTAGAAAACATATAAAGGCAATATATGTACCAACAAAAACCTAATTTTATTCACTTTGTTTTTATTTAAGTTAGACAATTTTATGAACAGTCTGTTTATTAAAACATTATCATTTTGATAATAAAGGATTATTAAAAAAATAATCTTTTATAATTCGAATTTATTAACTTAAAAAATCCTTGTAAACCTTTGTGCTTACTTTGGTAACTCTGTGATTAAAAAAGCACTTTTAATACAGCCTCCTGGGGTGGATCTATTATTATGTTTTTGGTCAGGAACTAACTCATCTATTTTTAACAGGATGACAAGATTAACTTGATCACCTTATCCCGCTTATCCTGTTATCCTGTCAAGTATTCAATATTTAAATGGTTAACCTATCATAAGGTCATTTAATATTATTTATTGTAATAAAATCATTTGTTTCGTCTGGCTAAATCTATTTTTTCCCGCTTGAGCTTTGAGTTGATAAAAATAAACACCACTTGCAAAAAGAAAATTTGACTCATTATTTAAAAAAGGCTGCCACGCGACCTGATACCAGCCTTCAGTTTTTCTTTCTTCCACCAATTTGCGAACAAGCTGACCCTGGATATTATAAATTGAAATATCAACATCTGCCATATCTGGCAGCGCAAACTCGATAAACGTCGATGCATTGAAGGGATTGGGATAATTTTGTTCGAGTTGAAATTGTTCCGGTACAGGCCTGTCGAGCCGGTTTCCGTTTGATGAAGCGATTAACTCGAAAATCATCTGGCTAATATTAAAGCCATTATTTAATACTTTGAAAATCAAATGCTGACTACCCGCATTCAGTGACACTGTATCCGCAGTGATTGTCTGCCAGCTTTGCCAACCGCCGGTATTGGGAATTTCAAAAAACGATATCAAAGTTTCATCATCTGCCAATAATTGTAATTTTCCGGTGGAATACGGAGAGGCTAAACGAAATGACACAGCGTAACTGCCCGGTTGTTGTACGTTGACAGAATATTTTATCCATTCCCCGGTTTCGGTCCAGCCAACATTATAATCGGTTCCCGCACCATTCTCGCTTTTCTCAATATCAACACCGTCATTGCGATAGGTGTATCCACGATTCCAAGCTGAACCGCCGGGACCGCTGATATTCTGAAAATCCACATCGTGATAAGCCACACCTTCTCTTCCAAAATCATAATTCACACAGGGTATGGTTCCGGGAATATTGTTTTCAGCAAAAGGTGTTGATTGGGTGCCAAAATCTTTACCGAGCAGCGCTTTCAATACACCGGGACGGAAATCACAATTTTCTGATTTCAAATTTTCCGCTATGCTTAACAGCGCATTTTTAGCATAGTCAACCGATGGCTTGCTGGCTTGCCCATTCCAGTAATCTAAAACTCGCTGATAGTCCGGAGTAATGGGAGATGAATACGGGCTGGTCATCGTTTCTATTTTTTTATGCATCCACCAGCACCAGCCGATTTTATTTTCTTCAAACAAGCGTACTGCATCGAAAAACCAGGTGTTCGAATTTTCTCCGGATTCACCCATCCACAACGGTATCTTATAGCGACTTCTCAGATTAACGTATGATTGAATAGCACCCTGGGAATTTTCGCTCCAATATTTATGAAAACTGTAAACCATGTTCGTGTCAAAAGGGGGATCAAGAAACGTAAAATCCGTTGCGTACCAGTTACCTTCGATAAATAAAATATGATTTGTGTCAATTTTTCGAATTTCCTGGGCTAAACGCATGTAAAACGCACGCAATTTTGTGTTGCTATAACCGGACGGCAGCACCGGTTCATTGATCAAATCATACCCACCGATCCATTCTTCCTGTACATAGCGTTCAGCGATTTTCTTCCAGATTTCGACAGTGCGGTCCTGATTTTCAGGCTCTGTCCACAAACGAGCTTCAATGCCATCGCTATCGCTGATATTTCCGCTGTTCTGACCGCCGGGCGCGCAGTGCATGTCCAGAATTAAATAAAGGTGGTTCTTCTCGCACCAAATCATTAATGTATCAAGATAGGCGAATCCTTCCTCAAGAAATACATTGGGTTGATCTTCCGGAGATAGCAAACGGTAGTTGAACGGAATGCGAATGGAATTGAAGCCCCAGCTCGCGATTGAATCGATATCCGCCTCGGTTACATAATTCTCCAGGTAACGAAGGTAAAATTCTTCTGCGTTATCTTCACCAATTAAATTAACGATCAACTTTCGAATAGATGAAGGTGACCCAAAACCGGGTATGTGAAGTTGATAACCTTCCGGGACAAGCCAGCCGCCCAAACCAATGCCGCGCAATAAAACCGTATCCCCGTTCGCGTCAACGATGGATTGCCCTTCGGCTTTGAGAAAACATTTTCCCTCTGCTACAAAAAGTACGAGCGAGAGAAAAAATGTAACTGAGAAAATTATTAAACGAGAAAATAAATGGTCTTTGTTCATTTCACTATCATTTTTTTTTGACTTACAATTTGAAAGAGCAGGACTAATTACTCTGATTAACAAATAATGGAGACATTTTATATTTTTTTATATCTAATTGCATTGTTTCATCTTTGGGGAATTCATAAAACTTATCTGCAGCTTCCAATACTTTAGGCAGTAAATGGATATCTCCCACACTATTCAAGAACACTTTTGGATTTCCCAAAACCCAGGAAACCGCATGTTTAATAGCGGTATCTTCTTCAAGGGGATCATACCAAACCGCATATTTATCAGACTCATCAACTGAGGGACCTCTTGCAATCGATTTTATGGTTTGTACCGCTACATTTCGAGAAGTACATTTCGACAATAGTTTATTAAATTCTTTTGCGTAGGTATGATTTTGCATCATAAGATAATTATACGGTAATAGGACGGAATCAAAATCATACTTATCCAGGCTTCGGCTATGCATTGCCGGAGCAGTCAGTCCATGTCCTGTTACGCCAACAAAACGAACCAAACCATGCTCCTTCGCTTCAATGAACGCTTCCAGAGCACCGCCTGAATTCAATGCAATTTCCCAATCATGGGGATCAACAAGATTATGCATTTGCCACAAGTCAACATGATCGACCTTTAAACGATCGAGGGAACGATGTAATTCCTCCTTTGCTTCACGATAGGTTCGTTTTTCAGTTTTTGTTGCCAGAAAGAAATGATCTCTGTGCTCCTTCATCCATGGTCTGATGCGCAGTTCCGAGTTACCATAACTTGCAGCAGTGTCAATGTGATTTATTTTATATCTTAACAATAGTTCAAGAATATCGTTTGCTTCACGCTGGCTCACTGCACTTAATGAAACCGCTCCAAAAATAACACGACTGCTTTTGTGACCGGTACGGCCGAATTCTTTTAAATTAATCATGTTGCTTCCCTTGGAAAATTTTAACAAAGACGGATTCAAGTTTCAATGACTTATTTTTCCTTTACCAACGTTGATGAACCAAAGGCCTTATATAATTATTATAAATTTTTTCAATATTCTTCATGAGATCATCAGGCAATTTATCAATATCCGATGCCTTGACATTTTCTTCAACCTGGGAGTGACGTTTGGCTCCCGGTATCGCACAAGTTACCGCATCATGCGTTAATATCCAGCTTAAGGCAAACTGCGTCAGTGTCATATTTTTCGGACAGATTTTTTTGATTTCATCGACCGCTTTTAATCCTGTCTCGTAATCAACCCCGGAAAACGTTTCTCCGCGGTCAAACGCTTCCCCATTGCGATTGAAAGAGCGATGATCATCCTTTTCAAAATTACTCGCTTTTGTCATCTTTCCGGTGAGCAATCCCGAAGCCAGGGGAACACGGGCAAGAATCCCCACCCGGCGTTTTTTTGCCTGCTCAAAAAATAGTTCTGCCGGCCTGTGACGGAACATGTTAAAAATGATCTGAATTGTTTGTACGTTAGGATACTCTATCGCCTTCAATGCTTCCTCAACGCGTTCAACACTGACACCATAATGCTGAATTTTTCCTTCATTGACCAGGTCATCCATCGTATCAAAAACTTCGGGCATGTAATACACATCAGTTGGCGGACAATGAAGTTGCACTAAATCGAGGCTGTCAGTCTGCAAGTTTTTCAAACTTCGGTCAACAAAACTTGACAGATTCTTCTTGTTGTAGCCTTCAGCAGTATGGGGATTTAACCTGCGTCCAGCTTTGGTGGCAATCCATATCTGATTATTATGATCCTTTTTTAACTGAGCTAATAGACGTTCACTTCGGCCGTCACCATAGACATCGGCTGTATCAAAAAAATTAACGCCGAGTTCTACCGCCCGATGTAACGCAGCCATTGATTCTTTGTCTTCAACTTTGCCCCATGTGCCGCCAATTGCCCAGGCGCCAAAGCTGATGGTGGAGACATTCCATCCGGTTCTACCAAGCTCTCGATATTGCATATTAACACTCCATATTTTTTTCAACTTATTAATGATTCTGTTGATTTAATCCAGGTTACCCTTGCGAATGTTTTTTGAAATACGATATATTGTGGTTTATCGCTGAACTTACTCAATATATAGAAACTTGATTCATCCTAAACCTTCGCAAGGGTACTTTTTCAACAACGCCATTAATGAATAAAGCCAAAAATCAAAAAAAGTCCGTTCAATATATCCTACTCGCTTTTCCAGTATTACAACTTTATAATTCAGACAAATCAATTTTCACATCGATCCTTTTAATGCTGCCATCTCGTTGAAAAATGGAAGCGCTGGTTTGCGCATCAACCACCAGACCATTGATCTGCTCGGATGAACCGTCATTTTTCGTCAGGATCACTTCATTTTTCTCGGCGCATGTATAAATGACGGGTATCTGGCAAAAGGTAAATCCAAGCGATTTCTTTTCTAAATCGATGCTCTTTTCAACTCCCCCGAATTCATAGAAATTAAAGGAAGCAGGTTCTTTTAAAATTTCATCCCGATTCAAAAGATCGGTCCTGAAATGAATTTTTCCATCCTGTACAAAAATGCCCAACTCACCAAATCGCGAGAGAATATCTTCTTTCACTTGCCCGGTCATGCCCGGCTGTTGAACTCCGGCATGCGCCGGTGTATGCGAATAAGGATCAGTCGGGAACGCACCGTACACATCGGGTGATTTGGTAACACCAATGCCTAATTGTACATCCCTGTAATGGGCAATCAATCGAGTGACGACATCCGCGGCTTCTCCATTTTCGATGGCATGGAAAATATTTTCCTGAACAGCTACCAACAATTTGGAAACCATGTGCCAGTAAATGCTGCCCAATCCTTCGTATTTGAAGAAGGTTCCCGAACGTCCGGTGAATGACTGATGATCGAATATTTTTTCATAAATTTCCAGAATTCGATTTTTTTCTTGTTCGACCAGCATTTTAAATTCGGGATCTAATTCGTCAATCGCCTCTCCGAGAACGCGGGCATTGCGCATGGTACCATTAAAGTGGGCATTGCCTTCAATGTCCTGAATTATAATTTGTCGATTGCCATTTTCAGCGAGGGCTTTCAACAATTTTGATTTCTCAAAATCTTCCCGGGGAATGAAATTCTTTTCAATGAACCGGGGCAGTCGTCTGTTGGGATACAAAATGTAGCTATGCTGATCTTCTCTGAACAAAGCACTGTTGCGAAGCGCATCCAAAACTGCCAGCGATTCTTTGGACGATAAATAACCGGAACTCAGCACTGCCACCTGACCTTCTAACATTTCATAAAGCCGCCGAATTGAAATAGCGGTTTCATTTTCAACTTTCATCAAATTGTATGCATGATACAAATTATCATCCCGTTTATTCGCTTTGATTGTAAAATCGATGTGTTTCAGCGCGAGGTCGCAGAACGCGATTAATTCTTCAAAGGGAACTGTTTTCTTTTCGCCTGAAAACCCATCGGAGTAAATTTGACTTCGATAAACGCTGCCTGCTTCTCCCAATTCATCTAAAATTTTCTTTCGACCTTGATCCGAAATAGGATTATTCAGTTCATCAACATGATTTTTTAATGTCTGAAAAATTGACTGCAGGAATTCAGCTAATTCAGATGTAATATCAGTATTGGCGGCGTGAGCGGTTCGAAATAGTTCTTTGCTAAAACTGAGGAACCGGCGCAGGTAATACAGCGTCACCATGGAAACGCCAAAACCGACCAATGCGTTATTGGCGTCGTTCCATTCCGGGCGTTGGGTATTCATCCATATCCCGGCTCCGAAAATGAAATTGGAAAGCCTGGTCAACATAGAAAGAAGTAGTTTTTCCGTCAGATTTACATGAAAAATGTTGCCATCTTTATCCCAAATAAACCGTCCATCCGCACCGAGCGATTTTACCCGTTTCTCAATTTGTTCATGAAGCTGTGCGTCGAAATCGATGGTGTCGTGTGGATTTTTGAGCATGTCCCGATACAATTTTATTCGATAGGGAACATTAGCAAAAGCAAAAATATCTTTTGTTAAAAATGATTCCAGCTTATCGGGATGATAGCGCTTCGAAAGTTCAAGCAATCGCAGCAAGTAGATCACCTGATGATCTCCCCAGTAGCCGATGTAAGACCAGGGATCCGTCGGATCGAGGATCTCCCAGTCAAAACCATCCCGCGTAACACGATAAGGATTATAGCCATCTGCAGTGGATGCATTCAAAAATTTGCTGATAGCGCTTTCGATATAGCCGGGGAATGAAATTAGCAGCGCTTCCCAGTTTTGAAAAATATCTCGCCAGTTGCCCTGATAATTGAGAATTTTTTCACCTTGTTCGTTCTTGATTTCAATAGCAAAATGGTTCCACGGCCGACTGGGATCGCCATGCCGCCGGCTGAATGTCAACGGCAAATAATCATACCCCAATCTTTCCAGATCACGATCACCGACGGATTCGATCTGCTTTAACAACTGTGAATGATGAATTTTCTCTGGCAAATCTTGCAGAATGGAATTATATTTTTCAACGATTTTTCGATTCGTGTTTTTCAGGTAAGAAATAAAATCATTTTTTGAAATTGAATAATCATCATCAAAAATACCACCGCGCATCACGTTGAACAGGACATTGGAAAAATGCCGGGCTGAGAACAGTGTCTGTCCTGAAAATTGAACGCCATCGGCATTGGCCAAAATTTTGCTGAGCTTTTCACATCCAGCAGCAACATCCTCGATAACACGCTGTTTCGAATTTTCATCCTTTTTGAGAACATTTAATAATTCAACGACATCAGCAGTATCCTGGTTAATTTCACAAGCAAACAGCCAATCCTTTTCCGAATCGACCGCCAAATCAAAATTGGAATAAGCCAAATAAGCGCCGCGGCGTGCCCTGACGTCGGTTTCCTGTTCAACAGGAAATCCTTTACAAAAATTTTCAATCTGCTGTTCCGATAGTAACACTTCAAAATTGTTCAATCCTCTCGACCAAACAGTTGTCGCCTTCAATGCTTCACTGGGTTCTGCCTTATCGATTGGAATTGAGCTGAGTGAATAGATGCCTAATTTCGTTTCTTCAAGCAACTCGTTCTTTTTGTACGCATCGCCCAATGTGCTGTATTCCATTTGAAATCTTCGTGTGATGCCATACGGAAGTAGATTTCTAACGCCATCTAAAATTTCTACGGAAACCAGCTCGGGATTCTGATTGATGATCCGTGATTTTTTGATGATGCCATATTTTTCACTGTTCATCCAGCCGTATTGAAACGTAAGGGATAAATCTTCATTTATTTCCTCGAAGATGATTTTATTCCCCAATGAGTTTTTATACAGATTTCTTTCAATGCGGTACAGACCGCCATATCTTTCTGAAAATGGTTCCCAATGATATTTTTTGTCATCTTTTTCGACGCGTAAGTAGGTTTTACTTCCAGTATGATGTGCTGAATCGAATATCTTGTCATCCGGGTAATATGGAAATAACGCATTGTCCGAGTCGCGCCTGCCCGCAGTAATTCCGCTGTTGCTGGAGAGAAACATCCAGTGATCCGAATCGCTGACGATGCTCATAAAGAACGGCTGCATCATATCGTAGTTGGAGATTTTGTAATACTTTTCGCCTCCAATTTCTACAAATTGTCCCTGAACTTTTTTTGATTCAGATTTTAATATGGAATCTCCAATATGAACTGGGGTGTTCTTCATTTAAAAAATCTCCGGTGCTTTTTTAAATATAAAAATATACCTTTATTTGCAATATGAGTTACCAGATTGTAGGGGATGCACATGTGCATCCCCTACGGTCTAAACATTAAAATATCAATGATCCAACTGGTCATTGTTATTTGTACAAAAATAGTAAACTTTGGATTCGACATCCTCCATCCAAGGGTGGTTTTAAAAATCCTAATCATCATAAGACGGCGAAGTCGGGCCGTCAGGCATTAATTCCGGATAAAGTTCCTGCATGGCTGGTTTTGCTTTTCGACCTTCGGTAAAGAGTCCCCAATGTCCTTCGGTGCCGGTGCCTTTCCATGGCTCATCAAACGCTTCAAAGAAGAAAACAATCACGTTATTTTCTTTGGCCCAGTTCATCAACTGATTGAAATAGATTTTCTGTTTTTGTTCGTCGCCGGCCTTTGGCGCATGAAGCTCACCAACCGTGTACGTTGCCCATCCAGCCTCGCCGATAACGATTTTTTTATTTGGCAGCGTGTTTTTCACACTTTCATAATGTTCTATGGTCACTTCTAATCCGGTATCAATATCTCGTCCTCCCCAAATGGGATAGATATGCATGGTGACAAAATCCACTTCTTCGGCTAATTTTGCGCCGCGTTCTCGCCAAAATGTAAAATCGTCCGCCACGGTCACAGGAACGGACACAGCTTGTTTCACCTGACGTACGTATTCAATCGCCTTTTCTTCCGGGATTTTGTGATCGGACCAATTCACCAAAATTTCATTGCCGACATTTATCGCAATGACAACGTCCGGATAATTATTAACCAGCTCGATCCCTTTTTGAATCTGTGCCTGATTATCCGCTTCATGCCCCGGCTCGCCATCGATCCAGATTCCGAGCATCACATTCAAATTGATTTCCTCCCGGCGGATGACTTCCAGCACATCGGCGCTGTGCTGGTCCGAACCGTAAACTCGAATGAGACGCCAGTTTTTCTCGAGAATTTTCAAGTCTTCTTTCACCTGTTCCCGGGAGGGATAAATGTATTTTTGCGGATTTTGTCCCTCGCGATAGCCGGAATATGAAATTGCGTAGCCGGGCCAGTCATCGCTTAAAATATCGACCTTTTGTGAAGATTCAGTTTTATTTTGATTACAGGAAAAAATAGTAAATAAAACAAATAAAATGAATAAGCTAAATAGTATAATTTTTTTCATTGATACTCCATTTTTTTGGGAGAAGCAGTAAAAAAGAAACACAAGATTAATAAAAACATCCCCCATTGGGCTGTATCAAAAGTCCCAATGCAAGATGTCTAGTCCAATTTGTAGTAGCGAATTTATTCGCTCCACAAAATATATGGTATTTGACGAATAAATTCGTCACTACAAGTTAACTTTTGATACAGCCCCTTTTATTGATGTATTCAGATTACTTAACAACCTCAAACTCTCCCCTTAAACCACTTTCCGAATCCCCGGCGATCCAGACATGAAACATGCCGGGTTCCGTGACCAGCTCCATTTTTTGATTGTAGAAGGCTAAATCATCCGTGGATAATTCGAATGCCACTGATCTTTCCTCGCCCGGCTGCAACAGGATTCGCTGGAAACGCTTCAGCTCTTTCACCGGTCGGGTTCTGTCGCCCACTAAATCCCGGGTGTAGAGTTGCACAACTTCTTCGGCTTCCACGTTGCCGGTATTTCTAATGGTAGCCGAGACTGTAATCTTGTCACCCAACCTGATTTTCTTTGAAAAAAGCTTCAAATCGCTGTACTCAAATTGCGTGTACGACAGGCCAAAGCCAAACGGGAAGAGCGGCGTGTAGCCGGCGTCTAAATAATGGGACTCATTGCCCAGCGATGTCTGCCAGGGCCGAACCGGGATGTCATCGATATGCACCCACGAATCCGCGCGCGGCGGCCGGCCGGTATTTTTGTGGTTGTAATAAATGGGAATTTGCCCGACCATCTTCGGAAATGTGACAGGCAGCTTTCCGGATGGCGACCCGATGCCAAACAGCACATCAACGATTGCCGGGCCGCCCATTGTTCCCGGGTGAAATGCGTAGAGGACAGCATCCACTTTATCTAAAACCGATCCGATTGTCAACGGACGTCCAGCCATAACAACGAGCACCGTAGGTTTGCCAATCTTATGAATTTCTTCGATCAACTGCTCCTGCGCGCCGGGCAGGTCGATCTCTGCGCGGCAATGGGCTTCGCCGGAAAGAATCGCTTCCTCGCCAAGAAACAGCAGCACCACATCAGATTTTTTTACAGCCTCGATAGCCTTGCCAAACTCGTCCGTGCTTTTTGTTCGTGAGGTTCCCAGTGTTTTTACATAATCGATTTTTGCGCTTTCGCCGATGAACTCCCGAAGCGCCTGCAATGGCGTTTGCGTGTCATCGATGTTTTTATCGAATGACCACGTGCCCAATTGTTCGTAATTATCGTCGGCAAGGGGGCCGAGCACCGCAATCCGCTTCATATCTTTTGAAAGCGGCAAAGTCTTTTTCTCATTTTTGAGCAGCACCAAACTTTGAACGGCGGTTTTCTTGGCGCATTCCAAATTCCCGGCGTTTGCCATTTGAGGAAATTTCGAAGGATCGGTATAGGGATTTTCGAACAATCCCAATTTGAATTTGACACGAAGGATACTCCGAACCGACTCATCAATCATTGCCATACTGATCTTTTTTTCTGCCAAAAGCTGTTTGATAAATTTCTGATAGGCATCGGTCGCCATTTCCATGTCCACGCCGGCGTTGATCGCTTTCAGCGCCGCGTCTTTTTCATCGGCACAAAATCCATGTGGGATCATCTGCGTGATAGACGCCCAGTCGCTCACCACAAAGCCATCAAAATTCCATTCATCCCGCAGCACGTTTTTGAGCAGAAACGTATTGCCTGTTGCCGGAATTCCGTTGATTTCATGAAAACCGGCCATGATGGTGGCAACGCCGGCATTCACGCTGGACTGGAACGGCTTGAGATACACCTCGCGCATGAGCCCTTCCGGAATGTAAGTCGTATTATAATCGCGCCCACCTTCTGCTGCGCCATATCCGACGTAATGTTTCGCACACGCAGCAATGGCATCCGGTCGTGACAGATCGTCCGTCTGAAATCCTTGGATCATTGCTACAGACATCTCGGAAGTAAGATAGTGATCTTCGCCAAAACTTTCGGCAATCCTGCCCCAGCGGGCGTCGCGGGAAATGTCCATCATGGGACCGAACGTCCAGCGAATACCAACCGAAGCTGCCTCCACTGCTGAAATGCGCGCTCCCTTTTGCACCAGATCAGGATTCCACGTGGCAGCCAATCCCAGCGGAATCGGAAAAATCGTACGAAAGCCATGAATCACATCCCGACCGATGAGGATCGGAATGCCCAGGCGGCTTTCTTCGACCGCTGTGCGTTGAATTGCATTGATCTTATCTGTGTCCGCTTCGTTTAAAATCGAACCGATCAAGCCCTTTCGGACAGCGTCTTCCCTGCCATCCGCGCCATTGCGCTGATTCATCTGGCCTATTTTTTCGTCAATAGTCATTTTTTCGATAAGCCTGTCAATCTGTTTTTCAATGTCTTGCGCGCTCATGGATTGGCTGTAAAGGTTCATTTCAAAGCCTAACATAATAAAAATTGTCATGGTAACTATTAAAATATTTTTCATCATTTCGTTCTTGACCTCTCAACTTGTTGTTCTGATTAATTCTGTTTTTGAAAATTTATGCCTCTATTTTTTTCTTTCCAGAAGGTCCAACTCTATTTGTTTCATGGTAGTATCATCGAGTTCATAGAATAACGCCGCAATCGTCGCCACCACACTCCCTATGGCAGGAATAAAACTCATCATCAATCGGATACCATTGAGCGTATCTGGAGATTGCGCGACATTGGGCACAAATCCGAACATGGCTAAAAGCCAACCAGCTAATCCGCCACCCAGAGCGATACCGAATTTCTGGGCAAACGTTGCCGCGGAAAAAACAAGCCCGGTTGCGCGGCGGTCATTTTTCCATTCGGAATAATCGGCTGTATCGGCATACATCGCCCATAGCAGCGGCGCCTGGGGTGCCATGATAAATGTCGTGAGAATATTAATTGTAAAAATAAGAATGATCTGCTCTTTTGGGATGAAATAGAAGAGAATCGTGAGTAATGTGGACCCTGCCATCACAGCAATATAGAGCTTCCTCTTTCCAAATTTCTTTGCCAGGAACTGGGTGCATGCCACACCAACGATTACGGCTACCGTTCCGCTAACCATAAATAATGAAGCCAGGTCTTCGTTGCCAACATAATATTTGAAATAGTACATAATCGTTCCGCTGCGAACAACCACGTAACCCAATGAAAAAATTCCCATAACCAATAATATCATCCAGGGACGATTTTTCAACAGATCTTTGAAATCGTTTTTCAATGATGTATTCTGACTCGACGGTGGTTGAACACGTTCCCGGGTAGTCCGAAATGTCATGTAGAACAAAAATCCTGCCAGCACACCGTAGACCGCCATGGTCAACGGAAATCCTATAGCTTTATTATCGCCGCCAAAAAGTTTCACCATGGGAAGGGTCAATCCCTGCACCAGAAAAGCGCCGACAAAAGCCAGCACGAAACGAAATGTCGAAACACTGGTTCTCTCTGAAGAATCCGGGGAGAGAACGCCCATTAACGCAGAATATGGAATATTGATTGCGGTGTATGCCATCATCATTAACGTGTAGGTGATGTATGCGTAAACGATTTTGCCGGTGACGCTCAAATCCGGCGTCGTAAATGTTAGCACGCCGATGATGGCAATGGGAGCTGAAATCCAAATTAAATATGGTCGGAATTTCCCCCATTTCGTATTGGTTCGGTCTGCGATGATTCCCATTATTGGATCGTTTGCTGCATCCCAGAACCGCGAAACCATTAACATGGTCCCTGCAGCCGCAGCCGGAATTCCGAAAACATCAGTATAAAAGAATAACAAAAAATTGATGAACATCTGGAAATATAAATTAGACGCTGTATCACCCAGTCCGTATCCAACTTTTTCCTTGAAAGTTAATTTGATTCGCTCTGTGCTCACGCTTGTCCTCCCGGGCATTAATGTAAAAGAATGGTTTGAAGAGCATTTTCTGGAATAGTAAATTCTTTGATCCTGCCTTCGATAATTAGATGAAAAGCCACTGGCTTTTCGTGCTGATTCAATATTTCAACGGCTATGCTTTTATTCGGATTTTTCAACGCGGTTACCATCAACTCTCCCAGATCAGTTTCAACACCGATTCTTTGAGCCCCCGGCTGAATGTATTTGCTGAAATGACACATGGTGTAAAAAAGTGGAGTGTAGTAAACGCTGTCGCTGGCAGCGTCCACCAGCACAGGCGCGACGCACCAGTTGTTGGCGTGATTGGGTCCGCCTTTTGTGTCGAGAGCGATATTCCAGTCGATCCAGCCAGTCAGCCAACTATTCAGTCCGCCGATAATATCCCGCGCGTACCGGTAAACAGGCACATATTTAGGATGATTTGTCTTGTCCGCTTCGGCTGCCCAATAGTATCCCCAGTCCGTTGCTTCCTTGCGCCAATACCAGTCATCGGTCAGCCAGATACCAGCGGGTTCGTCATTGCCAACATTATCGATGCACCCTTCGGTGTGCAGGATGTGTTTATCCGGATATTTTGCATGAACTTGGTTTAGCACATCCGGGTACCAATCGACAGTGCTGCTGTACCAGTGCACAGCGGTTCCCCACACATATTTCGCCACGTCGGGATCGGATAAAATTGGTTCCGTCCACGCCAATAATTCATCCCGATTCTGATCGTAAGATAAGATTTTGACATTCAGTCCATCGTTTTCAAATTGCGGTCCCAAATAATTTTTGATGAAATCCGCCATTGTTTCCGGCGTGTAAATCATGCTCTCCCATTGCCCACCATTACCCAGTGGTTCATTTTCCACGGTGACTCCCCAGATTGGCACGCCATTTTTTGCATACGCATTGATGTATTTTGAGAAAAATAATGCCCAGATCCGATAAAATTCTTTTTTTAATGAACCACCGTTCCAGTTATTATTATCCTTCATCCAGGGCGGCGCTGTCCAGGGAGAAGCAACCAAATTGAAATCAGCACCAGGTACAGCCAGCGCATCCTTGATTAGCGGAAGCAAATCGTCCGCGTCTTCTTCGATTGAAAAATGGATGAGATTCGTATCGTTGGGGACTGGTGCATAGGAATAATTTGACAGAGAAAAATCACAACTGTTGATGTGTGTTCGCATTAAGCTGTACGCGGCGCCGGAATTGCTGAAATAATTTTCGAGCACGTCCGCTCTTTTGGCATCGCTCAATTGATTTAAAACATGGGCGGAAGACTCGGTGAATGCGCCGCCAAAACCTGTAATTGTCTGATATGTAATTTCTGGATGAAGAATGATGTTATGATTGGTACTATTTTTTTGAGTCGACAGGATTCCTTTTTCTTTTACTGTGAGTTTGTCACCGGATTTTGAGGTCTGAATGACCTTGAACGAGGAATACCGTGAATGTTGACAACCAAAAATAAAATAGATGCAGGTGAGGATTAATAAAACAAGAAGGCAAATATATTTATTCATTTAATTAATTTCTTTCTTTAACGTAATCCTTATTTGTCACTGTTGAAATTACAAAAATTAAGCCAACGAAATGATTATGCTGTAATTAATTATTTTTAATATTTTTATGAGGACTATTTAAGTGAAGATGATAATATTGAAGATTATCAAATTAATAATATAATTATCAATTTAATAACTGAAGGCAGGCAATTCAATTTTTGAGCAGTGAATAGATGTGAATATAAGATTAATAACAGGCTATTTTAATCCCAACTCTTTACACATGCGATAATAATTCGGCGGTGCTAATCCCAATAGGCGAGCCGCTTCCGCATCAGAGGCGGAATTCCGCCGGACAAACTGAAAATATTTTTTACGTACTGCATGCTCAAACTCTTTCCAGGATAAAATTTCATGACGATTGGGCAGCGATACCAAATTATCCTCGTTAGAATTGAAATCACGCGCCATGCCGAGCGCCATTTCAACCTGTTCCACAGTAATCTTTTTTTCTCTACGTAACAAAAGTCGCTGCACCACATTTTGCAGTTCGCGCACGTTACCGGGCCATTGGTACTGGGTTAATAAGGTCATAGCTGGCTCTTCGATTTCTGGTGGTGTTCGATTCATATCAACGCTGAAAGTATGCATAAAATGTTTAATGAGCAAGGCAATATCCGACTGCCGTTCCGATAATGTCGGTACATAGATTGGAATCACGTTGAGTCGATAATAAAGATCTTCCCGAAACTCACCTTTTTTGACCAGTTTTTTTAAGTCACGATTTGTAGCAGCGATGATTCGGACGTTGACATTAACTTTCTTTTGACGACCAATTTTATCAATTTCACCTTCCTGTATCACGCGAAGTAATGTCGACTGGGTAGATAGCGGGAGTTCGGAAATTTCATCCAAAAAAATTGTGCCCTGATCAGCTAATTCAAATAAACCCGCCTTTTGGGTATCCGCACCGGTAAAGGACCCTTTCTCGAAACCAAACAGCTCACTTTCAATCAGATTATCGGGAAGGCTGCCGCAATTGATTGGTACAAAATTTTCCAAGCGTCGTTTACTCAGATAGTGGATATTGGTCGCAACGAGTTCCTTTCCGGTTCCTGACGATCCGTAAATCATGATATTTGCATCTGATTGGGCGCTGACTGTAATTTGATTATTCAATTGCTTCATGAGATCTGATTCGCCGATGATGCGTTTATTCGTTAATATATCTTGAATATTTCTGTCTAACTTATTCGTCGATCTGATTTTTTCCTCTTCCAATTTCTTCTTTTCATACGCATTTAAAATATTTAAGATAAAGTCAGTGGGCTGATAAATGTACTCCTCAATGTCACCCGGATATTTCGTGCAGTACCAGGTAGCGCCAGCTTCCAATAGCTGATTGGCGAATTCATAATCCGTGATATTCAAAGTCATTTTAGTCACGACAAGGACTTGAAGCAGTGGATCGATCTGTTTTATTTTTCGAATCAATTGCTCTCCCATCAATCCGCCTGCGATCTGAAAATCCATTATGACCACATCAAACATTTTAGGATTCTCTTCCAGTTTTTTTAGTGCCATTAAACCATTTGACACAACATCTTTGATAATGATTCTATCTTCAACCGGCTGCAACGTTCTTTCAATACGCTGCACATCAAACTCTTCATCTTCAATTATCATAATTTTGATTTTCTGACGAGAAGCCATTTTATACTCCGTCTATAAAGAAATGATCAATTCGAATTCACAACCATTTTCAGGTAAATTTCGCGCATCCAATTTCCAACCACAACGCTGGGTAGCGATTTGGTGAGCGATGTAACAGCCGAAGCCGGAATTGCGCTGTGCCTCTTTTTTAGTTGTTACATGTTCCAGAAAAATCTTTTTTATCCCCTGGTGATTCAATTCTAAAAGCTCTGGTCGAATTCCGGATCCATTATCCGATATCTTTACCCGAATTTCATTTTTGTCCTTATCAAAGAGTGTGGAAATTTTTATTTCAACCTGATCTTTTTCGGTGTGTTCGATACTATTTTGAATCAGCGGTTCCAAAACTTCCCACACCACAAATTCATTCACTTTTATCGGGGGAATTTTATCATCCAGATCTAAATCAAAGCTGTATTGTGATTGTATCTTTGCCACCCGATTAAAAATATTATCCACAATGAAGCGGATGAGCTCATTCAGGTTCGTGCGAAAAATAGGGCTGCGAACAGTAAGCAAAGGTGGATCGTACCACTTCATATCGTAGATGACACGCGATACAAAATTAGCATATTTAACGACGCGATATTTAATCGACTGAATATTTTCCGGAGACAGGAGGCGCAGATCCTCTTTGATAAATCCCATCACCTTCTCCGCCTTGTGATGCGTGTGATAGATTCGTTTGGCAAACATTGCTTCCTTTTCCAGATGAATGTTCTCTTTCAATTTTTTCTCACGTTCCTGATACAAAAGTGCAGTCGCTTCATTCCGCTCCTGCAAGGTGTAGGAGGAGATATAGTACATTGCCAATAAACCGAAAATAATAAGCACAATGTAAATGAGACTGGTTTCGTTATAGCTCTGAATAATACCGCTTGTCAGGATGGCGAAGTCAGGTACATGCTTAATGTAAACCACACCGGCAAATTCCCCCTTAGGAACAAAGGGCACAAACACATGGATCGAATGTTCTTCTTCCAACATGCTGTAGATTTTTTCTTCATTTTCAATCCGATTCACGATTCGACGAAAAATCTTCACCGCTTCAGCGTGTGTCGCGTCAGGGTGTGGATCGGGTATTTTTTGCTCAAAAAAATAGTTAAATAACATTCTCCCATCGTCTGTCGCCCGGACGCCGTTTTCATCATACAAAATCACACAAACGTCTTCCACATGATGTTGCAGCAGTTGCTGGGTCAAAATAATATTGAATGACTGGGTTATCTTTTTGACTTCCAATTCACTCAAGTTTTCTTCCTGAACCGCATTTTCCAGAAGAAGCTCCAGCGAAGTCGCTGTTAAATTGGCAATCCGCTCTGCGAAATCCTGCTGATACCACTTTTGCGTTTTTAACAGAAAATTTTGAATGGACTGTTTGTAAATGAAGGAGATCAAAACCTGAAAAAACACCAATAGCACCACTAAAATAGTCAGATGTTTTAATTGAAAATGGTAAGACTTGACTTTATCTAAGAATAAATTTTTACTTCTACTCATGACTGTTAACCATTTATTTGATCAATACATGATTGGATTTAATTAATCTGCTTGCAACTTGCAGCGCCTGTTCCGGAGATAGTTGCTGTCGGATTGCTCGATTTAAATAATAGGTGATAATATCTGAAATTTTTGTGTAATTTTCCAAATAGGGTCTGTGAACGCCGTGCGGTAAAATTTGCTGATAAAAAATTAAGTCAGGCTCTTGAGTAACAAATTCATCATCTTTATAGACCGCTTCGGTTACCGGCAAATACCCGCCGACCTGAAAAATCATCTTTTGATTTTGTTCTTTTAAGACAAACCGAATAAACTCAATGGCTTCCTTTTTGTTATCAGAAAATTTAGAAATCATTAAATTCCAACCGCCAAAAATATACGCTGGCTCGCCATCCGAAAAATGCGGCAGAGGCGCTTTTTTGATTAATTTGAATTTGGACGTGTCCGGCAAAACATCGCGGTAATGGCGTAAAAGTCCGGGCCAGCCGCGCAGAAAAACGCCGTCATTGGTAAACATTTCCAGATAACATTCAAATTCGTCAAGACCGGTTACAACGGAGGGCGTCATCTGGTATTTATTCACTAAATCGATCAACAGACGAGTTGCTCGCAGCGCTTTTGGATTGAGTAACTGAACCTGTCCATCGGAGACCAGCGGTTGTCCCTGACTGGCAAGCATTTCAATAAAGCTGCACATGAGTCCTTCATAACTATCTGCCGCGAAATAATAAAACGGATTATCCTGACCCGGAAATCGTTGATGCAGCTGACGAAAATTTTCCCAGGAGATCGAGGACCCAATGTCCTGTTTCAATATTTTCGAATCCGGGAGACGGTCTATTAAGTCTTTCCGGTAGTACATCAGTCCCATATCATAATACAGCGGCATGGCGAACAAAGTATCCTGATAAAAACAGCTCGGCAAAATCTGGTCTAAAATCTGATCTTGATCGTGTTGAGAAAAATGATTATTGAGTGGTTCACACCATTTGGCAAACCGCGGCACCCAAATAATGTCCACAGAAAAAATATCAATGCGATTGCTCTTGCTGCGCAGGGTTCGGGCCAACAGTTCTTTTCGTTCATTGGTACTGAATTTTGTGAAAGGTAAATTTACCGGTACAACTTCTATTTGACCAGCGTAAGCATTGTTGAATCTTTCAATCAATTTTTGATGCGCCACCGAAATATTATCCGCGAAGTAAATTTGGGTAGCTGCTTCATCCTTTTCATAATTAACAAAGGGCGGTGTGACAATGAAAAATACCACAGAAGCAATCAGCAGCAATAGCGATACGATCCAAATCGATTTTTCTTTAAAAAATATTTTCATTATAAAATTGTACTCCTCAATGACTTCTGGCATATTTGTTATAATTAACTTAACGAATCTACTTTTTAAAATCAATAACTTTTTAAATATTTACTAGTTTGGTTTACTGGTGTGGGTTGTGGTTGCCCTTGACAGATGGATTAATAAAAATCTGATAATCTTACTACATTATTTTCTTCATGATTGCACCTTCCGAAAAAACAGAAATTAGCAATTGGGATGATATATACAAACTTATTATATTAGACCTCATCTCCTAACGGTGCTGTATCAAAAGACCCGATGCAACATGTTTAGTCCAATTTGTAGTAGCGAATTTATTCGCTCCAGACAATATATGGTTTTTGACGAATAAATTCGTCACTACAAGTTAACTTTTGATACAGCCCTTCGGAGTGAGGTCTTTTTTCGCATTTTTCGAACAGACTCTATATAGGCAATCAAAATTTAACTGCCGATTTTTGCGGCGATCGAAAAGATATTGAATGTAAGCTATCTGGAAAGATTTTGTGCTAACATCTGGTAAAAATAGTGACACACTTTCTTCAATTTAAAATTCTGGTCTGACAAAAATTAGTTTATTCCTCGTTCTTCTCACTGTAGTAATTAAGTTTTACTTTATCTTTTAATTCTGATATTTTTCTCCTTGCGTTTATCGCTTCGCCGTGTTTTGGATAATTATCCAAAACCTGTTGAAAAATGATAATCGCTTTCGGATAGTCATTCAATTTATTTTCACATATTTTCCCGGCATCGAATAGTCGTTTTGGAGCTTCCTTGGAATTGGGAAATAGATCGGCCAACTGACAATATGTGTCAACTACTTTTTTATAATTTTTCAATTTTTTCTTGTAAATTGAAGCGATTTCCTCCAGTGCTTTTTTCCCAAATTGACTTAACGTGTCTTTTTCCACCACTTGTTCATACGCCTGAATAGCTGCCCAGTAATTTTCCAACTCCTTTTTATTTATTTCACCAATACGAAATTGTACTTCAATCCATTTATCATGATCAGGGTAGTGATTCACAACTTTTTGATAATCATGAAGACTTTCTCGATATATCTCTAATACTGTTTCCTTGTAGTGTGCAATTTGAAATAGTGCATCAGCCGCATAAGGACTATCCGGAAAGTTTTTTACAATCTCTTCGAATACTGCTATTGCCTGTTCCTTTTTATCAGGCAGCCGGTTTAAAAGCATTGCCCGATGGTAAATAGCTTTCGGGCGAAGTGTGCTATGGGGAAACATAAAGCCAAATTTCATGTAGGTCATGTCCGCTTGAACATAATCTCCCTGTGCTGCAAAAATATCACCGATCCACAGTGTCACCTGATCATTCCGATCATCTGCTGGATATAATCGTGTGAATTCCTGACAGGATGCCAAAAACCACTGGTTTATCTCATTAAAATTTAGTCTTGCTAATGTCTTTAGATATTCATAATACTGGTCCTGCTCGCGTCCATAGGATTCCTTTTCAGAACTAACACTGATGATCTCATGCTGCTTCTCATCAACAAACTGCTCAAAGTTTACGATTTTTTTTACAATCATTGCCCATTCGGAATGGTGATTGCTTTGAGGAAACAAATATAAAATTTTCAGATACAAAACCAATGCTTCACGAAATTTTCCTTCCGCCTCATAAATCTTCCCCAAAAGAAAATAAGCTTCAGCTATATTATCAGCGTACCGGTAGGTTTCAATATAGTTATTCAATTCATTGATTAAGAAATCATGCAGTTCAGGATCCTGTTGCTCATAAGTAGATTTTAAAAATTGGAAAACTTTGGATTGACTATATTGAGCCATCACTGGATTCATTAGCGCCACACAAAAAATGAAAATAATAAGACAAGTCCATTGACCACCTTGCCCCATGGTCAATACCCTTGTTTTTAAAAAAGGCATATTTGTCTCTCTAAATAACTATTTATTGTGTAATTTTATGTTTTTGAAATGATAATTGCCACTAATCAATTGAGGAAAATCTTGATGCATGTATTCTAAAGGCATTTACGCAAACTTTATACCACCTATTTACGTCTGCTCCTTGCTATAAGTTATTGTTTTTTATGATAAGCCAAAAATCATTATTTTCATTTTGTAATGGTTGCTATTTCAATATGAAATGTTCGAAAAATTCCTGCTGTTGCTCCCTGAATACCAATTAAATTTTTGGAGAAAGATATTACTACTCAATTTAATTCACTATTGACTTTAAGCGTAAGTTTGCTAAATTTATCAAATAAAAAATGTGACTATTCAAACAACAACAAATGCCACAGGGACACAGAGAACACAGAAGCATTTCAATAATCAATTGGTAGATTTTTGTGTAAGCATGTTGTTTGAAAATTTAATAAGAAACCCTGATTCTCAAAAATGAGAAAAATATTTACCCTAAATTTTATTGATTTTTTCTCCCAGTCCTCTGTGACTCGGTGGCTCGATAGCTACTAAAAAATATGGAAAGCACTTAATCATGAAACAAACAAAGTTCAAAATCAACAAAATGGATTGTCCTTCTGAAGAAAATTTGATCCGGGTCAAATTGAGCACCTTTTCCAAAATCCACCAACTCAATTTTGACATCGCCGATCGCACTTTGGTTGTGAAACATGATGAAGACACTCAGCAGATTGTCGAACGAATAAACGAACTCAATCTCGAATCAAAAATGATCGAGGATCATGAGCTGAGAATTAAAATTAATTCAAATCAAGAGCCCCGAACAAAAACCCGAAATTTGCTCATCACCGTATTAATCATCAATTTTGCTTTCTTTTTGATTGAAATTATCGCCGGGATTTTATACAATTCTATGGGACTTAGTGCTGATGCACTGGATATGCTTGCAGATGCGATCGTCTATGGGATGAGTCTGTATGCTATTTACAAATCTGCAGATGCTCAAAAACGAATTGCCAAAACCAGTGGTTACTTCCAGTTGACATTAGCAGGATTGGGGTTATTGGAAACATTGCGGCGTTTTCTGGGAGTTGCTGCTATGCCGAATTATGTTACCATGATTATCGTATCGATTTTTGCACTTATCGGAAACGCTGCAAGTCTGCTTATTTTGAATAAAACAAAGAGTGAAGAAGCGCACATTAAGGCAAGTATGATTTTCACTACCAATGATGTTATCATTAATTTAGGTGTGATCCTGGCTGGCTTTTTTGTTTTATTGACGGGTACAAAATACCCAGACTTGATTGCGGGAATTATTATTTTCACCATCGTGATTAATGGGAGTCGAAGAATTTTGTCTTTGGCAAAATAGGACCCGCTATCAAAAACACAGTAACTTCAAAAATTATTAATAGTCATTTCTCGTGACTAATCAATTGGTTTTAGAAAGCAAATCTTCTAATGACGTTATATCAAGCTCATCAAAATCATCAATCACTAATACAGTGTTGACAAAATCCTCTTTCGAATGGGTTGTTGTCATGCCAATCACCTTACAACCTGCGACTGCGGCGGATTGCACACCAGCCATCGAATCTTCAATAACAATACAACGATCGGGTTCGATTCCAAGTTGTCTCGCCGTCTTTAAATAAATTTCAGGATCAGGTTTTCCGTGATTAATCTGACTCTCATCAATTATCGTCTCAAAAAAATCTGCTGTATTCGTTTTCTCGAGGGTAAACGTCACATTAGCCGGTGGTGCAGATGTTGCCAATGCAATTGGAATATTGAGTTCACGCAATTGGTACAAAAAACGAAGTAATCCTTTTACCGGTTTGATAGCCGGAGCGTAGAGTTTTCGAAATAAAGCCTCTTTTTCTTCTGCCATTTTTTTGAATTCATCCGGCGACAAATCATTATCGAACAATTCGGGCAACCAGTCTTTGTTTGCTCTACCATAAATTTTTTCTTTTAATTCCTGCTCGGTCAAATTGTGTCCGTGCATAACTAAAAATTTTTTCAACGCGATTTTATGAACCGGATTGCTGTCAACAATCACTCCGTCCATGTCGAAGATAACTGCAAAATCTGGTTTATTCCCGGCATCAATCTTTTTATCCTGATATTTCAAACTCACCCCGTTTCTCTTATAAAAAGGCTCCACCGGTTTGATGGAGCCTTCATCGAAGATAAATTTTCTAATTTAATGGCTATTTGATTAAATTGTCCAACCTGGATTTTGAAAGTTCGAGCAAGTCTTGATGCAATGAATTACCATGTGAATCCATCGTAACCACCGCAGGAAATCCATCCACCTGAAATTCCCAAACCGCTTCCGGACTGCCAAACTCCTCCAGATAAACATTTGGTATTTTCTTGATACACTTGGCATAAATTTGCGCGGCTCCGCCAATCGCATGCAAATAAACACCTCCGTATTTCTGGCAGGCTTCCAATGTCTTAAGTCCCATACCACCCTTTCCGATCACAGCTTTGATGCCGAACTTTTTCATCACATCACCCTGATATGGTTCTTCCCGGATCGATGTTGTTGGGCCGGCAGCCATGGCTTTGTATTCTCCGTTTTCTTCCAAAATAACCGGACCGCAATGATAAATAATACCGTTTTTAATAGCGTCCAATTCGCCACCTTCGTATAAATACTTATGAACCGCATCACGTCCTGTAAATACCGTCCCGTTAATGACCACATTATCACCTACTTTGAGGGAGCGAATTTCGTCTTCACTCACCGGCGTATTCAGCACCTTGACATTTTCGGAAGCAATTTTAAAATCATCCGGATATTCTTCTTTCTTTTCAAATTCGTCTTCCGGCTGATAGAGCCATTTAATCACATCACCTTCCGGACTTAACACAAAACCTCTGCGCCGATAAGCCCAGCACATGTAGGCAACTGTGACAAAAAATGAAGCGGGCAGCCGGTTTCGCAGACCAATTTTACAACAACCGATCGTCATTTTTCCGCCGAAACCCATGGGACCGATTTCCAATGTATTGGCGTCCTGCATGATCCGGTTTTCCAGCTCAGCCAGTTCCGGGACCGGGTTGGTATCGTCAATCTTTCTTAACAACTGATGTTTCGCCCATTCATAACCTGAAGCACGATCACCGCCGATACAAACACCCAGAAATCCGGGACTACATCCTTTACCCTGCGCCTGGAACACGGCGTCCAAAATACAGGCGCGTACACCTTCGAGGTCGCGACCGAATTTTTTTCCATCAAATTGGGCGGGCAGTTTATATTGAGTGCTCATGTTTTCACAGCCACCGCCTTTTTGGATCAGCCGAATGTCCAAATTGTCATCTTCGGACTGTTCAAATTTAAATACGGGGCTGCCCGGCCCTAAATTCGTACCCGAATTTTTACCGGTGAGACTATCCACTGAATTTTGGCGCAGATAACCTTTTTTCGTTGCCTCGACCACCGCGTTTTCAATTGCTTGTTTCAATTGGATCTGATTCATCCCGACCGGACATTTGATATAAAAATTCAACAATCCAGTATCCTGACAGATCGGCAGCGAGCGACCTTTAGCTAAACCAATATTTTGTAAGACAAGATCCAGTGCAAAATCCGCCTTTGATCCCGGTGCCTCAGCCTTTCGTTTTAAAGCGATCACTTCTTCAACTTCATGAGGTAAAAAAGCCGACGTTCTACGAATTAATTCGAGTGTGTTTTCGGTTAATTTTTTGCTATCCATTTCGTCTCCTTCGTCAGTTGAGGAAAAACTTATATGGTTTTTATGTATTGATTTATGCAAGATTTTGTTCAATAACGATTTCAGTGGATTCTCAAAAAAAGAATCCTACAGACTTCACAAACACTACGAAATAAAAAAATTTAGCTATGCTAATATTTTTTCCTAAAACTTCTCAATCAAGCAACTTCTTCAAGATCGTTGCTACACTCTGCTGTTCTTTTTCTCTCTGAAAATATTTCAATAAAAATATACCAAAAACAATGATAATGACACCACCGATAAATCCGGGGATGAGAACCCAGTAAACAATATTATCAGATAAATTCTTAAATGAAATCACGACCGAAGCGATCAGTAAAATTAAACCTAAAACTGAAATCACACCTGCATATAGATATGAAATTGATGGTGGAAATTTTTTTTTGTCAGCGCGCTCGAAATAATCCTTTAGAAAATGCTTCTCATTCGGAGTTAATTTTTCGTCCATTTTTTAAAATCCCTTGATTAGGGGTGAACAAGCTGAAAATGGATTTAATATTTTCGTGACATGTGAAAATGTATCATTTTCCAGGTGTCTTCCGTTTTGCGAAATACAACAGTGATCAGGCTGCTCATCGTTCCCGATTTTGCCATCGCCGTAAAATGAAAAGCCGCTTCATACCTGGCAAAAGAGAGACTATGGTCACATTCAATCTCTAATTCTTTAATCGTCGTTTGCACGTTTGACCAATTTTTTAAAATATTGTCGAGAAAACTAATCGTTGAATCTTTATCAAACGTGTGACCATCCAAAGTGTAAAATTTGAAATCGTTGGTAGCGAACGATGTAAATTTATGAAAATCTTTTTTATCAAATGCAGCCGTGTAATTCGTGATGATCTGTTCAATCTTATTTACGTCCGAAGTTTTTTTCCCGCATTGAACCCAAAAAAAAGCAACGAGAATAAGAAGCAGACAATAGATAAACTTACGCATGGTAACCCTTAAATTGTTAAAATTAACCATTAAATATAAATATGAATTTAATTAAATTCAAGTCATTTTTTCCAAAATATTCGCATCCAGATTGGCACACATTATCTGTCAATTTGGCAATTATCTTAACATTTGACACCAGGAATCAATGAAATAATCTTGTAAACACAATTAGCATATTTATTAATCAATTATATTCAATAGGTTAGGATTTATATAATATGCTGGCATATAATTTGCGTATTATTAAAATTCAAATTTTTAAAATAAATTATTTATAGCGTAGCAGCAGGCTACAATCAAATTAAATTATCAGTGGAGAGCCGCAAAGAACGCAACGTTTGTCAATTTACTCGTTTTTACTTTGCGAGCTTGGCGACTTTTCATGATTTTTTTAAAAAATATTTTAGCTGAACTCGAGTTAATTTCGTAAAATGTTTTGATATTTTCTTTCGGAACACTAATAAGTTAAAAAAGTGTAAATAATGAATTATAAAATACAGGGTTAAAATATGAGCGAATATAAAAAAGATTATACAACTGCAATTCCCACGATACTATCGACGATACCTTTGAGGAATGAAGTTCTCTTTCCACAGCAACTATTGCCGATTACAGTGGCCAGAGAGAAATCGCTAAAATTATTATCCGACCTTAATGAAAATAATATTGTAGCAATTTTATCTCAAAAGAAGGCATCAACGGAGAATCCCGGAACAAAGGATCTGTACACCGTCGGCACTGCTGCGAAAATCATGCGGACGATCGAGATGCCTGATGGGAGCAAAACAATACTTATTCAGGGATTGTACCGATTGAAATTGATTACTTTCAGTCAGGAAGAACCCTATTTAAAAGCAATTTTTGAACCGATAAAAGATAATCTCTCAGAAATTAAAAATCCGGATCGTATGGACGCTTTGACTGCCAACCTAAGGAATATTTTTAAAAGGGTGGTCGATCTTTCCAATGATATCACCTATGAACAATTGGTCATGGTTTCCAATATTAAGGAGCCTGGCATGTTGGCAGACCTAATTATCGCGTTTTCCAATATTCCCGTGGAAGACAAACAAAATATTTTAAATACATTCGATATTAGCGAGCGACTTAATAAAGCCAATCTTTTAATAAATAAATTACTGCAGACATTGGAGCTGGGTGAAAAGATTCAATCCGACATTCAGAACAAGATCGGACAATCACAACGTGAAATGTACCTTCGGGAACAAATGAAGGCTATTCAAAAGGAATTAGGCGAAGATTCCGAAGGATCAGAAGTTGGAGAAATCCGGCAAAAAATCAAGAAAGCCAAAATGCCCGAAGAAGCTCGAAAGGTGGCAGAAAAAGAGTTGAGCCGTTTGGCACAGATGCATCCTTCTTCAGCCGAGTACACTGTGGCGCGAACTTATTTAGATTGGTTGACAGACATCCCATGGAGTAAATTTACAAAAGATAATCTGGAAATAAAATCTGTTCAGAAAAAACTGGACGCGGATCATTATAATTTGGAAAAAGTAAAGAAAAGGATCCTGGAGTATCTGGCTGTTCGAAAATTGAAAAATGATATGAAAGGTCCTATTTTGTGTTTCGTCGGACCTCCGGGTGTTGGTAAAACATCTTTGGGGCGTTCGATCGCTGAAGCTATGGGAAGAAAATTCATCCGGATTTCATTAGGCGGAATTCGTGATGAAGCAGAAATTCGAGGTCATCGGCGTACCTATATCGGCGCTTTACCGGGACGAATCATTCAGGGAATCAAAAAAGCCGGTTCGAATAATCCCGTTTTTATGCTCGATGAGATTGATAAATTAGGGCATGACTTCCGTGGTGATCCGTCGTCTGCATTATTGGAAGTGCTGGACCCGGAGCAGAACTTTTCTTTTAGCGATCACTATCTTGAAGTACCTTTTGATCTATCGAAAGTGATGTTCATCGCTACGGCAAATATGATGGAACCGATTCCCCCTGCTTTAAAAGATAGAATGGAAATTATCGAAATACCCAGCTATGTCGTGGAAGACAAGATTCACATTGCTAACAAATTTCTGATTCCCAAGCAGATAAAAGAACATGGACTGACAAAGGAGATGATTTCATTTGATAAAGCAGCGACCAAGTTGATTATAAATACGTACACAAGGGAAGCTGGTGTTAGAAATCTTGAGCGACAAATTGCTGGTGTGTGTCGAGGTGTTGCAAAAGACGTCGCGACGATGACAAATGGTCAGAAAAAACCGAATAAATCTCGGATTACTCCCAAAAAAGTCGAACAGTATTTGGGACCGAAAAAATACTTTTCGGAAGCCGCTGAGCGGATTCAGGAGACAGGGATTGCTGTTGGTTTAGCCTGGACATATGTTGGCGGTGATATTTTGTTTATCGAATCGACAAAGATGCCGGGCAAGGGCAAACTTAGTCTGACCGGTCAGTTGGGTGAAGTTATGAAGGAATCGGCACAGGCTGCACTTTCCTTTATTCGATCAAAAGCGGATAAATTAGGAGTTGAAAACGGTTTTCATGAAAATTATGATATCCATATTCATATCCCTGCTGGCGCTGTTCCAAAAGATGGACCTTCAGCAGGTGTGACGCTTTTCACGTCGTTAGTTTCATTGTTGTCCGACAAAAAAGTAAGAAGCGACATTGCAATGACCGGCGAAATAACTTTGAGAGGTCACATATTACCAGTTGGTGGCATCAAAGAAAAGGTGTTAGCAGCAAGTCGAGCCGGTATCAAAAATGTCATTTTACCGAAGAAAAATGAAAAAGACCTAATTGAAATACCGGAAAAAATAAGGAATAATATTAATTTTCATTTTATTAGCGAAATGGATGACATTTTGAAAATTGCTTTTGATTCGGAAAAGAAAAAGTCAAAATCAAAGTAAATTAAAATTCTTTGAGTCTCTGTGTCTTTAAGGAAAAAGAATATTTCAAGCTAAAAATTTATTCACATTATTTCCATTAAAAATCCCCACAATGCTATTTGCTGGTGGGGATTTTTATTGTGACAGCTTGTTTGAGCCCTTAAGCCCATAAGGGTTCAACATATTATTTATTTTCAGATTAGGAGCTTATTTGCCGATTGTTAAAATGCGACATTTTTGTATTATCCCGATACAGTGTCTCACAACAATACAGGCTTAAATTGTCGCTTTTCTATTAAGTATCTGTAGTTTTTAGGATTACAAGATGATGCAATTTTAATTTAATATTATCATAAGTTTAATCTAATTATTTTACACTTGATCAAGTGGCATTAATTTTGTAATTGATGAAATTGTCTGTAAATAAATTCCTGATTTCAACTCGAGAATTCATCATTGGTTTAATTAATCAGTCAGGGAAATTTTAATTTTTTGGAGGTTTATTCAAAAATCTATCCAGCCTAAACAGCAAATTTGACCCGAATTCTTGCTGTTCCGCAATACGAGCTTGGGTTCTCCTACCCTAACAGGAGAACCCATTTTTTTTATCTGGCAATAACAAACTTGCCAATCACTTCATCACGGATGTTCTTTTGATCCAGTTTCTTTTTCGCCATCAGCTTGTAAAGATAGACGCCATTTGCCAACTCATCTCCATCACGATCTCGACCATTCCAACTGACCTGGTTGTGCCCCGAAGCCGCAAAGTTATTATCAAGCACCTGAATTAATGTACCATTGATCGTGTAAATTTTGATTTTCACATCACATGCTTGGTTGACAGAAAAAGTGAAAGTTGTAGTCGAAGAGAACGGATTGGGGAAATTTAATACATGTTGCAGCTTAATTACGTCGTCAGAAACAACGGTGAATTGGCTACTTGTCACTGCTGAATTGTTAAAGTTGTCCCACGCTTTGACAGTGATCGTGTGATTTCCTTCGGGTAAGCCATATCCATCCCCACTACTTTCAGCAGGGATAACAGCTCCGAATTTATGTTTTGAAAAATCATAGAGTATTTTCCCAGCTTTATGATTACCTTCGAAATAATTAAAATAATCGGTTAAGATAATTTTTTCATCCTCGCGGTCATCGAGAACCAATGAAATATTATGTCCGATATCTCCGGCAATATTCACACCGCTTATGCTGTCTGCAATCTCGATTTCGATTGTTGCAGACTTATTGACGACATTGCCTTCAGAAAAGTTTTGATCTACAAAACCAATTTCAATTATCGGTCCTTCTTCATCAATTAAAACCGAAGTTCCACCGACGAACAATGAATCCCGATAGCCAATACCGTGAACATCCGCATTGGCAAAATAAACACTCATCCTTCCCAAATCTCCACCATAGGTAATGTCCTTTGGGACAATGAATTTGCCAGCGAACAAATCCTCGCTGACCGGAATCATCCCTCTGAAAATTGTTTTTCCCGGATCAATATATCTGATTGGGGAGTTCTGTTGGGTATAATAAGTTTTCAACTTCCTTGAATCAACGACTTTGAGCAAGGCTTTGCCCTGAAAATTGGACAAATCATTATTTTGCACAATCTTTCCCTGAACAGAAATCTCACTTAACGCTTTGAGTGTATCCGGTGTCATCGAGGTAATGCTTGCCTTAAACTGAGGGTTTGCCAGACGCATCGTTGGATCACCATAAAGATGATACTTTTGATCATTTGTGATACTATAATTATTTAATTTCGCCTGCATGAGCGCAACGCCCATCCGTTCAGAATCGATTCCTTTTTTAAAGAGCTGGAGATAAAACTGCCGGTTCAATGCAGTATTATCCGATGCATAAGCAAGTCTCGCAGAAGTAACAAAAGCAATTCCACCGCGCCCTTCAGCAACAAACAAGCGTTCAGCAAACCCGCGTTCCAATGGATCATCGAAACGACCGAAATCGCACGTCGCCGCTACCCACAACGGCAGTTTTCCAGTATTCTGAATCCGATCAAAATCGCGACTTTCTTTGAGCAAACGTTCATGAGCCCAAAGAGAAGGTGCTCCGTGCCCCACATAATTTAGTACCAAAGTACCTTTATTTATTCTATCAATCAATGCTTCGGTTGCTTCGGGTTTCATAAATCCCGAAGTCGATGGGTCAACAACTTTGGGATACTCAATTAAGTAAACTTTATCTTTTTCAAATGAATTCGGTATCGAATTTTCAATAATATTTTCAGCATCATTTGTATGCATTGTTTCATTAGCATTTAATTTGCCTGTTATTTCATCATCACCGACCATGGTGATAACATTACGCCAATCGTCAAGTATTTCCGGTTGATCCTCGCTCCAAAAAGTCATGTTCTCATAGTCGATAATTTTTTTAACCACATTTTGCACCTCCTCAAAAGTCTGCACAGGAAAACGCCCAATGGCCATATCTGGCTCGGAATCGTCACCACTTACCGTGACGAACCAATCATCAGAAGTGCGATTGGAATTTTTATTTAATTCATCGGACTGGTAAGGCGGGAGCCAGTTTTTATCTGCATCTGAGACAATATTTTTATAATCATAGTCGCCATCTCCACAAAATAAAACATATCGCGGTGTTAAATTCCAGTTATCGTATGTAAATTTTAAGAAGTCCCGGAGCGCTGTCGGATCAATTAAGCCCCATGAAAATTCATTATAAATATCAGATATCTTGACAATCATAGTTTTCAGGCTATCTTTCGTTTCTCGGCGTTCTTTTAGCGGAATAATCGCATCATAAAAATCCTCATGTGTCACGATGATAAAATCCGCTGCATTGGTCACATTTCTTAAATCAGCAAAATTGACGCGTTGTATGTCCACCGGTTTCCAATAGGCTTCTTCACTAACCGCAATATACTGATGCCTCGGGAATCCAGTCACATCATCCGTAAAAATAACACTACCCGCGGATATGTCAATATCCGTTACCATTTCGATATCCTGCCAGTTGGTAACATCAAATACCTTGATTTGATTACTGGCAAAATTCGAGATACGGTACTTTTGTGGCCCGTCCTCATCCTGAATAAACCATAAATAATTACTCTCGGCAATAAATTTCCGTCGGTAATGAACTTCAAACCAATCAACATAAACCTGATTTTCCGGTGAAAATCCGTTGTACTGGATTTTGAGGTTGTTATATCCGGATTCAGCTAACCGCAACGTGGTCGTAAATTCGTGAGTCTCGATTCGATTGCCGCTAAACGAAAACGATTCCACAAACTCATCGTTAAAATACAATGAAAAACGATGAGTTCCTGATGTCAATCCAAACACGCTCAGGGTTAAATGCGCATTATTATCGATGTTATTTGGATGAGGTAAATATAAACTGTAGCTCTCTGTTTGGTTCCCTGCCAATAATCTGCCAAACCATTCGATTCCCGAATGATAAATATTGTTAATTTCATCTTCGTCATAATAGCGACTAAAAAAATCGTAAACAGGCAATTCTTCACTCTGAATGGCACTGCGGGTTTGCATTCGTTTGCCATTTTGATTATTGCCCCATGTCAGCCAATAAACATTTTGATACGTGTAGTGATTTATATAATGCTTGAAAAAAACACTGGTATCATTTTCAGGTTGCCAGTAATTGACAGGTCTCCCGAAGAACAAAATATAATCGTTTTCATTAAATTCACCGTCATCTTCTCCCACAACATAGATCGCGTTTTCAATTAAACTATCCTCTCTTGTTGTGTTTATTGCTCGAGGCAGCTCCCGCCCGCCATTGTTGTAAACTCGAATCGTTGTCGGATCGACACCAGCTAAATCCACACCGACGCTTTTCAGGTCATTGCCAGTGACTTTGTAAATCCCTTCCTGTTCTGTTACGATTTTGAACCATTCCCCGCTGACCAAACCCGACTGTTTCCGCAATATTCTCTTCTGACGAGGTTTTAACCATTTTTTTGATTGATCATAATTAACAATCACACCGCGATACAGTTCATCTTCTTTCTTATTAGGTGGCGCATCCTGCATTTCAAAGTTTGATCCAATAAAATCGACCCGGATCGTCAGATGATTGGCGATTTTGATCCGATTCGTGTTACTGTTGAACTGAACTGGTTTTATAATCAGTTTGACAAACCGTTGGTCTCGAAAGAAAGCGACCTCACTGGTTTGCAAAACATCTTGAGGTTGAAAACCACCATCCTGATATGTTGAAACATTTTCCTGGTAATTATAATTACCCTGATCATCTATCTGCGGGGCTGGTAAAAGGCGTCCACGAATTTCAGTAAAATTCACATTTGCGACTGACACGCGAACATCTGCTCCATTTGGGATACCGACATTCAGAACTCTTGCGGGTATTAAAGGGTTGCCCGGCTCACCGGTTTGCTGATGAAGTTTTAGGTTAATTTTATAATAATGCTGATTGGCCAATTTTATGCTGTCTATTGATTGCAGAGCAGGTGAAAGCTCAATTGTCAATCCATTTTGTGAAGTATTGAAAATTTTCACATCCTGATTGGCATGCAAATTTATCGTAAAAAAAAGTCCGCATCCGACCCAGAAAAGTTTAAACAACGTTTTTTTTAATACGGTCATGTTCAAGGCTCCAATTCAGTAAAAAAGCTTTCTCATTAACATACAAATATCTGATTAATATAAAATGTAACTGACATTATATCAATAGAGTTTCATGTAACTGAAGCAAAATTTTATCATGCTAATCTACCTGACAACCACACATTTTTCTATTTTATCCGCTGATAGAATTTCGTCCACTTTTCTGCTTTTAGCTGATACTTTGTATAAATAGACGCCATTTGCAACCGGGTCATAATTTTGGTCACATCCATCCCACGAAAAGTGATTAAATCCTGTTGTCGCTCTCAAATGATCCATCTGGTAGATGAGCCTTCCGGTCACAGTATAGACTTTGATCTTTACATCACAATCCTGATTCACCCAAAAAGTGAATTCTGTTTCATGAGCAAAAGGATTGGGAAAATTGAAAACGTCACGCAAAACAAGTTGCTCTCGCGAAACGATATCGAATTCGATCTCTGTTTGTGAGGAATTATTACAATTATCCCAGGCTTTAATCAGCGCTGAATGTTTTCCCGCAGCCATGTTTTCGAAACAATAATATATTTTTCCGCTGGTATAGCTGCCCTCATCGTATTGAAATAATTCTGTCAAGTCAATTGGGTCATTTTCCTGTTGATCAATTGTCATCGTGATTTTATGGCCGATATCGCCGGCGATGTTGATTCCGCTGAGCGAGTCTTCGAGTGAGATGACAATATCAGCGTTCGGCGGGATAAAGCCCCCGAATCGCAATTCCTGCCCTTCAAAATCGACTGAAATTTTTGGTCCGTGTAAATCAGAAAATTCAGTTTGTGTGCCGCCCACAGGAATCAAGTTAACCGAGCCGGCGCCCATTTGTTGTCCATCCCAATAGAACAGGTTAAACCGCCCTTCATTCCCGCCATAAGTAATATCTTTGGGAACAAAGAATTTCGTATCGAATTGATTATTTTCAACGTTTGATGTGCCATAAAAAATTTTATTCCCAGGAAGTTTATAATGGTACGTTCGAAATTGATTTACATGATAAACCCGTTTTTTTCGGGAATCGAATGCCGAAAGAAGCACTTTGCCATTATAACCTTGTGATGCATCGCCCGGATTTAAAATGTTTCCTGTGACCTGCATGACTGAAAGCGCCCTGATTGAATCGGGGCTAAACCGGCTGACTTTAGCGTCCAACGTCGGCACCTTTAATACAAGTGTGGGATCACCTAACAAATGATAGACCTGGTCATTAGTATTATTTCCTCTGGCGTTTTTTGCCGCCATGACCGCATCACCCAACCGAACCAGCGACTTATCCGCGGGAAACAATTTCCGAAATAAAAATTCATTCAAACTGGCGTTATCATACGGATTTGCCAACCGCGAAGATGATAACACGGCAACAGCGCCTCTTCCTTTTGCCAATACTAACTCCTCAGCAAAACTCTGAAAATTGGGGTTGTCAAATCGACCAAAATTACAGGTTGCCGCCATCCAAAACGCCTGTTTATACCCATTATTAATCCTGGAAAAATCATCTGACAGATGCAACACATGTTCGTGTGTCCACAGCCGTTCATTGGCATGACCGATAAAATTAATGATGAGCGAACCATCGTTTATTTTTTTCAGCAATGCTTCTTTTGCTGCGGGTTTGCGAATGCCAGAAACCCCTGCCACACGAACTACCGGATATTCAGTTAAATAGATCTTTTGGACATTAAATGATTTTGACAGATAATTCTCTGCAATATTTTCGGTGTCCGGTAAGTGATCCAAAATCGCATCGAGACCGCCGCCCTGTCCGTATTCGTCATCAGCAACCATCAGAATTTTATTACACCACTCACCAAAATTAACCGAATTCTGATATTCAATGATTTTTTCAACCATTTCTCTGGCTTGATTATAACTGCGCGCCGGAATTCGACCGATGGCTAAATCCAGAATATTGTCATTTCCGGAAACACACACAAACCAATCATCACGGCAACGACTGGTTCTCTCTATAAGCTCATCGGTTTCAAAGGTAGGAATCCAATTCGGGTTCTGCGGAGAAATAATATTTTTGTAATCATAATCACCATCGCCGAACAGCAGCACATATTCAGGTCTCGGATGCCAATTTTCATAAGCATATTTAATGAAATCGCGAATTGCCGTAATGTCGTTTAGTCCCCAGGCGAACTCATCGTAAACATCGCTGATATTCACAACAGCAGTTTGCAGCGTATCACAATTTTCTTTTAGACTTTTTAAAGGCAAAACTGCGTTATAAAAATCATCGTATGTGATCACAATAAAATCTGCACCATTATCCGGACTTCTCAAATCTGATGGCAAATCTTTTTCAATCGTTAACGGCTTCTTAAATTTATCACTGCCAACAATAAAATATGTTTTTAACATGTCTGAAGATGTTGAATCGACAAACTCGACAACGCCACTACTAAATTGACGATCTATTTGGCGGATTTCTTCGAATTTTGTAACATCAAAAACATACACATTGTCCGATGAAAATGATTCGACCGTGTAACGATAAAAACCACTGCTATCAGGACTGTCAAAAATTAATTCATTTTCATCGGTTTTCAGTTGGGCATAATAATGCAACTCAATCCAATCCAAATAAGCCAGTCCAGCATCATCCGGCGGATGGTAATGCATCTTAAACCGGTTGTAGCCATCCTTAAGCAAAAGGCCATTTATCATTGTTGAGAATTTTTTCAGATTGATGTTGATTGTCTGAGATGAACTACCGTAAATGGAATTGGTGCTGCCGATTCTCGAATCATTAAAATAATATGAAAAAGAATGATAACCATTGGAAATCGCTGCCAATTGCAAGCGAATACTGGCTTCATGATTTTGGTCCGGATAATGAATCAGGAATTGATAGATTCTATCCAAAGCCACTGAACTAAAATAATTACCCAGCCAGCATGTACCAGAATTCAACAAATTTGTTAATTCGTTTTCAACAAACTGATGCGCTCTGTAAGATTGAACATCCAAAATGGAATTGTCCGGTGCTTCGTGAACAATCTCAACTCTTTTTCCGGGTCTGGCACTTTGCCATTGCAACCAGTACACATTTTCATTGGTAAAGGGATGCAGATAGTGATGATATTGTTTTTCATTACGATCATATTTCCAGCCATGAACTGACTTTCCGTAAAAAAGAAAATAGTCGTTTTCATCAAATGAAAAATCACCTCCATCCATCATGAGGATTGAATTTTCGATGAGACTATCAGGCCTTTTCGCATCAAGGGAAGTTGGCAAAGGGAAGCCACCGTTATTAAATAGTTTTAATGTTTTTGGATTTATTTGTTCAATATCTATTCCTGCTGCTTTGAGATCGTTGCCCGTTATTTTGTAAATGCCATCTTGCTTAACACATATTTTATAAAAACTTTCAGCCGTAGCAGGTTTATGCAGTCGGACTTTTGAATTGTCTGTTTTTCTCCATTTTGAAGCCTGTTCTGCATTAATTAATATTTGGTCATAAACAGTACCGAGGAAAACCTTTTGTGATTTTTTTGAATCAGATTGTGGCTGGAGATCAAAATGGATACGAATAACAATTTTATCATAAAGAAATACTTTTCTGCTTTGCGCAGCAAATTGGACCGGGAAAAAATCAACTTGCACAATGCGCTGATCTCTAAATTTTAAAGGCGACGATAAATTGATAAATTTTCCGGGATTCCTTTCTGCAAAATTATAATTCGCTTTGTTCTTTTCATATTTAACATCCCCAAGCTCCTCATGCATGATCAATGGTGTCGGAATAAGTTCGCCATCTTGTTGTTCTTTTAGTTTAGTTTCCAGCACTTCCGCTGAAATTTTCGCATTGGGCGGTATTCCGACAGTAATTCTGCGCTTTGGTATCAGTGGTTCTCCCGGTATTGTATTGAAGATGCAGTGAGGAATTTTTACTTTGATAAAAGACATGTTTTCCTGTTGTTCAGCGCTGACATCCCAACCCTTTGGCTCATAACTGATTACCAGACCCTGATCCGAGCTTTGGATTATTTTGACATCCGAAGCTAAAAGACTGTGAATAGCGATCAATGAACAGAGAACAGATATTCGGAAAACAAAAGTTAGCTTATTTCTGCACATAAGTACCTTTTATTACTCTGACAATTTTAGCTGAGGCATCATCCGATTTAAGAAAAAATCGATCATAGATGTAAATTGCAAAGAATGAAATCACCATCAATCCCAAGCTGCCAATAATACCGCCGCCTTCCGACGACACCCCCCAATTTATCAAATATTTGCTCCCGACAAAGTAGCCGATAATTAATGCGATTATCGGAAATATAAACACAACTATCGAATGACCGATCACTTTTTCAGGAGCCACTTCTACCTCAACCCGGTCTCCCTGTTTAGCGCCAACACGATTGTCAGCAATAACTTCAGCGCTTCCCTCGCCAAACGATTTACAGGCATTACACCCCTGGCATTGCTCGCCTTTAACCACGGTTACCCATGCTCTGTTATCTTTGATTCTATTTACGATACCGCTTTCAATCATTCAAACGACCTCATTTAAAAATATTTTTCCATTAACCACAAAATAGGCTCAGATTAAATCAAATATATTATCTATTTAACTTTATTTCTTTGGCAGAGTTCAATGAATTTTTGCATCGATTTCATCTTGATTTTCAAAAATTTTTATTCGTTTCAGGTGAAGTATTTTTAAAAAGAATGTGCAATAAAAAAGCCCTCCTAAAACAGAGGGCTCTAAATTTTTTAAATATTCGAAGTTAACCGAGATACTTTCTCAACGGCTCCAATCGGGACCGATGTCTCAATCTCCTGAGGGCTTTTTCCTTGATTTGCCTGACTCTCTCGCGGGTCAACTGGAAGTGTTCACCAATTTCTTCCAACGTTAATGGACGATCTCCTTCCAGTCCGAAATAGAGTTTGATTATTTCAGCTTCGCGCGGTTTCAAAGTGGTGAGCACTTTTTCGATTTCAACCTGAAGCGATTCTCGCATAAGCGTGTTGTCAGGTGGCTGATAGCGATCACTTTTGATGACATCTAACAGACTATTGCCGTCTTCTTCTTTAAATGGTTCATCCAATGACAAATGCCGAGCCGATGTTTTTACCACATCGGCTACTTCAAAAGTTGACATCTCCATTTTGGTAGCAACTTCAGCCATACTCGGTTCTCTGCCGTAAGTTTTTTCGAGTGATTCCAACGCACGACCTATTTTATTGATTGCTCCGACACGATTTAGCGGCAGGCGCACTACTCTGGATTGTTCGGCCAAAGCCTGTAAAATGGATTGCCGAATCCACCACACAGCATAAGAAATAAACTTGAAACCACGCGTCTCATCAAACCGTTGCGCCGCTTTGATTAATCCGAGATTCCCCTCGCTTATTAAATCTGAAAGTGGCAATCCCTGACCCTGATATTCTTTGGCAACACTAATGACAAAACGTAAATTTGCTTTCACTAACTTGTCTAACGATTCTTCATCGCCTTTTCGAATTTTTCGCGCAAGCTCAATCTCTTCTTCCGGGTTCAGCGGGGAAAAATTGCCAATTTCTTCCAAATATTTCTCAATAGATTGCTTACTTTTTGTAGTTTTTGTTTTCTTTTTTCTTTTCACCATGAAATTTCATCTCTCACTTTTTCTTCGAAATCAGCTAATAATTTAATTTAGATAAACTTAAAACGTCAAAGATTCAGTGTTTATTATATTTTTTCAAATTTATATAAAATCGAATTATAAATGGATAGAGCTTTGAGGTGTCCATTGTAGTTTGGTTGTCTGACTTTCTATCACTAATTCGTATAATTAAATAGACGATTCAGCTAAGATTAAAAGCTGATGCCGTATTTTCCTTCCACACGACTCTGCCTCCTCACTGCTTTTGCGTGCTTTAATCTCTTTTTCTGACTCGGCTTCAAGAAATAGCTGTTTTTTCTCACATCCTGCAAAATCCCAGCTCGTTGACACTTCTTCTTAAATCGACTCATTGCTTTTTCCAAAGGTTCATTTTCGCCAACGATAACAGTAATCATTCAAATCACATCCTTTCGCTCCTTAATTTGGGTTAACGTTTAATAATAAAACACGTTTATATACTCAAAGGGTTATATAAAGTTCCTTTTATATTGTTATAATTTGGAAAAATCTGATTTTATTCACTAAATAGGTTTTTATAGTTGAGATTTATTGATTTCTGCTGTAAATCTACGCTTTACAGGATACCTAAATATCTAAGTTTATCACTTATATTATTGAAATATATAATCGATTTTTAAAATAGTTATTTGGAGTGCATTGACTGTGTCCATGCATGCTCCATAATTAATCAAAAACTTAAAAGATAATTAGATTATTTTTTATTTTATAATTTTTGGGTGATAAATAAAATGTTTGCATCCCGCTTTTCATAATTGATAAAATGTATTCGCGCTGATTCACGCCTAAAAGCATCGAACGCATTCCCCTTAATTAAGCACAATTTTCAGAATACTAAAATTAATATAACAAATAAATGTCCAGAAGTCAAGTACTTGAATAAAAATTTTAATTTTTTTTTAATTTTTCGGCAAAAAAACTGAGAAAACACTTCCTTCACCAAGTTTACTCTGCACTTTTATATTCCCTCCATGCTCCTCCACGATCTGCTGGGCGACTGAGAGTCCCAATCCGTTACCATTTTCTTCGGTCGAAAAGTAAAAATCAAATATTCGATTAAGGTGTTCCTTTTTGATTCCTTTTCCCTTATCTTTGAAGCGAACGACAACCATCTGTTTATTCTTTTTATTTTTTGCAGGTACTTCATCCAGTTCAATTATGAGACAACCGCCACCTGGCATTGCCTGTAGTGCGTTCAAAAAGATATTTAAAAAAACCTGTTTAATTTTTGTTTCATCAACCAATACTTCGGTTTTTCGCTTTTGGTAACGTCTGTTCACCCGAACGCCTGATTGTAGTGACTCGGCTTGCTGATACATGATAATTTCATCAATCACCTTTTCTAAAGTGACGACTTTTTTTTCAAGTTTTGGCGGACGTGCCACTAATAAAAAATTATTCACCAGATCATCAACGCGCTTAATCTCACTTGTAACGATGTTCAAATAGTGCCGCAACTTATTTTTATCGGGATCGGTTTTGTTGAATTCCCGTTTCATAATTTGCATGTTGATGACCATTGAATTTAGTGGATTTTTAATCTCATGCGAAAGTACAGACGCTAATTTGCTGAGTGTTGCCAACCGCTCACTTTTTTTGAGTTTATCCTGAAATTCCTGAAGCTTTTCAGCCATTTCATTAAACTGGGTGGCAAGCATCGAAATTTCATCATTTCCCAACCTGGGGATACGATACCGCAAATCCCCTGCCGAAAATTTATCTATCCCAGAAACTAACTGATTGACCGGTGTAACAATCCAGCTTGTATAGACATACGCGATGATCGAAGAAAGCGCGATACCCACAGTGACAAAGATTAAAATTTGTAATTTCATCCGATGAGCAACGTAAAAGGCTTCTTTAGCGGGCTGTTGAATAACAACACCCCAACCCAATTTGACCAAAGAAACGTAAGCAGCCACTAATTTTTCGCCATCGCGATTCACATAAAATCGTTGCCCCTCCTGATTTAGCTTAACATCTCGCGTAATTTCAGGTTCATCAAAACTCTCTCCCAGATAAACTTTTTTTCGCTCCGAATGCGCGATATAGCGACCGGCTTTGTCGAAAACAAATGCCTGTGCCCCTTTGCCAATCACGCTGCTTTCAATCAAATCCCACATCGCTTTCAAATTCAACTCCGCAATCAAAATCCCGACAATTTCTTCATATTGCAAGATTGGCTCTGCAATTTTCATCACCGGCAATTTATCCTCTGATAAAAATACTTCGGATTGCCCCCCCCCCCATTTGTCAATCTTAGCCAAAAATTGATTGTTCAAATATTGTGTCGAATCTTTGATAAAAGATGTGGAAATAATAATCTTCCCGTCTTTATCCAACAATTTAATATCCCGAAAAATGGGAAAATCATTGATCATTTCATTGACAATCAATTCCTGAGACAACCGATTTTTAACATTCGAAAAAATACTCGAGGCATTTAATTCAATAATTTTCTCGGCATTATGAAGTGTTGTATTGATAATGTCCGCACAATGGCGAGCCAATTCAACAGATCGTTCCCGAAAATTCAATTCTACTGTTTTTTGTGTTGTTCCAACAAGAACGATTCCGGTCACAATGATGGGAATGGAAGCCAGTAAAATGTGCGAAATCAACAGTTTTGTAATAAACTTATGGCGAAATTTTATGTGTTGCTTTGGCATTTTAAATTGACTTTGATCATGAATTTCAAAAAAAAACCAGGATAACGACAATTGACACGCTATTCACATGAAACCACGTTCTATCGAATTTTCGGGACACACACCCCATTTTCAACAGCCACAACTGCTGGACATAGCTACCGAAAAATCCAGTCGGTAAACGGTAACAAATTGGTTCTATCACTTCGATAATTCGTAAACTTCACTCTGTTGACGAAATATCGTTCAATCCACATAAAATACAGAAATGCGGCAAGATGGTCTTTGTTAATCTGATTTTGGATCGCCTGAAACATAACATCTCTCGATTCGGGCGGAACCGTTTTATATAGCCTCAAGTATTTATCCGTTGTTGCACCATGATAACCCAAAAAATTATCCGGGCTGGTTGATTCAAAATACTTTTTGAAAGTCTCATAAGTATCATCGAAATGATAATTCAATAAAATTACATCATAATTTCTGTGTGCTAACTTTTGCTCAATCTGCGCTTTGGTCAATGGATTTCGATTAACGTTTATTCCGAGTTTGTTCCATCCGATTTGAATAACGCGGGCGATTTGTTCGTCCAAATGAACACCTTTTTCATAGGCTAATGATAAACGAAAAGGTTGTCGATTTTTGTCCAAAATACCGTCATTATTGACATCCCGCCAATTCTCCGTCAAAATCAACTCAATTGCAAATTTCGGATTGAATTTGTAAGTTTTTAACCCGGATGCATGATGTTTAGATTGATTTGAAATCGGTCCATCAGCATAGTACGCTTGTTTCTCAAGAATATTATCGTAAATATATTCCTTATCAATGCTGTAAGTCAATGCTTTGCGTAGATTTTCATTTTGTAAAATCGGGTTTTTATTGTTGTAAGCCAGCATCTTAACAAAATTCGGTTGTTTAAAACGATGGCGGATATAATAAGCTGACGTCGATTTGTGAATTTCCTCAGCAATATCAAAGCTCTCTGAAATGGCAAAATCAATTTCATCCGTAATAATTGCTGCTGCTAAACTGTGTTCGCTATCGAAAAATCGAAACACAACATACTGCGGATGTGAATCAGATGAGCCACTTGGGTAAATCAAATGATAGATGACTTCCCCTGGCGATTTGCTAACAAGCTCGATTTTAACTTCAGAATGATCGCTTATCACCGGATAATATCCTTTCCGGATGCGCAGCATTATTTTTTCCGGATTCACACGACCGATAACTTCTCCAACAATAACTGCTTGTTGATAGATGGATTCTTGAGCAAAGGTATCGAAATTAGAGATGAACAGACTAAACCCAAAAACGACGAAAACACCAACCATCAAAGCCACACTTGAAAAACGTTTTCGAATTTCTTTCTGTAACAAATTCGTTCCTCATTTATTCAGATTAATTAAAGCAGAGATTTCCGCCTACTGATATACAGACTTGAACTCAAAAACAGCGTTAATAATTTAATTTTAACATATTTATTCAAAAATGCAAGTAAAAAGTGATTTCGGCGAATAAATAGTTAGCAAATTATTCTCCACATACACCCGTTCAATTATAGGATTAGGATTAAAATTATAAACAAGTAAATTTTTGCCGATCTATCTTGTTTCGCAATAAAAATAAAAACAACAATATCCAAAAAATCAACCGTTCCACATTGCATCAGAAACATTGCAAATTTATCAAAAATATCTTGACTTTATAAAAAAAATTTGGTTAATTATTTTAATTTGAATAACAATCCAATTATTTCATGGTGAAATGAAGATGAAAACCGAACAAGCCTACCCAAAATATACTATTGTTAATCTTTTATTTATCTTTTTACTTTTTCTCACATGTGCTCAGGAAGGTACCATCGTTCCGATTAACGAACCTGGTTCAATTATTGGAATTGTGAAGCCTTTCGGTAGCAAAGCTATGGTGTCACTGATACAGGGTGACACATTGAAAACGACCAACGCGGATTCAACCACTGGCATATTTCGTATAATTGACATTTCTCCAGGTTTGTACAACCTTGAATTTGCAGCAACTAATTACGGACGGTTCGTACTCAATCAGGTACGAGTTTATCCAGGAAATGTGACCACCGTTCCGGACGTCATTCTAAAACCTTTTCCGGAACAAATATCAACCATTTACCCGGCTGATAATGCTTCCCAATTCCCATTGTCTGAATCGATTGAAATTAAATTTAACGTTCTGATGAATCAATCTTCTGTGGAAAATAATTTTAGCATTGCGCCTCAGGTCAGCGGATATTTTATTTGGGAGCACACGGCAGATTACAGCACGCTGCACTACCAGCCATCCGATCAGTTTGTGACCAACGAATATTACACCATCAGCTTAAATAAAAATGCAAAAACAATTTACGGTGACACCCTTTCTTTTGGTGTTTCATCACACTTTACGACTGAAGGACCGAAATTGTTGTCCTCAATCCCGAGCAACCATTCGACATATATTTCACCGGCAACAACACTGCATTTTACCTTTAATTCAAAAATGGACCAACAGATTACGGAAGATTCTTTGGTATTTGAACCGGTTTTGATTGGCGATTTTAAATGGGATGGTTTGAAAAGACTGACACTCGAACCGGGCTCATATTTGCGGTCTGATACCGAATATCAAATAACCGGTTTTCCGAATTTAATCGATATTTATGGCTCTTCATTGGTCGGAACAACCTCTATCATCTTTCACACGGAGCCACTGAAGATCGTCGATCATTATCCGAAAAATGGGGCTTCTCAGGTCAACCGATCCAACCCGATCATTATTACGTTCAATACGTACGTCGATCAGACATCAGCAGAAAATGCCTTCTCAATCAGCCCCAATCCGCAGAATTGGCAAATCAGATGGGATAACATGAGACAGTTTCAATTTCGAGGCACTTCTTTACTAAATGCAAATTCAATCTATTATGTTTCTATCGACACAACCTGCACGGATAAATGGGGAAAAGAACTGCCGAAAGAGTTCAGCTTTATTTTTAGCACTGGTGAATAATTTTTCCAGACTAAAGTAAATCTTGATAAACATCTGCACGATCAGGGTCCAATTTGACCATCATCGCATAAATTTCCTGATCGTTCGAGTTCTTGAATAAATTCACAATTTCAATATAATGCGCATTGATAAAATTTTCCACTCGTTTGTACCGGGAATCCTCTGCTGACACCAATTCTTCCAACATAACAACAGCTTCCTTGATATACCTTTTCGCTTTCGCAGGGTCTTCATTGGCAAAGTAAAGGCCATAAAAATAAAAATCCTTCATTTCACGAAATTTTTTATAAGTATCACCAAGCAGATATTCGATCAACTCATTTCGAAGGTCCCATCCTTCGATAAACTGCCCCATACCAAACCTCGCCTGTTCTGCAATCAACTTCGCTCGCTCATAATAGGGAGTGCCCAGCAAATGACCATACTTGTCCATCTCTTCGGCAATAATAATATTGGTATAAAAATCCAGCAAACTGGTTAACGAATTCCAGGTATTTTCATTGTGTTCCAAAATCTCCCCCTTTTGGTACGCCATCCGACATCGCTTATCTGTGTATTGAACATCAGAATTATTCGAAATAATAATCTGTAATTTATAACGGTCTTCATAACCCACACTAATGTCTTGCATCAGAAGAGTCAAATTAATGGGAAGTTCTCCCTGGAATTCTCCTTTGGTCCAATCATAATTATTAAAATATTCATCCAAAATCGACTGAAAATTTTGGAGCTTTTCCCGTTTTTCATCCGGCAACGCGTCTAACTGCAGATTAACCGTTACAACCACTTCCTGAGCCTCAGCTTTTTCTGTAAACAGGATTGAATTAAACAGCTCAAATAAAATAAATATCAACATAAGACTATAACAGAAACCGCCTTTATTGTTAATGTTTAAAATATTTTTACAGATCATAGCAACCTCCCATTTTCACAAAAAATATCTTGATAATAATGAAATTTGTCAATATATTAAAGAATCGGGCGAATTATAATGTAAATATCCTGTCATATTATAATCAATTTTAAGATGATAATCAAGTACATAATCAAAAGAATCGCGCATTATAAATTCTACTCTCTCATCTCTGTTTGTTTACTTTTCCTCCCTTTCAACCCGGCTTATTCCAGTTTTGAATTGCATGGCTACGGCGCCCATGCCCGCGGAATGGGTAGCGCATTTGTCGGGCTTGCAAATTCCCCGGATGCAATTTTCCTCAATTCCGGCGGAACAGCACAACTCACCAGCCCTGCTTTCTCCTTTTTTTACACGCGCCCCTTTGGTATAAAAGAGTTGGATTATTTATCATTCTCAGGCGCTTTCCCCACAAAATTTGGAACAATTGCCAGTGGATGCACCATATTCGGGAACAAGCTCTATCAGGAGCAAGATATTATTCTCAATTTCAGTCAATCCTATGATCAAAAAATTTTTTACGGGATAAATTTACATTATATGAAACTACAGATCAACGATTATGGTTCAGATGTTTCTTATAAAATCGACATCGGCTTCCTTTCGAAAATAACATCATCATTGAATTGGGGGTTTTTTGCGACAAACATAAATCGGGCACACATGGGGCAGAAAAAAGACTATGTACCGCAATCCTTTGTTACCGGATTAAGCTTGAAACCGTTGGATGATACCATTTTAAATATTGATATCTACAAAGAATTGCCTTTTCCGATCGAGGTGAGAGCCGGTATTGAATACCTGTTATTTGATAGAATCGCGGTTAGAACCGGATTTACCACAGAGCCCTCGACCTTTAATGCGGGATTGGGATTTAATTTTAAAAATATGACTTGTGATTATGCCGTCACAACACATCAAGATCTCGGATTGACGCATCACTTCTCGTTTCAAATAAATTTATAGTTCATAGCAGAATTTGCTATTTAAAAAGCACAATAAGAATCGTCGAACGAAATCCCTGTGACTTTCAAATGCTTTTTGTCAACTCAAATATTTCTCAAATAAACAATCGAACCGGCTATTTATTTATTTTACTATTGCTTTTCACCTTTTCACAAATATGTACTCTTTCCGACGCTTTTCCACAGGAACATGAGATCGAGAACTTGCTGGATAATCAGGGAGAAAACTCCGATGTATCTGATCTATTGCAACTTTTGGAAGACATGGAAAACAATCCGCTTGATCTTAATTCGGTATCCGCACATAAATTAGCGCTTCTTCCATGGATATCGGACAACCTCGCCCACCGAATTGTGGAACACCGAAATAAATACGGGAAATTCATCGCGATTGATCAACTGTTAAACATTGAAGAATTCAACCCTGCTTTGTTGCCACTTATCTCGAAATACATTCATATTTCCAAAGACAAAAAGTCCAAGCCGCGCAACATAAATTTCAGAAGCCGGGCGTTTCATCCCATCAGCCGGAAAGTTGGTTTTGAACGCGGTGATTATTTCAATTCACCGATCAAATTTTATAATCAATTCAAAGGTCAATTTCCTGATCAATGGAAAATCGGTCTCATATTAGAAAAAGACGCCGGTGAAAAAAGAATAAACGACTTTACATCCTTCTATTTAAAATATGAAAATCCCGCTTCCGGGCATTACCTGATAGCCGGACACTATTTACTGGAATTTGCGCAGGGATTGGTCTTTTGGAATCCTTATCCTCATCTGGCAAGCAGCAATGCCAATTATACCGTAAAAAAACGCCCCCGCAACGCTGTTGAATACACGTTAGTGGACGAAAATGCTTCACTTTTCGGATTAGCTGTAAAAATACACTCCAAAATTTATCAATTATATCTTTTTTATGCTTCAACAAAATATGACGCAACTATCAATGAAACAGATGGTAGCGTGAGCAATTTTTATATCACCGGCTATCACCGCAATGAGTCTGAACTTAAAAAGAAAGACAAATTGACCGAACGATTGAGCGGATTAAGATTACAGGTTTCTCCTTATTCAACGATACAACTGGGTGTCACGGCTTATGCTTCGAAATATGACAGAACATTTCAAACGACTGACCCTGTTCGTCGTCGATTTGCATTTACAGGAAACGCTAATCAGGTTACCGGTTTGGATTACGATTGGACAATCGGAAAACTTAGCCTATTCGGAGAAATGGCTCGCTCAGTAAATTCAGGAAACGGAATAGTTACCGGAATTTCCGTGACTACCCGGACATTCAAGCTGGGAATTTTATACAGAAACTACTCGAAAAATTTTATCAGTCTTCACGGCAATAGTTTCGGTTCCCACGGTTATTCACCAAACAATGAACAGGGATTATATTTCGGTTTGAATATCAATTTCACTTCAACATTAAAAGCCTCACTTTATTTTGATCATTTTAAATTTCCCTGGCGCACCTATTTTATCCCAACTACCAGTCAGGGAAAAATGCTATTTGCTTCGATTGCGTATCGACCGATGAAAAAGCTTTGGATGTATTTTCAAATTAAAAGAAAATTCAAAGATGATATTTTCAATTATAGCAATGAACTCATTCTCCCCAAAAAACAATTTAATCTCCGCTTTCAGGTTGATTATTCACCCTCGAAATCCATAAAACTCAGAAATCGTTTTGAAAAAAATTGGGTCAGTTTCGAAACTCCCCATCGGCAACCGTCCAGACAGTTTAGAGGCATCCTGCTCTATCAGGACATTTATGTCCCCATAAAAAGAAATCTTGCTGTATCAGGCAGATTTACAGTATTTGACACTGACGGATACGAAAGCCGGCTTTATCAGTTCGAACGCGATTTGCCGGGTATTTTTACCAACCAGATGTTGTACGGTCAGGGAACCAGGTGGTACCTGATGGTGAACTTTCGGATATATTCTTCGTTTAAACTATCAATTAAATACAGCTCAACAAATTATTACTACCGCGAATCCATCGGTACTGGTTCAGACTCGATCGAGGGGAACGAAATAAATGCAGTACAGTTGCAGATTGATACGCTTTTTCGGTGAGCCCCTTTTTAATTGATTACTTTATTGGCGCAACGGAGTCGATAACCGTGATTATATTGCAGGTCGATTCACCGGGGCAGGAACGAAATCTTTGGCAAATATTACTAACATTCGATCACAGCAGCAATATCTTTATTCATTCTATCCCGATCTTCTTGCTATTTTCCGAACAATTTGAAAGATAACACTTTCGAATCAAGATAATAATAATTCGAAACTGAGTATGCTGAAATACAACTTTTTTTTCACATTTGGAATTTTATCATTGACTTGATAAGTAATTTGTATTATATTTTATGACCAAATTTAATTTTCAATATGACATACACCTAACTTAATAAGCGATATGGAAAAACTTACAACCTCCTATCTGAGATTATTTGCAAAATTCAAAAAACGAACACATATCATCGATTTTGCATCAGTTCTGTGTACGGCGAAATCATTTCTGATATTTATGCCCGACGCAGCTAATGATTTTGAAATTGCAAAAAAATTTGTTGAAAAATTAAAACAGAGCTATCCGGCAGCACATTTTGTCCTTTTCACAAAAAAAGACTTCGAATCAGCGATAAGCGCCCAGAAACAACATGGCACAATTTTTGTAACCCCAGAAGATATAAATACTTTTGGGTTACCCAAAAAAAACATACAGCATAGAATAATGGCAACAGATTTTGACATCGTAATTGATCTGAATTCAGACTTTAATCTCATAAGCACATTTCTTTGTCAAAAAAGCAGCGCAACGCTCAAAATTTGTTTGGACAACCGTCTGCGGGAACCATTTTATAATTTTTATTACCGTAACAACTTGAAAGAAGAAATGGATACGAAGTACCGCAAATTTTTTAGTTATATTGACAACTGTACTCACCACCACAAAATTGCAGATAGAAATTAACACCTGTTTGCTCTCGGAAAAAATTGAAATCATTTGACGTATCAAATGTTCATGTTGCCATTTCAATTGCCATAATTTGACAACCCGGAGATGAAATATTATGGCTGATAGTTTCAACTCGTTAAAAACTCAGTTAGATCAAATTCAGGAAAAAAATCCGGAATTCCAGAAACTGACGCAAAACTTGAACCACCGTTTACTGGAGCTCTATTCGCTATATCAGATTGGATTAGCACTGAGTACCACACTGGATTTGGATGAAATTTTTAATTTGTTTAAAAAAATTTTCCAACAAACACTGAAGGTGGATCGCTTTGGCATTTTTTTGGTGGACCAAAACTTATCTACCCTGAATTTGCATACCTCATTTGGTTTTGGAAAAGATACCTCAAAATTGAAAACATCTTTTAAAATTGGCGAAGATATCTTTGGCGCAGCTTTGATGTATGAAGATACGATATACGTTCCCGATGTTAAAAAAGAAAAAAAATACAAATTTTACAACGATAAAACAGAGCAAGGTGCTTTTCTTGTTATCCCGCTGTTATTGAGAAAGAATGATCCGATCGGTGTAATGAGTTTATATCGAAAGAAAAAAGAAAGTTTTACCAAAAAGGAAATAACGCTTTTTAATAAAATCGCGAAAGAAATTTCAAAAGTCATTGATAAGACACTGCTATTTCGGCAGACAAAAGAACTGTCGATCACCGATGACCTGACCGGATTGTACAATCGGCGATATTTTAATGAGCGGATCGATAGGGAGGTTCAGCGCGCCGAGAGATATAATCGACCGCTCACCGTTTTGATGGTTGATATTGATTACTTCAAAAATTTTAATGACATCAACGGCCATTTGATGGGAGACGAAATCCTGAAGCGCGTTGCCCACGCTATTGAGTCGAATATCCGAAAGGCAGATATTTTAGCCAGATATGGTGGTGAAGAATTTGTCGTTTTATTGCCGGAAATTGACGGATGTCAGGCATTTAAAGCCGCTGAAAAATTACGCAGAACCATCGAGAAAAAGCGATTTCCACGGCAGGAGAATCAACCCAATAAAAATCTTACCATTTCTCTCGGACTGTCATCTTTACCCGACGATTCAGTAAAAGCCAAAGAGCTGCTTGACTTTGCGGATCGCGCGCTCTACAAAGCAAAAGCAGAAGGAAGAAACCGTGTCAAGGCCTATCATCCATCCATGGAGATCAATCCCCAATCCGACCAAAAATTCGTTAATGTCGATCAATTGGAGTTACCGACGAACACGGAAGAGTAATGATTTTATCGTTAATTAAAATGGCATTGATTCTCTCATTTTAAGACAGATAATTTAATCAAATACGTTAGCCAGCATTAACAAAAAAGTGCTGGCTTTTTATTATTATTTTCATTAGCTTATGGATCGCAAAAGATAATTTCACTGTATGATAACATAGTATTTTATCCATTGATTCGAGTCAAATTCAAATGCTAAAATTGATTCAAAAATTCCGAAGCCATTTTTCGTGTTACATCATCAAACTCTTCTTTGTCTTTGCAACTGTCTTTTATTTTCCCAAAATCAACGGGCATTCATTAGCCGTTGAGAAAAATTATGATATCCACCACATCAAGTTGACTCTAAAATTTAATATTACTGAAAAGCAAGTATTCGGTCAAGCGGAAATTAAGATGACTCCGATAATCGACACGCTGACTGTCGTAAAATTGCATGCAAAATCAATGCAAATCAATCAAATCAAATTTTCAAATGAGCAATCTGTTAATTTTACAAATGATTCCGAATACCTATCAATAAAACTCCCAATAAAAGTAAATCAACCCGATACCTTTCGTGTTTGTATCGATTATCAAACCATCCCTGAAAAGGGCGTTTTTTTTGTCGAGCCTTCAAAGCACAAAAAGCATGCACTGCAAATCTATTCGCATTCAGAGCCCAATGATGCCAGCTATTGGTTCCCCTGCTACGACCATCCGCCAGACAAATTCACCAGTGAAATTATCGCTACTGTTCCGGATACGTTATTTTTACTGTCGAACGGACAGTTACTGGAAATAAAAGCAGATCAATCAAATCAAACAAAAACATTTCACTGGTACCAAAATAAACCGCATACGTCCTATCTTGTATCAATCGCTGCGGGAAAATATATTGAAATAGAAGATCGTGCCGGAACCGTACCGTTATATTATTATGTCTATCCCCATCAGCGGGAGATGGCTCGCTATTCTTTTTCAAAAACTCCGGATATGGTCCAGTATTTTGAAAAACTGTTCGGTCTCCCCTACCCGTGGGATAAATACGCCCAAATTGTTGTAGCGGATTACGGGGTCGGTGGCATGGAACACACCAGTGCAACCACGTTAACGGATCGCACCATTCACGACAAACGCGCCCATTTCGACAGGAACAGCGATGATTTGGTCGCCCATGAGTTGGCGCATCAATGGTTCGGAAATCTCGTCACCTGCGAAAAATGGAGTCATCTATGGCTAAACGAAGGATTCGCGACTTACGCTGAAATTTTGTACAAGGAACATGATCTCGGACAAGCCGCTGCCCAATACGCTGTTTATCTGGATCAAAATCTCTATATTAGTATGCTTGATCCGGAATTTCATCAGCCAATTGTTTATGAAAACTATGCCGATGCCGAAGACATGTTCAATCACATCGAATATCAGAAGGCAGGGCAGGTGCTGCACATGCTACGAAATGTCCTGGGAGATTCACTTTTTTTCCAAAGTTTAAAACGTTATTTACATCAATTTCAATTTCAGTCCGTCAAAACCAGTGATTTTCAAAAAGTTGTCGAAGAAGTTTCACAAAAAAAATGGGACTGGTTTTTCGACCAATGGCTTTATCAGGGTGGCCACCCCGAATTTAGTATCACACAAAGGTGGTTCCCACAAAAAAAAGAGCTCGAATTATATGTGCACCAGGTTCAATTCGATTCTCTGGGTTTAGTGCCGCACGTGTTTCAGATGCCGGTTGAAATTGAAATTTGGCTTCCTGATCGCCAATTTTCCGAATCCATCTTTCTCAAAGCCCGGCAGGACACATTCAGCTTTAAATGTCCGGATGAGCCCAAGCTCGTGTTGTTCGATAAAACCAATAATCTGCTCAAAGAAATGTCCTTTTTCAAAACACAAGCGGAGTGGATCTATCAACTGGAAAACCACCCGCACATCGTAGCCAGATTAAGCGCCCTCGAAGGTCTTGAAAATGATACTATTGACACATTGGCTACGATCATTGCTCTTGAAACAGCCGTTCTCAACGATCCTTTCTGGGCAGTGCGTCGCGAGGCCGCTTATTTGTTAATGGATTTCAACAGATCACAATCCAAAAGTATTTTAGCACAGGCATGCCGTGATTCTCACCCCAAAGTCAGGACTGCCGCCGTCATAGCGCTGGGAGATTTTTATGACAAAAAGTATAATTCACTTTTCCGGGATATTGCAGCCAATGATTCCAGCTATCACGTCACTGCAGCAGCGCTGTATGCGCTTTCTCATGTTGAAGATACACACACCTTCGATTTTCTAAAACGGTTCATTGATATGGATTCGGATCAGGATGTTGTGCGTACTGCCGCTTTTCATTCACTCTATTATCTGAAAGATGAGCGCATCATTCCAATCGCCATAAAATTCGCCGGGGACAGCAACCAGCCTCTTTTCCGGCGGGCTCGGTCAGTGTCTCTATTAAAAGAAATCGGTACTGGAAACGAGACGGCTCAAAACATGCTACTGGATCTATTGGATCAATCTGATGGTTATCTCCGGAAAAAAGTGATCGATGCACTCGGAGCTTTTAAAAATGAAACCGTTTTAAAAATGCTGAAACAATTTGAGAATGAAAATTTGCCGAGCGACGTTCAACACCGGCTGCGCATTTCCATCAGAAAAATTGAACATTCTTTAAACAAAGAAAGCAACGTTTCAAACTCAATCATAAAAAATTCAAACCAATAACTATGGAGGACAGGTTTATGAAAAAATATTTTCTTTTGTCTGTTATGTCGTTGTTGTCAATCATCTTATTTCTAAATTGTGAAAAAAAAATTAAACTGAAGCGAGCAAAAATGGAACATGTTCAAAATCAACTTGAAAAGTTCGTCCCGGTGAAAATCAGCTACAACCAATCCTTACTATCTGAAAAACAGCAGCAGATACTGAAAAAGCTGGTTAAAGCCGCCGATTATATGGATCAGATTTTTTTGACACAAGTTTACTCTGATAATATAGCCATTAAAAAAGCACTTGAGCACTCAAACGATCCCAATGACAAAACATATCTGGAATTTTTTAACATCATGTATGGTCCATTTGACCGACTCAATGAGAACAAACCGTTTCTCATTGAAAAAGAGAAACCAGAGGGAGCCAATTATTATCCCGAAGATATGACAAAAGCAGAGTTCGAAACCTGGATCAAGGAGCATCCTGAAGACAAAGCCAATTTTGAAAGCAACTTCACCATCATTCGGAGGAAAAATGGAAAATTGGTTGCGATCCCCTATTCGGAAACTTACAAAGATTTACTTAAACCCGCCGCAGACTTATTGTATGAGGCTGCTGATTTAGCTGAAAATGAATCGCTGAAGAAATTTTTAAACAGTCGCGCCGATGCTTTTTTGAGCAATGATTACTATGAAAGCGATATCGATTGGGTGAGACTGGATAGCGACATCGAAGTGGTGATCGGGCCGTACGAGGTTTACGAAGACAACCTGTTCGGGTACAAAGCAGCCTTTGAATCGTTTATCTGCGTTGTTGATCCGGATGAGAGCCAAAAATTATCCGTGATTGCAGATTATCTTGATGAGATGGAAAAAAATCTACCCTACAAAGACGAGTATAAAAATTTCGAGCGGGGCAGTTCCTCGCCCATCAAGGTGGTGCAGGAAATATACACCGCCGGCGACACTCGTGCCGGAGTTCAGACGCTTGCGTTTAATTTACCCAATGACGAGCGTGTCCGGGAACAGGAAGGCAGTAAAAAAGTAATGCTGAAAAATGTAATGGAAGCAAAATTCAACAAAATCCTCTCCCCCATCGCAGAAAAAGTGATCGCTGAAGATCAGCTATCCGGACTTAGTTTCGATGCCTATTTTAACCATATCTTGCTGCACGAAGTCAGTCACGGATTAGGACCGGGAACATTGACCTTACCCAGCGGAGAAAAAACCACAGTTAACAAAATGCTTTCTGACACCTACTCTGTTATCGAAGAAGCCAAAGCAGATGTATGCGGAAACTATAATGTCCAATACTTGATAGATCAGGGTGTGTTACCGAAAGACTTGGAAAGCACGCTTTATGTGACGTTTTTGGCCGGCATGTTTCGCTCCGTTCGCTTCGGCACAGAATCCGCTCATGGACAGGCAAATATGATCCAGTTTAATTATCTTACTGCCAATGATGCATTTGTTTATGACGAAGAGACGGATCGCTTCAGTGTGAATCATTTCAAGATAAAAAATGCAGTGAAAAATTTGGCGCGTCTGTTGTTAACCATCGAAGCTACAGGAGATTATCAGACAGCGAAAAACTTAATTGAAAATCATGCGGTAATGACAGAAACCATGCAGGCTGCGCTGGATAAATTGGGCGATATTCCGGTGGATATTAAACCGATTTATGAAGTAGCGGAAAAGTAAAAAAATAGGATCATTTTTTTAAAACCGTGGATTTTTACAAAAAGTAGTCCACGAAATACACTAAAAAATATCAAAAAAATTTTTTATGTCATTTCGTGTATTTCGTGGGCAATTTCTTTTCACACAAAAAAGAGTCAGTAACAATTTTCAGCTATATCATCCTCTCCATTTTAGTCGAAATTTCCCAACATTATTTTAACCGGAATACCCTCTGGAAAAATGTTGCATTTTTGCATATTTATTTTTATTTTAAACTAACTTGAAATGGAAAAAAGTAGAGGACGAGTCATGAAGTTTATCAATTATGTGATCCCATTTTTACTCTTGTTTTCTATGTTCATGAATTGTCAGCAGGAAACATCCGTCCAAACAAATCCAAAAGGCTATTTATTCATAATTGGTGGTGGAAAACGTCCCGATTATATAATGGAACGTTTTATCAAATTGGCTGACGGAAAAATCGTTGTCCTTCCCATGGCGAGCGGTGATCCCAAGGGCACAGCAGAATATCAGGTCAATCAGATAAAAAATCTGGGCGCGGAAAACGTCTCCTACCTCATCGTTACCAAGGAAGAAGCAATTCAGGATACCACAGTTGAAAAATTGAACGGCGTTTCCGGTATCTTCTTTTCCGGTGGTGCGCAATCCCGGTTAATGGACGCCATTGGCAATACACCATTTGCAACCAAAATAAAAGAGCTTTATCAGCAGGGAGCGGTTATTGGTGGCACCAGCGCCGGCGCTGCTGTGATGAGTAAAATAATGATCACCGGCGATGAGCAAAGACCTGAACCCAACAAAGATCGTGTGTTCACAAAAATTGAAGGTACGAATATTGTGACTGAACCGGGATTCGGATTTTTGGATGATGTGATTATCGATCAGCATTTTGTCAGGCGGAAACGTCACAACCGTTTAATCAGTCTCGTGTTGGAAAATCCGCAATATGTCGGAATCGGCATCGACGAGTCAACCGCTGTCATCGTTCACCCGGATCGAACTTTTGAAATATTCGGTGAAAGTCAGGTGATATTTTATGATTCGCGGGAAGCAACCGTCGTTCCGTTCGATTCTACAAAAACATATAAACTCACGGCGTACGATATCAAAATGCACGTGCTGACCAATGGTTACAAAATCAATTTATCCAACAACAAAATAACTCAGCCAGCTTATGAAGAAAAATAAAAAATTGTTCAAAGTGCCACATACACTTGTCATCATATTTTCTATTGTTATCATCGTTGCCATTTTGACCTACATCATCCCGGGCGGTAAATTCGAGCGGATCGAAAAAGAAGATCGGACAGTCGTGATCGGCGATTCCTTTGAATACGTCGCAAACAAACCGCAGGGTATTGGTGCGATTTTACTGGCTCCTTTCCGTGGATTTACCGAGGCAGCGAACATTATCGCTTTTGTGATCCTTGTTGGTGGCGCCTTTGCTGTCATTCAGAAAACAGGCGCCATCGACGGTATGATCAAATCCATTTCTGCAGCCCATGCCCGTTCAAAATTGCTCCGCACATTTATGATCCCCCTGCTAATGACAATTTTCGCGCTCGGTGGTGCTATTTTTGGGATGAGCGAAGAGGTGATTCCCTTTATTCTGATTTTTATCCCCCTGGCACTTTCACTGGGATACGATTCGATCGTGGGAACAGCGATTCCCTTTATCGGGGCTGGGGTCGGATTTGCAGGTGCTTTTATTAACCCTTTTACGATAGGCATCGCTCAGGGGATTGCCGAACTGCCTCCGGTATCCGGAGTATTTTACCGAATCCTGTGCTGGGTACTTATTACCGGCACTGCCATTTTTTTTGTCTCACGTTACGCGGCAAAAGTTAAAAAAAATCCGAAAATCAGTCCGACATTTGAAATTGATCATGAAAAACGAAAATCAAATACAGAAAATCTAAATGCTCAAAGTGACTCCATGGATAAAACGCACTTGTTTGTCATTATCCTGTTCGGTCTTTCATTGGTGCTGTTAATTGTCGGGGTGTTACAATTTGGGTGGTACATCCCTGAAATCGCAGGGCTCTTTTTGGGAGCTGCCATCGTGTGTGGACTGGTTGGTAAGTTGAGTCCCGGCAAAATGGCAGAAAGTTTCGTCAATGGCACGAAAGATATGATGAGCGCCGTTCTGATCATTGCATTTGCGCGCGGTATTTTGGTGATTGCCACTGACGGGCAAATTATTGACACGATACTGAATTCGCTTTCCAATCAGATCACAAAATTTCACCCGATCTTTGCCGGACAAGCGATGTTTATCGTGCAAACATTTATCAACTTCTTCATACCATCCGGAAGCGGTCAGGCAGCTTTGACCATGCCGATTATGGCGCCACTGAGCGACCTGATTGGCGTGACCCGGCAAACCGCGGTACTGGCTTTTCAGTTCGGTGACGGTTTCAGCAATATGATTATTCCCACCTCAGGCGTTACAATGGCAGTACTCGGTCTGGGAAAAATCCCCTGGGAACGCTGGGCAAAATGGATACTGCCGCTGGAGATCATTTTCGTGTTGATTGGATTGTTGTTATTAATCCCTCCGGTGATTTTTCATTGGGGTCCGTATTAATATTAAATGAAAAGGTAAAAGATGAAAATATTAAAAATAATTGTATTTTTAATCATTGTTCTTCTCCCCTATCTCCTGTTTTCGCAGGGGTATGTTTGTGCAGTTGGTGGCGGCACCGAACGCTATCACGACTGGTCAGACGGACCGTACGGATGGATGGTTGAAAAAGCCAATAACGGAAAATTTATCAACATTGATGTGGACGGCGCCAGTGAATGGTATCCCAATTATTTCAAATATTTGGGTGCCGCGGATGATAGCCGCGCATTAAAAATTGCTACGAAAGCACAAGCCAACAGCGATGAAATTTACAATGAACTAAAAACCGCTTCCGGTATTTTTATCGAAGGTGGAGATCAGTACGATTATGTTTCCACCTGGAAAGGTACAAAGGTTGAACAGGCGATTCTGGAAATCTTTCAGGCGGGTGGAGTTATCGGAGGCACCAGTGCGGGGCTGGCAGTTCTCGGAGAGGTTGACTTCGATGCAAAATATGGCAGTGCTTATCCCCAATATTGTACTTATAATGCTTACAACCAAAAAATTCATTATGAAGATAATTTTTTAAAATTGCTTCCGGCTATGTTTACGGATTCACATTTTACCATGCGTGGTCGTTTGGGGCGATTCGTACCGATGTTAGCGCGCTATATGCAGGACAATCCGGCAACAGATATTTTAGGATTAGGCGTGGATGTGAATACAGCGATTTGTGTCGGTCCCGATTTAATCGCCGAAGTGTTTGGCGAAGCTACCGTCACCGTGCTCTATAAAACTGAAAACTCGCAGATTTCTTGTGTGCCGGGTCAACCGCCCTATTTCACTAATATTGGTTATGATCAACTTATCGAGGGCTGCGTTTACGATATGAGTAGACGAACCTTAATTGAAGCCGGCCCCTACTTGAATGACGCCGGACTGGCGCCGGAAACGCCAACGTATAATCCAATTACGCTGAACGGCTCCGACCAATCGGCAGCAGAAAAAGGATCTTATGTGATCGGAAATTTATTTTCAAACCAAGCGGCCGTGTTCTATGGCAATTTGACGCAACGCGAGGGTGACAATATTGTTCCCAATGCCATTATCATGCCCAAAATTTGGAATGACCGCGATTATTTTGAAAACCGCTTGGGCGGAGCTCAGTGGGGTGTTGCATCGCATCCCCATTTTGCAGCAATCATTATTGATGATGATAACACGATCAATATCAACGAAAATGGTATTTTGACAACGGACAACATCGTTCACATTCTGGATACATACGGTATCCAATACAGCGGATTGAACTCGCGAGGATGTCAAATCCCGGGGATACTCGGCGCCAAATTGCATTTTTTGACAAAAGACACACCCTACGATTTGAAAAACCATCAACCAATTGTGAGTGCTGTTGAAAAAAAATCAATGCGTTCGATGGAACAAAATTTCAAATTATTTCAAAATTATCCCAATCCATTTAACAATCAGACAAAGATTCGTTTTTTTTTAAATCGAAACGCGGTTGTACACGTAATTGTTTGCAATCAAAATGGTGAACACATCAGCACGTTATTTGAAGGTGAGTTGTCTGCCGGAAATCATACATTTTTTTGGCAGGGAAAAAATCAGAGCGGAACTGCTGTTGCTTCAGGTGTATATTTTTTGAAAATCACCGGTGAGTCATTTCATGCATCGAATAAAATGATTTATCTCAAATAATCACCGGAACCAGAAGACAGTCTAAAAATCAACAGATAGCCGACTGAAAAACCAACAAGCCGGATCATTACCCTTCCACTCTTTGAGCACCTTTCCCGGAGTGAACACAGACCCACTGAATCTGAATTTGGCATATTCATAAGTTCAAATGGAGAAACGACTCAATCGAGTTGCTGCAAATTAATCCTCACACTTTGCGGGCGCGGATGCGGAAGTTGGGAATTCATTGGGGGGATTATCGGAGCATGTAAAACAGTAATCAAAATAATTTTTTCGCTAAATACTTCTCACTTATCCATTCGTTAAATTGTTGAGTAAGCTGATTAGGTATCTAAACAATGTCATGGCACGTCGTTCGAAAGAATCATTATTGACTTACTCAACTACTTAACCAGGATTCAATTAAAAACGTCCATCCTCAAGCATTTTATTAATGTCGATTGCCTTAGCGGTTGGCACATTTTTACCCTCTAATTGGATTCCTAAAGCGCTTAATTTTTTGAAACACAGAATGTCTTCATCGTCAACGTAAATGTATGATGCCAACTTCGTCTTTCCAAATTCGTAATGCATTCCCCCGACATTCACTTTGGTAATCTCCATTCCAGCATGGATTAAGTCTAAAACATCCTGCGGTGATTCGACGAGTAAGATAATTTTTTCTTTTTTAACCAATTCATTGTGCAATATGTTAACTGTGCCCTGAAGTGTTAATACGCACACTTTTAACGGGCGCGGCGCAAACTCGACTGTCTGTTTGAAAAGTTCTATTTCGTTTTCAGATTCGGCGATTTCGTTGCTGGATAAAATTATTTTGGTCGTATCGAGATAACTTCCCCATGCGACAACGACCTGCCCATGAACCAACCGGTCATCAATTCTTATTAAATCAAGAGGCATTATTTATTCCTTTTACATTGATGTTTGAGCATATCGCGCAATTCCGCGAACTGCGTCTTCCTTGATGGTTTTTGCCAATTCTTGCAGCGATTGAGACTGCCGTTTCATTACAAACGCGATCATCATGGGTAAATTGACACCGGAGACAACCTCAATACTCGGATGTTTACGTGCTACACTCACGGCTGCGTTCCAGCAGGTGCCGCCTTGCAGACTTACCATAATTATCAAACCATCGCTCGATTTTTCTGATGTCACGATAGTTTCCAATTTGTGAATGAGTTTTTTTAATGATAAGCCGGTTGTCGATAGTGTATGCACATTTTCGATTTCCCCTAAAATCGTCTCTGCTGCTTTTCGTGTTGCTTCTGCTATTGGCCCATGAGTTAAAATAATTCCGACAATCATTGTTATTTTCTTTTTTATGAAAAGTGAATGATTAAAAATCGTTACACTGCTTATTCAATATCGAAAAAGAGATGATCCCGCAATGTTGTACTATTTTGAATTTTCTTAATTAGGCGTTCATTGAATTCTTTAGCAGTAAATTTCCCATAAATTTTCAGTAATTGGTTTAAGGCAATTACCTCTGCAATCACCGTAATATTTTTACCGGGGAAAATGGGTAAATGAATCACAGGTATTTTTATGCCGAGATATTCGATATATTCTTCTTCAAGACCTGTGCGCTCATAATCTTTGTCCTTTTCCCAATCGACTAAATGTAATTCTAATTCAACGCGTTTTTGAAAACGGATTGACCGAATACCAAAAATACTTCTCACATCGATGATTCCCATTCCCCTGATTTCCATGTGGTGCAGTATAGTATCGGTACAAGCGCCGATCAGAATATTCTCCGAGCGTCGCGTCAAATTAATGACGTCATCGGCGACTAACCGATGGCCTCGTTCAATCAAATCCAGAGCAACCTCACTTTTTCCAATACCGCTGCGCCCGGTTATCAGCACGCCGATCCCATAAACATCAACCAATGAACCGTGTTTGGTGGTAAATGGGGCAAATATTTTTGCAAGATAGCTACTCAAAATCTGAGTGACGTACGTGGTTGAATATAAGCTTCTGAGAATTGAAATTTTCTTTTCTGTGGCAATATCCAGAAAGTTCTGACTCGGGCAGTTATTATCGGTGATAATGATGCACGGTATATCAAAATCCATAAGTTTGCGAAGACTTAATTCGCGTTTAACTGGAGTTAATGTTTCCAAATAAGCTAACTCTGTATTTCCGATAATTTGGATTCGATTATATGTAAAAACATCGACAAAACCGGTTAAAGCCAATCCAGGGCGGTGGATTTCCCGCTCTCTGACAATTTTTTTAAAGCCAATTTTTTTGTTCAATGCTTCAAGTTTTAAAATGTTTTTTGTGTCTTCGAAGATCTGGCTTACTAATATTTCGTTCATTTTAATAATATGTTCTCAATTTGATGAATAAAAATAAAAGCTGCCCCAGAGTCATTATCCGGGACAGCTTTACGGTACGTTTTATTTTACGAGAGGTTTATCCACGTGCGGACGCATTCTCTTTTCTTTATAACGTTTCAACTGCCGCTCCATTTTAGCAACCGCCTGGTCGATCGACTTATAGATATCTTCACTTTTTTCACTAACAATCAGCGTTTGGCCATGCACGTTTACATTTAATTCAGCAATTTGTGTTTCTTTCTGATAATCTAACACAATATCGGTGCTAATAATACCACTATAAAATTTCTCCAACTTTTGCGCTTCATTTTCAGCATATTCCTTCAATCTTTGTGAAGGCTTATAATGTCTGGCAGTGAAACTTATTCTCATTGCATCCTCCTGTCGTTTAGGATTAAACGAAATATTAATTAAGAACAATTATTCTTTATCAGCTCTTGGATGAGTCTGTTTATAAATCTTTTTCAATTGTTCCGCTGAGACATGCGTATAAATTTGTGTTGTTGATAGACTTGAATGTCCTAGCAATTCTTTCACAGCAAACAAATCAGCCCCTTCATCCAACAAATGCGTTGCGTATGAATGGCGGAGGCTGTGGGGATTTGTTGCCGTCGAGGAAACGCACTGCAAATGGATTTTTACCCTTCGCTGAATGCCTCTTACAGATAAAGGTTTTCCGTTTTTATTCAAGAAAACATGCCGGGTTTCTTTTTGTACTGTATGCATCAATAATTCAGAGCGGCGATCCAGATATTGGTTTAATGTGTTTTTCGCCAGCGTCCCCATTGGCACCAACCGTTCTTTGCTGCCTTTGCCAGTTACCCGAATTAAATTATTGGTCGTATCAATATTATCCAGTCGAAGCGCTGCGAGCTCACCCAAACGGATGCCAGTACCGTAAAATAGTTCGAGAATCGCTTTGTCGCGAATTCCGATGGCACTGCTGGTGTCGATGAAATTTAATGCCTGTTTGATTTGTTCATAGTTGAGTGTCCTTGGAATCTTCTTTTCCGTTTTCAACGAAAAAAGACCCGTTGTTGGATTGCTCGACACTTTTTTCCGGATAAAGAGAAATTTGAAAAATGACTTTAAGCAGGCGATTTTGCGATTGATAGTTGAAGATTGGTAGCCTTCACGCTTTAAATGAGCTAAATAAAAGCGCAATTTCTGTCTGTCTATCTGATCGGGATTAAGTGATTCAAGGTGATATTTTTTATCTAAAAAAAGGAGAAATTGCTGAAGATCATTTCCGTAAGATGACAGCGTATGGTTAGAATATGAGCGTTCGGTTCGAATGTAATGTAGAAACTGATCAAGTATTAAGTCCCAATTCGCTGTTTTGATTTCCCGGCTTTTACTCTTCTTTTTATTTTTGTTCATATTTGGTTTTACATTTGGGACAATAAAGATAGTTACCAACCGTTTTATTATACCGTTTTTCGAGATAATTTGATCCACAATTTTTACATTTTAATGCAACAGGTTCGTACCAGGTTGCAAAATCGCATTTCGGATATTCGCTGCAGCCATAAAAAACTTTACCGCGTTTAGAGCGACGCTCGACTATTTTTCCTTTACAGTCATCTTTCGGACAACCAATCCCCAGAGTAAAAGGCTTGTTGTTTTTGCATTCGGGATAGCCGGAACAAGCTAAAAAACGACCAAAGCGACCGGTTTTCACAACCATCGGCTTACCGCATTTTTCGCACACTTCTTCGGTTTGTACCTCTTCCTGTTCTAATGGACGGGTATAACGGCAATCGGGATAGCCACTGCATCCGATAAATTTACCGTTTCTTCCCCAGCGAATAATCAAATCTTTGCCACATTCCGGACATTTTTCGTCCGCATCTTTAATCAGTGAATCCCGAATCAGATCTTTTTTAGACTTTGTTTTGGTCAGCGCTTCTTCAAAAGGCTGGTAAAAATCATTTATCACAGATACAAAATCTTTATCTTCAGTTTCAATTTTATCTAATTCATCTTCCATTTTCGCCGTAAACTCAGAGTTGAAAATAGAAGGAAAATTGCTAATCAAAATATCATTAACAGTAAAGCCCAGTTCTGTGGGTAGTAGCGTCCGATTTTGCCGCTCGATATACTTTCGGTAAAGCAACGTACTGATAATAATGGCATAAGTACTTGGGCGACCGATCCCAAGCGCATCCAACTCTTTTACCAAACTGCTTTCCGAATACCGGGCAGGAGGTTTGGTAAAGTGCTGTTTGGGAATGAGATCCAACAGCTTCAATAATGCGCCGATTGTTAAGTTTATCGGGATTTTTGTTTTCAATGAATCCTCTGTGTCACCATTATTTTCGTCTTTTTCTTTATAATCCTCATAGACCTGGAGAAAACCACGGAATGTAATGATGGTACCGGTTGTTCGGAACAGGTATTCTTCTAATACTTCCATCTGTTTCATATCGCCTGCTTTAACATCAACCGTTGTGCGATCCATTTTGGCATCACGCATTTGGCAGGCAATGAAACGGTTCCAAATCAATTCATACAGCTTGTACTGATCACTGGTCAAATATTTTTTAATTTTTCTCGGTTCCCGTTTCATGGATGTCGGCCGAATCGCCTCATGCGCGTCCTGAGCGCCTTTTTTCACTTTAAAAAATCTTGGTTTTTGAGGCAAATATTCCAATCCATAAGAATTCGCAATATAATCACGAACCGATGAAATAGCCTCTTTGGCAATTCGCGTAGAATCTGTCCTCATGTACGTGATTAAACCGACGCTGCCTTCCGAACCCACTTCAATACCTTCATAAAGCTGCTGGGCAATCATCATGATTTGTTTTGAGCTTAAGTTCAGTCGGCGGGAAGCTTCCTGCTGCATGGTGCTTGTCGTAAACGGAGGAGCCGGTGATCTTGATATCTGCTTGGTTTTGATATCTTTAATTTGATATTTTTTTAATTTCAGATCATCAACAATAGCCTGTGCAGTTTTTTCGTCACCGATTTTTGGTTTCTTGTTTTGTTTTTTTACCAATTTGGCGAAAAAAGAATCCGTTTTCTCAACCTTAAGCTCTGCGGTAATTGACCAATACTCTTCAGGGACAAACTTTTGAATTTCCCTTTCTCTTTCAACGATCAGACGGAGTGCAACGGATTGAACACGACCGGCGCTTAATCCGCGATAGATAGTCTGCCACAGAATCGGGCTTACTTTATATCCGACAATCCGGTCTAAAACACGGCGGGCTTTTTGGGCTTCGACTTTGTTCGTGGCAATTGTCAGCGGCTTTTCAATCGCATCCAATACCGCTCTTTCAGTAATTTCATTGAATAATATTCTGTGAATATTTTTATTTTTTGATTTTACCTCTTCGTAAATGTGCCACGCAATGGCTTCGCCTTCCCGGTCAGGGTCAGTCGCAATGAAAACTTTGTCCGCACTCTGAGCTGCCTTTTTAAGCTCATTTAAAACCTTTCCCTTGCCGCGAATGGTAATATATTGAGGCTTAAAACTATCTTCCAAATCGATGCCCAAGTTACGTTTGGGGAGATCTTTGATGTGACCAACAGAGGAAACAACCTGAAATTGTTTACCTAAAAATTTTTTTATCGTCTTTGTTTTAGCGACAGATTCTACTATTACTAATGATTTTGCCATAAATTTTTAACAATTAAAGTGTATATCTACTCGAATTAAATACAAAGAATGATCCGTAGTATGGATTTTCCGGAGTTAACATTAAATTATTTACCATGGCTTTAATCTCTGAAACTGATGTGCCGTGTTTACCTTTCTTTAATGAGTGATCCAGAATTTGCTCGATTTCCAAATCACCAATCACATCCAACTCACTCAGATGAACAATTGAATTGTGAGAATCGAAATCGCTGTTTGAACTATTGCGCCCCACCCAATGTTCCGAATTGTTTAGTGTGAATTGATTATGTAATCCGAGTTGATCTTCCTCCTCGATTTCTGCGATGTTTTCAACGACCCAACTTAATGCAGAATCAATCTCATTTTCTGTAAATCCTTTTTCAATCAACTTCTCAGATAAAGTGTGGAGTTCATTAAGGATGTTTTCCTCATTTGTCGCGTTCATAGAATCGAAAATGTAGAACACAATCTCGAGTACGCGCTCGTTCATTTTCTCCCTCCCAAAAGATTTTGCCATTATGCGAAATTAACGAGTGTGATCTAATATAATAATTATAATCTCAAAATCAAGTGATGTTACAAACATTTAATTTGTAAATTCACTTCTGATACAGCGTGAATAAACAGGTTGAAAAACCGCAATTTTATCAGCATCAATATAGTCAACAATTCTTTGGGATGCAAGGGTTTTTTATTATTCTGCATGTTAAATTTTTTACATAATTCTGATCTGCTTAATCCAGTACAAATTTGCAAGTCTGTAATTTCGATAATTCTGCAAAAATTTAAAAAACCGCTCTTCCCAAGTGCAATTCACTCTCGGGAAGAGCGTTCTTCCATTTTTGATACTATTTTATTATCGAACCAACATGATTTTTCTGCTTTCAACAAAACTCCCGGCTTGCATCTGGCAGATATAAATACCACTGCTCATCACTTGATTTTCGATATTCTGTGTATCCCAGGCAACCTCGTGATAACCAGCGTCAATCTGTCGATTAACAAGTGTGGCAACTTCCTTGCCGATGATATTGTAGATTTTTATCGTGACATGTGAGGCTTTCGGCACGAGATAGCGTAGCGTAGTGGACGGATTGAATGGATTCGGATAGTTTGGTAATAGTGAATATTCCTGCGGCAAATCTGGTTGTTGCTGATGTGCGACCTCTGTTGAAGGTTCTGCAGTGAGTTGAATATTCACATGGTCTTTTATCGTATTGTCTGGCAGTTTGATTAATTTTTCTTTAAATCCGATGGGCTCATTCAGTGAATACATGCTGTCTCCGTTAGTATCCATAAACGCCACAACGATATACAATCCTGCACCCAAATCTGTAACTTCATAGTCACCTGCTTCACTGATAATGGTTTCTTTGAATGGACTGATGGAAAGCCCCAGTGTGTAAATATGAACATTTCCACTGACTCCCTGAGGCGCGAAAATAGTACCGGCAAGCGTACAATTGGTAGTGTCAACCAGTGTGAAATTAATATTTTCAACCGTTTCACCCTGTTCAACATAGACAAAATCGTCCATATAAAATCCGAGGGGACATTCAAAAATTTGATCAAGTTCCGGGATGGGATTATTCGTCGTATTCATCAATCCACCAACGACATAAATACCCGGCGCTAAATTCGGAATCATATAATTCCACGGCGGATTACCGATGGGCAAAGCGCCTCCGAGACCAAGCGGAGTCGCAGACAAACCCGCTCCCACAGTCAAAATGGGTTTGCGCTTATCACCGTGGTAATCAACTTGACCAGTGATCATGCCAGTTCCCTGAGTTACAATTTGGATTTCAATGCCGGTTGTATCCTGATTTTGCCCGAGCCTGATTTCATCCAGGTAAGATTCTGAAAAAGGTTCGCCAAGATCGTAACTATTATTTTCATCTACGTCCACGTAAGAGAATAAATAGTATTGTCCAAAAGCGAGATTTTCGATCTGGAACGCACCAGAGATTGAATCAGCGATGACCTCTGTCAAAGGTGTAAATGATAATCCGGCTGCAAATACATGAATGTTTCCGTTGTTTGCACCGTTACGGAATACAGTCCCGGAAATTGAGTTGTTGTGCATTTCAGTGTCAAACAGATATAAGTCAATGTTTTCCAATCTCTCACCAGATCCCAAATGAATTTTTTCTTCAACCACGCCCAGCGGTTCATCCAATTCCGGCAATCCATTACCATTCACATCCATATACGCAACCAGCAAATAGTCTCCCGGCAACAGACCTTCGATCAGATATTGATCGTTCTGTCCCCACGTAAAATGCGCTGAATTGAAAGGCGTTTTCGATAATCCCAAAGCGTAAACATGAACTTCGCCAGTCATGGGGCCGATATAATCGACTTTACCGCTGATTGATCCTGTTCCTCTGGGTAAGTGCTTCAAATTGATATTCACATTCTCAACCCACGATCCAGCCTCAATAATAACTATCGATGGGTAAATCCCCATTGGTTCATCAAACCCGGGAATTTGATTCCCATTTGCATCCAGAAATGCACCGATGAAATAGCGACCGTCTTTTAGGTTGTCGATTTCAAAGTAGCCGGGAGCATCAAGCGAATCGAGGAGCATCCATTTATCCGGATCAGGCGGAAAGGATACGGTGGCGATATAAATTTTTCCGGTACTCTGCCCTTCGTAGTCGATTGTACCGCTGATTTTACCTTCCGTCGCATTCAGCGAAAAGGATGCTGAGATAGTAATTAACAGTAATAGGAACATAAAATTTTTTGCGTTCATTTTTGCCTCCTGTTTCGTTTCAATGTTTTAATAAAATACTCGTATTTAAATTTTGATTAATTTAGTTAAAATGAAACTTTTATTATATGATAACGCTCACATAATGACTATTTTCATAAATCCAGATTCACTACGGATGCACCCCATCCACCGAATTCAGGTCTTGCATCGCTAAATGTGATGACGTGAGGGTGGTCTTTTAATGCCTGATGAACAGACCATTTCATTTTACTTCTACCTTTGCCATGGATGATTCTAACTGTATCCAACTTCAATTCCCGGGCATGGCGAATAAATTCATTAACGACCTCCGGCACCTGTTCCGGAAAAAATCCATGCAGGTCCAAAACATCGGTGACTTGAATATATTCCGGAAATTCTTCGTCTTCTAAACCATGGTCATCGTTATCATAATCTTCAATATGGTGGTTTTTGTTTTTCATCTTGCTTTGTTTGAAAAAATGGTTACTGTTCAGCCACGAAGTCTCGAAGACACAAAAAAAAGCAGAAAAGACTGTTGAATATTTTTAGAGATGTATTTCTTTGTGTAACTTTGAGTCCTGGCGTCTTTGTGGCAAAGAAAATGCTCTGAATAATAACAAAAAATCTAATTCTTAAAATTACTGATCGTATCAAATTAGGGTTGCAGTGCTTTCTTCAACGTTTTTTTCTTCAACCGATATCAACACCGGTAACGCATCTTTGATATTTTCAACGTGAGTAATAATAAAAATCTGTCTGAATTGCGAGGACAATTGCTGCAGTGCTTTTAGAATCAAATCCTTCCGCTGTTCGTCCTGAGACCCAAAAATTTCGTCCAATACAATAAAATTGATCTGAGACCGTCCCGACCGCTCTGCAACGACCTGGCTGATGGCGATTCGCAGACAGAGATTTGCCAAATCCTGTTCTCCGCCAGAAAAACGCGCTAAAGGAAAGCGTTGTGCCTGGTCAAAGATAAAAATGTTGTAATCTTCGTCCAGTTCCAGAATGCTGTAACGCCCCTGAGTCGTCAGGTGAAGTAACTCTGAAGCGCGGCTCGCAATAAGCGGACGAATGCGTCCTGCCAAATCCTGCCGGAAAATTCCCAGATGGTAATCCAAAGCCTCAAGATAAACGATATCTTCCTTCAGAAGATCGATCTGTTTTTTTAAGTCAGCCTGTTTGTTCAGCTCGCTATGTATCCATGTTTTATCCTTTTCGATCGAAAGAATTTTTTGATCCGTTTTGTGCAATTCTTCCTTCAATAAATCAACTTGTTTTTGTTGTTGCTCAACATCTTTTTTCCGTTGCAGATATAGCGCATCTTCATAATTTAGGTTTTTTAATTCCTTCTCTCCGCGGGTTATCTCATCCTGTAAATCCTTCATCACTCGATTAATATTATCCAATTCCTGCTCTTCATCTTTCAACCGTTTAACTTTTTCCTCGTTTTTGAGCTGCTCATCTCTTAATGTCGTTAATTCTTTGAACAATTTTTGATATTTTTTATGTTCTTTCTCGTCATACTCAATTTCGCCGATATCCTTGATCCTATCATCTAAATCTTTCAAATTTTGAATCAGTTCTTCAATAGATTTGTTGACCTGTTCGATTTGTTTGTCTCGTTCTTTAAATTGTTCATTCATCTGTAATAAACCATCGCGCGTTGTCCGGGCTTTTCCAAGATTTTCATCAATCGTTTTTCTTTTCTCTTCCAATTCTTTTTTTGAATGGCCTAATGATGAATATTGCTCGCGAAGTTCACTCAGGTCACTATTGAAATCAGTCATCACCTGCTCAAAATGATCATGCAGTGGTCTTTGGCAAACCGGACACGGACTATCGGGACCTAATTTTTCGATGCGCTCCTTTTTCTGTTTTAGCTCTTTTCCTTTTGCGGTGACATTTTCAATCAATCCCTCTTTTTTAGATAATTCCTGCCTCACCCATTCGCGTTGTTTTTCCAGTTCACCGATTTTGCTGTCCTGTTCCTTCAATTTGTCCTGCACGCCGTTCAACCCTTTCAACTCTTCGGTAAGACGCGTCAAATTGTACTGCTCGCGCTTCATTCGCTGGGTAAGCCGCTTCTTTTCTTCCAAAAATGCCTGCAGTTGAAAAAACTTGCTGCTGAGTTTATCGAGACGTTCTTTTTTCCTTTGGATATCCTTATAATTTTTTAACTTGGGTTTCAGCTTCTCTAACTCTTCAGCCGCTTTTTCGATGAGCTTGATCTGCTGTTGATGCTTCACAGCCTGGTTATTAAAATCCTGATAGCGGGATTTCCATTTATCAATGCTGGACTTTAGCTGATGAAATTGATCCCGCAGTTTACTGAGCTGTTCAAAATCTTCTTTAATTTTTTGAAATTCCTGCTGAAGATTTTTGAAATGGGCGTTTAGCTCCTTTTTCGAACTCAGGGCATTGTCGAGATCTAAATTAAGCTGTTTTTTTTGCTGTTTTAAATTCTGCTCATCTTTTAAACCTGACTCCATGCCAATGTGCTTGTCCTGTTTGCTTTTTTTGTCAGCCCGCACATCTGACTTTGCTTTATCAATGGTTTCGATATTCATCAGGCGGGCGATACTTTTCCGTCTCTCCTCGGGCTGGAGGATGGACAAAGCAGCGAGATCCCGCTGTTTAGCGAAAACCGAGATAAAAAAAGATTTATAATCCAGATTCAATAACTTGGTAATATATTCGTTGACGCCCCGTTCCTGTACTGCTTCAGGATCAGAATTCGCGTTCAAATAAATCGCTGCTTCCACATTGGCATTTTTGCCGCTCAGCTTTCGAATTGCCTTATATTCATGTCCACCGCATTGAAAGATCAATTCAACCGAGCAAACAGCATTATCTCCTGCAAATTGCGAGCGAATGTCCTGTTTATCGGTTCGCTTGATGCGATTACCGTAAAGGCACCAACCGATGGATTCCACAATCGTTGTTTTCCCCACACCATTGCTTCCGAGGATGCCAATCGTATTTTCCGGCAATTCCAGTTCCAAGTTCCGGAAACGCCGATAATTGGTTAATTTTAAACTTTTAATGATCATTCGAATGTTGTATTTATTTGAATAACTGTAAAGGTTTATCATGAATCAGGAAATAAGTTAACTTTTAAATACCTATAAAAAAGTCAATCATAGCAAATTTCAATTGTGAATAATAAAATCGATCAGCGTACTCTGAATCTTCCAGTCCTTTAATTTTGTTTTCAAAAGAATTTGGACCACTTCATCAAGCGAATAGCTGGATCGGATCCACTTTCTCCACAAATCCCGAAATGGCGGACTCATGCTCCTGCCATTAAACCACAAGGCGACCTTCGCTAATAATTTCAAGTCAGAACGATAATCGGAAATGGCATATTTACCGCTTTTTTTTGAGAACTTTTTAATACTATTCAAAATGTTCTCGGGCTGTTTAAACAAGTGCAGCATTTTGTGAGAAATAACAATATCAAAAGATTTGTTCACAAATTGATTTAGATCGTTCTCCTCTGCTAAAACAAAGCGAACATTGTCCGCCTTTAATTGGGCTTTATTTTGATTGGCTAATGCTAATAATTCTTCAGAAAATACCAGCGCAAAAATTTCGCTGTCCGGTAAACGTTTACTTAATTCAAAACTCAACCACCCGGTGCGAGCCCCTATTTCCAAAATATGTGCTTGATAATCCGCTTTCAGATCGTGAATGATGTAAGTCGCGAAATCGGCATATTCTCTTTTTAAATTTACCATTAAAAAAAGATTATACTCTTCAGCAGCGATTCCTGGCGGAACGGACAGAAGCGGATTGATATGTTGGGATGCCTCCAAATATCAGTCTCCTCATTTTAGATTAGTACACAATTGATCACAAATCCACTGGCACTCCGGCTTCGCGAAAACATCCGATAACCTGACTTAACTGCCTTAAAATGGGCTGCGCCAGTTCACGAAAATATTGCTGCATATCAATGACGAGTAAAGCACAAGTTTGTTTAAAAAGCGTGGGCGGTTTACGCTCAACCGAAATGTGATTAAAATCCGGATAGGTTGTCATTCTTCAAATACCAGATCTTTTCTAATAAATCCTTCCACAGCGACTTTATCTTGAATTTGTAAAACAACTTTGTACCAATTTCCGCTACTACCAATGATGTATAAATCAGTTGCCGGTTCCACTGATTGGACCACTTCAAAACTGGTGCCGGGGCCATTGCGAATGTTTGCCGCATTCAGCGTAAATACCCGCTTTCTCTTTTTGGATTCAAAAACACGCGTGTTGACCCAGCCAAACTTACCATCTGCCAGTTGGACGTAGTACCAATTTTCCTTCTTTTGAATCGGCTTATAAGATTTGTTCATAATGACCTTGCCCACAGCTCGACTATTAGAGTTAGGGTTTTCATAAGCATAAGCATTTGTTCCAGCAGTGACGGGTTGCATGCTTAATGTTCGAGTTTCTTCCACTCTGATCCAACCGATCTCGCCTGAATCGAGCTGTATTTTCCTCCAGTTTCCATCAGTATCCAACAGCTTAGCCTGTTCACCCTTTTTTACCGTTTTTACAATACGATAGTCATCACCGGGTCCCAAACGAAGATTTGCTTCTTCTTTGACTAATTCAGTGCCTTTCAAATCTTCTCTCACCAAGCCGGCGTAAATCCAACCGATTTCTCCGTTCCTGATACGGATTTTATACCAATTGGCGTTTTTATCAAGGGCTAATAATTTTTCACCGTCTGCTACCCTCGCTTTTAAAATACTTCCTGCCGTGGGTTTTTCATAGACCTCCGCACCTTTATTGACTATAATCCTTGGTTGTTTTTGATAGTTGGTCATATTCATGGGGATCCAGCCTTTTTGCCCCATCGAAGTTCTGATGAAATACCATCTTTTGTAATCATCCAGCACTTCCAATGGCTCACCTTCGTTGACTCTTCCGATCACTTTTCCCCGTGAATCTGTGGCCGGAAAATACCGTACATCAGCGGTGGGTTCATTTACGTAAACAGGAGGATGCCTTAATCGTTTGACATTTTCTCCTATTATCCAGGCATGTCCCTGGTTCTTGATAAATACGCGGAACCAGTTTCCTTTTTCTTCGTACGGGCGAAAAACATCTCCAACTTTAGCGATTTTAACCGACTCCGATTGTCTGATGTTATCTTTTTTTAGCTCTGTATTCCGGATGACAATAATTTTTTCGTGATATTTTTCCTGAATTACATTATTTTGAATCCATCCATCAGCGCCGTCATAAAGTACTACATGACTCCAGTCAGAGTATCTCCCGATGATGGTTAAATGAGTGTTCTGACCAACACTTTTTACCGCCGTCATGTGTTCGGAAGGCCCGTCATAAAGTTTAGCATCTTGCATTGTTACGGCAGAACTAAAATCTGGTTGTGGGTTCACATTCAACGGTACAGCTGGTGGAATTGTTTTTTCGTCACGCATATCAACCAGTTGTGCGTATATCCAACCTGTCTTGTTATTCGGCAAAACCACGTTATACCAGTTATCGCGTTTTTCAATTTTTTTTAAACGCGTGCCTTTTTTCACTTCTTCTATCTTATCATAATTTGTCCCGGGCCCTTTACGGACATTTGATTTTCGATTCGTGTATAAATATTTCGTCTCTTCAATACCAAAAACAGATCTGGGCACCCAGCCTTGTAGGCCCTCAGGCGTAACCACCTCAACCCAGTCACCGGACTCACTGATTTTGTTTAATTTGGTCTGTTTTTCGATCACCATAACAACAGAAGCATCAGGACTTGGGCTTGTTCTCAAATCGCCATCAATAACTGTAATTGCTTCTTCGGCAGGTGGCAGGGAAAAGGCATAGTCTTCATCAGAAATATTATAATAATCGTACTCTTTATCTGATGATACTGGTGAATCGATTTTCTGATTCTGAGTTGATTTAACAGCAAAATCGGTTTCATCCATATTTCTCCTTAACTGTGACCTCTGGTAATTCGGAACCGGATAAAAAGCGGGCCCCACATCTCGCTTTGCAATCCAGGCACTGTCAGTGTTAGATATTTTGACATGAAACCAACCATCTTTTTCACTAATTTTTTTAATTGAAGTATGTCTCGGGAGATGTTTTACAACTTTATAAACATCTCCGGGTCCAGCTCTGCCCTCGGTTTCATAATTTGTGACAGTTTGGTTACCCACCAGGTCCAGTAAATCATCACGGATGTAACCAATCTCATTTAATTTGATTAACCGAACCTTAAACCAGTTTGCTTCTTTGCCTAGATAATAAACGGGAGTGCCATAGCTAATCCGCTCAATTTTATCGAAATCAGTGCTCGGTCCTTTTCGAACATTGCAATCAGTGTTTGCAAATAAGAGGCTGTCGATGGGAGCAAATAAATCATTCCTGATCCATCCGATCGTACCATCGACCATACGAATACGCGACCAGTTATTAACCTCTCTGGCTAATTTTTCTAAAGGTGTCCCCATCGGAACTGTGGCAAGTTTTTTGAAATTTGTGCTGTAACCTAACCGGATGTTACATTCCTCTAAGGTGATTACAATTGTCGGATTCTGAAGCACCAAATCTTGCCGAACCCAACCAATTTTTTCGTCGGGCATTTTGATTCTGAGCCAGTTGTCTTTCTGACCTATTTTAAGGAGAATTGTACCCTCTTTTACTTGACCTATTTTTTGCCAATCTATGCCGTATCCTTGCCGGATGTTGCAGTCCACTCTCGCTACGACATAAAACGGTGCTTCGTCAGATATGGTTTGTCCGTCCGCAGCAGCGATGGTTTTTACCATATCTTTATAAATCCACCCTTTTGTTCCGTCGGGGGTGCGGACTTCGTACCAATTTTTATCCTGTGAAAGCAGGGTAAGCCGAAGACCGACGTCCACGGTTTTTATCACATCATATCCTTTATTCGGGCCTCTCCGAAGATAGGCCTGATCTTTGACCTGAAGATTTTGTTCTTTTATTATTTCAACATTCTGTTGCTCAATCCACCCCGTGTCTCCCCCGGGTAATCGAACCTGATAAAACCGTCCCTGCTTTTGCAATTGGATCAGTTCGGTGCCTGGATCTGCAAAAATTAAATGTCGCGAACTCGTATCCGGTGCGCTATAAATTCTCGACGTTTCTTTCACTGTGAGGTTGAGATAGGATGTTTTATTGACATCTTCTTTTGAAACCCAGCCTTTATTTCCGTCATTCAAATCAATCTGATACCAATTTCCCCGCTCACCCAGGCTCTCCAAAATCTTGCCCTTTTTGGCAATCGCGAATGGCTTGTAATCCAATCCCGGGCCTCTTCGGATTCTGGCATCCCGTAGCGCGATGACTTTATCACGTCCTATTGATTTTGTAATTCCAACCTGTATCCAACCCATCCGGCCATTGGGCAATTCGACATGAAGCCAATCGTTTTCCGCTGAAAATACATTAAGTTGAGTACCTGGATCAAGGGTTGTTATCAAATCATAATCTGTTCCGGGTCCATTATAAACCTTAGTGCTACTTTCCAGCGTAACCCGTTCAGGATGTTCTATAAATCGAGGGGTGCATGAAAAAATGCTTATCATTAAGATCAGCATACAAATATGTAAGACAATAGCTCGCATAATTCATATTCCCTATTTTTGTAAAACAAACAGATCGTTACAAATTTTAAAGCAAAAACTCCAATTTATATCCGGTTTTTTTATCCCTATACCTCACCATGCGGGGCTGTATCAAAATTCCCGATGCAAGATGATTAGCCCAATTTGTAGTAGCGAATTTATTCACTCCACTCGATATTTGGTATTTGACGAATAAATTCGTCACTACAAATTAACTTTTTATACAGCATCAGAAAATATATTCCCTTTCTCCTTCCATGAGATATGGTTAGGGGATGAGGTGAACTAAAGTAAACTTGGAAAATCTCGTTAATGTTTAGGTTAAAATTAGTTTCCGTTCAGACATTAATTAGAGTCTGTCCGGAATTGTACGCAAGCTTCCAGCTTGCGAAAAAATCTATGCTAAGTCTAAAGATTACAAGCAAGATGCTTGTACTACAAATATCATCATTTACGGACAGACATTAATTATTCTCCCAAAAAAAATTCGCAACCGGGATAAAATCATAACAGTTAATTTTCGATCAATTCTTGAATTTCTGTTTTTTTTATTGATTCTAATTGTTTAATTTAACTAAAAGTTAACAATTTAAGATAACTAATTTTTATTTAGATGTCAAGCCATTTTTGAAAACAAAGCGTCAGAATACATAATATCGCCTGCTTTTACAAAATTGAAGATATAATAAAAAAAGTGATTGTTAAGCCGATTTCTTATTTTAGCAACCGTCAATCCTGTTTGTAACTAATAGTTAAAAAACAAACATTTCAGTCCGTTTCACAATACAGGTAAGCTTATGATTTTTTAGTGCGCTTATCATTGTATTTTTCTTAAAAAATATGATGCTTTAAACTTCTTAAAAACAAAAACTCTGTGAGTTTGACTTATTAAAAGAGCCAAAATTTTTGCTTGCATCTTAAACATCAATTTTGTATATTAATCAAAATTAAAAGAGCGGTTTTTGCTGAGTCGAAACAAATAAAAACAATAACATTCGATAATTAATAATGAGACATTATCAGGATAATTTTTTAATAAAAGATGGGTTAAATATTACCGAAGATGAGGTGTTATTTTTAATGCAAAGCGGGCTGATCCGTTTTTCCATTGAACGACAATGAAAAAAAGTGTACTTTCTGATGATGGTACACTTTTTTTTTGGATTGAGCATGGTTTGCTTATTTTTTATCGAGATTTAATTGTTATCTTATAAAAATTATTGAATTTGAGCAAATACTGAGATTATAAATTTAGGTTTTATGACTTTCAAAAAATAACTTCGAATACCGAAGAGGAGGATTTTTGTTAATGAAATTGGCCAAACTGATTGATCTCCAGAAAATAGATAATAGACTTTTGGAATTGGAATCGTTTAGAGGAGATCTCCCTGAAGTTGTTCATAATTTGAAGCATCAATATCAGGAACAAAAGGATGCATTGAATGAAAAACAAAATGAACGGGAAGATACCGATAAAGCAATAATTAAAAATAATTCCGAAAATGAAGATTTCAATGTCAAATTAAATAAATATCAGGAACAAATATATTCTGTTAAAAATAATAAAGAATATGACGCGATAACGGCTGAGATTGAAGCTTTGGAAAAGAAAATCGATGAGAATGAATTACTCGCCGTTGAGTTGTTAGAAAAAAAGGAAAAAATCGAACAAGAGATAGCAATCATTCAATCAGAGTTAAAACGTCTGGAGCAAGAACTATCTGAGAATGAAGCCGATTTGAAGGAAAAAATGGCTCAAACTGCAAAAGAAGAACAATCATTGCAAAAGCAAAGAGAACTGGTAAAAAGTCAAATCGACAGGAAATTATATTACACCTACGAACGAATTCGAAAGGGAAAAGGCGGCGTTGCCCTATCCGGGATTAATAATTATACTTGTAATGAGTGCTTTGCTACTATTCCGGCACAAACCGTTGTCGAAGTCAGAAAGAGGGATCAATTGATACTGTGTGAAGTATGCGGGCGTATCTTAATTCCTGAACAAAGTAATATAAAAGAAATAGTAGAGTCAAATTAACATAGAATATTTTCTGGTTAAATTTATCCAAAGCAAGTCAGACGATCGCGTCCGTCAACCGGCGGATGAGGAAAGTCCGAACTCCACAGGGCAGGACGCCTCATAACATGAGGAGGGTGTGAACCCATGGAAAGTGCCACAGAAAACAAACCGTCCGTCAACCGGCGGATAAGGGTGAAAAGGTGGGGTAAGAGCCCACCGTCTCGGCGGTAACGACGAGAGCACGGTAAACCCCGTCCGGAGCAAGACCGAACAGAGAAGAGAAGTTGCCCGCTTCGTTTGATTCTCGGGTAGGTCGCTTGAGGTCACGAGTGATCGTGATCCCAGATAAATGATCGTCCTCGACAGAATTCGGCTTATGACTCGCTTTGGATTTATTAATTATTTTCGATTTTTATCGACTATCAATCGACCAGCTCACCGCGAGGTTTTTAATTGACATCATTTGAAGATTATGATAAGTGAGTTTGAAACGAACCTATTCGCGGTTATTTTGTTTTTTACGTTTCACCCAACAATGTAAATTTGCTCTTTCTAAATATAAAAGGGAAATTAATGAATATTAAATGGTATCAACAGGATGATATTGACGATATTGAAGTAAAAAATTTTGCTAAAGAATTAAATATTCCTGCCGTCATCTCTCAAATTCTGATCAACCGCGGAATCAATACCTATGATAAAGCAAAACTCTTCTTCCGGGGTACCAAGGACCAACTATACGATCCATTTATTTTAAGAGACATGAAAAAGGCCGTCGAGCGAATCAAACAGGCAATTGAGCGAAATGAGAAAATATTAATTTATGGTGATTACGATGTCGATGGCATCACCTCTGTTTCGACACTCTACCTACTGCTTAAACAATTGAATGCAGATGTAGATTTTTATATTCCTCATCGCGTTCAGGAGGGCTATGGTCTTACAACAAGCGGCATTGATGAGGCTGCTAAAAAAGGCGTTAAGCTCATTATTTCTGTTGACTGTGGTGTTACGGCAATCAAAGAAGTTGCCTATGCCAAGCAATTGAATATCGATGTCATCATCAGCGATCATCATGAACAAGGTCCGGATTTGCCGGACGCTTACGCCGTTATTGATCCAAAATGTAAACATTCAACATATCCGTTTCATGAACTGGCTGGTGTGGGTGTCGCCTATAAATTAGGACAGGCTCTGGTGCAAAACATGAACAAAGACAGTGATATGATGGATCAGTTTCTTGATCTCGTCGCAATTGGGAGCACGGCTGATATCGTCCCGTTAGTGGATGAAAATCGCATTTTTGTTAAAGAAGGGCTAAAATTAATTAATAATACACAACGTCCGGGTTTGAAAGCACTGCTCAAAGTTTCAGGTCTGGCCGATAAAGAGATTGGTACCGGACAGATCGTATTTGTATTAGCCCCTCGCATCAATGCCATTGGAAGACTGGGGGATGCGGAATTAGCCGTCAAATTATTAACAACAGATGATCCACATCAAGCGTGGGAAATCGCCAACGAGCTTGAAAAAGAAAATCGGCTGCGAAAAAATATTGATGAAGAAACCTTCAGAAACGCCAGGGAAATCGTTGATAGCGATTTCGATCTGTCAAGAACACACGGTTTAACCTTGTCAAAAGAAGGTTGGCATCCCGGAGTGATCGGGATCGTGGCTTCACGAGTTGTTGAAAAATATTATCGCCCCACTGTTATGATCTCGATCGACACCGACGTTGGGAAAGGGTCTGCCAGAAGTATCTCCGGATTCGATATTTATAACGCCATTAAACAATGTGATGATCTGCTGATTGCGTTTGGTGGACATAAATATGCAGCCGGACTAACGATTGAGAAAGACAAAATTGATATTTTCAGGAAACGATTCAATGAAATCGCTAAACAAAATTTGACAGAAGAATTGCTGGTTCCCAAGTTAAAAATTGACGCTGAAATCCGCTTAGGCAATATTACACCACGGCTGATCCAATTGTTGAAATTGTTCGCGCCGTTTGGTCCCAAAAATATGCGACCTGTTTTCCAGTCAAATGATTTACAGGTGATCGGGACGCCGGCTGTCGTCGGAAAAAATCATCTTAAGTTCAAAGTCAGACAGGATGGCGTTGTATTTGATGCTATCGGATTTAATTTAGGCGAATTAATTTATCGCATTGAACCCGGCTCCCAAAACTTGGATATGGCTTATGTAATTGAAGAAAATAATTATCTGGGACGAACCTTTGTCCAGTTACGGGTAAAAGATTTAAGATAATTCAAAAAATTTGATTTGTATCGGTTGCCTAATAGATATTTGATAAATGTTCGGTTCACTCGATATATTGTTCTATAAAATAAATATGGTGTTGAAATTACTTTTTGAAATATTTAACATTTCGTTTGCTCAGCTTCGATTAGAGCGAATGACTGCCCTCGTGTCATTATACCCGACGTATTTTACACGTCATCGCCCACGTAAACCTCAGTTGTACGGAACTCAATTACTCAAACAAACGCATAAAAATATCGATACCGATGAATGGATATTCTATTTAACTATTGGTTTTATCGTCATGAATTATTGGAAAAAATATTCACCTTAACAGTCACAATAAAACGTATTCATGCAACATTATTTCGTTGTATACTTTTTAACCTGAATTATTCAAAAAATATTTTGTGACAGAATAATTAAACGGCAGAATGATTGATTTTTAATGAGTTGATCATTCTACCGAAAAATCATTCTGCCAATGATCTTTAAATTGAGTTTTATAAACAAAATAAATTCAAATAATTATTTCAAGGTAAGTTATGCCTACTAACAATACGATTCATGAATAATTTAAGTTAATAACTATCAATTTCATATTTTTATTAATATAATTTAAGGAGAAAATTATGGATCCTCGAGATGAAAAAGGTAAGATATGGTTCAATGGTAAATTTATTGATTGGTGGGACGCAAAAGTTCATATTATGTCACATGCTGTGCATTATGGTTCTTCATTTTTTGAAGGAATCCGCTGTTACAATACAAAAAAGGGACCGGCAATTTTTCGTTTACCGGAACATATCAAACGATTTTTTAATTCAACAAAAATATACCGGACTCAAATTCCCTTTTCCCATGCGGAACTCTCTCAGGCATGCGTTGATATTATCAAAGTTAACAAAATGAAATCCGCCTATATTCGACCTTTTGTTTTTCGAGGCTATAACACGCTGGGTGTTGATCCGCAGAAATGTCCGGTCGAAACAGCGATCGCTGCCTTAAACTGGGGACGTTATCTGGGTGAGGATGCCCTGACGGAAGGAATTGACGCGAAAATTTCCTCATGGCAAAGAATGCATCCGAATACCTTTCCGGCACTGTCAAAGGCAGGTGGGAATTATATTAATTCACAATTGATAAAAATGGAAGCCATGGCAGACGGTTACGGAGAAGGTATTGCCCTGAATTCTCGCGGGCATGTAGCCGAAGGCAGTGGCGAAAATGTATTTCTGGTTGAAAATAATAAAATTTACGCACCGACAACAGGTAGTTCGGCACTGCCGGGAATTACACGAGATTCGATTTTTGTCATTGCCAGAGAGTTCGGATACGAAATGATTGAGACAGAAATTCCGCGAGAAATGCTTTACACAGCCGACGAAATTTTTCTGACCGGTACAGCGGCTGAGATCACTCCGGTAAAATCAGTTGATCGGATTCCGGTCGGGGATGGAAAACGGGGAAAAATTACCAAACAAATTCAGGACCGATTTTTCGGCATTCTTGAAAGTGGCGAAAATGATGACCATGGTTGGCTGACTTTTGTTGATTAGTTTTTTGGATTAAAAAAAAACGACTGAATGGGTGCGGTGCATTGATCCAAATTTAAAAATGAACATCCAGTTTTTTTATTGGTAATGAACAACGAGCAGTGTATTATATTACAAATTTAATATGACAAAACTAATGTTAAAATTCAATTTTTTATAACGTATTATTTCTTCATGTCTTGGAGTCCGCCAACTGGCGGAAGGCAATTATTCTATTATCCAGAAAAGTTTTGCTATTTTAGCAGAAACATTTTTTAATTAAAACTCACGCAAAGTCGCTAATTCTGCAAAGATAAAAATACGTAAATTTACAAATTTTGCATTCTTTATCGGCTTTACGTGGATAATTTACTTTGTTTGTAGCCTGATGCCACAGTATGAATAATATTGGTTACAAAAATGTTATGCATCTCGAAAACTTAAGCACCGCACGCTTTAGTTTATACAAAATCAGGATGTACTTTTTTAAAATCTAATAACACATTTTTTTTAATTCAAATAACTTAGCGAGAATATCAATGAGCACCAGGAGAGAAGCCAGGGAACTCGCGCTGCGTGCTTTGTATGCGCATGAGTTCAATGAATATCCGGTAAACCAGGTTATAAAAGATATCTTTGTTAAAGACGAGTACAATCAGATGGTGCTCTCTTTTGCCAAAGAGCTCTTAAAATCCACGGTCAAAAATATACCGGAATTAGATCAGTTAATCAAACGCAAAGCACTGAACTGGGATTTTGAGAGAATTGCTATTATCGACAAATTGATTCTCCGGCTGGCGATTTGTGAATTTCTGTATTTTCCGGACATCCCTCCGAAAGTTTCGATTGATGAAGCCATCGAAATTTCAAAAAAGTACAGCACTGAGAAAAGCGGGAAATTTATAAACGGTATTCTGGATTCGCTGTTAACGGAATTGAAAAAAGCGAGTCGAATAAAAAAAACAGGACGGGGTTTGATAGACAGCAACCCCAGGAAAAGCGAACTTTTGTAGTTTATCGTTCGTATAAAACATGTTTTTTAAATTGCTATTCAGAGAAAAAAATCCGATAGAATTTGTGATCGGCTATCAACCATTGTTTGGGAGTCATAATGTTAGAAAATATTTTGACAAAGTTTTTTGGCAGTAAGCATGATCGGGACAGTAAAAGAATTCAACCGACAGTAGATGAGATTAATCGGTACTACCAAGAATTCCATGAACTTACAGACGAAGAACTGACCTACAAAACCATAGAATTTAAGAAAACAATTCAAAATAATATATCAGACATTCAGGCTGATTTGATCGAATTAAATCGGCAACTCAGACAAGATATTGCAGACGATGAGACATTTGACGCTGATGAAATTCGTAAACAAATAGAAGAAAAAGAGCAAGCAGAGCTTGATGCCATTGAGGACACATTGGAAGAAATTTTGCCGGAAGCGTTTGCATTGGTCAAAGAACAATGTCGTCGCATGGTCGGTAAATCGTGGCAGGTAAGCGATATTGAAATCACATGGGACATGGTACCGTTTGATGTTCAGTTAATCGGCGCTGTTGCATTACACGAAGGAAAAATCGCAGAAATGGCAACAGGTGAAGGGAAAACACTGGTTGCTACCATGCCAATTTATCTGAATGCCCTGACAGGAAAAGGTGTACATTTAATCACGGTAAACGACTATCTGGCGCGTCGTGATTGTGAGTGGATGGGCAAAATTTATGAGACACTCGGATTGACCAAGAATTATATTACCAATGATATGAATCCCCCGCAGCGACAAAAAGCGTACAATTCGGATATCACCTATGGTACGAACAATGAATTTGGTTTTGATTATCTTCGGGACAATATGGCGATCCGGGTTGAAGATTTAGTGCACCGTGAGCATCACTATGCAATTATTGATGAAGTCGATTCAGTTTTGATTGATGAAGCGCGAACACCGTTGATTATTTCTGGCCCTGTAGAACATTCGACGCAGAGTTTTGATAAAGTTAAGCCCAGTGTTTCTCAATTAGTGCGAACTCAAACCAATTTTGTAAACAGACTGATTTCAGACGCGGAAACATTAATGAAAAATGGTGACGATTATGAGGCTGGAATTAAATTATTACAGGCAAACCGCGGTGCGCCCAAAAATAAAAAGTTGACTAAAATTTTACACGAGGTTGGTGTCAAAAAATTGATCCAGCGGGTGGAAAATGATTATTTGCGCGAGAAAAAAATGCACGAGCTGGATGAGGACCTCTACTTCGCTATTGACGAAAAAAGCAATATCATCGATTTGACAGAAAAGGGGCGGGAAGCTTTATCACCCAACGATCCCCAAATGTTTGTACTGCCTGATCTCGCAACCGAATTGGATAAGATCGATAAAAACGAAAGTATGAGTGAAGAGGAAAAGGCACAAAAAAAGAACGACATTCAAACGGAGTACAGCGAAAAAAGTGAAAAGCTGCACAACATATCCCAGTTGCTTAAAGCCTATTCGCTGTTTGAACGTGATAACGAATATGTTGTGACAGATGACGGTAAAGTGATGATTGTGGATGAGTTCACTGGACGATTGATGCCGGGGCGGCGATACAGCGATGGTTTACATCAGGCAATCGAAGCAAAAGAAGGCGTCAAGATAGAGGGAGAAACTCAGACATTAGCGACGATTACACTGCAGAATTTCTTTCGCTTGTATAATAAATTGGCGGGCATGACCGGAACGGCAGAGACCGAAGCCCATGAATTTTGGCAAATTTATAAACTCGATGTTGTGGTTATTCCGACGAATCAACCGATTCGCAGGATGGATTATGAAGATCAGATCTACCGCACTAAGCGGGAAAAATACAATGCGGTCATCGATGAAATCGAACGTTTGTACAAAAAAAACAGTCCCGTTCTGGTGGGAACGATATCTGTGGAAGTATCCGAGACACTCAGCCGAATGCTGAAAAGGCGAAAAATCAAACACAATGTTTTAAATGCAAAACATCATAAACAGGAAGCCCAAATAGTGAGTAACGCCGGTGAACCCGGTATGGTTACCATTGCAACAAACATGGCAGGTCGGGGAACGGATATTAAACTCGGAAAAGGCGTTGTGGCATGTGATGAAGGATGCTATTTGGTTGACGATAATGATCGCCCCATACCAGATAATATTGACTTATCAGAATGCCGTCGTGATGTGCCCTGTGGTCTGCATATTATCGGGACTGAACGCCATGAGTCACGGCGAATTGATCGTCAGCTCAGAGGAAGAAGCGGCAGGCAAGGAGATCCTGGTGCATCCGAATTTTATTTATCCCTCGAAGATGATTTGATGCGCTTGTTCGGTTCCGATCGAATCGCCGGTGTGATGGATCGGATGGGAATTCAGGATGGCGAAGTAATTCAGCATTCAATGATATCAAAATCCATCGAGCGTGCCCAGAAACGTGTCGAAATGCACAATTTTGATATTCGAAAACATCTGTTGGAATACGACGATGTGATGAATCAGCAGCGTGAAGTGATTTACAAAATGCGCTCAAACGCTCTGCATGGCGAAAATTTACAATCGCAGATTTTAGACATGCTGGATCAGATTATCGAAGACCGGATTGAATACCATATTGGAGATAGTCAGTTCGCGGATGATTGGAATTGGACAGGTTTAAACACTGACTTTCAACGGCTACTATTAATCGCGCCAATTTATAAAGATGCCAAAGACGTGCCACAGAATTTTTCAAAGGAGGATCTGTTCGAGCAAATTCGTGATAAAGCGGTCGAATTCTACCGTCAGAAAGAACGGTTAATCGGCAAGTTGCACATGCGTCGATTAGAAAGGCTTGCGATGTTGCAGGTGATTGATTCTTCCTGGCGGGAGCATCTGTATGAAATGGATCAACTGAAAGAGGGAATCGGGCTTCGGGCTTACGGCCAAAAAGATCCGCTGATTGAATATAAAAGTGAAGGATTTAACGCGTTTACGAACATGCTGGCAAATGTGAACGAGGGCGTGATCGAGCTAATTTTCAAGGCACAAATCAGGGAAGAGCCCGCGATCCAAGCCCAAAGAAGAAGGCCCCAGCAAATTCGAGAAGTACATGATTCCACTGTTGGGATGGGATTTGATCGCACACCGCAACAGCCGGAAAGCCAAGGCGCACCTCAGCAACCGCAGCAGCGGCAAGGTAAAAAAGTCCCCATCGTTACAGGTCCGAAAGTAGGACGCAATGATCCGTGTCCTTGTGGCAGCGGTAAAAAATATAAGAAATGTTGCGGAAGGTGATCATCGTGAGAAGATTTGGACTGATTGAAACTTGTTTATCTGCTGTTGAGATCACCATTCGCGATAGCGATATGAATAGCTTTTATATTTATAACATAAACAGGTAACAGTTGCTAAATTTTAATTTAGCCCTGTTAAATTTTTTTTCAAAAAAATATTGACTTTTTACAAAAAAAACACTATCTTTGTCTTCGATTTTTCAAGTGCCGCTTTAGCTCAGACGGTAGAGCAACGGACTGAAAATCCGTGTGTCCCCAGTTCGATTCTGGGAGGCGGCACTTTTAAACCCCTTAGGTATTAATAAACTTAAGGGGTTATTTTTTTGTAAAATATAAAGTTAGCCCACACATTTAAATAGTCCAATTTTACTCTTCTTTATTCTTCTTTATCCAATTTTAGCCCATTTCAGTTTAGTTAAGGCACGTATTTGTCACGCGTTTTGGTGGAATCAGTCGTAACTGATGGCAAAAAGTGCTCAATATTGCTTATTTATAGCAATATCAATATGTTAAGCTATTTTTAAAACATTTTTTTAATATTGTCTAAATTACTGTTTATTAATGATTAATATCATTATTCAGCAACGTCGCCCAAAAAAAATCAAAAAAATAAAAAAATCACTTGACATTTTGGTCGTTTATACCGATATTGTTAGTAGGGACGATGATGATTGAAATTTGCCACTGAAAATCTTACAAAGAAAACCAGCAAATAAAAAGTTGAAATAAGACTTGACATCACTTTTGTAATTTCTATATTATAGATAGGGACGTTACCTACAACTGCAAACCCTTCGGAAAAACTCACAAACAAGAAAACTACAAATTACAACAAAAACTTCCAACCGGAAACATAATACATATTTTTTTAACAAAACCAATATCCTATTATGGAAATAACTTTAACAACAAGCGACTTTTATCTCGCATCATACCTGTTTACCAGTGATGTTCAATTGATTGGTCATAACAGAATGGATAACAGATCCACTTTTGAATTTAAAGGATCGAATCTTGAAGACCTGGTCAATGGATATTACTGCAACAGCGCAAATGTTTCGCCAATGACCTTTGCTAAAGCGATCCGAAATTTAAAAACACTAATGTACAGCAACACAACTTTCAACAACAAACCGATTAACAACGATGCAACACAATCTGAAGGAGCACAATGAAGTCAAGCACTTTTATATTGCTAAATCACCATCATTATACTCAAGAGTAGATGAAATAACATTTGTAAAAACCAGATGCGATGATGCTTCTGAAATTATTCAGAACACTTATGATCATGTATTAGAAAATCAGTTTACCACGGTTATACCTTTCACTAGTAAAGATATTCCCAGACGTGAAAGCAAGTATCTTTCTTTTAATGGCTGCATTCAACCTATAGTAATTGAATTTGATCATTGCCCAATCCAATTGCAGCAGGAAAGGATTTTACATGTATCCGAAGAATTGCGAACTCCCATGTTCATGGTGCATTCCGGAAACAAATCAATTCATCATTACCTTTTCTTTAAACATTTTGCAAACAGTCAGGAAGAATATAAACGACGATGCCAGCAATTCGTAGCGTATCTGGCTATGAAGTATCCAAAATACTTCAAGAAGCCAATCAATGCAAAAGAAAAAGGCGAATTGATCCCTGACTATAAGATGTTCACTGGAAACAGATATGGTCGGCAGGCAAACGGGAAAAGAGATAATGGGAAATTTCAGCGAGCAAAAGTATTGCATTCAATCGCTGATGGGATTGATCCAATTGATTTAATCTCACTAAGTGATCGAATCTTCATGACTGGTTATTCCCCTGTAGCTTCTAGGCAGGAATCAGCAACCGAGAGACCTGAACAGAAAAAACCACGGAAAGCAACATTAGAATTTATCGCCATGGGCGTTGAACAAGGTTGTCGTGATGATGAATGTTACAAAGCAGCCTGTGATCTGAGAGATTGCGGTTACTCTAAAGACGAAGTACAGAAAAAGTTATTAGAAGGCGCGAAGAAGTGCCGACCTGAATTCCCGGAATCAGAAGTAAAGATTAAACTTGAGTCAGCATGGAATGGAAATAGACCCTTCGATCCCATCGATAAGTCAAAGCCATACGCTTTCATTGAACGAACAACAGGTGCGTACTGGTATCTAATTGATGGTAGGCTATTTAGTGCTAAAAAAGAAGTGTTAAAGGATATATTTAAATCATATAAAACAGCTTTTCCAGATCCGTTTGATGTGTATAAATTTAAATTTGATGTTCATAACAACGCCCGGCTTGATCGGGCGAATCGAACCTTTAATTTATTTACTCCGACGAAATATCATTCGATGTCACCTAGCAGGGATATCGTTGATCCCGAAGCTGATTTTCCTTACATAAACATGTTGCTGCGTAACTTGTTTGTTAAAGATAATGAGAGAAAGCACTTTATTAACTGGTTTGCTTGTGCATTGCAAACGAGAAAGAAATTGATGACTGCCTACGTATTAAAGGGTGAGCAGGGCGCTGGGAAAGGTTTATTGTTTAGTTACATTATTAAACCGCTGTTTGGTGAGATCCAGACGATGCAGGTGGAAGATGAGCAGCTGAAAAGCCCGTTTAACGGGTACATGAAGAATGTCTGCTTCGTGGCATTCAATGAAGTGGCTCACAGTAACTACGGCAGGAATTCTTTGAACAGCAAGATAAAGTCGATTATCACAGATCCGACAATTACGATCAATGAGAAGTTTATTCAGGCGTATACGATTAAAAACTGTGTTAACTGTATTTTCTTTTCCAATGAGAGTGTACCCTTATTTGTAGAACGGGGTGACCGCAGGTTTAATATTGTTGAGACAGGTGGAGCGTTGACAGGCTTTAAATGGTTTCGTGACGGGGCAGTGATTCCTGAACTATCGATGGAGCTCGAAAATTTTGCACAATACCTGTGGAACATCCAAAATGATATCGCGAAAGCCAATAAAGCCCTGAATAACGATACTAAAAGCACGTTGATCCAAGCTGGATCGAGTCGGTTTGAAGAGTTTGCACATCATCTAAAGGCTGCTGATGTGGAGTGGTTTTTGGAGAACGTTCCAAATTATTACCATGAGCCAATTAAGGAGAATGATTTAAGGACATTGCCGGATGGTAAGATTGCTAAAAGTATGGCGAGAAAACTGTTCCAAGGGATTTACTCGGATTATGGTGTGACAAAAAATACTTTAACGAAAAAGCTAGCGTCATGCGGAATTACTGCCAGCAAGGATAGTAGTATCACGAGAACTCCAATATATAAGTGGCCGATTTAGTTAACTGTTAATATTAAACTTGGCCGACTTTATTTATTTACGTCCGGGTTTTCGTCCGGGTTTAGTAATTGTTTTTTATAGAGATGTCCGACTTGGCCGGGTTTTATTAATTTCTATTACTATATATATAATATATACCCCTATTAGTTTTAAGATTGTTGGTTTTACGGACAAGTCTATAATTATTAATTACATAACCCGGACATAAAGTCGGACGTAATTCATAAAAGTCGGACAATTCCATAATAATCAATTAGATAAGTCGGACGGATTAAAAGATGCTGAGACGAATAAATAAGGTTGACAAAACTCAAAAAGTTTAAAAAAGTCAAAAAAGCATTTTGTCCCCGTTCCTATAATATATACAGGAAGGGGGACATTTTGCCAAATTTTGATAATTATCGAAAGGTATGTTACCCCCCCCATGTTGTTTAGTGTTGAATAACAATATACAACAAAGGGAGGGTTGCAAAGTTACACCAGTCCCCCTGTTTTATTGTTGTTTAGAGTTGTACAATACTGCACAACAAAGGGAGATTGAAAAGTTTTATTACCAACCCACCCATTATGTTGTTTAAAGTAGTCCACGTAGTCCGGCTAATAAACAACAAAAGAAGGGGTGAATAACACTAAACAACAAAGGGAGGTTTTAGTTTGAATTACCGATGAATACTGCAACGGAAAACAGGCAGAGAATTAGAAGACATTAATGAATTGGAGGAATACCGAAATGACTAATAAATCAAAAAGAACCCTGCTGGCTCGCTATCTGGCAACTCCGGTAGATGTGCTGGAAGAATGCATTGCTGAAATCTACACAAAAAGACGAGGGGATGAGCTCTTCCAAGGTGAAAAACCGAGAAGCTATGATACCATCGGATGGGATCTGTTCTTAAAGACAAGTCAGCTGGATAATTTTGTGAGACTCTACGAGATGGAAAAGAAATTTCCCGGTGTGATACAGGAAATGATTGAGACAGCCGAGATGAAAACATTTATTTATGAAGAGGCATTGGAGTTATTCGAGACCTGGCTACTGCCAAGTTTCGGGATTTGGGGCCGTGTCAAAGTCCATCATATTCCCCAGTTTCAGGGTCACGATATTCCCCACTTGTTTTGTGAATTAAGGGAATAATAAAAAGATTAATTTACAAAGTCAAGCGTTTTCAAATTTGGGACTGAATTTTTTTCGATACGATTCTCCTATGATAAAAAGTTTCAATTCTACTCAGTTAATTTATTTAGCCATTACAAA
>CAYYMH010000011.1:0-115186 GCA_964472785.1 uncultured Cytophagia bacterium | reverse complement strand
GGGTAACTTTTTTTTGCGATTGCTTCTATTCTTTCATATTTATTTTACACTACCACACTAACTAAAGATTTTTCTCTTCATTTGATTTACATTCTATACATAACTTTGCATAAGGAATCGCTTCCAACCTTTTCTGATTGATTTCTTTTCCGCAGATGACACAAGTGCCAAAGCTGCCGTCGTCGATTCTGTCAAGTGCTTCATCCAGTTCCTCCAGAATATCGCCCTCCATCGAAGCTAATAAAAATGATTTTTCGTACTCATTGACTTCAGAACCCTGATCTGCAAGATGAAATGAATATGAATTGGTGCCTGACGAATCTCGTAAAGATTCTTTGCGGCGGTCATCCTTTAATGCTTTAAGCACCCGTTGTCGCATTTCCAAAATGACATTTTTTAAGTGCTCATGTTTTTTTTGATCCACGGAATTCAGTTCTCCTTAAAAAATTAAAACAGACAAGTAGGATCCATTCGCAGTATTGAATTTTTTCAATGCACAGACAACTTTAAATTAATCAAAAATTTTACCATCCAAATTAGTGAATGTAAATATAAAACAAAAAGGGTAAAAAATCAAGCGATTTATCAACTGTAAAATCCTCTCAATAAATTCAATTACATCAATTTAATTTTTTGTGATTATTCAGACAATAAAAAATGCTACAGAGACATATAGAGCACTGAGGCATTTTAATAATCAATTAGTAGATTTAGTGTAAGAATGTGGTTTAAAAATTTAATCCGAAATCCAGATTCACAAGAATGAGAAAAATATCTGTCCTGAGTTTTATTGATTTTTTCTCCGAATCCTCTGTGACTCGATGGCTCAATAGGTACAATTTTTTTAGAAAAAAAGCTGGCTAAAATAGGGATTAATGAGATACGAAATTGATAAAAGTAATAAAATCGAATTTAAATCTTGACATTTTGATCCAAAAGTATTATATTTTTCAGTTTAATAAACAGGGAAATTCACATGAAAGATATTACGATAAAAACGATTATTAATATCATTATTCGGATAATTACCATCATGATACGAATCCCTCTGGCAGAGGGTCCCTGATCATGTTTTTTTTATATTTAAAATGAGTTGAGTGAACCCACTGCCAGATGAAAAAGACAGTGGGTTTTTTTATTTTTACCGTCTTGTTTGAAGTGGACTATTGCACGATATTCATAATTGGGATACACTTTGAAAATATAATTATAACTCACACAAAAAGTCAGGAATAACGTAATGCTAAAAAAAGTAAATACCCAACAAGATTTTGTCAAACTCGAGCACGAAATTTTGAACTTTTGGAAAGAAAATGACACGTTCAAAAAGTTAGTTAATAAAAACAAAGGTAACAAACGGTGGTCGTTTTTGGACGGACCGATTACTGCGAACAATCCGATGGGCGTTCATCACGCCTGGGGACGGACCTACAAAGACCTGTTTCAACGTTATCATGCCATGTTGGGACATGATCAACGTTATCAAAACGGATTCGACTGTCAGGGTTTGTGGGTCGAAGTTGAGGTCGAAAAGGAATTGGGATTCAAATCAAAAACCGACATTGAAGAATTCGGTATCGAGAATTTTGTTGAAAAGTGTAAACAGCGCGTGAGAAAATTTTCTAAAATTCAGACCAATCAATCCATACGTTTGGGTTACTGGATGGATTGGGACAATTCCTATTATACCATGACAGACATCAACAATTACACCATCTGGCTGTTTTTGAAAAAGTGCTATGACAACGGTTGGATTTATAAAGGTCATGACGTGATGCCCTGGTGTATCGATTGCGGCGCTGCGATGTCACAACACGAGATCGCGACTGAAGGTTACAGGGAGATGCAACACACAAGTATTTACGTGCGATTTCCTATTGCTGGTCGGGAGAATGAAAGTCTGTTAGTTTGGACGACAACAGCATGGACGTTGCCGGCGAATGTCGGTGCGGCGGTTCATCCTGATTTCATTTATGTGAAAGTAAAGCAGGGAGATCAAATCTATTATATTGTTAAAGATCGTTTGCTGGAAGTTTTCGCATCAAAAGGCGAGTATGAAGTTATGGAAGAAATGAAAGGTATCGAATTAGCCGGATTATCATTTCATTCACCATTTGAAGAGCTGCCGGCTCAAAAAGACGTCCGACACCCGGTCATGGCCTGGGATGAAGTCAGCGCGGAAGATGGTACCGGAATCGTCCACATCGCACCCGGTTGCGGTAAAGAAGACTTTGCGCTGGGCAAAGAATATGATCTGGCAGCAATCGCGCCTTTGGATCAATTCGGTAATTTTATCGATGGATTCGATTGGTTGAGCGGAATGAATGTTATGAAAGTTGCCGAGCCGATCATTCAGAATTTAAAAGAAAAAAACATTCTGTACAAAAAAGATAAGATCACGCACCGCTATCCGGTATGCTGGCGTCACGGGACTGAGCTGGTTTTTCGCCTGGTCGATGAGTGGTTTATCAAAATGGATGAGCTGCGTCATCAAATCATGGAAGTCACCAAAAAAATTCATTGGATGCCGGAATACGGGATGCAATTGGAGTTGGATTGGCTCAAGAATATGCACGACTGGATGATCTCCAAAAAGCGTTACTGGGGATTGGCGCTGCCGATTTTCGAGTGTAATGAATGTGGGCATTTTGAGGTTATCGGCGGAATCGATGAATTAAAAGAGCGAGCAGTGGAAGGCTGGGATAAGCTCGAAGGTCATTCCCCCCACAGACCTTATATTGATTATGTGAAGATAAAATGTGAGAAATGTGGCGCCATCGTTCCACGGATCAAGGATGTGGGAAATCCCTGGTTAGATGCGGGGATCGTTCCATATTCAACGATGGGATATCTGGAAGATCGCTCTTACTGGGAAAAATGGTTTCCGGCGGATTTTATCACCGAGTGTTTTCCGGGACAGTTCCGAAACTGGTTTTATGCGATTTTAGCGATGAGCACTGTCATGGAAAATCGTGAGCCATTTAAAACCGTATTGGGGCATGCTCTGGTTCGCGACGAACAAGGTGAGGAAATGCACAAAAGCAGCGGCAATGCCATCTGGTTCGATGACGCAGCCGAAAGGATTGGCGTGGATACCATGCGCTGGATGTTTGCTGGTCATAATCCGTTTACAAATTTAAATTTCGGATATGGCCCGGCAAAGGAAATCCGGAAACATCTGTTAACTCTTTGGAACACTTACGCTTTTTGGACCAATTACGCCATATTGGATGAAATTGATCCCAAGAAATTTAACGCAGAGAGAAAAGATTTGAAAGAAATTGACCGGTGGGTGCTGGCAAAGCTTCAGACTTTAATTAAAGCTGCCCATGATAGCTATGAAAATTTTAATATCATGGCATTCATGAAAAAAACCGAAGAATTTATCGACGATTTATCTAATTGGTACGTGAGAAGAAACCGACGACGTTTTTGGAAAAGTGAGCGGGATAAAGATAAAAACGTTGCTTATTTTACTTTGTATCATGTGCTGACAGAATTGATCAAATTATTGGCGCCGGTCATTCCGTTTATTACGGAAGAAATATACCAAAACATGGTGGCAGCAAATGATGATTCAGCGCCGGAGTCTATTCATCATTGCGATTTTCCTCAAGTTGAATCAGAATTTATTGATGATCAATTAGTAGCTGACATCGATCAGGTGATCAGTGTTGTCAAAGCAGGTCGTTCTTTGCGGAACACGAGTAATATTAAAATTCGCCAGCCCTTGTCGCAACTTGTCATCAGAGCCGACGCCTCACTGGAAACCGATTCTTTGAAAAAATACGAGCAACATGTCAAAGAGGAACTGAATGTTAAAAAGTTGACTTTTGTGGATAAAGATGAAGATTTAGCCCAGTACGAAATTAAAATCGATTTTAAGAAGCTGGGTCAGAAATATGGTAAAGACCTTCCTAAAATTCAAAAGGCACTGGCAGCGTTACCGGTGAATGATGTTGCAAAAAAAGTGAAAGCACAGTTAAACATTGATCTCGAATTCGACGCTCAGCGGGTTTCTTTAGAATCAGATGAAGTTTTGGTTGATTTAAAACCCAAACCAGACTTTGTGGTGATTGAAAACGATGGCAGTCTGATCGGACTGGATACCAAATTGACTGATGAGCTGTTATCCGAAGGATTGGCGAGAGATTTGGTCAGACAGATTCAGGAGCTCCGTAAAGAAGCGAATTTCGAGATGAATGATCGAATCGAATTGTATTACGAAGGTCCAGAGAAGGTAAAAAGTGCGTTTGAAAAACACGAAGATTATATTAAAACCGAAACGCTCTCTTTGGATATTAGCGAAACAATGCCATCTGATGTTTTTTCAAAAGAAATTAAACTGGCTGGTGATAAAATTAAATTAGGTGTGAAAAAAGCATAAATGAAAAGAAAGCCTCCTGTCATTGGGAGGCTTTTAATTTTATTAAACTATAACTTTACCTAAATTTTTGAAACCAAAATTTATTGCCCACGGAACACACAAAATAACACTAACCTGAATAATTCATACGCCACAAAGTCTCTAATACACAAAGGCACACAACGTAATGAAAATATAAAGCCTGGCAGTCAAAGGAGATGAATTGACTCAGAATGTTTTTTATGAATGCTTTTTTCACAACTTTTTGATTCTTCGTGACTTGGTGCCTTGGTGGCAAGATTTGTGAATTAAACAGGCTAAATTGAAAATCAAAAAATAATATTTCGTGTATTTCAGTGTCTTTCACGGGCAGATATAGAGTCATTATTTTTGCTTTGGATTTTTTTTAAATTGCTACTTTTCACAACAGCGCTTCGGCGCATCACAACCGTTCCCGCTTGAGCAACATGTATCTTTTTTCTTGTAATCGGTTTCATAAAAACCGCTGCCTTTAAACAATACACCAGCACCACCGGATAAAATTCTCTCCACTTTTCCGTCACATTGCGGACATAGAGTGACAGGGTTTTCAGAGATTGATTGAAATTTTTCGAACTTATAATGACACTGGGTACAGCGATATTCGTAAGTTGGCATTTATCACTCCTTTTATCGGTTATCAGATTTTATTCATCATCCTCGTGGTCACATTCGGTCTTTTCAACGCCATATCCTTTACCGCCACCGGGCTGACACAGACTTTCTCCGCCTTTCAACCTGCCCTCACAGAGCAAATTGATCGCATTATCCACGGGGCCGGTGACGCCAAGTATCAGTTGAATATTTTTTTGTTCGAACAGCATTTGTGCCCGCTGTCCTGCTCCACCAGCAATGACCGCGCTGATACCCATGTTGTCAAAGTATTCTGGTAAAAATCCCGGATGGTGTCCCGGATTTTTTATTTTATCCTGTTTAATAATTTCTCCATTTTCAATTTCGACAATGGTAAAATCGGGACAACGACCAAAATGTGCCGACACATTTCCGTGATCAGTAGAAATTGCAATTTTCATAAAAAATACCTCCTTGATGGTTTTGTATTCAAATTTAAATCTGTTTTCTATTTTATTACTGTTCTCTCGGGTATATTTCCGTTTGTAAAATGTTTGTCAATCCAACCGGACACAACACCATCCCGACAATCATAATGTTTGATATACGGTTTAATATCCAGCAATGGCGTGCCATTAAGCATGTCAACCTCATAAAAATACAATTTGTTTTCCTGAATTTCTTTTATTTTTACAATCGACATTCCCAAATGATTGGGACGATGCGGACTCCGGATGGCGAAAATTCCATGTTCGATATTCTCCAAAAAAGGTGTTCCGACCGTATCTTCCCGCCCTGATCGGTGGAAGTAATAAATCAAAATGGCGTGGCTAAAACCATCCAGATCCTTTAATCCGGCAGCATACTTTTTATCTAATTTTGCCCATCCTAAAACATCCGTTTTAAATGTGCCTTGAATTGGCATTTCCTTGATATCATTGTAGGGTGTGTGAATTTTCCCGATTGGTTTTAAGGTGATTTTTTCCATCGAAACTCTTTAATTTTTTTATTCATTATTTAAAATATTTGCCACTCGATCCCAGATCTTTTTTATCTCTCTCGAGACGGTTCCGTTCGAATATTCGATGATTGACTTTTGTTCCACCATGGCTTTGGTGATCGAAGTATCATAGGGTATTTTTCCCACAAAATGGACATTTTCCTTTTTACACATTTTTTCGATCTGATCGGATATGTCCGAATTCAGGTCATATTTATTAACACAGACCATAGTGGTTATACCAAAGTGTCCCGCTGAAAGTTGCATCACCCGTTCCAAATCATGCAACCCGGACCGGGTTGGTTCGGTCACGATCATAACCGCATCTACTCCGGTGATGGATGAAATAACCGGACAGCCAACGCCGGGCGCGCCGTCAATGATGATAAATTCTGAATTACTGTCCTCTGCTAATTTCTTTGCCTGTCGACGAACCAGCGTGACTAACTTGCCGGAATTTTCTTCGGCGATCCCCAATTTTGCATGAACCATCGGACCGAAGCGGGTGTCTGAAATGAACCATTCGCCGTTGATTTGTTCTCGAAAATCTATCGCATCCACCGGACAGAAATGTACACAAACCGAACATCCCTCGCAGGAAATGGGATCAACAACGAAGTCTTCGGTTATGGCATTAAACTGACAGACTTCCCGGCATTTATTGCATTGGGTACATTTTTCCTCATCGATATACGCGATACTCCCACCGGAGAATTCCTCCCGCTGTTTCACCTTTGGATTGAGAATCAGATGAAGATCAGCAGCATCAACGTCACAGTCTGCCATCACTTTGCTTTCAGCAAGTGCAGCGAATGCCGCAGTGACACTCGTTTTTCCAGTGCCACCCTTTCCGCTAATAATAGTCAGTTCTTTCATGCAACCAATCTCCTCTCAATCTCGTTAAGCATTTCTCGGAATCGTTCTTGGTATTCGGGATAAATATCGATAATGGATTTGCCGACTGAATACGCTTCAGCGATTTTTCGGTCATTGGGGATTTCCATCAAAATCGGGATATTTTCTTGCTGACAATATTGAGTAACTTTGTCATCGCCAATGTCCGAACGATTGATCACGACCCCAAAGGGCATTTTCAATTTGCGAACCATTTCTACTGCCAATTTTAAATCATTCAGCCCAAAAGGTGTCGGCTCAGTCGCCAAGATGACAAAATCGCTATCCTTTATCGCCTCAATAACAGGGCATGAACTCCCGGGTGGCGCGTCAATGATGACCAGATCATGTGCTGAGTTAATCTGCTTCTTCACTTCCCGAATCAGAGGGGGCGACATCACTTCTCCGACATTTAAACGGCCGTGAATAAAGTCAATATGGTCAGAACTGCCTGTTTCCGTGTATCCGATGTCGCGCATGTTTTGAGAAATACACTGTTCCGGGCAAATGAGCCAGCACCCTGCACATGAATGACACAATTCCGGAAAAACCAACACATTTTGTTTAACCGTAGCGATGGCGTTAAACTGACAAATCTCACTGCATTTTCCGCAGAAGGTACATTTATCCAGATCAACTTTCGGAATCGGCAAGAGAACTGCTTGTTTATCACGGATTACCGGCTCGATAAAAATGTGTGAGTTGGGTTCCTCAACATCACAGTCCAATAATTGCACCCGATTTTCAATTGATTTTGCCAAATTGACCGCGAGTGTTGTCTTGCCGGTTCCACCTTTTCCGCTGGCAATACTAATAATCATTTATCATTCCTCAACCTTTAAATTTCAATCAAATTTATTTTGTTGGTTTTAGCCTTATCATTTTTTCTCGACATGATCTGCCACTTTTTGGGCGATAGATTTCATGCTTTTTGCCGCCTCATGATCCTCAAAATCGTAAACATAAGCTTTTCCGGCATCGGAAGATTCAACGATTTCGGGATCAATCGGAATTCTGCCTAAAAAAGGTAAGCCCATATTTTGAGCTGCTTTTTCGCCACCACCAACTTTGAATAAGTTAATCGGTGTGCCGCAGTGGGGACAACTGAAACCGCTCATATTTTCGACGATACCCAGCACCGGAATTTTTAACGCTTGAGAAAACCGAACCGTCTTTCTGGAATCGATCAGTGCGACATCCTGAGGTGTGGTGACAATAATTGAACCGTCCGCCTCCGGAATCAATTGACAAACACTTAGCGGCTCATCTCCGGTTCCGGGAGGAGAATCAATAATAAGATAATCCAAATCTCCCCATTCGATTTCGCCGAGAAATTGTTTGATGGCGCCCATTTTCAACGGTCCGCGCCAGATCACCGGCGCATCCGCATCCTGCAACAGCGATGCCATTGTCACAACTTTGATATTTTTAACTTCGATGGGGATTAGTGCCTGTCTTTTTTCTGATGGTTGTAAAAATTGTCCCTCGATACCTAACATTTTTCCCAGCGAGGGGCCATGAATGTCTGTGTCCAATAAGCCGACTGCTCTGCCGCTCTTTGCCAGCTCAAAAGCCAAATTTACAGAGACAGTACTTTTTCCGACGCCGCCTTTGCCGCTCATAATAATCACTTTATGTTTGATGCGGGCCATATTTTCTTTGATTGCCATGTCCTGCATTTGCTGTTGTTTCATCCGATCTGCTTGTGGATCTATTTTTTTGTCTTCCATCGTCTCCTCCAAGTTCATTTAATATCATTATTTTTAAACACATGTTTAATTTTATTTCTCACGACCGGACACGTTTTTTTTGTTGTCACGGATTAACACGGATTTTCACAGATATTTTCTTTGGTTTAAAGAATTTTCTATTAGAAATATTTTAAAATCTCTGTTTAACTGTGAATATCAGTCAATAAATCCTATTTGTAAAAAGTGTCCAGTAGCCAATTTTATTTTTAGATCATATTTGAAATTACACTTATTTTCATTAATAAAGCTTAAGCGCACATTCAGCGACCAGCCAGGCAAATCCAAGCCCAATCAACGCCGGAATAGCCAATGACTTGTAAAATGATTTTAAGTCAGTTCTAAAAAATGCCAAACTTACCGAAACACACGGATGCACCGGTGAAATGATATAGCCCTGATATGCTGAAAAAAACATAATGGCGAAAATTAATGGAGTCATTGCATTTGCACCGAATTGAGCCAAATAGATCGGCAGTAAAATCGAAATCGGGACCTGAACGCGACCTGTGGTGAATCCAAGTAATGCAGCCACTCCCACGATCAGGAAAATTTTCGAGAAAGCAGCTTCAGCAATAACACGGGATGTCTCCGATGCTTTGAAAATATTTAAAAACAAAAACATCCCAACGATAATTAGTGCAAAATACCAAGGTTTCATTTTCAAAACGATTTGTTTGAATGATTTAATTTTAAGTTTGCCAAAATAATATGATAACAGAATACTGACCGTCACCCCAATTAATAAGGGAATTTCCTGAAGCCAGTTCGGAAAAATCATCATCAGGATAAAATGAATCAACGGCGCGATCGTCAAAATGACAATCGGCAGTACGATTTTTTTAATGTCCGTGTGACGATCGATGTTTCGGTTGTTGTCAATATTTGATAATAAAAAGAAATAACCCAAAATGAGCATCAAAATGAAGCCAGGCAAAAGATACAACATTGCCGTATATAAATTTATCTTTGCCATTGCGGTGGTTGCTAATAACATGCCCAGCGGATAAATCAGCAGAAAAACATGACGGTACCAAACGTTGACCGCGGTTTTGTTTTTGCCGGATACAACTTTGCCACCTCGCTCGATCAGGGGTGCTGAAAGTAATGCGCCTCCCGGCATTGGCAGCAGTCCGACAAAAGCAGAGGAGAACGCCATTAATGAGCGTCTCTTTAACCGAAGGTTATTCACCAGGTCATCCATTAACCCTCCGAATTCCATTGCGCCGCCGATAACAGGGATAAGACCGACTGAAATGGCTAATAAAATGATCGAAGGATTTGTTAATGTGAGAACTGTCTGTTCCCATAATTGAGAAAACGAAAGACTGAACTTGCCCAGTACAAACGCGGCAGTAATTAGCGCCGCCCATAAATTCCAGCGGGCAATGATCAGCAGCAAACCTAATGCAAGAAAAAATCCAAACCAAACCCATGTCGTCATAGAATCAAATCCTTTTCCAATCTAAAACTCTTTGAAAACTCGTGCCAATGGTGAACCCGGAACCTTCAAATCCAAATCTAAGAAATACCCTAACGGTGTCTGCCCAACGTTATATCCGGCATCAATCAACCTTTGTTCTGCCTGATTTAAAGTTTCTGCTGCCAGTTGCGGATCGGCTTTTTCCTCTGACAGGTGAGCGAATGAATGAAACACAATGTTTTTGTTATTATTTTTTTCTGCCAGCCATTTCAAATTTTTAATCAGTTTGGTAATAATTTTGTTCATCTGATGACTATCTTTTTCTTCGACATGAACAAATCCCACCACCGCATTTTCAATCGACTGTTTTTCGGATGCATCCGGAACATAATCCAGTGTTTTCTGGGCCGGTTTAAACGCAAAGTATTGTGCATATATCATCAGTAATTTCATCGTATCCTAATTCCATATTTTTGGAGGCAGTAACTCTATTTTTTAAGCAATGCTGCTCTTAAAAGCCGAACGTTATTTTTAAAAAACAAGTGTTCTCCAAAATTGCCAAATCCCCATACCGCTAATCTCTCCTTCCAATTCACTTTCAAATAGTCCTGCGCCAGTCGGCACTCAAATTTCTTGAACGCCCATTGAAATAAAAAGGACTTTTTACTCAAATCAAATTCTTCCCAATCCAACAGAAACAGCGATCCCCCGACTTTCAAAGCATTTTTTACATTTTCAATAATGATTTCTTTTTTGTCATCGGGAAAACCATGAAAAACAAAGGACAGCAGTACTTTGTCAAATTTTTCCTCAAAATTTATCGGCTCATCAATCCGTTGCTTTTTTACATTCACATTGGGAAACTGCTCACAATTTTGTTCGAACTGTTCAACCATTTCATCGCCGATATCGAGTCCGACAATCTTACCTGAGGAGTTTATGTACTCCGCCATCAAACAGGCATTTCGGCCAGTTCCACAACCAAAATCTGCAATCTTGTCTTCCGGTTGAATGTTCATTTTTTGAATCGCATTTCGAATGAATGCGGAATATTTGCCCAATGATACGAGATTTAAAAGCGTATCATATTGCCGGGCTACGAAACCGGTTAGTTCAACTTTTGATTCATCCATCGTTCTTTTACCTTTCTAAACAACTCACCAGTTGTTTTTTATCCGCATTATAATACTGAAAATATACATCTTTTGCAAGTAAATACGCATTCACCGCATCATTCGCATTATCAATTTCTGAAACGATCACTTCGATATTATGTTAAACCTAAAGTTATAAAATGAATTATAACAATGAAAAAATAGATTTATTGCCCACGAAACACGCGAAATAGCGCTAAATTCAAAATTAGAAAAACAATATTTCGTGCATTTTTGTGTGTTTAGTGGGCTAATATTGGTTAATTATTTTCCTTTTAGAATATTAGATTAAATTTGAAATGAATCAACTCTCAACCAACGCATCTTCCACCGAGTGCGTCGGCTCGGTGATCCTTTTCAAGCGATCGTCTCTGTAGTGTTCAACAACATGACGGATGGTCAAATTGTCATCCTCGACCTGGTAAATATCAATAAAATTTTCCTTCAGCATATAGAACGATATTTCACCGATGCGATTGGTAAACAGCATATCCAAATCATAATGTATCACCACTTTCACTACATTCAATCCGATGTGTTTTTCCCGGTCCAAAAATTCGTTTAAGTAAAAATCTTCGATCTGAATCTCGTCCTTCTGAATTTCAATGATCGCAAAATAAGGGGCTCTGCCAAAATGGCTGTATATTTTCGAGTCTTCACCATTTATTTCCGCCACCGGAATAATCGCTCTCACGTTCTCCTGTTTCGATGGTTCGGCGTGCACAAAAACAGATTCCACGGTATCAAACTTTTGCATAATTTTATGTTCAATCTCATCTGAAATTTCATGTGCTTTATAAATGGTGATTGACGGACTGGTGGTGAATTTCAAATCGACCATCCGAAAAGGCCCTGATTGGCGGATTTTAACGTCCTGTACATCTTTTAAGCCGTAAATGTCGGAGACGAGCTCTTCAATTTCCGACTGCAACTGTTTATCTAAATTGGCGTCCAGAAGTACCAGCATAGATTTCCAAAAATTTTCCACACCCAATTTGATAATCAGTAATGCGATTAAAATGATGATTAATCCTTCGACATAGGGAATTTGCAAATACGCCATCAGGATGCCACAGAGCACAACGATTGATGAAATAATATCCAAAAACGATTCGCCGGCATTGGCAATCAAAGAACGAGAATTGATTTCCTCTCCCACCGCTTTTTCCCATCGCGCAATGAAAAAAGCGGTGATGATGGATAAAATAGTCACCATTACCGGTAAATAAGGAAAGGTGGTTACCTCCGGTGTAAAGAATAATTTGTGATAACCATCTTTCACCAACTCAATTCCTGCCCAGGTGATCAGTCCGCCGATGATGAGCGTGATAAATGTCTCCGCTTTGTACAGTCCATAGGGAAAACGGGCGCTTTTCTCTTTTGATGCCAACCACAAGCCAAAGGCAGAAGCGAAGATGGCGATGGTATCCGCACCGCTGTGAAAGGCATCGGCGATCAAAACTTTTGAATTGAACAAGACGCCGATCGATCCTTTCATGAGCGATGCTAATAATGTGAGCAGGGTCGCCCATAATGCCACTTTCTGTCCTTTTTTTAATCGCGCTGATCGATCAGCCAAAATATATCTCCTTTTATAAAATCGCTGAAACCGGACAAATCGTAATACAAACCCGGCAATTCGTGCACTTATCGTGATTGATAAACGCCTTGGAATCAATTAAGTCAATGGCATGTTCCGGACAGGCGGAAATACATTTTTTACACCCTGTACATTCTTCCTGATCAACAATCGGTTTGTTGCCTATTTTTTCCTCTTGCTGCGGGGTAAAAATCCCTGGCACGTTGAACTGTCGCGTCATCTGTGCGCCGCAATTCGGGCACGCAGTCTGAAAACAAGGAACACCTCTCTGTTTGGCGACCACTGTTTCGCAATTTGGGCACACACAGCTTTCGGCTAAGTTTAAATTTCTTCTGTGAAAACGTGATCGCCCGGAACGCATACCTCGACCGCCTTTGCCGCGTCTTCCCCTTCCTTTGCCGCTGCCTCTTCCGACTCCAAAAGGCATTTTTTACCTCCGCATAAATTTGTCGCTTTAATTTCCATCAAATTATTTTTTTTGCTTATGAGAGACGATGATTTTTATTCTTCATTACTAAAAAATCACCTTTTTTGCAACCAAGATGTTTGGCAACGTGATCGCATTTTGCCATAAGAATGAAGTAGATATTTTTATCGCTTTGAATAAGGCTTTCTAAATTGCCCTGTCCTTTTGAAATAATCAAATCGGCTTTATTAAAAATTTCCTGAAATTCTGCTGACGTATCTTTAATGATCGACCCCGGTGCATCATCGCCGTTGGTAATCACTGTCGCGAGTTTGTCGATGCCAACCATTTTCGCGTCTTCCATTGTCACGTCATTAATGACCGGCGCGCCCCTTACTGCGAAATATAAATTGGAGTGTTTTATCGTTTCGATGAAGATGCGATCTAATACAATTTCACCGGCATTGTCACCTAAAAAGAGCACTGTATCAGCCGCTTCAATCTCCCTTTTTAAGTCAGTTGAATCGTCAAATGCCAGAACAACGGACTGAGCTTTTTCGATCGTGCCATCAACATCGAATTTTCCATTCGGACCAAAATCGATAATATTTCCGGCGATTGATAATCTGAGCGCATAGGTGAACGGATCCGTTGCTGCTTTTACCAGTTGCATAAATTCATCATACTTATCCAATATAATCTGATTGTAATGTCTTTTCAAATCCCGATAAGGATCTGAATTTTTAAGTATCCGGCGGATCGTGCGATGCATATCCCGGGCGATTTCCGGTGGGGATTGTGCATAATCCAATTCGCTGAAATATTTTAATAACGTTCTGAAGGTGTAGTCCTGCTTGTCTTTGGGGACAATTCCTTTTTTGAAAAGTGTAATCACACTACCAATTGCACAGGGAATACAATCATAAGTAAATTCAATCGATCTCATTTTTTCCGTATTCATTTCCATCCTTTATATCGGTATAAAAAATATTCCAAAATCATTTATCAATTTATTTCCTTCGCTCGCCAAACAATTTAGTGCCAATGCGTACGATATTAGCGCCTTCTTCAAGGGCAACTTTGAAGCTGTTACTCATTCCCATTGAGAGGTATCGCATGTCCACATTTTCGATGCCGGCGTCTTTCAGTCGGTCGAATGCTGCTTTGGTGACTTGAAAATAAGGTCTCGCATTTTCAGGATCGCCGGTAAAAGGTCCCATGGTCATCAGCCCCTGAATTTGAATATTTTTTAGCGAGCTTATTTCTCTGACAAAATCATCGGCATTTTCCGGGAAGACACCGGTTTTATTCGACTCTTTGCCGCTGTTGATTTCAATCAGCACCGGCATTTTTTTATTCAAATTTTCGCACTGACGGTTCAGTTCTTTTGCCAGTCTTTTTGAATCAATGGTCTCGATCATGTCAAACAGTTGAACCGCTCTTTTGGCTTTATTCCGCTGCAAATGTCCGATCATGTGCCATTTCACTTTATTTCCGACATGCTGATAAATATCCTCTGCTTCCTGAACATAGTTATATCCCAAAATCTCAATGCCAGCTTCGATCGCTTCTTCCACTTCAGCTAAAGTTCTCGTCTTGGCAGCCGCCACTAATTTTACAGATTCTGGCAAACTCGACAGGACACTTTTGACGTTATCTTTAATCATAAACAACCACCATCCTTTTTATGTTGTTGTTCGGTAAAACGTACCTCGATCCATTTTTTCTGAAATGATCCGATTGTTCTTCAGCAATTCATTTAAGTATTTGTTGAGTTCATTGATGTGTAATCCCAGAATGGAAGACAAATCTTCCAATGTGCAGGGTCTGCGGCTGATGGTTTGCAAAATTGCATTCTCAATATCAACTTTGTAACTCCGCACGTCCTTTCTTTTTTCAAATTTGGCAATTATCTCAACAGTCCCACCCAATTGGCCGGCGATACGTTGTAACTCAGTTTCAGTCGCCGCTCTCAGATTTTTAACTGTTCCGGGTCGATCCATGGTATTTAACTGTACTTTATCAGGTGCAATTTTTTTGATGACGTTCCGCAACGCAGTAATTTCTTCAACCTGATCGTTGATTCCGGGAACGATAAAGATCTCCAACCACATCTCGCCGCTGTATATTTTTTGAAATTCAACCAGCCCATCAATGAGTGATTTGACGGAGAGCCCTGAAACCGGTCGATTAATTTTTTTAAAAATTCTATCGGTTACAGTATCCAGTGAGGGCAAAACCAGATCCACCGATTTTACTTGCTCACGAACTTCAGGAAAACAGAACAGTGTTCCGTTAGTAATGAGTGCCAGTTTGTATTGGGGATAATTTGTTTTTACAAACGATACGATTGTTCCGATGTCTGAATGCAGTGTGGGTTCTCCAGCCCCTGAAAATGTGACATAATCTAATTCCGGCGATGTATTCAAATAATCTGTCAACTCGTTGATGACAACTTTTGTCGGAACGTATTCCTCCAGTTGTAACGTCCAATTGGTTGTCGGACCACATTCACAATAGATACAGTTTAACGTACAGGTTTTGTGCGGAACCAAGTCAACACCCAAAGAAATTCCAAGTCGTCGCGATGGTACCGGTCCAAAAAGATGTTTATACCGATGGCTCAAATTTAACCCTATCTTTATAAAATTTAGATACTTTTAAAATCAAAATGTTTCGCTCGATTCCTCAATTGAAATGGCTAATACAGTAAAGCTAAGGCAAAAGTTAAGTAGATGAATTATGGGTAAAGCTAACTCCTGCCTTAGCTCTGTAATTACAAGAAAAAAGAGGACGAACATTTATTTGTTCTGTTTTTGGGCTTCCAATTCATCAATCCGTTTTTTGATATCTTCCAATGCCCCTTCAAAATACTCAGCCTGGTTTTTCAGCAATTCAACCTCTTGTTCCGGATTTGGTTGAGCAACATTTTGAGGCGCATTCGGATAATTGGGAGCACCGCCAAAACGCGCCCAATAAGGAAGTCCGGTGGCGTAATACATGTGTCGCCAGCCTCTTCCGCCGCCGAAATTACCTCTTCCGGCGCGCCAAAATCCTCTTCCCTGTACCGGATTCGTAAAGCCCGGGACGTTGTAACCGGCACAAAATCCGGCTGCTCGTCCTGTCATTGAACCCATACCGCGCGGTCCAGTTCCATCACCACCTGGCATTGTCTTCACCTCCTTCCACTGTTATTAATATTAAAAGTGACCACTTAATTTTAACGCATTCATCTTCCTTTTCCCGGTCCCATTCGCTTTCCAGCCCAAACAGGAAAACCATTTTCATCTCTAATTTTTGTTTCACTCCCTTTATATTTGAATTTTTGGGTAATCACAATCGGCTTGCTGTTGAACTTTACCCGCGATCCGATGATTGTGATTTCATCTTCTTTTTTAAATGTCAAACTTTGCTGGGAAAGATACCAAATCGGAGCCAGGTAAACTTTTGTTGTTTCTTCATTATCTTTAATTGAAAGCAGAAGTCCGGGGAACCGCCCGTATTCTGTTTGAGAAGTATCGACTTTGGTAATTTTTCCCTTTATCGTATCGACAGTTGAAGTGTCATACAATTTTGTCAAATTGCTTCTGCTGAGACCCCGTCCCGGTTGAGCATAGGTCAACCCAGCACAGAGTACTAAAATGAGGAAAACAAAAAAGCTTTTTGTTGAATATTTCATTTATCTTTTCCTCCGTTTTGATTAAATAATTGATCGCGTTTTATCGAAACATATTGAGCAGCTTGATGCCCTCTATCTGCTTAAAACTTGCCCCCTGACTGATTGCGGAAAAAACCAGATCCTTCTTTACCACCTTGCAACCAGATAGCACGTCGATGCCAACATCAAAAAGTACAGGTATCATTGGTGTTGTAGCGCCTAACATAACTTTGAACGAATCTTTCGAGCAGTATTTCAAAACTTCCGTTAAACTGTGATTAATCAGCGTCGTCGCAGAAATGCCAATGACATCGCACCTCGGAAGATAATTTTCCATTTCAGAAGCATGAAGATCACCAGGTTGCATCCTCTTTTCAAACACCCACAGATTTTTCGCGTGCTGTTTTAGTTTTTCAACAAAAGGAAAATGTCCGATAATACCGATATTTTTTTGTTGCCCCTTTTCCGCAATAATCTCAAACGCGTTCATTTCTTTACACGTGCTCTCGTCAATTTCGATAAGCGAATTTATCGCCGCTAATCCGATACTGGCTTCGACTAAATGGTCGGATAGAGCAAGCCTTATTAATTTGCCGATCTCTTTTTCGTGTAGCTTTCCCACGTCTCGGATTTTCTTATCGTGATGCATCGGTGGCTCGTCCATTGTTGAAGCCAAACCCGCATTTTGGCTTTCGACATACGTCCAGTGAAGGCCGACGAATATTTTTTTAGCCGGTGCCGCCACTTCGATCGATTTTATAATCTCTTTAATAATTTTCAAGTTACTGCCTCTATTCTCTGACCATCAGTGTTCCGCAATTGGGACATTTTCGCGAGTTGCACGGCGTGCCACGCTGGTGTGCGACGATGTTTCCGCAATTCGGGCACACACAATTTCCCCCAGGGCCTGCGCCTGGATTTGTACCGCCCATTCGTCCTCTGCCGCCACCACGACCAGCTCCACGGCCTGATCCTGGTCCCTGTCCTGCAGGGCCTGTTCCGTCTCCTCTTGGCATTTTATTCACCTCCTTCGAGAAAATATGTTTTAAAATTTAGACTATTATAAATCATGTTTTAGTTCCGAAAATGGAAAATCGGGAAGCACTTCTAATTTTGACCTCGTCCGCGACCTTTGCCTCCCATGCCAAAATGCGCCGGACCCATTTCTGTTATCTGCTTTAATTTTCCCTGTTTGAAATCTTCAACTGCATCAGCGATTTTTCCTTTTGCCTGATAAATTTTGATGTTAGCAGCCTGAAGTGTTTGAAAGGCATTCGGACCAACCTGTCCGGTAATAATTCCTATCACATTTTTTTCATTCATCAACTGTCCGGATTGAATACCTGCGCCGTGCATCGCATTTACACCGGTATTTTCAATCAGTTCAAATTCCATCGTGTCCGTATCAACAACAATGAAGTTTTCAGCTCTGCCAAAGCGAGGATCAATTTCAGAATTTAAATCCTTTCCCAATGCTGTTATCGCTACTTTCATTTTTGCTCCTTTAAATAATTGAATTTCGTTTTTAAATAGAAAAGTTTTTTGATCATAAAAATGAGCGTTCGTGTTAATCCAAAAGCCGACCTTTGCGATGACCTCTCCGTCGGCCGCGCCGTCCTTTCTGAAGGCAGCCCGGCATTCGGCAATTGTCCAAATTACCGCGTTCGAATGCCTTAACTATCGTATCCACATCCCCTGTCACATAAGGAATAACCCGGATTCCGGCAACTTCGATAGCGTTTGCCAGGCAACCGCTGATTGCGCCACAAATTAAAACAGACGTCTGGTGGTTTTTCATTGTCTGCAGCATGGACGACAGGTTATTTTCCTTTATCAGGACAACATCTTGCTCCTGTTTTTGCTGACGAGGTGGTTCGACAAAAACAAAACGATCTGATGTCTCAAATAAAGAAGCAATCCGATTTTGATATGCTGCTAAAGCTAAACGCATCTAAAAACTCCTGCAATTTGTGTGAATTCTTAAATGCAATTTGGATGCCACAAAATATTCGATGCACTTTAGTTATTAAATATCAATAGATTAGCTGGACGTTTGAAAGCTCTGATGAAATTAAGGCTGGAGCATTTTGCCCCCAAAAAACTTTTCTTTTGGGCGCATCATGCACCAAATTTAAAAACGGCACGGATGTTCTTATTGATCGTTTTCTTCGAGGAATTGATTCAGTTCATCTAACAATTGCTTTGGATTCTCGACCTTGTCCTCTTCGAAGAGTTCACCGACTGAACACCACAGCGGCTCCCCGCAGCGAATGCAGCGCACATTCCTTTCAGTTAAGAAATGGACGGACTTAGGATATTTGAGTGCCAAGTCTTCAACTGACGTATCGAACGTTATCTTAGGTTTATTTTTTTCTGACATCGTAACACCTCTAAATGAAAAGTGGAAATCATAATTCTATAAAATATGATTTCCACTCCACGAAAAAGATTCATGTTTCATTCGGATAAAAGATTAATCGCCAAACTTTATCCCCTGAGCCAGCGGTAATTCGGTTGACCAGTTAATTGTATTGGTCTGTCGCCGCATATAACCTTTCCATGCGTCGGAACCGGACTCTCTTCCGCCGCCGGTATCTTTTTCGCCACCGAACGCACCGCCGATTTCCGCACCGGATGTACCGATATTTACATTGGCAATGCCGCAGTCTGATCCGCGCTGAGAGAGGAATGTTTCGGCAGTTAAAAGATTGGTCGTGAAAATCGCGCTGGACAACCCTTGCGGAACACTGTTATGAATTTCGATCGCTTCATCAATGGTTTCATATTCTAATAGATACAAAATGGGCGCAAAGGTCTCCTCTTTCACAATGTCAGTCTGGGATTTCATTTTGACGATTGTAGGCTCGACAAACTGCTTTCCTTTTTCGGGCAATCTGTTTCCACCGTAAAGCACTTCGCCGCCCTGCTTTTTCGCTAATTCCAGTGCTGCCATCATGTCTTCAACCGCTGCTTCGGTGACCAACGGTCCCATAAGTGTGTTTTCATCCAACGGATTACCAATCTTCACTTGCTTGTAAGCATTGACCAGCCGATCTGTTAATTTTTTGGCAATCGATTTGTGCATGATAATGCGTCGCGTCGTTGTACAGCGCTGTCCTGCTGTACCGACCGCACCAAATAAAATTGCGCGGACAGCCATGTCCATATCCGCATCTTCTGCCACGATAATTGCGTTATTTCCGCCTAATTCCAAAATCGTTCCGGCAAAGCGTTTTGCTGTTGCTTCTGCCACCCGATGCCCCATTTTCGTGGAACCGGTAAAGGAGACCATCTGAATTCTGGGATCGTGAATGAGTTTGTCACCGACTGACCGGCCGGGTCCGATGAGTAAATTAAAGACACCGTCTAAATTATAATCGGCAGTGACTTTATTGACAATGTGCTGAACGGCAATACCACAAAGCGGTACTTCGGAGGAGGGTTTCCAAACCATCGTATCGCCGCAGACGCCAGCGATAGCTGAATTCCATGACCACACCGCAACCGGAAAATTGAAGGCTGTGATGATCGCAATCGGACCTAACGGGTGCCATTGTTCGTACATGCGATGATTGGTGCGTTCGGATTGCATGGTGAGACCGTATAATTGTCGGGATAAGCCAACCGCAAAATCACAGATATCAATCATCTCCTGGACTTCTCCTAACCCCTCAATTTTAATTTTTCCCATCTCCAGTGCCACTAATTCGCCTAATGGCTCCTTATAATCTCTCAGCGCCTGACCTAAATCCCGAATTACTTCACCCCGTTTTGGAGCCGGTAACATGCGCCATGTCTTGAAGCTTTCGTGAGCTTTATCCAAAATCGTTGAATATCCCTTTTCACTCATCTGAATAATTTTTGCAATCGGCTCACTTGTTGTCGGATTGTAGGATACCAATTCTGTCCCCTGCTCATCTTTAATCCAACCATCGATGCCAGAGCAACCGCCGTAATTCACATCATTGATATTCAATTCTTTCAACAAATTTTTCATATTAAGTCTCCTCTTTCTAATTTTTTTGGCGTTCTGCAAAATATTTCAATTTAAAATTTTACTGTCATACATGCGAATGCAGGCATCGCATAAGTTGTTAATAATTTATATTAAGAAGACTTCTGCATTCACGGGAGTGACGAACTTTGTTTTGCTCTTTCCCTGTTTTGCAGAAGTCTATAAGGTTTGAACAATGTAATTTATTAATATTTAAGATAAAAATCAAGTCCAATCTTTTCCAATCAGCAACGATTTTGGTGTGGTGATTTTTTCAATTTAGAGTCTCCAATTTTTTGAGACTAAAAATTTAGGATAAAATAAGGATTTAATTCATAGGAATAGTTTGGTTGGCATATAAATTGCAAATGAGTTGTTCATTCATTTAAAAAGAATTTGTAAACTGAAAAATCAGTATATATAATTTCAATATAAATGAGTCGAAAAATCAGGGCTTCTATAAATATTTTAGTGGGAAACAGATGTTCTTTTCTGTTCGTTTGGCTAAATATCAGAATGTATCATAACCCTAAAAAAATATTAAACATGAGGAACTTTTGACAAAACAAGGCATAGAATACAGGAAACCGGTAAAAAAACATTGACATTTGCAATTAAACTTTTTATATTTGAAATCGTTTAAAGCGAGAGTGGCGGAATTGGCAGACGCGCTAGATTTAGGATCTAGTACCTATTTTGGTGTGGGGGTTCAACTCCCCCCTCTCGCACGTTGCCGAAATTGATAAAAAAACTATTTAAGGAGTTTGTATTGGAAGTAACTATTAATGAAAAGGCTGAATTTGAGAAGTTAATCGAAATAAATGTTCCGTATGAAGATTTGGTTCCCAAGTTTAATGAATCCTATGTTGAATACAAAAAATCGATCCGTTTGGAAGGATTTCGCAAAGGTAAAGTCCCTCTTGAATTGGTCAAAAAAATGTTCGGCTTAAAAATTGAACGCGAAGTAGCCGAGCAATCCGCTTCAGATTATTTAGAAAAAGCGGTTGAAGAAAAAGAAGTAAAGTTACATGATGTTATTAAGATTGAGTCATTGGATTATGACAGGGAGAATGGATTAACCTTTAAGGTCAAAGTAAGGGTTGAGCCTGATGTCGAATTGAAAAAAATTAAGAAATTAGAAGTTGAATACGATAAATATAATATTACAGAAGATGATGTAAATGAAGGTCTAAAAAATCTTCAGGAACAACATGCGACGTTGAACAATGTCGAGGGTGGGGCACAGGACGGTCATTATCTCGTCGCTGATTTGCAAAAAACGGATGGCTCTGGTCATCCGTTGATTGGCGAGAAATATGATAATCGGTTTCTCCAACTCGGTGGTGAAGGTATGGATGATGATTTGTCCAAACAATTGATCGGCGTAAAAGCCGGCGAAACGCGACGAGTTGCATTGCCCCCGATAAATGAAGAGGACGAAGAAGCATTTTATTCAATTAATGTGAGAGAAATAAAAGAGAAAAAGCTGCCGGAAATTGATGATGAATTCGCAAAAGAAATTAGCAATTATAACAACCTCGAGGAATTAAAAGAATCGATCCGGGAAAATTTAACGCAACAGATTAAATCAGCCAACAGGCAAAAATTTGAACAAAGTTTAATTGATGAAGTTGTCAAATCCAATCCAGTTGATTTACCTGACTTCATGATCGATCATTATCTCGATATGCTTATTCAGAATTTAAAAGCTGAAGAAAGTTCAGAAGTGGATGAAGAAGATATTCGCACCCGATTCCGTGCAGATGCGATTCGCAATTTAAAATGGCGTTTAATCAAGGACAAGATTGCTGAAAAAGAGGATTTAAAAGTTGAGAATGAAGATGTTGAGCAGCGAGTTGAAGAGATGATTAAAGATACGAATCCTCAAGAGAAAGCAAAAATCAGGCGAGATTATAAAGAGGATGAAAAGCGGGATCGACTGAAATATGATGTTTTGGAAGAGCGAGTCTTAAAGCTGTTGGAAGAGAATGCAAAAATCAAAGAAAACGATGTTAATTATCAAACCTTCAAAAAACAACAAGAAATGATTGTGGAAGAGTAAACAATTAATTAAAGGTGAGAGGTTTTAAATGGGTTTAGTTCCGATAGTTATTGAGCAGACAGGACGCGGAGAACGCGCTTATGATATATTTTCGAGACTGTTGAAAGAACGAATTATCTTTATTGGTTCAGCAATCGACGATGCGGTAGCCAGTCTCGCGATTGCCCAACTACTGTTTTTAGAAGCGGATGATCCGGAAAAAGATGTGTATATGTATATCAATAGTCCGGGTGGGTATGTCACTTCCGGTCTGGGTATTTATGATACGATGCAATATATCAAACCCGACGTTGCGACTATTTGCCTGGGTCAGGCATCGAGTATGGCGGCTGTTTTACTGGCTGCGGGAACAAAAGGTAAACGCTCGGCGCTGCCCCATTCCAGAGTCATGATACACCAGCCTTTAGGAGGCGCTCAGGGGATGGCAGCCGACATCGAAATTCAGGCTCGGGAAATTTTAAATATCCGGGAAGAGATAAATAAGATTTTGTCCTATCATACCGGACAGACAGTTGCAAAAATTGCCAAAGATTCGGACCGTAATTTTTTCATGGCGGCTGAAGAATCAAAAAAATACGGCATTGTTGACGAGATAATGAAAAGCAGAAAATCAACTAATAAAAGTGAATAGTTAAATTCATAAATAGAGGTTTTTATGGACGACTACAAAAAGCGTCGGGAACGATTATTTATCTGTTCGTTTTGCGGAAAAAATTCTAATCAAGTTGATTCAATAGTCACTGGCCCGGATGTTTATATTTGTAATGAATGTGTTAAAAACGCCAGTGAGATCATCAAAGAGGACATGAATCGTCGTGCTCTGGTCGCTAAAAATAAGATCAGAACCCCTGCGGAGATTAAAAAAGAATTAGATGCCTATGTTATCGGCCAAGAAAATGCAAAGAAAATTGTTTCAGTAGCAGTTTACAATCATTACAAGCGGGTGGAAACTGCTGACTTGCTTGATGATGAAATTGAGCTTGAAAAGAGTAATATTCTTTTAATTGGCCCGACCGGAACAGGTAAAACGCTTTTGGCACAAACACTCGCGCGCTTTTTAAATGTTCCGTTCACGATTGCAGACGCGACTACATTAACAGAAGCCGGTTATGTTGGTGAGGATGTTGAAAATATCTTAGTCAGATTACTTCAAGCGGCAGATTACGATGTTGAATTGGCTGAACATGGAATCGTGTATATTGATGAGATTGACAAGATTTCGCGCAAGTCCGGAAATCCTTCTATTACGCGGGATGTGTCCGGCGAAGGTGTGCAACAGGCACTATTAAAAATATTAGAAGGCACGGTCGCTTCAGTCCCCCCGAAAGGCGGCAGAAAACACCCTGAGCAGAATTTAATTCAAATTAACACCAAAAATATTTTATTTATTTGTGGCGGGGCCTTTGATGGATTAGAGAAAATAGTCGGCAATCGGATCGGCAGAAAAGGTGTCGGTTTTGGTGCTGAGTTGGAATCGAAAAATCAGCAGACAATAGGAAAAGTTCTGTCTCACACTCAACCTGAAGATTTGCTCCAATTTGGCTTAATACCCGAGATGATCGGACGATTACCTATTGAGTGCATTTTCGATGAATTAGATGAAGAGGCGCTTTATACCATTTTGATTGAGCCCAAAAATTCACTGACAAAACAGTATAAAAAGCTATTTGAGCTGGATCGTGTGGAGTTAGAATTTGAAGAAAAAGCACTCAGGGCAATTGTCGATGAAGCAATGAAAAGAAAAACCGGCGCGCGTTCTCTACGCGCTATTATAGAAGGTACGATGCTGAATATTATGTTTAACTTGCCTGAAATGGAAAATGTTAAAAAATGTACGATTACAAAAGAGGTCATTACAAAAGGTAAGGAACCCGTTTTTAAATATCAAAACGTTAAAAAGACAGCTTAAAATTCAAATTGAAACTATTTGTTTCTATTTTCCTGTTTTTGAATTTAAAAAAATCTTCCCGGAAGCTTTTCAAAATAGCTAATGGAAGATTTTTTTAATTATACCCATTCGGTTCTGGAATTTGTTTACACTGCAGGTCTATGAATCATTTTATGGAAACTGAAACCAAATGTTCTGTTAATTTGTTAAAAAAATGTGGATCAGATGAAAGTTAATAGTGTAGAATTTAAAGGAAGTTTTGTCAATATTAGGAATCTCCCGGAACCCAAATTACCTGAAATTGCTTTTGCCGGACGCTCCAATGTTGGTAAGTCCAGTTTAATTAATTGCCTGATCAATAGAAAACAGTTGGCAAAAACAAGTTCAACTCCGGGGAAAACCAGAGCGCTGAACTATTATTCTGTTAACGAAAAATTCTATTTTGTTGATCTGCCGGGTTATGGTTTTTCCAAGGTGTCAAAAGCAGAGCAGAAGAGATGGAAATTATTGATCGAGAGTTACTGTTCGAAAAACAAATATCTTAAAGGGGTCATTCAAATCATCGACAGCCGGCATGGTCTGACAAAGCTTGATCAGGAAATGTTGATTTGGTTGTCCTATTTGCAGCTACCGATATTAATAGTCGCCACTAAAATTGACAAATTGTCCAGAAATAAAGCCCAACTGATGTTAAAACGTATCGCAGATAATACTGGCGAGTTTGGTATCGCCGGTGTTGTTCCGTTTTCAAAGATTACCAAACAGGGAAAAGAACACATCTGGAAATCCGTCATTGATTTAATTCAAAAATCCAAATAGTCTATGAAAAACGAATTGCTACTTACAGCCGGGCCTGTTCCGTTATCAGCCGAAATCCGGGAAATTTTAAGTCGCCCAATGGTCTATCATCGGACGCCGGAATTCATTAAAGTTTACAATCGGCTTAGTGAAGGACTAAAATATCTGTTTCAAACAAAAAATGACGTGCTGATATTGGCTACCAGCGGCACGGGTGGGATGGAAGCAGCAGTTGCCAATTTTTTCAGTCCGGGTGATGAGATTTTGGTTGTTGAAAATGGTAAGTTCAGTGAACGGTGGTCTGAAATTGCTCGTGAATTTGGATTCACTGTCAAAGCGCTGAAATTACCGTGGGGAAAAAGTCCAACTTTAGAACAAATCATCCGGGCAATGGATAAGTATCCGCTTATTAAAGGGATTTATTTTACACATTGTGAGACGTCAACCGGGGCGCTGACGGATTTGGCAACTATTGTACCTAAAATCCGTAACAGAACAGACGGACTTATTATCGCGGATGTCATTACCTCGGCAGGTATTTTACCTTTGAAGCAGGATGAGTGGGGAGTTGATGTGGTTGTTGGTGCTTCTCAAAAAGCGCTCGGTTTACCGCCCGGCTTAAGCATGATTTCTTTGAACGATCGCGCTTGGGAATATGCGGAACAGGCAAAATCCCCATGTTATTATTTGGATTTAAAACGGGCGAAAAAAGCATATAATTCACAAAAGGGAGCGGCTTATACGCCGGTAATACCTTTGATTTTTGCTGCGGATCATGTAATCGGGAAGTTACAGAAAACAGGGATCGAAAAAAATTGGAAACGACGACATGAAATTGCCCAATGGTTCAGGGATGAAATTTTGGGGCTTAGTTTGTCACTTTTTCCGGAATATCCGGCGGATTCCTTAACTGTAATAGATGTTGCCTCGAAAATGAATCCTAAAAAAATGATCAGCCACTTGAAACAGAATTACAAAATCACCGTTTCCGGCGGTCAGGGCAAATTGTCTGATAAAGTATTTCGAGTCGGCCACATGGTTAATGTTGACGAAAGTCACCTTAATGTACTTTTAGATTCACTAAAAAAAATTTTGTATAACCTGAATTAGTGATAAAAAACTCATTTAAAGTGATTATTGGACAACAAAAAATGACACATAAATCATCGCGGTGTTTCGACAATTAAATTATGGATAAATAATGGGGGATAAAAACGTTTCTAAAAATTAATCCTCTGATTTTTATTACAATCAAATGATAGGTTTCAAGATGGCACGAATCTTAATCGTCGAAGATGATTTGAATACATTATCCGGTTTGGTGGAAATACTCCAGGATGAAGGATTCAATACGACGGGAGTCAAATCAGCAAAAGAAGCGCTTGGACAGTTGAAACAGCAGCAATTTGATGTGATGTTGACTGATTTGAGGATGCCGGGCATGGATGGTTTAGAGCTTTATGAGGAATCTCAGAAGTTCGATGGGGAAATGAAAACCATTGTGATGACTGCTTATAGTTCTGTAAAAGACGCCGTTGAGGCGATGAAAAAGGGCGTGTTCGAATATTTGACCAAACCACTGAATTTGGATGAGTTGTTCATCACTATTAGAAAAGCCGTTAAGGAAAAACAGATATTAAGCGAAAATATTGAATTAAAAAGTCAGATAAAACATTCTTATCGTTTTGAAAATATCATTGGCAATAGCAAAGCAATTGTTGAAATTTATAAAAAGATCGAAAAAGTGTCCAAAACACAGTCCACGGTTTTGATCAGAGGAGAGAGCGGCGTTGGCAAAGAATTAGTGGCTCGTGCAATCCACTACAATAGCCCGCGAGCGGATAAAAAAATAATTGAGATCAGTTGTGCTTCTTTACCAGAGACACTTTTGGAAAGTGAATTATTCGGCTATGAAAAAGGCGCCTTCACAGGCGCTACTTCCAGTAAAATGGGTAGGTTTGAATTGGCTGATGGCGGAACTATCTTTTTGGATGAAATTGGTGATATATCTGAAAGTGTCCAAACAAAGCTGTTACGGGTTTTACAAGAAAAAGAAATCACACATTTGGGTGGTACCAAACCCATAGATGTCAATGTGAGAGTAATTGCCGCGACAAACCGCAATTTGGAAACGGCATTAGCGCAAGGAAATTTTAGGGAAGACCTGTATTTTCGCTTGAATGTCATTCCGATTTTCATACCTCCCTTACGCGAAAGAAGAGAGGACATCCCGCTGCTGTTGGAACATTTCATTAAAAAATTCTGTGAAGAGAATGACAAACCGGTCATGAAAATTGCGGATAAAACTCTTGAAATGTGCATGAATTATGATTGGCCTGGCAATGTCAGAGAATTAGAGAACGCGGTTGAAAATGCGATTGTTTTGGGTGAAGGCGATGTGATCCTGCCTGAATTTTTGCCATTAACTATTTATTCCGATAAAAGGAATCAGTTTGTTAACGAATTCCAATCTCAGGGCGGTGACGAAACATTTCGTAGTAAAATGGACTATGCCGAGCGGATGATCATCCAGGATGCGATAAATAAATCGGGTGGAAATAAATCGTTGGCAGCAAAAAATCTGAAAATTAGTCTGCGTACCATGCGATATAAAATTAAAAAGTATCATTTATAATTATGATGGAAGTCGCATTGTCATATAATAAATTTTCGATATTTAAAATCAAGCAGAAGCCATCCTAACCGATTACATAAAATCGCATAATCAGCAATCAGTTGGATCGAATGAGGATTATCAGCGCTCCTGCGCCAAAAACGATGTTGCCAAGCCAAGCTGCGAGCAGAGGAGGAAGCGTTCCGTTATGTCCCAGTCCCTGCCCCACTTTGATTAAACCAAAGTAGAGGAAACAGATAAACAAACTGACACCAAAGCTTATCGCCGTGCCACTGCGTGTTTTTTTGGATGCAAGAGGAGCGCCAAAGAGAATGATGATTAAATTAGAAAACGGAAAAGCGATTTTCAAATACAATTCAACCAGCCAACGATCCGGATTCCCGCCTGTTCGCCGAATTTCTTTAATAAAATTTTTCAGCTCCCAAAAGCTCATCTCCTCAGCCTTTTTTTGAACTTTGGCAATGTCTTCTGGTTTGAAATTCAGATTTGTCAATCGTTTTGATTCGAAATGTTCAACTTTTTCTTCCATTCCATTGAATTGCCTCCAGTATGCCTGATTAAAAATCCATTTCTTTTCTTCCCATGTCATGCTGGCGGCATCTATTCTTTCGATCAGCGTACTGTTTTGATATTCTTCCAAACTGACCTGGTAAGCTGTGTTCTTTTGAATATCAAAAAAGCTGACGGTCAACCAGCGGTTTTTATCAACTTGTAACTGAATATTTTTTGTTTTTCGTCTGGTTTTACTTTTATTTTTTTTCACATAATTTTCGTAAACATCTTTCTTTTTTTGGTTTGCTATCGGCACAAATCTCTCGCCACTGTAAATGGCAATCAGACTGATTAACAGACCCGCGATAAATAAGGGAGCTAAAATTTGATGACTCGATAACCCTGAAGAGCGCATGGCAATAATTTCATTGTAGCGCGCCAGTTGGCCAACACTGAACAAGCTTGCCAGCAGAGTGGCAACCGGTAAAGTTAAGATAATAATGTAGGGCAAATAGAACAGATAATACTGAATGATAATTGGCATACCAACTTTTTGATCGATAAATTTATCCATGAAGCCGATGAGATCAATGATAATAAATATTGCCGAAAAAGCGATCAGAGCAAAAAGTAAAGTCCCAAAAAAATTTTTTAATATGTATTTATCTAATATTTTCATGCTATCATCTAAAGCGTTTAGGTAAAAGTTTTATTAGAAAATCAAAGCTCAGCAAAGAAACCTCTTTCACAGTTCGCACAAGTAAATACAAGCCAAAAGCACCGACGATAATATTTGCCAGCCACATGGCGAGAAAGGGGGACAACATATTTCGATCAGCCAGCTCTTCACCGCCGATGAGAAAAATCCAATAGATAATAAAAAATATCAGGCTGATACCACCGCCGACTGCCATATTTCCTCTGTTTGCCATAATGCCGAGCGGTGCGCCGATGAGAACAAAAACAATACAGGCAAAAGGAATCGAATATTTTTTATGTATTTCCACCAGCAGTTTTTTATTGCTCAACTCATAGCTGTGATTCACTTCAATTTCGGCTTTTATGCGGTGAAGAATATTTTTGTTGATTCGGATTTGTTTTTTTAGATTCGTCTGAAAACGAGTTGCCATTTTTAGCGTTTCGACATTTGGCAAGATAATTTTATCTTTCAAATCTGCCCCAACCATGGGTGTTAATTTATCGAAGTTAAAAGAACGCTCAATTTGCAGATTTATAAATTTAAGCAAATTTTCTTTTCTCTTTTGAATTAATTTTTTATTGCTGGCTATTTCCTGACGCATCATCTTCGCACTTTGTTCGCGGTCACCGCGGTATTCCGAGTCAGTACGCTGTAATACCATATCTGGAATCGGAATTGTCATTGAATATTTCGGAAACTGAATACGATTGTATTGCTCCAATTTATCATTATTAATTTCGTGAATTTCACCGTCGAAAAGAATGAGTTTGAGCAAACCGCTGTTCTTATCGACCTCTATTCGGCCTCGTTCTGCAATGATTGTACGATTAATGTTTTCATCATTTCGGTCGTAAATGAGCACATCTTCAATAAGTGACAGATTTTTCTGCTCCTGTAGCTTTTCAACCCGAATCGAAATATCCGGGATGTCTTCGTATAAATATCCCGGCTCCAAACTTACAGTGGGTCTTTTCGTCGTAATGTCTCTTGCCAGCAATCTCAACCGATGATTGGAATCCGGAAGCACGTAATTATTGAACCAAATCAGAAATATTGACAATCCAGCCGCGACAATTAGAACCGGCAATATAATTCGGTATAAACTTATCCCGCACGATTTGATCGCGGTGATTTCATTGTCAGCCGACAATTGACCAAAAGCCATCAGGCATGACATGAGTACGCCCATTGGGACTGCTAACGCCACAATCCAGGCGATATTCAAAACGAAAAATTCCAAAACAACAAAAAAATCGAGGCCTTTGCTTAATATTCGGCTCAGTTCTTTGAATATCAAATTCAACATAAAAAGCAGCGTTATGATAAAAAAGCCGAAGAAAAAAGGACCCACATGTTGTCGGATGATATGTTTTGATAATTGGTACATTTAAATTTTTAATTTGTCTAAAACGTTACATTTAATCGGGTTTTAATGGGAACTCATTGTTTGAAAATTCAGTTACAATATAAGCAAAACATGATAGATTAGCAAGAAAATTCTCCACGCCTGCAGGATCAATTAAATCCATATTCTTCACCAAATGTTGATTATTAAACGCCAGGAGGTTTGTATAGTTAAACTTGTTATTATCTTTGAGGTTTCTTTTACAGCTCTAAAATTGTCTTTATGAATCTTTCAAACATTGCTATATTTTGTAAACTTAATTTAAATAAATCTAATATCAAGCTATAAAGCACTATTTGTAATCTGTTTGTATTATTGAGGTTACCTATTCAGAATAAATGAAAAATGTCAATTTTTTTATGAACATTTATTGTCATAACAAGTTTAACTAAATAATTCGGCGAACCGTCTAATCCACCAGTGTAAACGAATTCATGAGCTTTAGAGCGAAAACCGGTTTGAAATTCCATTCCTATTACATATCATTGTTTTTTATCATAATTTTCCCAACGTTTTTTATCTCGGGAAAAGTTATGGCATCTGACAATCCATATATTGGTCTGCGTCTTTCCACGGAGCAAACGTATGGAATTCCATTGTTTGGAAAGGAACTCGCTCGAGGGCTCTCCATGCTCGATTTTACACAACCCTCCGTAAAAAAAACACCACGTACCATCAAGCGGGATGTTGACATTGACAGTACTGGTTCAGAAGTAACTGTTGAAGAACAAGCCTTTGATGTGTACCTGCATCAGCCAGCTACTTATTCATTATCCGATTATACACGCTATTGTCTGGATAAAAATTTAGATGTCATCTGGCAAAATTACAAGGTTAAGGATATTTCCGGTGAACGGATTGAGAGAAAAAGAGGCAAGGGAATTGAAATCGCCATCCCGGTCAAGATCAGAAGCCGGGCTTTTCAGACGATCTTTGGCGGAGATCAGGTGTCTCTGTCAGTTACCGGTCAGATTAATATTCGCGGCGGTTTTCGTCATGAAAAACGCAGTCAGGTAAAAACTGCTATCAACCGGGGGTCAGACTATAATTTTAAAATGGAACAGACCCAGCGTTTCCGGGTTCAGGGAAATATCGGTGATAAGGTTACTGTCAGTGTTGACCAGGATAGTGAGCGTCCTTTTGATTTTGAAAACACGGTGAAGCTGGATTATAAAGGCTACGACGACGAAATCATCCAGTCGATTCAGGCTGGGAATATATCGCTTTCGTTGCCTGCTACCCGTTTTGTTTCCTTTAGCGGAAAAAACAGCGGCTTGTTCGGGATCAAAGCAGAGGCGCAAGTTGGCAATTTTCACTTGACAACAATTGCCAGTCAGGAGAAAGGCGAGAATAAGAAACTGACCATCAGTGGCGGCGCTGAAGAGGGCGAGTATAAAATTCAGGATTATAATTATATGAAAGGTGTGTATTTCTTTGTTGATCACACCTATCGGGATAATTATACCGAATTAGATGAGTCTGGTACCCATTACTTTTATGAAGATAAAATCATTACCGATTTTGAAATTTACAAATCAGCGCCGGGCTACGAACAAAAAGAAGGACGTATCTACGGCTGGGCTTTGGAAAATCCAGATGTGGAAAATCCCGATACTACCCAAATCGATCAGGAAAATACTTATGGCTACTGGATTCGGCTCGATCGTTCGGAATATTTTTTGGAAACGTCGTTGGGTTATATCAAACTTCGTAACGCTGTTTCCGATAATGAGATGTTAGCCATTGCCTATCGTGATAGTTCCGGAAAGGTTGTGGGAGACACCGAATTCAATCCGTTCGAGGAAGATGTTATCATTTTGAGAATGCTGAAACCCCGGTCACCGCGCCCATCTGATAGCACGTGGGATTTGATGTTTCGTCATGTTTATTATTTGGGAGCTCGTGATATCGATCCTGATGGATTTGAGGCGAAAATCTTTTTTGACACACCGTCAGGAGATGACGAAGAAACGATTAATACTGATGAAGGCGTAAAATCTTATTTAAGTTTGTTCGGTTTAGATAAAGTAAATCAAAGCGGTGAAACGCAACCGGATAATATCATCGATAATATTTCAAATATTCTAAGGCTGGGACAGGGAGAACTTGAATTTCCGAGTCTGCGCCCTTTTGCTGACGAATCTTATCTTCCCAAAGAAAAAATAGTCTCCGCAATGTATGATACGACCAATCAGAGCTACATCGCCAATGAGAGTAAATTTTATATTTTGGTGAAATCGAAAAATCGTAGTGCGACCTATGATTTGGGTTGGAATGTCATTGAAGGATCAGAGGAAGTGATTCTCAACGGATCAAAATTGATTAAAGATAAAGACTATATCATTGATTATTATTCAGGGAAATTGACCATTTTACGGGAGGAAGCGACCAGTCCTTCCGCCAATGTTGAAGTGAATTATCAACGAAATGAACTTTTTCAATTAGAGAAAAAAACGCTGCTCGGGATGCGGGGTGAATACAGATTCTGGGAAAATTCTTTTATTGGAGGTACTTTCCTTTATTTGAATCAGAGCACTTTGGATCAAAAGGTGCGGGTTGGAAAAGGACCGATGCGGAACATGATTTGGGATGTGAACACATCATTTGATTTTAAACCCAACTTTTTAACTAAAGCGATTGATGCCTTTCCGCTCATCGAGACCAAAGAAGAATCTAATTTAAAATTTGAAGGTGAGATTGCCCAGATTTTACCGAATCCGAACACACTGAATAACACGAAAACAGATGACCCGGATGGTGTTGCCTATATCGATGATTTTGAAGCTGCGAAAAAAATTACACCATTGGGCGTGATCAAGAGTGGCTGGAGGGCATCCTCCTGTCCGTTGGGAATCGGCGAAATCCCTGATCCAACGAATAATTGGCAACGGACATTCTATCACTACAAAAGACGCGGACGATTGATCTGGTACAATCCTTACAATCAGGTGGCAATCAGAGAAATCTGGCCCAATCGCGATACGCATAATCCAAACACGCCACAGGTTGTGCATGTGTTAACACTGGAATTTTCACCCGCGGACAGGCCCGATGATCCGGAATATGAACCCACACAATCCTGGGGCGGCATTCAAAGATGGCTCTCAACCGGTTATTCGGATCAAAGTGATAGTAAATTTTTAGAAGTTTGGGTCGATGGCGATGCCGGTCGATTGCATATCGATTTAGGTCGTATTTCCGAAGATATTATACCGAATGGTAAGTTGGACGACGAAGATAGGCCTGTGAATGGAATAAAAAATGAATTGCTTGACCCGGGTGAGGATGTCGGGCTGGATGGTATGGCAGGAGCCGATCCTGAAGATTATTGGGATATAAACAAAAACGGACAACGGGATGACGGTGAACCGATCAGTTACGATGATTGGTATTATACTACCGGCGGTTATGACTATTCACGAATCAATGGCACTGAAGGCAATGAAAATGATCCGGGTGGCAGACTACCGGACTCTGAAGATTTTAACGGAAACGGGTCGTTGGACGTTCAGAATGATTATTTTGAATATACCTTTTCATTATCCAAAAGTCACAAAGACACCATGTACATTGCTGGCGGACAGGATAATGAATATGGATGGCGATTGTACCGCATTCCCTTGAGCGAATTCACTAAAAGAGTCGGGGAACCGGATATGTCGCGTATTGAATACGTCCGTGTTTGGATCGATAGCTGTTATGCGGACACCTATCTTCGAATTGCTGAAATAAATTTGGTCGGGAACGATTGGAAGGAAATGGGAGTCGCACCAGACGATTTTTCAAGTTATAATACGAAAAATGATTCGACCGTGATCGCTGCAGTCACGAATACACATGATAATGATGATTACAGCCCACCACCGGGAGTGAGTGGAGTTAAAGACCGCATCACACGCGTTGAAGCAAAAGAGCAATCATTAGTGATTCGTGTGAATGAATTAGAAGCTGGCGCGAACGGAATTTTAAGAAAAACATTTTATCAGGCGGAAAATTACATTCATTACGATAGGATGAAAATGTTCATCCACGGCGGTGATGCATACGGAAGAAATTTCAGCAAAGACGTGTCCAGTGTGGAATTATTTCTCCGTTTCGGCTCTGACAATAACAACTACTACGAATACCGATCGCCGATCTTTGAAGGCTGGGAAGGTAACAATATGGATATCGCGCTGAATGACCTCGCCACGTTGAAGCTGCAGCCGCCGGATACCTTGACCGGTTTACGCGTTGATAGTCTCGGCAATGGTAAGTATTACATTATTAAAGGAGAACCATCGCTGACTAATGTTCGGCAGTTGGTTTTAGGAATAAAAAATATTTCCAATCCGGATGCTATGGAAGATTACATTGATAAAAATGGGCTACCTTTTTCGGGTGAAATTTGGATAAATGAACTACGGCTTTCCGGCGTTAAAAAAGATAAAGGAGTGGCGCTTCGGGCTCGCGCGCAATTGAAGGTGGCAGATGTTTTTACTATCAACGGTGAGATCAATAAAAAGGACGCGGATTTCCATAATGTGAACCAACGTTTTGGCTCGGGGAACAATGAAATCGGAGGAAGCATTTCGGGTAATTTCTCTTTACACAAATTTCTCCCCAATTCGTGGGGTATCGCTATTCCGATAAATTTCAATTATTCTGAGAGAACATCAACCCCAAAGTATTTACCCGGCAGTGATATCCTGGTAACCAAGGATACACCGGATTCCGTTTTAGAAAAAATCGGTAATGAAAATATCAATCAAGGGTTGGGTGTCTCGTTTCGTAAAAATACGCGTTCGAATAATTTCTTTGTTAAAAATACAATTGACAATATTTCGATCAGCTTTAACACGGCGCAATCACACAGCAAAAGCTCCACACAGAAATATGCGGATCGGGAAACGTACACCGCAAACATCAGTTACAATTTGTCATTTCCCAAGGATAAATATTTTCAACCGTTCAAATGGATAGGCAAGGCACCAATTATTAGCAAACTGGCGCAACTCAAATTTTTCTATTTTCCGACAAATTTAAATTTGAAGGCTTCCGGAAATCGGTCAAATTCTAAATCAGAAACACGATCGGGCGTTGTGACGGAAAATGAAACCTTTCTCATCTCTCGCAGCATCCAAACCGGTATTCAGCCTTTTCAGAGCATGTCATTTGATTTTTCCCGTGATTACAAAAATGACCTCAGGGATACTGCAGAGCCATTGGAGGAAATTACTAATTTCCGATTTGGACAGTTGACAGACATGAGTCAGTCGATCAGTGCTAAATTTAATCCCCAATTATTTCGCTGGTTAAAGACGAATTTTTCTTATTCAGCCAAGTTCAAGTTTAGTAATAACCTTCAGCTAAAAGATAGGGGACGAAACGCATCCAATAACAATTCAATTACGACATCATTAACGTTTGATCCGGATCAGTTTGTAAAGTCTTTATTTAAAAAATCATCAGGTACTCGGGTCAAGCGTCGAAGGCCACCAGCGAAAAAACCGCCTGACAAATCAGACCAGGATAAAAAAGAAGATCAGGGATCAGGTTTCAATCCATTATCAATTTTAGGTAGCGGCGTTGATTTTATCACCAGTCGCATTAAACCGATTAATTTGAATTTGACGCAGCGGAAAAATATTAGCAATTACGGATTAGACCCAGCCGGTGGCATGCCTTCTTTTAATTACATGGTCGGTTTCGATAAGAATCCGGGCATGGAAAGTGTTGAGGGTGTGGGAACCAATGACGGTTCATTCAGAGATAACAGGAGCATTTCGCTCCAGTCCGGATTAAACATAATTAAACAAATGGATGTGAGTCTGAAGTATAGTCACGATGAAGACGAAAACGAAACCACAACCAGAACCGGGGGAAGTTCAGATTCATGGTTTTATATAGAAGAAACGGGAGGATTCCCGATAGCTGAATGGACGGTCAGATGGTCCGGATTGGAGAAAATTTCGTTTTTTAAGAAATTTACTCAGCGCATCAGTTTCGATCATAATTTTTCCGGTAAAAAACAGGAATCATGGCAAAACAATCCTAATCAAAAAACAAAAACATCGTACACAAAATCATTTCGTCCGTTGGCTGGATTTAACATCAGTTTAAAAAAGAATATCAACATGAATGTTCGTTATAATTATTCTGAGAATATTAGTTTTACGCAACGCGGTGGTTCCGGAGGTCAGAAATCCGTGCAATCGGATCTGTCTTTTAGCGCTTCGTATTCCCATAGCGGTGGAATGAGAATTCCACTCCCATTTTTGAAAAATAAGGAGTTGAAAAATAACATGGATTTTCAGCTCACCATCAGCATGAATAACAATCAGAGTTTTCAAAAGTTACAGGAAAAAGATTGGGTCGAAACAGATATGAGAAAGAGCTGGTCACTTGAACCACAACTGAATTATTCGTTCAGCCGGAACGTTCGCGGCGGTGTGCACTTCAAAATGGGGAAGAACAGCAATAAACGAATCGGAGACACGACAATTCAGGAGTTGGGAATTAATGTCAACATTTCCATTAGCGGCTCTTAATCGTGAAAATACTTAACTCGTTTTATTTAGTACGGAAATATCGGAATTATTTATTGGATATTATCATGAGAATAAAATTTCAGACAAAATTGATAATTATTTTTTTTGTTGCATCTATTTCCTCGTGTAACAGTCAGGTTACACCTAAGTTTGATCAGGATAATGCATTTCTGTATTTAGAGAAACAATGTGACTTCGGCCCTCGTGTTCCCGGCACTGACGCTCATGTAAATTGCAAAAACTACCTCGTTCAAACGTTGCAGCAATATGCTGACAAAGTCACTGAACAGCCGTTTCGAATTCGCATCAGACCCGAAGAAAAGCCAGTGAAGTGTTTTAATATTATCGCGAATTTTCATTCGGACAATACCCGACGAATTTTACTTTGCGCTCATTGGGATACGCGCCCCTGGGCAGATCAGGACCCAGATCCGCAGAACCATTCAAAACCGGTGTTGGGCGCGAATGACGGTGCTTCCGGAGTTGCTGTTTTGCTGGAAATAGCCCGTCTGCTTCACTTGAAGCGGCCGAAATATGGCGTGGATATTGTTCTGTTTGATGCAGAGGATTTTGGTTCTTACGGACAAAACCATACCTGGGCAAAAGGCTCGGAGAAATTTGCTCAGACAGTAACAAAACGCTATCGGCCGGAATTCGGCATTTTATTGGATTTGATCGGCGACGCGGATCAACAGCTTTATATTGAACAAAATTCTTATCAGTACGCCAGAGACATCGTGGATTTAGTGTGGAATAAAGCACAAGCATTGGGCATTCACGAATTCATCCCCCAAGTCAAGCATGATGTTTATGATGATCATTTGAATCTGCTGCAAGTGGGGATTCGTTGCATTAATATCATTGATTTTGATTATCCCTACTGGCATACAATCGAAGATACACCGGACAAATGCAGTGCGCAGAGTCTGGGGAATGTTGGCAAAGTCTTGATCGGTTTGCTTTATGATTAAATGAAAATTGAATGATTAAAAGCGAATGAAAAGGAAATTATCTTTAGAGGAGGTAGAATGAATTTTTTGATGATTCTTGTTAAAGGTGGCATCTTGATGATACCGATCTTTCTGTGCTCTATTATTGCAATGGCGATTATTATCGAGCGCTGGCTATATTTGAGAAAAATGCGAATTAATGCCCGCAGCTTCATTCTTCATATCAAATCTTTGATTATGAAGGAGAAAATCACTGATGCGATAATGCTTGCAAAAAAGACGTCTGCACCCGTCGCGAAAATCACCAAGGCAGCGGTTGAAAGATATAACCGTTCACGCGAAGAAATAAAAGAAGCGATTGAAAACGCCGGAAAGGCGGAAATATTTCGATTGGAAAGCAATCTGGGCATACTGGGCACCATTGCTGCTATTGCGCCACTCTTGGGTTTTTTAGGAACGGTAACCGGGATGATCCGGGCGTTTATTCAGGTTCAAAATCTCGGGGGGAATGTGGATGCCAGTGTTTTAGCCGGTGGAATTTGGGAAGCGCTGGTTACGACTGCTGCCGGTCTTGCCGTTGGTATTATTACGCTCATTTTTTATAACTGGCTTCAGGGCAAGGTTGAATATCTTGTTTTTGAAATGGAGGATCATTCGACAACCATTTTGGATATGTTGATCGAGAGAGGTGAGAAAAAAGATGAATTTTAAAATGAATCGAAAAAAAATAGTCACCTTTTCAACAATTTCTTTGACCGATATTGTATTGTTACTGCTGATATTTTTTCTGTTATCTTCATCATTTTTTGTCCAACCCGGTATCAAAGTGAGTTTGCCTAAAGCGATTACGGGAGAAGTTGACACCAAAGACCGAATTTATTTAACGATCACGAAAACAGATATGATCTATTTGAATAATCAACGCATTTTGAAAAGTGAGCTGGGAGGCAAGTTAAAACAGCTTTTGGATCAGCACTCTCAAAAGCTGGTGGTTATTCAAGCAGATAAGGATTTGACACTGGAAAAAACCGTTGAAATTGTGGACATTGCCAAAATTGCCGGAGCAGAGAAATTTTTAATTGCAACTCAACCAGGGAGTGATTTGTAGCCGTGGTTTTAAACAGTCGAGAAAAACAGTGGGCGCTTATTCTCTCAATATTTTTTCATGCCCTTTTGATTGCTCTTTTTCTGTTATTAAAAGTCAAATGGCACTTCAGGACTTCTGAATTTACGGAAGTGGCATTTGTAACAGAAAGAGGTTCTTCGTTGCGTCCGGATTCACCGCTTTCGAAAAGCGAAGAGCTGTCCGATGTCAATGACGGCGTTCAAGCGACACCAGATGTTGTTAAACTTCCTTTACGAAAAATGCTGGAGGATGAAGCGCCGGAATTGCGGGTTCCGGATGACAACCAGAAAATCTCCGTCGAGGATAAAGAGAAAATAAACAGACACGAACAATCTGCTAACAAAACGATGATCGACGCACCATTATTCAGTGCCTCAAAAAAAGAAGATAAACTCATTGCCTCTGCGGGACGGAAGCTGACGCCGGAAGATAAAATTATGCCTGCGAGTTCTGCGGGTAAAATCAACGCGGGTGGAGAAAATATGCCTTACCAAATTGAAGGCAAGGTGGCAGAACGAGCGGTGGTACATAAAGTCATCCCGGAATATCCGGAAAATTTACAAAAACAAGCCGTAGTTAAAATCGGCTTCTCGGTTTTACCGAACGGGCAGGTTGGGGAGATGATTCCGGTGATAAGATCAGACCCGCAGCTGGAGAAACTCACGCTGGATGCATTGCGGCAATGGCGTTTTAATCCGCTTTCTGAAAGTGAACCACAGAATATACAACGGGGCGTGATCACATTTCGTTATGTTTTAGAATAAGTGTCACTTACCAGAAGGTCGTCATCTATTTCACTTTTGTGGTCATTATCACAATAAAGTGACTGAATTAACCGAAGTCAAAATACGAGATTTATCCGTTTTTATTAAGTCCTGCTGTTTGATTATCCGCAAAGTTCGTCTGTATTTTCTGTGCCCTTACCGTGGTTATGAGTATTTAGAATTTGTCGAAAAATATCAGAACCAGACAACTCAATATAAACCGGGAAAGGGAAATGTTTTTGTTCACACGGAAAAAAATAAGTCAAAAGATTTCGTCCGGAAACATATTCAGTTTAACTTGTTTATTTCAAAAAGTACAAGAAATTAACTAAAATCCTTGCACACCCTCATAATACAACCCAGCACCGGGTCCCAATGGCAGTCCCAGTAAAATCCAAACAATGAGCAACAATGACCAACAGATAAAAAACACAATCGAATATGGCAGCATTGTCGAAATAATGGTTCCGATTCCTGCCTTTTCATCATACTTTTGAAAGAAAGCGATGATGAGTGCAAAAAAGCTCATCATTGGCGAAATGATATTGGTCACAGAATCACCGATCCGGTAAACAGCCTGGGACAGTTCCGGTGTGTAACCGAGTAGCATAAACATCGGAACGAAAATTGGCGCGAGCAACGCCCATTTCGCTGAGGCGCTGCCAAGAAACATATTGATGGTTCCGGATAATATAATAAAAAGCAGCATCAGCGGTATAACGCCAAGATTTGCTTTCATGAGTGCATCGGCACCAGAGATGGCAAAAATGACGCCTAAATTGCTCCATTTAAAATATGCGACAAATTGCGCTGCAAAAAAAACCAGTACCATATAATTTGCCAGCGATTTCATGCTCGCCGTCATTCCGTTGACAACATCAGCATCGTTTTTGTATTTACCGGTGACTGCACCATAAACAATCCCTGCGGAACCGGCAACAAGAAATAACACAGCAATCACCCCTTTTATCAGCGGCGAAGATAACAAGCCACCTTCAGATCCACGTAAAAATCCGTTTTCCGGAACAACGCCAATTAAAATGATAATGATCCATACGAACAAGGTAATGCCACTCCAGCGAAGCCCTTTTTTTTCAAGGTCTGATAGCGGTTCGATTTGATCCTCGCTGTGAGCTCCTTCGTATTTACCAAAACGTTTCGCCACCAGCTTTTCGGTGACAACAGTTCCTGCAATCGCAATGATAAAAGTTGAGACCACCATAAAATAATAATTTGCAGTAGGATTCACATGATACGTCGGATCAAGAATATGTGCAGCTTCTTCAGATAAACCGGCAACCAGCGGATCGATGGTTCCCAGGATCAGATTAGCACTAAATCCACCTGAAACACCGGCAAACGCGGCAGCCATACCAATTATGGGATGCCGTCCGACTGCGATAAATACAATCCCGGCTAATGGTATCAACAGCACATAGCCAATATCACTTGCTGTGTTGGAAAGAATACCTGCCAGGACGATCACGAATGTTAATAGTTTGCGGGGTGAGGAAAGCACCAACTTCCTGATAAGCGCGCCGATGAGCCCGCTTCCTTCCGCCATACCAATTCCCAGCATCGCTACAAGCACAATTCCTAATGGTGCAAAACTGGTATAGTTGACAACCATGTCGTCAATTATCCGCTCAATCCCTGTCTTGGATAGTAAATTAACAGTTTTAATCACCTCACCGGTTGCCGGGTGTGTCACTTGTACATTAAGCCAGTGTCCCAGTGTTGAAGCGATCAGTGCCATCAACGCAAATATTGCAAATAGTGAAGCCGGATGCGGCAACGCATTTCCCACACGCTCTACTATGTTCAACGCCTTGTCTATAAAACTCGTTTTCGGTTTTTTTGTTTTCTTCATAAGCACCCTGATTGTGTTAGGTTCGATTCTGTGTTTTTTATCGCATTACCGATGAATTAAAAAATCCGGAATTCAAGATTGCCGGATTTCAAATTATACTTGGTATATGTTACTGATTTATATTTAATTCGTTCCCAATGAAATTAACAGAGGTATGAGGGTGGGAATTTGTGAAGATCTATTTCTGAAAAACTCATCCAATTATGTCCACCGCTGTTACCGATTTTGACGATAGCAGCGGTGTCTTGAGCAATTATTATTCAAATAGTTGTTCTATCATACGGTCATTTGATACTATCTTATCAGAATGAGCTTTTTTGAAGCCGTAAAATTATTGGTATTCATTTTATAAATGTACACACCACTCACCACCGGCTGATCATTTTCATCCAATCCGTTCCAGGTTACTTCGTGCGTTCCTGGCGATTTAATGCCATTCACTAATGTTTTGACCCGCTGACCTAACTGGTTATAGACTGCCATCGTTACAAAACATGATTTCGGAATGGTAAACCGGATGTTTGTTTCCGGATTAAATGGATTGGGGTGATTTTGATGGAGATTAAAATCCGCTGGTAATTCGTTTTGTTGAAATTGGTTTACGGCTGTTGTTAAGACAGATTTATCGTCAATGAATACATCGGTTAATTCGACGTCTGGTAAATGAGTCTGTCCTGATTTGATTTTTTTCAGCAGCAGGTTGAAGGTTAACTTTTGATTTGATAACGAGTTTTCCGATGCAAAAGCGATTTTAACCTGACCATCTGAACTGGAAGCTGCAGCGATTAATCCGCCAGTAGGCGGATTTGAGCAGGACACAAATTCGTAGTCATTTGAGCTGTAGTTCAAAGTAAAGCTACCGGAAAACGCTTCCTCATCAATCTGAAATTCTATCGGATACTTGATAAGCGAGTTTTGCAAATTTTCGAAATTCTTTACTATGACTTCAGCACCATTTGTTGATGCAGTGAGGGACGCATTCAACCAGTTTCCGGTTACATCGCCGTAAACAATTCCTGTAAAATCCTGTCCGGTTTGATTTGAGTTTAACGGTGAGTAGTCGATTGAGTCCGGGGCTTCATTCCAATTGTTTTCATCAATGACAAAGGAATTCGGCACAAATCCCCAATCAGCTCCGACAGGAAATGAAGAAATTAATCCCACAGAATAGCGTAAAATATATGACGCGTCAAACGGTGAGATACTCCCGTTTCCGGAAACATCGGCGGCAATTTGTTGATAGGGTGTGAGAGAAATTAAGCCCACAGCAAAACGCAGCACCATCGAAGCATCAAAGGGACTAACGCTGTTTCCAACATCACCGGTTTTGGCCGGTTTCAGACTGTAATTTCCACCGGGAATTTGAGAAAACGAAAATTGACCGCTATTATCCGTAATTGTAAAGTTCCCGTTCAGCGAGACATCTGCTGAAGGGACTGCCTTCTGATTCTGGAAATACTGGATCGTCCCAGAAACGTCGTAACCTCCTCCTGTGTTCGTGGAAAAGGTTGCTGATCCTGCTGTCGCGTCCGATACATCGTCTGTAAGTTGATCGATTGTAAACATTCCGTTGCCATTTGCCCCCTGTTTCACTGTAAAATTTATTTTGACTAAAGTGTCCTGGGTTGGGCCGGTAATGATTCCAGTTGTGGTAAATCCTCCAATTTTAAGAAGACCCGGAGATGGTTCGCTGGATTGTTTAAAATCCCATGGTTCCATAAGCGTACCAGAAAAATCGACATTGTCAAAGGTAAGCAGGCTGTTCGGATAATTAAAATCAAATCCTAACGCATCAATATCATCACCATCTCCGCTTAATTCAACATCGACGGTGAATGCCTGACCTGGTGAATACTGGTACTGAGATTCAGCGGGGGAGATGTCCCATCCATCAGTTGGTGCACCACCAGTGTTAAATGTCGCTGCGGATGTAGTAGCTCCGGTTAAATCATCGGTGACGTTGGTTATCATGAACTGACCGCTACCAGTCGCGCTTTGCTTGACCGTGAAGTTTATTTTAACAATAGTGCCTTGTGTGCCTCCTGTAATAATTCCGGTTGTTGTAAATCCTCCAATTTTAAGAAGGCCCGGGGATAACTCACTGGATTGTTTAAAATTCCAGACATCCATAAGTGTACCGGAAAAATCGACATTATCAAAAGTAAGCAAGTTGTTCGGGTAATTAAAATCGAATCCAAGTGCATCAATGTCGCTTCCCGAACCGCTTAATTCAACTTCAACAGTGAAACTTTCTCCAGGTCCGTATTGATATGAGGTCTCGGCAGGGCTCACGTCCCATGCTGAATGTGCGTTTGTCAAAAAGACAGTTAAGACCAGTAACACGACCGAACTGAAGTAATTTTTCCTTATCATATTACTATCCTTTTTTTTAGTGAACAAATAAAATTAAATTATGATATTATTAGTCCAATAACTTGGTACTATACTTTTAAATCTGGCTTTCTTTTTACTTCATCAAAATAAGCTTTTTGGAATCTGTAAAATCATTAGCAATCAATTTATAAACATAAACACCGGAGCTGACTTCCTGCCCGGATTCGTCTCTTCCATCCCAATGAGCTACATAATGTCCTGCGTTCTGTTGTTCTGCTACTAATGTCTGAATCTTTTGTCCCCGGGAATTGTAAATAGTAAGCTTGACTTCGCTTGCTTCGGGTAATTGATAAAAAATATCTGTTTCCATATTAAATGGATTGGGGTAGTTTTGTCCTAATCCATACGTTTTTGGAGTCGTTTCAAATGTTATCTGTCGCACGTCGGTTGTCTGCAAGCTGAATTGTAAGTTTTCCTTTTTTATTTCACTCAAGTCGTCCGATGCATTAAAAAGCCAGAGCTCACCCTCGCCCTGCGCTCCTCTTTTTTCTCTAAAGGTAATTGTCGCCAATGAGAGGGAACCTTTTTGTTGAATGGCTTCCTGATTAAACCCGCCAATTCGTACGACGCCAGCTAATGGTTCTGTTCCTTCTAATATCTGCCAACACTCTGTAACGGAAGTTGGTTTAACATCGACGAATCTCAGCAAATCGTCCGGAAAGCCCAAATCAATCCCGAACGCTCTTAATTCAGCAGGATTGTCTATCATTAATGAAAATGTCATTTCCTGTTCGGGATTATTTCCTGTTGGCTTGAGATACAATTTTTCATTTCCAAAATTTTCTTTTTGATCGTATTCCGTTTTTAATACAGGACAAAAAAGAGGAGGATCGATATTATTCAAATATGCCGTAAATATAATTAACGCATCTCCGGGGGTAATTAATTGATCACAATTAGCGTCAGACGCATCATCCAAACAAGGGCAATCCGTCGACTGATAGGACGGCTCTAAATATCGCTGAAAGACGCAGAGCGCATCTGCCGGTGTGAGAGCGCCATCATCTGTGACGTCGCCCAACAAACATGTCACACAAGTAAATGATCCGTCACAGATATTTAATCCAGCTACATCATCGGTCAGATTTGAGATTTCCAGATCACACGTTTCTCCTTCGGTACATTGATCGACCTGTAATGTAATTCGTGCGATAGCTCCGCTCTGGTTCGCCAATATCGGGTCAGTATTGAATCCGCCGATAGTTACTGTCCCGGGTGTGTTTTCCTGAAACTGGAAAAACTGAAAAGAATCGGTTAAATCGTACTTCTCGACCGAAACCAGGGATAATTTGTCACTGCAATAATTGAATTCAAATCCAAATGCATCAATCGGTAGCGGATTGTCCTCGATCGCTATATCAATAATCAAATTCTGACCCGGTTTCCCCTCAACATTTGGACAGGCGATGTAGGGTGCTATGCATGAATCAGATCCAAAGGTAACACCTTCCAAAATCATCGAAAATTGTTGCCTGCTGTTTGTTAGTTGTTCTTTATGATTCACCACGATTGTGTAACCGCCCTGAATTGGTTCTTCAATGATAATTTGTTCAACATTATCAACGGTGTTATCTGCCCTGATTGCGGAATGCGAAGGATCATCAGGATCCAATTTCCAGGGATAGTGCGTTTGGTTATCATTGGTAATTCTTAAATCGAGATCGTTCGCTAGCATCGGTGTTCGCGGATTTAGCTGAGCTGAAGGTGGTGTACCCGCCGGATCTGTCCAGGCAATGGTGACTTTAATCTGGTCAACACCATTGGAGTTCACCTGCAATGAATATTGACCATTATTTTGTAATTCCACTTCTCGTATGAAATTACCATCTGTCGTATCCTGCGTAATCAGCTCGGCAGCAGTTGTTGTATTGAGCAATCCCCAGCCAAACTCATAATCTGGTCCGGCGTAGGCACCGGCTTCATCTGCTGTGTGAATTACCAGCGCTTTTAACGTTGCAGCTAACATCAAACTGTCATTATGCGTTTCTTTATAATGTTCCTGCAGCAGAGCGAGCGAACCTGTTGTATTCGGTGCTGCCATTGAAGTGCCGCTTTTCGATGTGTAATCTGAGTCATAATCATCATCGCAGGAATAAAGAGATATCCCGTTAGCGACAATGTCCGGTTTTATCCGGCCGTCATCAGCAGGTCCCCAGCCGCTAAACGAACTCATCACAACGTCCGAAGGCATGGTATAACCGCCTGGAATGTCATCGACAGCACCGACTGTTAAAACATTTTTGGAAATCGCGGATCCTCCGGGAATGCAGTCATATCCATCATTTCCACCGTCCCGATCGCGTGTCGTATTATTTAATGCCCAGGTCGAACCGTTGTAGTACCAATGCGTGCCTCCCGGTGACGGTCCGGTATCGTTGCGGTCATTGCCGGCTGATTTGACGATAAGATAATATGGTGCATTGTAAGCAATCTCATCCCAGTCAGCCGCGTGATCCAGATAAAACCCAAATTTATGATCTTCCACCTGGCTGACTGAAATATCGCCAAACCAGGCATAGCGACCGTCACCAAAATAGTTGTATTCCCACCCGGTAATAAAACCGTAAGAGTGGTTTGAGAACAATAAACCATTTGCTGCGGCAGTTGCCATTTCTGATTCATCTGAACTCCACTCATAGGCATCCAAAGTTGCCTGATATGCCATACCTTTTGCGTCTGAATCCATCCCACGCGCGATCATCGTCCCGGCAACATGAGTCGAATGGCTGCTGGTGCCACTGGGAGAATCCATCTGAGTGACTCTGCCATTGAACTCCTGATGAGAGGTTCGTACTCCGCCACCGTCCCATTCACCAATTGTAATTCCCAAACCAGTTAAATTCAAGCCGGCAGAGCCACCGGGCCAGACATCATCGGTAGAAACGGTTTTGGCGGCATTTATATTTTCAGTAATGTAATATAGGGGATAACCATTTAAAATTTCTTGAATTTCAATGATCGTCCCGTCCTTAAACTCTGTTCGCACAGGTGCTCCCTTTTCCTGTGCCCATTTGATGGCTTCCTGTTTTTTTTGAAGAGATTTTTTTTGATGTCTTTCGGCTAATAGTTCAAGATTTTTTCTGTTTTGGTTGTTTGCGGTTTGTGAATCTATCAAGGCTGGATTAAAAATTATCAACAACAAACTAACTATGGCGCATAATCTCGACATCTGTTCCCTTTCTCTGAAATATTTCTTTATAATATTTTAAACGTGAACGTGATCGTTTATACCAAAAGTTTGTTCAAGAGTAGAAAAAAACTCCTCATAAATCAGTATCAATAAAAGTGTCATGGTATTGATGAATATCTGAATGTGAGTAACAACAAATTGTGATCAAATTTGAGCGTGGTATGTCTCAAAGAGTCTCAAACAAAATTATTCATCCCGGGAACTTAGACAATTGTCCCCGGGATGAAATATAGAATTGGATAGAAATTATTTAATGAGTATCAACTTTTTAGAATCAACAAATTTCGACGTTGAAATTCGGTACAGATAAACACCGGAAGTCATTGTTTCACCATTTTCATTTCTTCCGTCCCAGTGCACTGCATAACGCCCTGCTTGCTGATCCTCCGAAACCAATGATTTCACTTTTTGACCCCTTGAATTGTAAATATCAAGTTTGACATAGGTCGGTTCGGGTATCTGATAGGTTATTTCCGTTTCCATATTGAACGGATTGGGATGATTCTGGTCGAGTACGTAATCTTCCGGGATCAAACCGTCACCGATTCGATACACATCTGTTGAAAGCAGATTAAAGCGAAATACATTGGCGGTGGCTTGAACTCCTGCCAAGTCATCTTGGGCATTCGATAACCACAATTCGATGTTTTTGTTTAGGTCAGACTGTTTTACCTCAAAGGTCAAAGTTGCCAGAAAACCGTTTGAAGAAATCGCTTCATGATTAAAACCACCGATGCTAATGACACCTGCCATATTTTCCTGACCATCAAGTGCCTGCCAGGTTTCTGTCAGTGTCGTGGATTGCACTTCTTTCAGGGCCAACACTTCGTCAGAGAACCCAATATCTATTCCAAATGCTTTCAGTACATTGACCTGTTCCACCTGCAAGGCTAATTTGAGTTCGTTGTCGGCGAGGCTTTGCAATTTTACCAGACTGATTTTGGCGTTGTTGCTATTTTCGTTCGCCATCGCTAATGTCGGATCACAATCCAATGGTGGAGTTAAACCGTTCAAATAGGCCTGGAAAATATAAAGTGCATCACCCGGAGTTACGCCATTTGGCGAGCAATTTACATCTGCCGCATACAAGGCACATTCCGTATCACATTCACCGGATGGTGGTGTGCCTCCATTGAGATAAATCTGAAATGCGCACAGGGCATCTCCCGGGCTGATTGCATCGTCCATATTGACATCACCTAACAGACAAGGTTGATCACAGGTAAATGTTCCATTACAGGTATTCATCCCGGCTAAATCGTCTGTCAGGTTTTGAATGCCTAATGTTGAGGTCTCTCCTTCTGTACAATTTGTCACTTGAAGCGTTACCCTTGCAATCGTACCATTGCTATTTTCAGAAATGGGTGTTGTATCGAATCCACCGATCGTAACTGTGCCTGCTGGACTTTCATTATACTGGAAGAAACTGAAGTGGTTACTCAATACGCCTTTTGCCACACTCTGTAATGACATTTTACTGCTATTATAGGTAAACTGAAAGCCAAACGCATCAATTGCGGTCGGATTTTGATTGATGTCGACATCCACTGTGAACACGGTTCCGGTGACACCGCTTCCGTCTTGAGCTTTAACATAAGGTGGATTACACGGTCCACCGCCTCCAATATTTAGTGTCACATTGATGGTTTTGGGGCTACCCTGAGCAGCAGGAGCGCTAATTGTTATGGTTCCATTATAGGTACCCTGACCTAATCCAGCGACATTGACGGAAACAGTCACGACATCGGTTTCGTTGGTTGTGCTGCCACTAGTCGGACTCTCTGAAAGCCAGCTCTTATTATCAGCGACAGTCCAGTTGAACGACCCGGTTCCGCCGTTAGTGATATTGAATGTCTGCGGCGCAGGATTTGGACCGTCCTGATTAGCACTAAACGTCATACTGGTTTTATTGACATTCAGAATAGGATTGTCACCACCGCCATCTGGATAAGCTGTTACCTGTACCTGAACATTCGCTTCATCCGGATCATTTGAGTTGATTGTAATGGTTCCGGTCTCTGAAGGAGAGCTTACTGCATTCCAATCTGTAACACTCACAGTAACGACTTGAGAGCCTCCCGGTGTAATATTCGGGATCGTCGTTGGTGTAAATGACAACCAGGATTTATTGTCACTGATGCTGTTGATCACTAAAGTTGCCGTTCCTTGATTGCTTATCGTGAAGGATTCTCCGCCGCCTTCAGTGTAAATGCCAGAGGCAATACAACCATAGCTTCCAAACTGGATGTCGTCAGTTACATCATCATAAGCAATACGAAAATATCCGCTTTCTCCCCATGTTGTCCCCCAACTGTTTTTTGCTTTAAAATATTGCTGATCATCATTGTAGCCAACAAGCAAAACCGCATGATTGGGACCATCGGAAATATTTCCGCCGCTGTAATTGTAAATACCTCCTGTATAACCAGGCCAGCCATTAAATGTGTTGTCATCCGGAACACGCATTGCCACAACAACAGGTCCACTTTGCAGTTGACCTTTCAAAGTGTTAACCGTAGTAGGTTCTCCCCACAAACCGTATGCTGGCGTGTAGTTTGTTACTTTTACTAAATAATCGGGATTCGTACATTTGTTGTTACAGTTTCCATTGGTCGCAGTGTACGGATAGCAGACTTCAGGCGGAACGCCGTCTGTATTCATATATTCAAAGGCGTCCCACATCCACCCGCCGTTGCAGTCTCCGGGAGCACATGATACAAGAACTTGCTCTGAAAGATCAGAATATCCACCACGATTTTCCACCAAGCCGACAGCAGCAAACGCCCAGCAGGAACCGCAAGTCCCCTGATTTTTTACCGGACTGTCGCTGCTGCTCCAGTCGACTGATGCACTGAGTGTGTTTACATCAAATTCGATTTGAGGTGAATGTGTTTTCCAGTAATCTTTGACATATTCCGGAATTATAAGACCTGTGGGATGTTTTCCACGAAATGGTTCTTCCTGTACTGGTAGTGGATCGATATCAAAGTTTTGCAAATTTGCCGGAGTTTGATAGATATCGATTTGGGTTGGATTAACATGGATGTCGGGTTCCCCTCCTTGTTGTACAATCTCAAAATCGTCTCTGAATAACCAATTCCCATCCAGATGAACACGTACACAGTAATCTCCTGGATGAGTTGCAGGATAATAACCGGAAATGTACATTCCAGCCCACCATGTCCAACTACTATTTCCTGCAGGCAAATTCATTTCTGCTCCCCAATAAAAATCGTCATTATCATCAAAAAAATCAATACGGACCGTCCAGGCTCTTGTGCAAGCGGTCGAATTGAATTTCACGAATTCTGTTGCAATAGCGTCTGTAGTATTAAAAGTTGTGGTTTGGGTGTTGTATGGATCATCACCGTTGCGACAGGTAAAATGATCGACTAAAGTTGGTTCTGTATCTGAACCTTCAATAGTAAAATTATCCCTGGCAATCTGACTACCGTCCAATTTTACCCGTGCGTTATAAGTACCCGGATGAGTCTCAGGATATTGACCCGAGATATAAATTCCCGCCCACCAGGTATAATTGCTGTTTCCGGCTGGAATTGTTGTCGTTGCTCCCCAATAATATGAATTTGTATCATCGTAGAAATCAATACCAAGGGGATAACCACGAGTACAAGAGCTCGAGTTAAATTTAACGAATTCCGCTGCAATATTATCTGTGGTATTAAATGTAGTGGTTGCTGTGTTGTATGGATCATTGCCGTCTCTACAGGTAAAGTGGTCAACCAGTGTTGGCGCTGTATCCCCAACATCTTTTTTAAGATAAATTTCATCCAGATATGATCCGTCATTAACAACTACCGCATCACTGGTAAATACAAATGCGATCCATACCTGGCTTTCACCGGTTAAGTCTCCGATAGTATAGACATTGGTCAGATCAAATTCCTTGTAAAGCCAACCATTTATGTTTCCGGTATCATCAGTCATGTTGCCAGTCAGGTACCAACCATAATAGTTCGTACCATTTTTTGATGCGACATAATGGAGTTTATCGTAAGTTGCCTCCGTTTTCGTCCAATGACGAAATTGAACCACCGCATCCGTAGCGTCAGCCAGACTGAACGGTCCATAGATCATCCAGGCATACATATTATTGACATATTGACCGCCATAGCCATTGGAATCTGAACCAAGATCAGCGCAAAACCCACTCCAAGAGCCAGCGTATTTTTTATAAGACGTATCGTCCCAATAGGCGTCGGCATATCCTGTTGCCGCATAAACATCCCAATCATTGGGAAAAGAACCTTCAAAACTCTCATATTTAATCGTGTTCCAGGCAGCGGGCGCTTCCGGAGGTTCTTGTTCAATGATTTCCTTCTCATCGTCTGCAGGAATAATTCGTTGAAATTTAGAGGGATCAAAAACCAGTGATGAATAACCCATTCTGGGTGTCGTTTGACCTTTTGGAAAATTCGATTCTTCTTCCTCAATAAAATGGTTGTCATTTTCTTCGATATGGGGTTCTCCTGCTATCCCTTTTTCTTTTTTAATTGGAGATATTTGTTCCTGTTTTTGACCGGTATCTCCAAGACCTGAAAACCAAACGGGTATGTTACCATCATCCATGGTTTCTGCTTTGACATAAAAATATCCCATCAAGCGATTTTGAGTCATTACTTTGACCTGCCACTTAATGGGATTATCAGCATCGTCATTGATGAGCTCAGGTTCTCCGAATTGAGCTGTTGACAGAGAGGGTATTTCTGCTTGTCCATCCTGAATAAATCGATTAGCTAATTCAATAACCTTTTCTTTTGTAACCAACTCCTGCGCATGAGAAAAAAGAGGAAAGCAAATAAACGAAGCGATCACAAACAGAACAAACAAGTCAAGGTATATCCTGTTTGAGTCAATTTTACTATTCATAGTAATTCCTTTCTTAACTTACATGTTGCTGAAATGGTTGATGTGAATTAAGGGGGGGGAAACGATATCGAATTTATCACCTCCTTTGATGATTAATAATCCATATGATTTGTCCCATAAGTTCATCACGCCTAATTTTCTGCAGTATAAGGGATGCTTTAAATGTGTTTCTCTCATTTATTTATTAATGATCTGTGTAGCTAAATCTAATAAATTATAGAAAAATCTTAGATAGGAGATATTGTGTGTATTAAGAAAAGCATTCAGAAAAAGTATGAGTCTGGCTCCGACTGCGGGTAGATTCAACTGGGATTATATTAATCGAAAGTTAATCTGCATGAGAAAGCATATTCTAAATGCCATTCATTTGGTGCCTTGTGATGCCGATATTCAAAATAAAAAATTATTTAATTAATGTCAAGAAAAAAATGTTTTTAGGAAATTATTTTCGCAGAATATTTAAATATAAATAGACTGCTATTATGAATCAACAGTGAAAATTCAACGGTTGAAAGGCCTGTTGATAGGACGGATATAACATTGTGTCCATTGAATTTGGGCTTTAAACCAAATTTTATACATCGACAAAATTGAAATTAAAATTGTAAATAGATTTTTAAATTTAGCTTAGCAAATAAAATTATTTCAATCAGTCATGGATGTAACTAATAATTGAATTTTAAATATTTCATAACAGCTTGTAAAATATAAATTATCAATATGATGACCATTTTAAGGAGTGTGTCCCGGGTCTGATATTAGTGTGTTGAATTTGCTGATCGGAGGTTCAATTTTCGTTTCTGTTTCCGAAAGAGAAGGGATGAGCTTCTTGTTCTGAAATAATTTACAACAGTTTTAATATAATAAATTTATTTTCAAAGTCAAGCGAAATTATCAAAAAAGACTCTAATTTTTTAAAAAATTCTGTTCAGAAAAATGAATGAGTTGTTTCTACTAAGTGACTAATACTCGTGTTGAACGTCCAAATTCGATCAGGCTATATCACATGTTATTATAATTTTTCAACGTTTTGTAAATATAAATCAGCCTGTTCAAGAATCGCATATCTTTCTGTTTCTGATTTTAGATCCCATACACGGTACATCATGGCAACCCTTGGATTTTTGCCCAATCTTTTACGGTGACGGTGGTAAAATGCCCAATACAGGCTGTTGAACGGGCAGGCTTTGTCACCATATTTTTTTCTGTAATCATAAAAACAGCCTTCACAGTAATCGCTCATTTTTTGGATATAGTTCGCTGTTGAAATATACGGTTTGGAGCCGACGATGCCACCATCCGCATACTGGCTCATTCCCCGTGTGTTGGTCATTTCCACCCATTCAACCGCATCGATGTAAACGCCCAAATACCAGGCATCCACTTCATCTGGATGAATACCTGCTAATAGTGCAAAATTACCAGTGATCATCAGCCGCTGAATGTGATGGGCATAAGCTTTTTTTAATGATTGATCCAATGCATATTTCATGCATTGCATGTTTGTTTCTGCATCCCAGTAATAATGAGGTAATTTTCGATGATGGTCGAAAAAATTAAGGTTCTTATAGTCTGGCATCTCTGACCAGTATATGCCTCGCATGTATTCGCGCCAGCCCAATATTTGTCGGACAAAGCCTTCTATTTGATGCAGCTCAATCTGATTCCTGTTATCATTCCACGCGTTCAATGCTGAAATGATTACTTCCATTGGATGCAGCATTTTTGTGTTCAAACTGAAGGATAATCTGGAATGGAACAGGCTCCAGTGCTTTTTTACCATCGCATCCTGATAACTACCAAAATAGGGAAGGGCATGTTTAATAAAATAGTTTAGAAGTTCGAGCGATTGCGCCCTGTTAATAGGCCAGATCAGATGATACTCGCAGTGACCGAAAGTTTTCACTTTTTGCGCCTCGAGCAGCGTTATTAAATGTTCAACCTTATTATCGAAAATGAGCGGTTCTGGCACTGTTTGCTGCCCGTCATATTTCCGCCGGTTTTTGATGTCATAGTTCCATTTTCCTCCAATTGGTTTTTTATCCTCCATGAGAATGTTGTGTTTATCTCGCATATGGCGGTAAAATGATTCCATCAGGAACTGATTTTTTCCGGAAAAATAATTTTTGACATCATGGCGCATGGAAAGAAAATGTTCCGTGTCCATTGCTTTCGTTTTTATCGACAGCTCATCACAAAAAGCGTTAAGTTGCTGATCCAATCGGTATTCATCCGGTAATTGATACTCGAGTTGTTTAACGTTGTATTTATTGATGAAATAAGTTAAATTATCCGGAATGGATTGCCGGTTTTCGGGATCATCCAAACGAAGGTAGTGAATCGTGTGTCCCTGCTGCTGAAGTTGTTTGGCAAATGCGCGCATGCTGGCAAAAAAGGCAAGTACCTTTTGGATGTGGTGTTTTACATAATCGGTTTCCTGGCGGACTTCCATCATTGCGTAAATTACATCTTGGTCCACATTCCCAAACCAGGAATGGTTGATATTTAACTGATCCCCCAAAATTAATCTGAGAACTGACTTTGTCATTTTATGTGGTTTGGTTTAATTCTTGCTTTCGACTTTTTTTGTAACGGCAAAATCACATCCCGTTCCAGGTAACGCAAAGACAATACATTGTGCGGACACTGCAATTCGCATTGACCACAGCCAATGCATTTTTGTTCATCAATTTTCAACTGCTGCCCTTCGACAAAAATCGCCTCCACAGGACAATATTTTTCACACTTCCGGCATTTTGTGCAGCGCTCGGCATTTTCAATTTGGGCGATGTAATATGATTTAAAATGAAGCGGTAAAATCCCGCGGTTATAAGAACCCAGCACACCGCAGCAGTCCCAACAACAGTTACAGATGGCAATTTCAGGCAAGCTCATGTCCTCATGTTCATAATAGACCTGATGCACGGCTCCGCTTTTTTGCAGTCTTTTGATCAGTTGAAACGCATCGCTTTTTGAGATGTATCTCCCAATCCCATAATCTACGGTATATTTTGTGAACTTGCCGATCACAATGCACGATTCAGGCGGATAATCGAAACGGCAGGGATCACCGACCATTTTTTTCCATTGCCTGCAGAAACAATGAACCACGGCAATTTCGTTTTTATTTCCATATTTTTCAATTAGTTCAAAAACGCTTTTTGAAGGATAGATTTCGGTATCATTGGCATTGATTTGCCGATTCAGTTTGACTGTTACAGAATCTGCTGTTGGGGAAGATTTGGTGGTTGCAACATGCTTGTGAGCTTCTCCGTGCTGATGTTTGAGGTTCCAGAGATATCGAATGGGAAAGCGATTTAAATTTCCCCATGACTGAAACAGCTTTTCAACGCGTCTGGCAAACTCTTGTTGCTGAGGCGTTTCTTTCCCATTCGAAAGGTAAATCTCGAACCAACCCAACAGGATCGGGGCTAACTCATACCTTTTGTCACCATCAAAACAATCTTTCTCCCAAACCAAACCTTTTTTAAGAATATTTTCAAAAAAAGGTGGGAAATCCTCTTCAGGAATTTGAGCTTTTTCTGTTGCCTGCTGGTAAGTGTGAGGCTCAGTACCGAGCTTGATTAAAAATTCATTCTCTTCCGGTGTGATGACAGCGTCAAAGCAATCAATCAGCGCTTTTGTCACCGGAATAGAGCTGACGTTTTGCCGGTTCATTAATTTCGCTAAAGCCCGTAGCTTTTGTTCGCGTTGAGTTGCCATTGCTTACTCGTTTTAGAATCCAAAAGTATTTTGATAATCGACAAAGATTTGATCGTCCAGCCATTGATAAAAGTTCAGGATGTTTTTCTTTTCCAATCCGGTCTCGCGCCATTTTTCCATTTCATGATGTGCCTTTTGAAAAATAACATGTTCGATGGGTATTAATTTTTGGAGAATACCTGTTCCTTCTTCATTAATGACAGCAGCATGATTAAGATAATATTTTCCTGAGCCCCTTGTTATCGGCAAACATTTTTCTTTTAATTTGAGCGCTAGGTCGCACAGAGGTGCGGTTCCGGTTTCATCAGCGATTAGCGGTGCTGGCAATTGGTCGCCGCCTTTTACCCAAACCGGCATAGCTGGCGTACACAATTGGAATCCGAGGATCGTCCACATAGTCGCATATTCAGGCGACTCTCCGGGTTTCACGCTGTGAACAACGACTGTGGAAGCAGAACTGTTACGGACAATAAAATCACGAAAATTAACCATCACCGGATCGCGACCATTTGCCGGTAAGTTTTTCCTTAAATCGACATTGGTCATGGAGTTCTTCAGGCAGCGGGAAACATCTTTCAAAATAAATTCATAACATAGATTGTTTGTCGCTGCGGCCATGTTGAACAATTGCTGCGCATTTTGATAACGAATGTAACCATATCCCTGATCCGCATCCAGGCTGTAGGAATAGTTGGTGCGGATAATATAGCCAAAGAGCGCTGTTCCGCGATCGTTAACATCAAATTTTCGGAAGTCGAAATTTCCGGTCTCAAAATAGGCAGCGTTCCCTTTCGCATCAATCACTCCGAAATTAGCTTCCACCCCCAACGGTTTGGGAAGTGTGTCCAGCAGCGTTTCAAAATCATCCACGGTACCGCAGATTTGGAGCGCTCTTTTCATTACGATCCCTTCACGGTCCTTCAGCGATGTGGTGTCCTTCAGGTTTAGATTGTAAGATGCAGAATTCATGATGGCAAAACCAGCGCTGTTTAAACCAGCCCAGACAGATTCACCCTCTGCGTCATCCGAATTGACCAGTCCGATATATTCATATTTGCCATCGCTGAAGAACATGAGTTTGTTTTGCAGTGTTCCGGTATCGCGATGTTTAAAGAGCAACGGTCTCCCGTCTTTCGTATACTTACCCGATACAATGGCAGTGGTGCAAGCGAAAGTTTCAACAGAGAATAAAAGTGCTGTTAAAATTAGGATTAATAATAAATATCGTCTGTTAAACATAAATTCCCGCCTTATGCTTGATAATTTATGATTCGTGGATTATGCTTCACAAAGAAATGTTTTAAACTCAACGAAAATTATTGTGTATTGAGTATGTTTAGTGGGCACTCAAAAGACGGCAACAATTTAAGACTGAGTAGGGAATTTGACGTGTGTATTATTCTACTCTGGCTTGCTGTCTTTCTCATAATATATCAAATATCCTGACTTTGTCAAGGAATTTTTAACGGAAGATTAAATTGTTTCTAATACATCACAATTCCAAACTAATCCCAATCGACGGTAGAATTCCAATATCACTACTGGTGTTAATTTCGTCTGCCCAAAAATCGTAACTCGGTCGCTGTGGAATTTTGTAATCATAAATATTTTGAATATCGAGGTAAACAATCAGCGTGTAACTGCTAAAATTAAAATAACGATCAACCCGTACATCCAGATGGTGACCCGCTGGCGTTCGGGACGTCAGATAATCCGCTGGCAAATTCTGAATCGATCCGGGATTCGTCGGATTTTTTGACGGACGATACAGCGTAGTGTACGGAACTCCGGTAAAATAGCGGAATTTGGCAGCGATTTCCCACTTGTCATTGAAAATATAGCCTCCGGATAAATTCAAAATAAACCGCTGATCGTATTGACCCGGATAGGTCATTCCGTTATTGGCAGTAACTTCGGATTTGCTGTATGTCAAGCTGAATAATCCGTAAAGCGGAATTTCAGAGAATTTTTTCTGGACCAATAATTCTGAACCGTAAGCGATACCAGTCGCTGACGATGTTAAATCATAATAGCCAAAAGACTGGAAGTCATCCTGTCTCCCGCCAAAGCCGGTACCTGTGTTCGTCAGTACCAGATAATCCGTTACACCGGGAACAATGCCGCTGGGTAGATCACTGTATTTTTTATAGTAGCCTTCCAAAGACATCCGGAGATCATCGCGAAAAAGATAATCCCAGCCTACAACTGCCATCCGATTTTGCAATGCCTTAAGTTGTTCATTGAATGGATTTACTACCCACACATACGAGGGAGATTGGTAATAGATCCCGCCGCTGGTTCGGATCGAAATTTTATCAGTGAGTTTGTATTTCACCGACAGGCGTGGTGCCAAATATAATTTGTCACTCAAAAACTCATAATAATCTGCCCTCAATCCAGCATTAACATTGAACCAAGGGTGCAGCAGCCAATCCACTTCCATAAAAGCGGCATATTTCTGAGCCCGTGTGTTCGTCTTGACAAAGGGATCAACACCAATTGCCGAAACCGGGACGCGATTTCCACTGCGGTCATAAATGGTATCCGCAAAACTGGTGGTGTTATCATTACGGATAAATTTCGCGGACAAGCCGCTTCTGACGCCAAAAGTCTTGGTCGCCACCCAATAGTGCTGAAGTTTGACACTATTTTCCCATTCGTCGGCATCGCTTTTGAAGTATTCGATTTCATTCTGGTCAAGTTGGCTGAAACGATAACGGAATAGATTCATGCCAAGCGTCAAATCAATATATCCATTATTCAGCAATCGCCGGTAGTTAAGTCCGGATATTCCCTGATACTGTGAGTTATCCAGCAGTCCGGCATTGCGGACACGGTTCTCCAGCGAACTTTGATCTCTGTCAACATTATTTATGGCAGATAAACCTAAAAAGAAAATTTTGTCTTTAGGTGACAAATCATAATTTGCAAAAATATTAAAGTCAGTGTAAATCGGTACAAACGGCAGTCCTGCCGCTTTGAAAATTAAGTCGAGATAACTCCTCCTTGCCGAAAAGATAAAGTTACCTTTATCCTGAATCGGTATTTCAGTATCGAGTCCGTATTGTGTTGCTGAAATAGTGATCTTACTTTCGAAGCTTTCCGGAATTTTATTCAACATCTGCAAAGAAAGGACAGACGACATTTTGTCGCCATAGCGAGCGGAAAATCCTCCAGTGGAAAAAGTGACATCCTGTACAAAATCCAAATTAACAAAACTCAAACTTCCGCTGCTGTTACCCTGTGAACCGAAATGATTAATATTTGGGACTTCGATGTTATTAATCGTATATAAATTTTCTGAAGGGCCTCCGCCGCGAACCAGTAAATCATTTCGCCCGCCGGCGGAGTTGATGGCAACACCGGGTAAAGTGGACACAGTTCTCACGACGTCTTCAAAACCGCCCGGAAAGCGACGAATTTCCTCACGCGTCAGTCCAATTGTACTGGGTTGAACTTTTTCTTCTTCGACAAAATAACCAGCAGTTACGGTGACTTCCTGTCCTTCAATCACAGTTTCGTTCAATTCAGCGTTTACCGTTGTTGGGCGTGCTGAAATAACGACGACATCTGTCTTTAATTTGGATTCATAGCCGATATAATCGAAGCGCAAGCGGTAAGTCCCTACTGGTACATTTTTAATAACATATTGTCCCTTTAAATCTGTTGATGCACCGGTGATCGTTCCAACTACAACGACATTCACTCCAATTAATGGTTCTTTTGTTCGGGCATCAACCACAGTTCCACTGATCGCACCTTTTGGTTGAGTAAATGCAGTAGAAATAAATATTATTGTTAAAAATCCGAATAACCCAAAAATTTTCTTTAACATCTCTTAAACTCCCCAATATAGTTACTTTTTATAATTTTTTATACTAAAATTAACAAGAAAATCACTGAAACTACAAATATTACTGTAAATAAAGATTTTAAGAATTGCATGGTAGAATCCTCCAAATATATTGTTCCTTTAAATTGAGCGTTATAAGCGTTTGTAATTTGGATGGTTTTTTAACGGAAAGGGTTCTCATATTTATAAATTACATAAATTATCTGAATAATCGTCATATCATTTACTATCATTGAACAATGAATCTAATTGTTTGAAAGAAAATAATCTGGATTTCACAGTGATGTGATTATGGTCAATTTGGTCAAATCCCTGTCCACCAACATAAATATCCGCTCCATACTTTTCGCTCATGTGGCAAATTTTATCAAATTCAGCTTGATTCAGATTTAAATCGGAAATGATGGTACTGGAGATAAACAGATAGTCCGGTTTATGAAGTTCGAATATTTGCTCAATCCTCAAGGTTGGCGTCATTTGCCCACTGTAAAGCACCTGAAATCCGTTCAATTCCAAAATATGTTGAACCATTTTGATCGCAATGTCATGCATTTCTGTTGATAGAGTCAGGCAAAATGCTTTCCCATGTTTCTCTTTTGAAATTTGAACGATACTTTGTAATTGGATAATCATATCGCGGATAATTTGCGTGCTAAAGTGTTCCTGTACAATATTAATCTTTCCTTGTTCCCAGTCTTCACCATTGCGATGAAGAACCGGGGTAAGTAGTTTATCGTAAATTTCGTGCAAAGGAAATCGCCTGACATACAAACCATTTAGTACATGTTGCACTTTTTGACGATTAGCATTTTTTGCCACTTCAAAAACATAGTCAATCAAAAAATCATAATTCCCCTTTAAAATATGGGAATTGACAACCATGTCTTGTTCATCCTCAATCGGAAAGAAATGGTCTTTACTGGTTTTCTTTTTATTCTTTCTCAAATGTTCTGCCAAATGCTGCATCGTAAACTTGCGGTGACCACCAGCCGTTCGGATACAATTCAGCTCCCCTTCATCTGTCCAGCGCTTGATAGTTGAAACGTTGACGTTTAGAATTTTCGCCGCTTCTTGACTATTGAAATATTTGATTTTCGTTTCCATTTTCGTTACTCAATAATAGAAATTAAATCTAAAATTAACTAAAAACTATCTAACTGTAGCCCACTAAACACACAAAAAATCACTAAGTAGTCATTGAACGAAACAAAAATGTCATTCTGAATCCGCCTTTGGCGGATGAAGAATCTTACACTACTAAGCTTAAAATAGACAGCCACTTAGTAGGATGATATTTTTCGTCGTGGAGTTTATGCCGAGCTTGACGAGGTACTCCTCAAAATAACAAAAATAAGAGTTTCCGTTCAGCCACTAAACACTATTTTTTAATTTTGGTTTTAGCGCTATTTCGCGTGTTTCCTCTAAATTGAATATTTTTAGTATGGTTACTATTTGATTAACTATGTGTAAGTTACTATTTTATTTTTGGAGTGAAGTAACTATGTTACTTCATGCAGCAACACAGTTGCTGCACTCAAAATTTATCAATAAGTGATCCATTCTCTTTTACTATTTGTTTTAGAATTTTGATTAGATACAAAATTAATCTTTTGCTACGGCTGCTTTGGCAATATTTCGGATCATACCGGAGAAAATAAATAGATGCAGCGGATAGACGAGATACCAGTATAAAATGCCCCACAGTCCAATCGGATCGTATTCCACAGTTTGACGTATTACTGAACCACCGTTTTCTCCTGCTTCCACATCAAAATTTAACCATGCGCGCGCCGGTAGCTTCATCTCTGCTAATAGACGGAGTTTCTTGTCCGGTTCAAAAGCTTGCACCCGCCAAAAATCAATCGTATCCCCAATGTTAGCAGAATCCGGATTCCTTCTTCCGCGGCGTAAACCAACACCGCCAACCAAAATATCCAGAAAACCGCGCAGTTTCCAAAGCCAATTGGCGTAGTACCAGCCGACATCTCCACCTATCTTTCGGATGGGCGCAAAAGCCTGTTCCGGCGAAACATCAACATGTTTTTCTCGAATGTCCAAAATACGATTGCCAAAACGAATACCGCCCCAATCACGTGGCGAATTTCCGGTTGAAGCTAATGAATCAGACCACTTCGTCTCGGCAAACTCCCGTTCTTCATTACATAGAGCTGCTTTCACCGCATTTTTTGCTGTTTTGGGCTGAATATCAAAATCCTTCAGTACGGATTTATCACGTACAACCGTGGGATGTTTAATGCTGTCGACCAGCTTTCTCCCGATTCGCGCATACAGCGGTGTCACTAAACCGAGCCATAGACTTGACAGCTTGGGCGTCAAAACAGGCACCGGAATCATCAACCGTTTCAAATCGCGCTGGCGGGCGTACTCCTTCATAATGCCCATGTACGATGTTTTATTGGCACCGCCAATTTCATAAATTTTATTCTCTTCGGTCTCAAGATCAATTGCAGCCATCAAATAATCTGTCACATCTTCGATAGCTATTGGCTGGGCTTTGACTCTGACCCATTTGGGAATGATCATCACAGGCAGGCGTTCCACCAGAGCGCGAATCATTTCAAAAGACAAACTGCCGGAACCTAAAATAATGGAAGCCCGAAATTCGATAACTTGAATTCCAGAACTTCTTAAGTAGTCAGCAACCTCCAGCCGGCTTTTGAGATGATCAGATAGCTCCTCATCCGGATTGGCGAGACCTCCAAGATATACGATACGTTTGACGCCTTGCGATTTTGCAGCTTTGCTGAAGTTTTCTGCTGCAATCCGATCCGGCTCCATAAAACTTTCTTTTGAACCCAGTGAATGGATAAAATAAAATGCGACGTCAACACCTTCAAAAATTGTGTTTAGAGAATCTTTGTTAAGCGGATCACCGTAAACAATTTCTGTGTTTCCATCTTTCCAATGAGATAATGATTCAGGACGCCGTGCCATACAACGAATCGAATAGCCAGCTTCTTTCAGAACTCTGAGTAGCCGCCCACCGATGTAACCTGTTGCGCCCGTCAGTAATATTTTTTTATTATTTTTCATTAATTTAATCCTTTTTTCCTTGACTTTTTAAAAAAATTAACGCTAATTAGTTAAAAGTTAAAATTAAACAACTCAAATTTTTTGTGAAACCAAATTTAATGTCGTGAATCTAAATTTCAAAAATATAAGCGATATGAACTTTTATCAGAATGATGATTTAATAGAAACTAAAAATAAAAAGCTTTTATCGCCTATTTAGATGTATTTATTTAAAATTAGTTTCGAGGAGAATTAAAATTGAAGACGAATTACTTATTATTAATATCTGTGTTTACTTTTAACTTTACAGTTGGGATTGCAGGTTCAAACTTTGATAAGACATTAGATCAAGCCCGAATCTATTTTTATCAGTCGATAGAAGATGAAGCTAAATTAGATCAGGCAATCAGGCTTTTTTCAGAGCTTGAGAAGAATGAAAACTTGGAAGGAAAATCCGGAACATACCTTGGAGCGTTGATGGCAATCAAAGGGAAGCATTCCTTTATGCCGCATAATAAATTAAAATGGGTAAAACGCGGTCTGGATATAATGGATGAAGGCATCGAAAAAAGCCCGGAAGATATCGAAGCGTTGTTTATCCACGGATCCACAAATTATTATCTTCCGTTCTTCTTTAATCGGAAAGACGATGCGGAGCGGAGTTTTCGGAAAATTATTAAATTATTACCTGACCAATTTCAGGATTACAAACCTGAGTTGATTCTTAATGTGATTGAATTTATGGAGCAAAAGGTAAATTTGACATCGAACGAGTCGAAACTGTTGAATGAGATAAAAAATGATTTGAGTCGTGAATGAGATTTGAATATTTGATTTTTAATGTTGTGGTGATTACCGGACCTTTACTCTTAAGCTTTGATAAAAAAGTGTATTTTGTTGACAAGTGGTTTCGTGTTTTCAAAGCGTTAACTATTCCGTTGATTCTGTTTATTGTTTGGGATGCGCTGGTCACAGGAAGGCATTGGTGGTTTAATGATAACTATACAATGAATTTTCGCTTGCTCGGACTGCCTATCGAAGAATGGTTTTTCTTTGTCACGGTTCCATTTTCTTCATTATTTATTTGGGAAGTATTAAAAGCGTATTTTGAGAATAAAAGTATCGGAGGATTAGGAAATAACTTAAATCGGATTTTAATGATATTTATTCCGATCGGAATTGTGCTGTTTTTCTTTGGAAAAGAATACACCGGTCTGGCATTGTTTGTGTTTGGGGTTGTCGGATTATCGGACGATTTTTTAAAAACAAAAATATTCAAACAGTTTCGAACGTATCAATTTTTAGGACTTGTTTTGTTGTTAATTTTAATTTTCAATGGTTATCTGACGGCGCGTCCGGTGGTTTTGTATGGTGAAAGTTACCAAGTCGGATTACGAGTTTTCACGATACCTATTGAAGATTTTTTTTACGGTATATCACATTTACTTTTGTGTGTGATTTTTTATGAAAATTTGAGGAAGCAATCCAATGGGTAAAAAAGTTGCAGTCATTGGCGGCGGATTAGGCGGACTCAGCGCAGCGGTTCGGTTGGCAAATCGCGGTTTCGATGTTGAGCTGTTCGAGCGAAATGACAGATTGGGCGGGAAGATGAACCGCTTTGAAGATCAGGGATTTCAATTTGATACCGGACCGTCACTTCTGACCATGCCCTTTGTGGTGGATGATTTGTTTCAATTTATTGGTAAAAAAAGGGAGGACTATTTAACATTTGAGCCCATTGATCCGGTGTGCCGTTATTTTTGGGAGGACGGGGCATCGCTGGATACATCAACGGAAACAGACCGGATGCGGCCGGAAATAGCAAAATTATCCCCGAAAGATGCGGAGCAGTATGAAGCGTTCATGAATTACGGAAAAAGGATTTATGATTTGACGGCTGATATTTTCCTTTACAGCGCGATTCATGAACCGAATAAAGTGATCAATTGGAAAAATTTTATGACGCTGTTCAGAGCGTATCAGATCGATCCGATGAGAACAGCGCATCAGGGTGTGTCACGTTTTTTCAAACATCCGAGAATCATTCAGCTTTTCGATCGCTACGCCACCTACAATGGATCGAATCCGTATCAGGCGCCGGCGACGCTAAATATTATTCCTTACGTCGAGTACGGACTGGGCAGTTTTTACATTAAAGGCGGGATGTTTCAACTGGTAACTGTGCTTGAGAAATTAGCATGCGAAAATGGCGTCAACATTTCGACATCCGCACATGTTGAAAGAATTCTGCAACAAAATAAGCAGGTGATTGGAGTTCAGGTAAACGGCGAAAAGATCAGTGCGGATTATGTAATCTCAAACGCGGATGTGGTGGTGGCTTACAACGAATTAATTGACGGCTTCGAAAAAAAGCGGAAAAAGCTGAATCGGTTCGAGCCGTCGTTGTCAGGGCTGGTTTTTCTGTGGGGCGTGAAAGGCGAATATGATCAATTAGCGCATCATAACATTATTTTCCCGAATGATTATGCACCAGAATTTGAGAGCATTTTCAAAGAGAAACAGGCACCAGACGATCCGACTATTTATATCGCCATCAGCAGCAAGACCGACAAAGCTCACGCACCGAAAGGTCATGAAAACTGGTTCGTTCTTTTAAATATGCCATATTTAGCAGAGGGGCAACAGTGGGACGATATTGTCAATCGGATGCGGAATTTTGTTTTGGATAAACTGAAAAGTAATGGATTAGATGTAACCGATAAAGTTGAAACTGAAAAAGTATTCACCCCGCAGGATTTTTATGATTACTACCGCAGCAACCGGGGGAGCATTTACGGCATCGCCTCAAATAACAAAACCACGGCGTTCCGCAGACCGGCGAACCGGAGCCGCGAAATAAAGGGGTTGTATTTTGTCGGCGGTTCGACGCATCCCGGTGGCGGTGTGCCGCTGGTGATGTTATCTGGTAAATTGAGTGCGGATTTGATTTTGGAAAAAGAGAAGAAATGATGATTAAATAAAACAGTTAACCTAATTTAACTATTCACCGCGAAGACGCAAAGAACGCAAAGAAAGAATTAATATAAAAAAACAAATACTTATTTAGTTAAATAATATATGATAGACAGTTTTTCAACGTAGATCAGATGTTTTCAAAAAAAATCTCTGCGTTTTCCGCGAGCTCGGCGGTTAATTTATGATTAAATAAATAGTTAAAATCTAATTTAGGAAATGATAAAATTATGAAAACAGCAATTATTATAGGTTCAGGATTTGGCGGGCTTGCGCTGGGGATCCGGCTGCAAGCCAAAGGATTTCAGGTAACGATACTGGAAAAAAATGAAAAGACCGGCGGACACGCCTATCCCATGCAAGTCGGCGATTACAAATTTGATATGGGACCGTCACTGATTACAGCACCGGAAATCATTCAGGACGTGTTTTCAGCCGCCGGAAAAAAGATGGAAGATTATCTCGATCTGGTACTGTTGGATCCGTATTACCGGATTTATTTTCACGATGGCACGACCATCGACTACCAGGGCGATACAGAAAAAATGAAAGCCCAACTGGGACAGTACAATCCAAAGGATGCGGACAATTATGAGCGGTTTATCAAACATGCAGAAGAAATGCACGATGCGGTTATCAAAAAAGGCTTGGGGAAACGGCCGTTTTCAAAAGGAACGCTGTTGAAATTTTTACCCAAAGCGCTGAAACTCTGGGTTCCGTTGCCTTCGTACTACGCGGTTAAACGTTATTTCAAGGATTTTCGAAATGTGTTTACCTTCTCGTTTAACACGCTGTTCATTGGCGGTAATCCGTTCCGGGCGCCGGCTGTGTATTTAATGATCCCTTATTTGGAAAAGGAAGGTGGCGTTTGGTTCTCAAAGGGCGGGATGTACAGTTTTATTCAGGCACTGGAAAAGCTCTTTCTGGAGCTTGGCGGGACGATTGAAACGAACACAGAAGTCACTGAAGTGATAGTGAAAGATAAGAAAGCAGTCGGCGTGAAAGCCGGTGAAAAGGAATTTATGGCGGATGTGGTCGTCTCAAATGCGCATTTTGCGCACACATATCTCGATTTAGTCAAAAGTGAGCATCGGCGGAAATGGAGTGACCGGCGCGTCAAAAACATGGCATATTCGATGAGTGCATTCATTTTATACATTGGTTCCCGAAAAAAGTACCCGAAATTGCTGCACCACACCTTGATCATTGCCAAGCGTTACCGGGAGCTGATTTATGACATTTTCGACCGGAAAATTTTATCCGATGATTTTTCAATCTATGCCCACGCGCCAACCCGCACTGATCCATCAATGGCGCCCAAAGGCGGCGAGAGCATGTATTTTCTGATTCCAGTTCCCAATTTAGCCGGTGATATTAACTGGGCGGAAATGAAATCCATTTTTGCAGAAAAAATATTGAGATTTCTGGAGCAGGATTTCGGATTAGAGGATTTACGGAAAAACATCGAGGTGATGGAAATTGTGACGCCCGAAGATTTTAAAAAACATTGCAATAATTATTTAGGCAGTGCCTGGGGACTGGAACCGAAACTTATTCAGACAGCCAGTTTCCGTCCGGCGAATAAGAGCGAAGATATCGACAATTTTTATCTGGTAGGAACCAGCACCCATCCGGGCGCCGGAATTCCGGGGACGTTACTCACATCAGAAGCCACGGAATATGCGATTTTAAAAGATTTTGAGGAATAATTTTCGAACAATTTAGTCACATTCACAAATAAATGAGGTCAACGTTTTGAAGTTTTGGAAGGAACCGTCGCACAAAGCAGCGTTTACGCACGCACGCTTGGCGACGGCACATCATTCAAAAAGTTTTTTTATTTCAACGCTGATGTTACCTCCTAAGCGGCGATGGGCAACATTTGGCTTGTACGGCTTTTGCCGTCATGCCGATAATCTGATTGATAATCCGCGCAAGCGATCTGACGCAGAATTGATCAGTGAAGCTACATCGTTAGCCAAAGAAATGAAAATCGCCTACCGTACGGGAGAGTCGGAGCATCCGGTGGTACAGGCGTTTATTGTGGTGGCTCAAAAATATAAGATTCCGATTGAGTACCCGTTGGATCTGATTAAGGGTGTGCAAATGGATATTCAAAATAAACAGTACGAAACTTTCGAGGATTTGTACACGTTTTGCTATCGGGTCGCAGGCGTCGTCGGTTTAATGATGACGTATGTTTTAGGCTACAAAGATAAAAAAGCGTTCCAATATGCGGAAAAATTAGGCATTGCCATGCAGTTGACCAATATCTTACGCGATATTCAGGAAGACAAAAATATGGGACGCATCTACATTCCGCTGGAAGAGTTGCACCGCTTCGGAATTGACCGTCAGCATGTGATTGATGAAAAAATGGATGATAACTTCAAAAAGTTGATGCAGTTTCAGGTAAAGCGTGCCCATGATTATTATAAAGAAGCAGACCTCGGCATTCCAATGCTGGCGACAGAATCCCAGTTTGCGATTTATTCCGCCAGTAAAATTTATCGGGGGATTTTGAATAAAATTGAAGCTCAGGATTTCAATCCGTTTTTGGGGAGAGTGTTCGTTCCGCAAGTGAAAAAATTTGCTATCTTATTTCTGGAAGTGTGGCGTACCCGGTGGAGAGTGATGAAAGAAAAAATTCGCAGGGAAGAAAAAATTTCTCGACAATCCGAGAAACTGAAACGTCACGCCAAGACGCAAAGAGCGCAAAAACAAATATGATCAAAGCACAACACACATGGTGGGCAGATAAACTATTTCACTTCTACGTGTTCCGGTTAATGAAAAAGCATTTCCACTCCATCAATCTGTTGGGAGAGTTACCGGAGACGGATCCGAAATTACCGCTGCTTTTATTGCCCAATCACAGTACCTGGTGGGATGGATTTTTCATCTATTTATTGCAAAAAAAAATACTGCATCGAAAAGTATACCTGATGATGCTGGAGCAGCAACTAAGTAAATATAATTTTTTCTCAAAAGTGGGCGCGTACAGTATCAATCTCGAGACTTCAAAAGGAATTTATCAATCGCTCAACTACACGTTGGAACTATTAACGTCTGAACAGGTTTCATCACCGGCGATTTGCATTTTCCCGCAGGGAGAACTTTTGCCGTGGGGCACACGTCCGCTCGGATTGAAACGCGGTGTCGATTGGATCATTAAAAAATATGGCAAATCAATCAATGTGCTGCCGCTGGCGATGCGGGCGGAATATTTGGGGGAGCAACGGGCACTTGTGTTTTTCCGGTTCGGTGAAAATTATATTTTAGATCAAACGAATTTTGAGGGAATGACCTGGCTGGAACGCATCGAAAACGGACTACTGGATCAGTTAGAAGAACAAATCATTTCGGGTGAGCGAGGCGCTGTCCTTTTATCCGGTGCGCAGTCAATCAACGAAAAAATGGATCAACTATTGAAACGAAAACAGAGGGGTTAAATTGTTTATACTTTTGACAATCGGAATCGTCTTACTGATAATGGTGCTGACAGTAACGCTGGTGAATGTGCTGCTGGGACCGCGGTTGAAACACGCGCCCCAATTGACCGATACTCCCAAAGTGTCGGTTTTAATTCCGGCACGAAACGAGGCGGCAAATATCGGCAATTGTTTGAACGGCATCCTTGAGCAGGATTATCCCAATTTTGAAGTGATCGTGTTGAATGATCATTCCACTGACGGTACGGAGGAAATTGTCAATAATTTCGCTGCCAAAGATTCGCGGGTGCGGCTGATTCAGGGAGAAAAGCTGCCCACGGGCTGGACAGGCAAAAACTGGGCATGTCATCAGCTCAGTCAGAAAGCGCAAGGAGAGATCTTTATTTTTACGGATGCGGATAATCAGCACGAAAAATTCGTGGTCTCGAATACGGTGGCGTACCTTCAGAAATATCAATTAGACCTTGTCTCTGCCTTTCCCCAGCAGCGGACGGTGACATTTGCTGAAAAACTGATTGTGCCGATTGTCGATTTCTTCGTGTACGGGACGCTGCCGCTCTGGCTAACTTATTACGCGCCCAATCCGTCGCTGGCAGCCGCCAATGGTCAGTGGATTGCGTTCACCAAAAAAGCTTACCGTGAGATTGGGGGGCACGATGTCGTGAAAAATCATTTAGTGGAAGACACCGAGCTCAGCCGAATCGCCAAACGGAAGGGAAAAAAGACGCTCACGACTGCCGGTACCGGCGCGGTCTATTGCCGGATGTATTCCTCGGCACGTGAGGTCTGGGAAGGATTCTCCAAAAACTTTTACGGTTTGACCGGCTATCACAACGTGACGTTTTTCGGGATTATCTTTTCGTTGATCATTGGTTTTATTTACCCGTATTTTTTGTGGATGATTCCGTCAGTCCGAACGCTGGCGTTGATTGCCATTGGATTGAATGTGTTGCTACGGGCGCTGCTGGCGATCCGTTACAAACATCCGTTTTGGGTGAGCACGATTTTGCATCCGGTGAGTATCATTTACGCCATCACCATCGGGCTGAATTCATTTTTCAGTTTTAAACGGGGCAAAATCCGCTGGAAGGGACGCGAGATTGCGGTGAAATAGTAATGGTTTTTTTGCTTCTTAAAAGAGCGAGGTGTCAAGTACTTTTCAATTATAAGTACCTCGGAGTGCATCGCCTTCATGCGATGCATGCAATCCATAAAGGGATTGCACTCCAAACTAAAGTTCACAAAGATTCAGAAAAATTCTTTACAAACGTTGTGTTCTTCGTGAACTTTGAGGTTCATATCTTTTAGGTTGTAATGAAAACGATGAAATTAAAAAAGAAACACGCACAAATTTTCGCCCTCTACTTTTTCCTGACCGCCGGCGGACTCTGGCATGTGCTCAATGTGCTACAAACGACAATGCGGATTCTGGCAGCGCCGCTTATTTTCGGACTGGCAGTGTGGGTGAGTTGGGATTTTTATCAAAACTTTTCACCGGATAAAAAGAACGAAAAGAACAAATTTCTGGTGTGGGTAATCAGCGTTTTCGTGTTGAGTTACCTGATCGAATTACTCGGCGTCAAAACCGGACATATTTTCGGCAGCTATCAGTATGGCGATACTTTGCAGCCAAAATTGTTTGGCGTACCACTGGCGATCGGTTGTGCCTGGGTGGTGATGCTGCTTTCATCCGCGGCAATCCTGCAAAAAATAGCTTCAAAAACCGGAAAGTTCAATCTCGTTTTACAGGCGTTCATTATCGCGCTGCTGATGGTGATTTTCGATTTGGTGATGGAACCGGCTGCGATGAAACTGAATTACTGGAACTGGTCAAACGGGATCGTGCCAATGCAGAATTACTTTGCCTGGTTCGTGCTCAGTTTCCTGTTTATTCTTCCCGCGCTGAAATGGCAGCTTTTTGAAAAGACACACTCCGACATCGCGCTGCACGCGTATGTCGCGCAATTCATTTATTTTGTATTCATTATTTTCAGGTGAAGCCATGAAAAATGAAAAAAGAAAAAAATCGCTCAAAGGACTGCTTATCGCGATGACAGTTCTGCTCATTTGGGGCGCGAGCCTGTACGGGCTGCTGACCCTGAAGCTCAATTCCACAACGATGTTTCTGATCCCTATTGCCGTAGTCTGGCAGACCTTTTTATACACCGGACTGTTTATCACGGCTCACGACGCGATGCACGGCAGCATCTTCCCTACGGATCGGAACGTAAATAATTTCTTCGGACATCTTTCGCTGCTGCTCTACGCCCTGTTCTCGTTCAAAAAATTGCAAACCAAACACTGGGATCACCACAAATATCCGGCAAGTCAGGGAGACCCGGATTACCACGATGGCGAACACCCGCAATTCTGGCGCTGGTACTGGCGCTTTATGACGCACTATTTGACGTGGTATCAGATCCTGGGTATGGCAGTCCTTTTTAACCTGCTGCTGCATGTGGCAGGCGTGGCAATGGTCAATATATTTCTATTCTGGGTGGCGCCGGCGCTGTTGAGCACGGTGCAGTTATTCTATTTTGGTACCTACCTGACACACCGGGACACCGCCGAAGGCTTCAAAGACAAACACCGCGCCAGAAGCAACGATTATCCGCTGCTGCTCTCCTTTCTCACCTGTTACCACTTTGGCTATCACTGGGAGCATCATGCTTTTCCCAATGCGGCGTGGTGGGAGTTGCCGGGGTATTATCGGAAAAGCTGAAATGAAGCATAAAAATAGCTTGATTATTATATAATAAATATATAAATTATATACCATAATGGAATTTGAGTTTGACGAGAATAAGAGCAAAGCCAATAACGATAAACACGGTATTGACTTTATAGAAGCCCAGGAATTATGGAACGATCCTGACAGGATTGAAATTCCAACGAAACATCTGGATGAGCCAAGATATGTTTTAATCGCCATGATTTATAACAAACATTGGGCTGCTATATTTACGTATCGAAATAAAAAAATAAGATTAATTTCAGTTCGAAGGGCGAGGAAAAATGAAAAAGAAATATATGAAAGCTGAAGAATTTGATAAGAAATTTGATAACGGGGAAGATCTGACAGATTACTTAGATTTGGAGAACGCCAAAAGACCGGGTTTGGAACAAAAGCGTGTCAATGTGGATTTTCCAATATGGATGATAAAATCTCTTGATAAAGAAGCGAAAAGACTGGGAGTGACCCGGCAGTCTATAATTAAAATTTGGATTGCTGAACGATTGAAGTTGGGGTCAGTTTAAGTCTTCCTGATCTGTTACCACTGGAAGCGTCACGCGTATCCCAATGCGGCGTGGTGGGAATTGCCGCGGTGTTGTCGGGTAAGTAAAGAAAAGTAGAAATCATATTTTGCAGAAAGAGGCAATTTTTTGTTGACATCTTACTTAATATTTTCTATATTAAGGCATATGCTAATTTTGCAGTAGTAATCAACGAATAGCTAAGTTACACTAGAATACAGTTTTGGAGATTCAAATGATAAAAAAAACAGTTTGTCTATTCCTGTCATTTCTGTTTGCTATTCCTCTTTACTCTCAAATCTATCAACCCGCGAGTCCGTTGATTTTCGACAAAGGCAGTATTCAAAAATCTGCCATGAGTCAGAAAATCAAAACGGCGCGGTTTTTCTGCAAGTCGCTGGATATTGACGAGCTGAAAATTCAGATCACCCGCAACAATATCGATGTGGACAACCAGATCGCCATGCTGAAAAACAAGATGACCAATATTTACATGGACAAACAGGAGCTGCTCAAACTGGTGGACATCAAGAAAATGCAGGAGCAGATTACGGTGAAGCAGCAAAGCCGCAAAGATATTGAACAGCAGGTTCAGCAGGATCTGGCCAGTATCGCTTTTCAGGGTTTTTATCTCGTGCTGCTCAACGATATCGATATCCTGGCGTCCAAAGAAAAACTGTCGGACCAGGCGGAGAAGCTGCTGGCGCCGACGGCAATCGAAGATTTGAATGGCGTGTTTATTTCCAGCCTGACCGTAATTGAAGACAACCGCCTGCTCACCGACCGCATCAAAGCGCAAATAAGCGGCGAAATGACGGTTGAAAAGCAGCCTATGTTCAAAAAAATTGCTGGACAAACTAAATTTTTATATCTCATCAAAGTCAATGTAGCGCCGCTCAAGAAATCGCTTGCCGCGACAAGGGACTATGCAGAAACAACGAGCGCGCATCTCGTTGTTAATTTATTGAGCGATTACAATTATCAAACCAAACTGCAGTCCGCAGGCGTGTCCGCCGCTGAAATTAAAAGCATCGAATTTGAAGTGAATTCCAGCAAAGCCGTGATCGACAATTCTAACAGCACATCCAGCCGCAGACAGCAGCAGATTATCCGCAATGGCTTTGCCAACCTGGCGAAAATTGATTCGGATATTGAACAGTTGCAAACCAATCTGGCGAATCGCAGCCGTTTTCTCAAACAAACCATTCAGGAAAAGACGAATGTGGTGTACGACGCCAACAACATCGAAGTTAGCATTAACAAATCCCTGCGCTATTTCGACAACCAGGTGGAGCAGCTCAAAAATCAGCTTATCGCCGCTAAAGAAAAGGAGCTGATTGCCCGATTCACCGCCAATGTCACCGCCGAAGGCAATCCCGCCGACGACATTGCCAAAACCGCGTTCGATGTGTACACGCAGATAAAACAAAGCTACTCCAAAGTGGAACAGTTTATCCGTGAAACTGAAGTGGTCAATTTCATGCTGGAATCGGATAAAACAGGCGGCGGACAGGATATGTATCGCGATGTGGACACGATCTGGCTGTATCCCGTGGCGGGCGATAACGATAATTTTTTCCTGACCGTGGTGGCGAGGTTTAAAATGTCCGCCTTATCGCACAGCGCAGACGCCAGCAGCGCAAGTCAGGAAAAGAAAACCGAGCCGCCATTTGGTTTAAAAAACAGGCAGATTGAACAAAGAAACAGTCCCAGTACTGACGACAAATCCAAAACGTATCCCGACATGGCGTATGTGCAGGGCGGCGCCTTTATGATGGGCAGCAATGATGGGGGTGATGACGAAAAACCCATCCATAAAGTGTATGTGAAGGATTTTTACATAGACAAATACGAAGTGACCAACGAACAATTTTGCAAATTTCTCAATGAGAAAGGCAACCAGAGTGAAGGTGGCGCCACCTGGCTTGATATAAAGGGTACAGACTGTAAAATTGTAAAGCAGCGCAATAAATATGTGCCAGTGAGCGGTTATGCCAATCACCCCGTTATTGAAGTCACATGGTACGGCGCCAATGCCTACGCCAACTGGGCGGGCAAACGGTTGCCCACGGAAGCGGAGTGGGAATATGCCGCGCGCGGCGGTAATAAATCGAAAGGGTATACATACAGCGGCAGCAACGATGTGGGCAGTGTGGCATGGTATAGTAACAATTCTGGCGGTAAAACGCACCCCGTGGGCGCTAAGCAATCCAACGAGCTTGGCTTGTACGACATGAGCGGCAACGTGTGGGAATGGTGCGCCGACTGGTATGGCAGCGATTATTACGGCAAAAGTCCCTATGAAAATCCGACAGGTCCGTCGAGTGGCGCAGATCGCGTGCTGCGGAGCGGTTCGTGGCTCAACGATGCCAACTACACGCGTTGTGCGAATCGCTTCGTCAACTACCCGCATTATCGTAACTACGATATCGGGTTTCGTTGCGTTCGTTAGTTTTTAGTCGTCTATCTTTTTTGTGATTTGTGATTTGGTTACTTGGGTTTTGGTAATTGGGTTTTTGGGTTCCGCCGAAGGCGGACGAAAAATTTTTGCATTTCGGAGTGCAATGCCTTTATGCATTGCGAATATGCCTTTATGCTCCGCGGTGCATTCCATAAAGGGAATGCACTCCAAACGGAGTGAAATCCCTTTATGGATTTCACAACACACGGATAACAATATGAGCCTGACTATAAAAAGATATAAGCACGCTCCAACCCATTGGTTTATCGATGATTTCTACTATTTTTTCACAGGCGCTGTCTATCAGAAACGATGTTTGCTTTCTACTCCGACAACAAAAGAAATATTTATCAAATACCTCTTTCAATTTATCGAAAAATATCAATGGGAAATATTCGATTGGGTTGTATTGGAAAATCATTATCATTTTTTGGCAAACGTTAAAAAAAGTGATGATATCCCACGCTTCTTTAATACCTTGCATAAAACCAGCGCGTTCCACATAAAAAAAGAGTTGAGTATTGATGTAAAACCATTTTGGTATCAATACTGGGATCGCTGTATTCGCAATGAAAAACATTATTATGAAACAGCGACATACATTTTGTATAATCCTGTGAAGCATCATTATGTAGAAAATTTAAATGATTACTCATTCTCAAGTTTTCGTGTTTGGAAAGCGCAGGAAGAAGAAAGGTTAAGAGAGAATTTCTTAACATATAAACCACAAACAATTACATATTACAACGATATCGATGATTTTTAGAAATGGAGTGCAATGCCTTTATGCATTGCATGTGCATCGCATAAAGGCGATGCACTCCATCTGGCAAATTATGAAAACGATAAAAAATATCTATCCGCACATTATCACCTTTAAAAATTTGTATAGCGCCTTTAAAAAAGCGGCAAAAGGGAAAAAATGGAAGCCGTATGTGGAACAGTTCAAGATAAATTTAGAGAAAGAATTGTTTCAATTGCAAGATGATTTACGTTCCAAAAGTTATCAAGTCGGCTGCTACTATAATTTTTATATTACGGAACCCAAACGTCGGCTTGTATCGGCGGCGCCGTTTCGTGATCGGGTGGTGCATCACGCCATCTGCAATGTGCTGGAGCCGATCTACGAAAAGCTATTCATTTTTGATTCTTATGCTTGTCGCAAAGGAAAAGGGCAGCATAAAGCAGCGGATCGGTTTACCCAATTTTGCAGGAAAAAGAAATACGTTTTTAAATGCGATATTCAAAAGTATTTTCCCAGCATCGATCACGAGATTCTGCTTGCCATTTTAAGAAAAAAAATTAAGGACAACGATCTGCTGTGGCTGTTAGACGCCATTATTCATAGCGGCAGAGATATTTTAAAAGATGAATACGTGATGCACTGGTATGGCGATGATGATTTGCTAACTCCACTGGAACGGCAGCGCGGTTTGCCTATCGGAAATTTAACCAGTCAGTTTTTGGCGAATATTTATTTGAGCGAGCTGGATTATTTTGTGAAATTTGTTCTTCGCTGCCATCATTATATTCGCTACATGGATGACTTTGTGGTGTTGTCCGATTCCAAAGCAGAATTGTGGAATATACGGCATGAAATCATCAGATTTTTGGCAACGCTGCGTTTGTCCGTTCATCCGAAAAAGAATACAATATTCCCTGTCACGCAGGGAACGGATTTTATGGGCTATCGTATTTTCCCTGAATATCGCCGCTTGCGAAAATCAAACATCAGATTATTTGCCAAACGAATGAAAATATTTCAACAGGACTACAAACAAGGCGTCATTGATTTTCAAACCATCAATTCATCCGTACAATCATGGATCGGTCACGCGGGACATGCCGATACCTGGCGTTTGCGGGAAGATTTATTCAATCGTTTTATTTTTGTAAAATAAAGGAATTGGAGTGCAATGCCTTTATGCATTGCACGTGCATCGCAACGTGCATCGCATAAAGGCGATGCACTCCGGATATTATGAAACGAAAAGAAGATTACCCGTTATTTGATAAAAGTTATCAACTGTCAGTTGACCTATTCAAAGCGACGATGAAATTTCCGAAGTCGCAGCGATATATTATTTCGCATCGATTACAGGACAGTAGTCTGAAATTCATCGAAGAAATTACGCTTGGTTTTACTTCAACAGATAAATTAACCGCTTTATATCGCGCCAGTGATTATTTGGAACGGCTGCGCATTTTAACGCGAGTGACGTTGGAGTTGAATTTTTGGAATTTCAGTTATTATGAACGAATCAATATTCAAATAAACGAAATCGGAAAGATGCTTGGCGGTTGGATAAAAAAACAAGCTTTTGATAATCATAACAATAAGTGAAACACAAAGCACGGCAAATAATAAAATGGAGTGCGGCGCCTTTATGCGCCGCCGTGAAATGCGTAAAGGCATTTCACTCCTTTATTTCAAAAGAAAAGGGATAAGCCGAAAAAACAGATCGCGTGCTGCGGAGCGGTTCGTGGAACAACAATGCCAACAACACGCGTTGTGCGAATCGCAACAACAACAATCCGAACAATAGCAACAACAATATCGGGTTTCGTTGTGTTCGTTAGTTTTTAATCGTGTAATGTTTTTTGGTCAGATGATAATTTTCCGACTGGAGATTATCCAGCGCCTTGATAGACGACAGGCTTATTCCTGTCTTGGTCCGCCTGTGGCGAATTGAGACGAATAACAAAATAAAGACCGCAGGTAGTAAAATTAAATTTGAATCTTGCGGTCTTTAGTATAGCAAATTTTTATTAATTGTTCGTTGTTAAAACACAAATCAAAGAATAAACTTGACGACTTGGCCACAGCTGAAATGCAGGTTTTGTGCAATTGTCAAATCCTTTGGGTTAATCACGCTATACGCTCGAAATGCAGTGCAATATTTTTTCATGTTAAAACTAGTAAAATCACTTTTAGGTTTTTACAAAAAAATTAAGAAAGTACTATTAAATGCCAAAAGCACAACTCAACACTCAAGCCCCAAATTTTACGCTGAAAGATTTTAATGGGGAAAACGTCTCCCTGTCTGATTACAAAGAGAAGAAAAATGTGCTGCTGGTTTTTAACCGGGGATTTATGTGACCATTTTGCCGCAAGCACATGGCGCAGTTGCGTCAGGAAGCAGACAGATTGCAGAAGTTAGATGTTGAAGTGTTGGTCGTGGGACCGGAAAACTCCGAGGCGTTCAAAAAATACTGGCAAAAGGAATCCCTGCCGTTCGTTGGTTTGCCTGATCCGAAACATTCGGTCATAAAGCTTTACGGACAGCAAGTGAAAATTTTCAAATTTGGCAGAATGCCCGCGCAGATGCTGATCGACAAGTCCGGGATTCTCACATTTGTCTATTACGGTTATTCCATGTCGGATATACCGGATGTCAGTGAAGTTGAAAAGGCTTTGATGGAAAAATAAACGAGCTCTCAGAGAACGGATTGATGAATTGGTTGTTGGGTAATAGTTTTGAGCCCGGAAATTATTTTTTACAAATTCTTGTTAGGCTTCTGTCAATAATAGCTTGCATTTTTCGAATTAAATTTGTAATATTAACTGAAAAATATAGATAAACAATTAGTTAGGAACAATAAGGAATTTCTGGATTCCAAAATGAAAAAATCAGTAATGCGCGATAAAATTTTCGATGAGATTGAAAAAATACCGGATGAAAAAGTATCTGAAATTTTTGATTTAATTCATCATTATCGTTTGGGATTAGAAGCAAAGGTATCAACTCCTGACAAAATATTAAAATTAGCAGGAAGTTGGCGTGATATGCCTGAAGATGATTTTAAGGAATTTTTAAAAGATTTGAAAATCCGTCGGAAGAATGCTTTCACGTCCAGGAGAAATCGTGAAACAAGTCTTGATTGACACATAATAATGCTTCCGTGGTTTCTATTGATTGAGAAAGAATATACGGCGGGAAAATTGGATTAGTGACAATCAATCAATTTGGGAAGTAAAATCTAATCTGAATTATTTTTCAATTTCCCAACCTTCTCCACATACCCATCCGCATCAAACTTCCGCTTCAATCCGTTGGTGTTGCATGCAAAAGACCTGCTTTGGAAAAGAAAATGAGTTGGGGCACGCTCATGTTCCGGGAACATATTCCACAAACCACCGTTATCTATTCTTGCTCTTTTTCAATAAATATTACAACTCAATTTATATTCAAAAAATTACTATTCATGTTGCAGATCGAACTAAAAAAGCTGACCAAAACCTACCGGGAAGGGAACGCTGAAAATACCGTGATCAATAACATTTCCGAGAAGATCACGGCAGGGGAGCTGATGATTTTGTTAGGCAAAAGCGGCTCCGGGAAATCCACGTTGCTCAATTTGATCAGTGGGATTGATCTGCCCAATTCCGGTGAAGTCGTCATCGGGCAGCGAAATTTGACAACCATGTCCGAACAGGAGCGCACGTTGTTCCGCCGGAAAAATATCGGTTTCGTATTTCAGTTTTTTAATCTGATCCCGACGCTGACGGTCGAAGAAAATCTGCTGCTGCCGCTTGAATTGAATAATGCTGGAAACGGAGAAGGTCGAACACGGATTGCAGCATTGCTGAACGAAATCGGATTAGCGGATCGGGCTAAAACTTATCCGGATCGGCTGTCCGGTGGTGAGCAGCAGCGCGTCGCTATTGTTAGAGCACTGATTCATCAGCCAGCCATTGTCTTAGCAGACGAGCCCACCGGTAATCTGGACTTGGAAACCGGCAGCCAAATTATTCAACTGCTGGATCGTCTGGTTCGCAATGCCGGCACCACACTGATCATGGCGACCCACAGTCGGGAGGTAATCGGACTGGCAGACCGAATTCTTACGCTCAAAGATGGGAAATTAAAACATACGGACAAACCAAACATTCCTGCCCATGAAAAAGACACTGATTAAATCCAGCATTGTCAATTTATTGCATCATCCCTGGCAGATTCTCCTGTCCATCGTGGGAATCGCGCTCGGCGTGGCAGTGGTCGTTTCCATCGATCTGGTGAATCAGAGCGCCGTCCGTGCCTTCCGCCTTTCCTTTGAAACTATTGCCGGTAAAGCCACCCACCAGCTTGTCGGCGGACCGTCCGGTGTGCCGGATTCGCTGTTTCGGATTATTCGCACCGATTTGGGTTTCAGAAAAAGTGCGCCGGCGATTGAGGGCTATTTGACTATTGAAGATGAACCACCGCGGACATTGACTCTGCTGGGTGTCGATTGGTTTTCGGAGGCTCCTTTTCGCCGGAATATTTTGGAAGCGGAAACTTTCGATTTGAAAAATTTTACAAAATTTTTTACCGAGCCGCGCGCTGTGATAATTTCAAATTCGACAGCAAAAAATCTGGGCAAAAAAACTGGTGATCCGCTACCCATCAAAATTGGCGTTAAAAAAGATACGCTGAAAATTATTGGTCTGCTCAATGTAGGAGATGGGCAAAATGGGCAGGCGTTGGAGAATATGATTATTGCCGATATCTCGACTGCGCAAGAATTGATGGGAATGGATGGGCACGTTTCAAGAATTGATCTGTTAATTGATAATCAGCAGACAGATTCGATTTTGCAGAAATTGGAAGCAGTACTGCCAAGTGGTGTCCGCATCGAAAAAGCGGGCTATCGCACCAATTCAGCCGAGCAAATGGTGAGCGCGTTCAACATGAATCTGACAGCCATGAGCTTGCTGGCGCTCATCGTGGGTATGTTTTTGATTTACAATACCATGACCTTTGCCGTGGTGCAGCGGCGCAGCTATATCGGGCTGATTCGGTCGCTCGGCGTTACCCGGAAAGAGATATTTTGGCTGATTGTGAATGAGGCATTGATACTGGGATTTATCGGCACGCTCATCGGCGTGTTTGCCGGGATTTTGCTCAGCAAAGGAATGATCGGTCTGGTCACGCAGTCGATCAATGATTTGTATTTTGTACTAACAGTGAATACGATTCATATTTCTTTTTTGAATTTATTAAAAGGATTCATCATCGGCATCGGTGCCACCTGTTTTGCGGCGCTCAAGCCGGCACGGGAGGCGACACTCTCTCCGCCGAGAGTGGTGATGAGTCGCTCCAATCTGGAAACAGGTATTCGAACTCATATTCCGAAACTCACGATCTGGGGCAGTTTCGCAGCGTTACTGGGTGCAGCGATTTTGTTTACACCGGGCAAAAGCATCTGGGTGAGTTACAGCGGTTTGGTGCCGCTGGTGCTGGGGCTTTCCTTGCTGACGCCTCTTTTGATCGTCGTCGCGGTCAAACTTGTGCGACCGTTGATGGGAAGATTATTCGGAACATTGGGTAAAATGGCAGCCAATGGTATCTCCGCGCAAATCAGCCGTACGTCGGTGGCTATTGCGGCTTTGAGTATTGCCGTGGCGACAACGATCGGTGTGGGAACCATGGTGAAAAGTTTTCGAAATACGGTATCTGACTGGCTGGAAAATTTGCTATCAGCGGATATTTTTATTTCAGCGCCCCGCATCGTTGCCACGCAGAGTAACGGAAATTTGGATTTTGATTTGGTTGACAAGTTTTCGAAAATGCCAGAAATAAAACATGTGAATTATTATCGTGAACAAAAAATATTGACAGAGAAAGGCGCTTTTATTTTGTTGACCGCCAAAATCGGTAAGCATCGCTACGACGATTTCACATTCAAAAGCGGGGATCCGGATCAAGCCTGGCAGCAGTATCAGGAGAATGAGGCGGCGCTGGTTTCGGAAACCTATGCCCATCACTACGACACAAATGTTGGGGATGACGTTATTTTACTGACGGATCACGGGGACAAAAAATTCGAGGTGGTTGGCGTTTATTATGATTATGGCACTGATCTCGGTCTGGTTTCGATTGCTTATCCAACCTATCGAAAATATTGGCGGGATGACAAGTTGTCCGGCATTCTGCTTTATTTGAATGCCGGTGTTTTGGCAGATGCGTTCATGGAGCAAATTCGGCGAATGCTGCCACCGGATCAGGAAGTTCAGGTTCAATCGAACCGGTCGCTAATGAATTCATCGATCCAGGTGTTTGACCGGACGTTTTTAATCACCAGTGTTCTGCAATCTCTGGCAATCATTGTGGCTTTTGTTGGCGTTTTGAGTGCGTTGATGGCAATTCAACTTGAGCGAACCCGGGAATTCGGCGTGCTTCGGGCGACTGGCTTGACTCCGAAAGAATTGTGGAAAATGGTCATTTTGCAAACCGGATTGATGGGCTTGATTTCCGGATTGATCGCTCTGCCCATCGGAAATATTTTGGCGCTGGTGCTGATTAAAGTCATCAACGAACGGTCGTTTGGCTGGACCATCCACTTTGATTTCATTCCCGGGCTTTTGCTGCAAGGGTTGATTTTAGCTGTATTGGCTGCCATTTTTGCCGGTATTTTTCCGGCTTATAAAATGGCAAAGACATCACCGGCGCTGGCTTTGAGAGAAGAATAAAATTTAGCAGATAAGCAAATGAAAAAGTTGATAACATTTTTGATACTTGTTTTTACTTTTGGAATAATTGTTTATTTCTGGATTAACAAGAACACACCAATTCAAAATGATGCATCAATCAGAGTCACTGATATTTTGGCGGATTCCGCGAATGAGGGTTTTGCCAGAGCGATGACTCCGATTAAATTTGAGTTTCCGCGCGATCTTGGCGCTCACCCTGAATTTCGTTCCGAGTGGTGGTATTTTACCGGAAATCTGAAAACTGAAGATGATCGATTGTTCGGATACCAATTTACGATTTTCCGGAACGCGATTAATCCGGATTCAATTGATCGGCAATCTGATTGGTCAGCGAATCAGATTTACATGGCGCATCTTGCATTGACTGACGTCAAAAACCAAAAGTTCTATTTTTTCGAACGCTTCAATCGCGGCGCGCAAAAGTTAACCGGCGCTCAGGCAAGCCCGCTCGAAATCTGGCTGGATGATTGGCGGGTTGAACAAATCGCCGCTCAAATCCAATACGAATTTCCAGCAGTCAGTTTAATTGCGAGCGACGAAAATATTAGCCTCAGACTTAACCTGACCGCGGCTAAACCGGTTGTTTTTCAGGGTGATAAAGGATTAAGCCAGAAGGGCCAGGAGCCGGGGAATGCTTCGTATTATTATTCATTTACCCGGTTAAAAACCAAGGGAAATATTTCTGTCGATGATCAACAGTTCGCTGTTCAGGGCAATTCCTGGCTGGACCGGGAATGGAGTACCAGCGCTTTAGGGAAAAATCAGGTCGGCTGGGATTGGTTCTCTCTTCAATTGGATGATGGGAGGGAAATTATGTATTACCAGATTCGAAATGCGGACGGTTCGCTTTCAAAATTTAGCAGCGGTACTTTTGTTGAAAAAAATGGCACGAGTCGTCGTATTGATTTTACAGAAGTGAAATTGACTGTGTTGGATTATTGGCAAAGTCCGTTCGGCGATTTGTATCCGGCAAAATGGACAATGAAAATTCAGGAAGAGAACGTCGAGTTGACCATCATCCCGAATATCGCGAATCAGGAATTGAATGTTTCCATTCGTTATTGGGAAGGGAGTGTGTCGTTCAGAGGAACTTCCAACGGAAAATTTATCTCTGGTTTGGGGTACGTTGAAATGACTGGGTATGAAAATGTGGAGAAGTGATTTTTTTTTCTGATAATTCCAATAATTGGTTTAACAAAAAGGTGCATTAACGCCCGACCCAAATTTTGTGTTTCAAAATTTCACCAATCTTTCTTCATTTTTAAGTTGACATTATCGTAAAAAGTTTGTACTTTTTGCTAACATTACAAATTTTTCCTCCACTGATTATCTGTTTATCTTAAGAGGGTTGAGCAAATGAAGTGTGATAAATGTGGTAAAAGTTATCCCAGCTCAGAATTTTTCAAATTAGATTCGATCTGCAATAAATGCTACGAGAAGCTGAATCCTGAAGAAAAAGCGTCACCCGACACAAAGAAAATTTCAACTGGCAAAGAAAGAAGCTTCATCGGTCTGATCCTTCTCAGTATCATCACATTTGGTCTCTATTATCTCTACTGGCTTTACATTAACCTCGCAGAAGTCAAGAAGGCATTAACTGTTATTAAAAAAAGTAATGTGCTCAGCACGGCCCAAATTTTATTGATTATCAAAATCGTTTTATGGATTGCAGCTATTCTGACATCGGCGGCATTAGTCGCTACCAGGACTTTTGATGAAGGTGGCAGGTTTGATCAGCCCGTTTTCATGTATTTGATTGCATACAGTGAGCGGTTTGTTTCGATCATTTTTTATTACTTTTTCACAAGATCAATTTCAGTTGCCCAACGGTCATTCAAGTTAGACCCTTTTTCAACTGAACTTATTTTTGCCTTTTATGGATTTTATTGGCTTGCCGATTTTATTACCTCTATCTTAATCATCGGAATGCCAGTCAGCAGTTTCCTTAATTACGGTCAAATGTTAAACACACTTTCTCCGTTTTTATTTTTAAGCCTTTTAGGCAGTTTGTCTGTATTGTATTATCTGTTTCGAATGCAAAAAGAAATTAATTGGATTTGGAGAAAAGTAAGTTAAAATCAAGGAAAGAAGAATGCAAATCATTCTGGTTGAACCTTCACATTTAGACAGTTGGATCCGTTTACGCCATCAACTTTGGCCCAGACAAAGTTTGTCAACGCATGAAAAAGAAGCGTTGCTCATGCTGTCGCTACCGGAAAAATACAGTATTTTCATCTGCCTCGAAAAAGATCGAGCGGTGGGATTTATTGAAGTCGCGTTGCGTGAATCGATGATGAAAATTATGCCGGCTAAAGTTGGTTATATTGAAGGCTGGTATGTGGAGGAGAAATACCGTAATAAGGGATTCGGTAAGGCGCTGCTTGAAGAGGCGGAAAAGTGGACACAACGCCAGGGCTGCGAAGAAATTTATTCCGACACCAAAACAACAAATAAAATCGGTCAGAAAACTCACCAGGCGCTCGGTTTTAAACAGGCGGGGCGAATGATTATTTACAGAAAAAAATTGAAATAATCGGGCGACAAAAATATCAAAATAAGGAGGAATCATCAATGAAAAGTATCATTTTCACATCGTTTTTGATTACGCTTACTTTTTGGGGATGTTCTGATGACCAATCAAAGCTCACCGAGCAGCAAGAACAAAAGATAATCCAGATCGGGGAGTCGTCTTCCAATGCGTTGATGAAAGAGCTGAAAACCCATCTGATCGAAGCTTTGAATGAAAGTGATCCGGTTACTGCATTCGAATTTTGTGCGGTTCAGGCAATGCCTATTACGGATGATGTGCAGCAGAATTTGCCGGAAGGTGTTGAAATTAAAAGAACGTCTTTTAAGTACAGAAACCCAGCTAACGCGCCGGATCAATATGAAAAGAAAGCATTGGAATATTTTGAGACAACATTAGCAGAACATGACAGCCTGCCGAAGCATTACATTCAAACAGAGGAATCGAATCAGGTTTTAAGCTATTACAAACCGATGCGAATGACGAAACTGTGTCTCAAATGTCATGGGGCGAAACAGCAGGTGGATGATGGCATTCTGAAATCATTGCAGGAAAATTATCCGGAAGATAACGCATTGGGTTACGAAGAAGGAGATTTTCGGGGAGTGATTCGGGTATCAGTAGCAATGAATAATATCAATTAGTGGTTGGTTTCAACAAAATAATAACCCCAATAATTTCACGATTTAAAATCTTTGTACAAATTAACTCTTGATATTAATTTACAAATTTCATATTTTTATCTTATGATTTCAATTTCAGGAAGAAACTAATGAATCTGGCACCTTAAATGATTAAAAATCATTCCTACATCGTATCTGGGGGAAACAAAAGCGTAAAAGTAGTGAAAGACGATGGTTCCTTGGAGCATCTTTTTAGTACCACTTGTGAAACCGTAAAATATTCTACAAAATCTCTGTTAAGATATCCTGGTGGGAAAACAAGAGCCGTCAATATTATTTTGTCGCTAATTCCCAAATTCATTGATGAAATGTGTGCTCCATTTATCGGAGGGGGCTCCGTTGAATTAGCCTGCACCGGAAGAGGAATAAAAGTTTTTGGATACGATATATTTAAACCTTTGGTTGAATTTTGGCAATCCTTGATTGATGACCCTCATGAACTCGCAAACCATGTATTAAAATATTATCCTCTTTCAAAAGAAAAATTTTATCATCTACAAAAAGTGCAAAAATCATTTAAAACAAAAATAGAAAGAGCCGTTGTATTTTATGTTTTAAATAGATCATCATACTCTGGTTCGACCTTATCGGGAGGAATGTCTCCGGGACATCCCAGATTTACATTAACTTCAATTGATCGAATCAGAAACTTTCATAATCCCCTAATAAAAGTTCGAAATTTTGACTTCCGATATTCGATTGAAAGACATCCCAATATGTTTCTTTATTTGGATCCACCTTATTTGATAAAGAATAATTTATATGGCAGAAACGGAGACGCACATAGAGATTTTGATCATTTAGCATTGTTTAAGATTTTAGATAATAGAGACAACTGGCTTCTTTCTTATAACAATTGTCCTGAAATATTAGACCTTTATAAGAATTATAAAATACTTTTTCCCGTTTGGAAATACGGTATGTCAAATGATAAGAATTCGAGAGAAGTACTCATACTTAGCAAAGATATCCAGGCTTATTTCAATCTTTGAAGGAGAAAGAAATAATGACCCCGCTTAGTCAAAGGGAGACAGGTAAGGCATTTGAATATTCTCTTCTGATAAAATTATATGAACTGTTAAGTCATAAACAAGATGTTAAAATTGTAGAAGATCGCTCATTCGATATAGCGTTAGAATGTTTTAATAAATGCAGTGATAAGGAACAACATAAGTACAAACGAGCGTCGGAATCGGCTATTAAGCATTTGATGTTATTGGAACCTCGGCTTACGAATCCCTTGTCAAAAAATGATGCTTTGGAATTACAATTAATTTCAGATAAAGCTGGTATTGTGGGAGATACAAGAGACATATTAGCAATCAGAAAGAAACACCAGTGGGAAATTGGAATTTCAGCGAAAAATCAACATCGCGCCTTGAAACACTCAAGATTATCCGGTCGAATTGATTTTGGTAAAAAATGGCTTGGAATACCATGTTCATCGGAGTATATCACTAAAGTAAAAGAAATTTTTGATGCGCTGAGACCGTTGAGTAAGTCAAAAACGTTATGGAGTTCATTACCTAAAAAACACGAAATATATCAGAAAGTACTGAACGCATTCAGGAATGAGTTGTTAAAAATTGACAGAAAAAATCCATCCATTGTTCCAGAAAGATTACTCCACTATCTTATAGGTAAACAAGACTTTTACAAAGTGATAAAAGAAAATCGACTTACACTTATTCAGGCTTTCAATTTCAATGGGACACTGAACAAACCTGCTAATGAAATTAGACCCTCAATACATGTTGGAAAATTGCAATTCCCAACACGCATCATTGAATTCCGTTATAAAAATAATTCAACGAATACTTTGCACTTAACTTTTGACAAAGGCTGGCAAATATCTTTTCGAATTCACAGCGCAAGCTCAAGGGTAGAAACTTCCCTTAAATTTGATATAAATATTATTGGTCATCCGCAGAGTCTGTATTCTCATCGCGTGTCTTGGAGCTGAATGTAAATTTATTTCAAATAAGATTATGAAACTCATCTTCTCACAACACCAAATCGATTATCAAACCTACACTTTTTCCTTTGGCGTATATTGCGTCAAAGAAACTCAACAGGAAATTCCCGAAATCTACGCAAAAGGTTTTTTGCCATTTACAGGGGATTTCTCTATTAAAAAAGACATTTTTTATCTGGCTCGAAGTGTGCGGATCAATCTGGATAAATTTACAGATACCTCGGAAAACCGGCGAGTGAACCGTTTGGTCGAACCACTGAAGATTGATTTGATACCTGTTCAAAAATCAGATTTTGATACCAACGAAAATGATTTTTTAGGCTTTTGCAAACAATACGCTGAAACCCGCTTCGATGGCGGACGAATGGATGAAGCCCGGATTAAGTACATTTTCAACGGGAATATCTTGAGCCACATCCTCATTTTTAGATCGGTTGAAAAAACGTATGGTTATGTCTGTGCGGCGATTCACGGTAACACGCTCCATTACTGGTACTCCTTTTTTGACCTCGATTATTTAAAATCGCATTCATTGGGCAAATGGATGATGTGGCGGACGATCCGCTGGGCGATGGAGCAGAATTTGGATTACGTCTATCTCGGTACATGTTACAAGACCAAAGCGCTGTATAAAATCCGTGATCACAAAGGTGTCGAGTTTTTTGACGGCGTTAGGTGGAATGATGATATGAAATTGATCAAGCATCTATGTAAACGAGATGAAACAGTTAGCGAGCGAAAATCAGATTTATTAAAGTCAAAGGTGGAGACTGAAAAAAGTATCTTTCAATTTTTATTTGAAGACTAAACAAAATTCCTGTCAATTTTTGACTGATGCATCCGCTTGAAATTTTTTATCCATAAACTGCAATTGATACAGCGTGTAATAAATTCCCTTCAATTTCAGTAATTCCTGATGAGAACCCTCCTCGCGAATTTGTCCCTTGTGCATGACAATAATCCGGTCACAATTTTGAATGGTGGACAGACGATGCGCGATGCAAATGGAAGTCCGGTTTGCCATCAGTCTGTTGAGCGCTTGCTGAATTAATTTTTCCGATTCAGTGTCCACGCTCGATGTTGCTTCATCCAGGATCAGAACATTCGGATCAAAAGCCAGCGCGCGGGCAAAGGCAAGCAATTGTTTTTGACCGGTGGATAGCGAAGCTCCCCGCTCCATCATAAATTCATCATATTTGTCGGGCAGATTTTTGATGAAATGGTGGGCGTTTGCATCTTTTGCAGAATTTTTGATTCGGTCGGAACTGATTCCCGCATTGCCCAGCCGGATGTTTTCCTCCACTGTTCCCGCGAAAATAAACACATCCTGAAGCACCAATCCGAGATTTTTACGCAGGTCTTGAATTTTCAGGTCTTTGATATTGATACCGTCCAGCAAAATTTCTCCCTCGGTAACGTCGTAAAACCGGCAGAGCAAATTCATAATCGATGTCTTCCCGGCTCCAGTGGCGCCGACAAATGCGATGCGTTCTCCGGGATTCACTGTAAAAGAAATATCCTTCAGCACATAGTCCGGTGAGCCGTCTTTTTTATTTTTGTACGCGAACCAGACATTTCGGAACTCAATACGACCATTGAATTGAGTGAGCGTCTTTGGTTGTTCCGGATTGGTGATTTCCGGTTTTTCATCTAATAACATAAAAATCCGCTCCGACGCTGCCATGGCAGATTGCATAATATTATACTTATCCGTCAAATCGGAGATCGGGCGGAAGAAACGCTTGGAGTACTGAATGAACAACACCAGAATACCGAACGTGACATTTTCCGCGTAATACTGCATGCCGCCGTACCAAATAATCAACGCCAACGCAATGGATTCGATCACATCGATGGATGGCAGGAAAATGGAGTAGTAAAAAATCGAACGCAAATGTGCTTCCAGGTGACTTTGGTTCAACTGGTCGAATTTTTTAAAATTACGTTTTTCCCGGTTGAAAATCTGCACCACGGTCATCCCGCTGATGTTTTCCTGCAGATAGGAATTGATTTTGGCAATCCGCGTTCTGATGTCGCGGTAGGCCGTGCGAATCCGTTTTCGGAAAAAGACGGTGATATAAATGAGAATCGGCAGCACCGAAAAAGTGACCAGCGCCAATTTCCATTGAATATTGATCATTACAATCACGATACCGAGCAGCAGAAATACATCCCCGAAAATCGAGACAATTCCCGCTGAAAACCACTCGTTCAATGTTTCCACATCTGTGGTAACCCGGGTCACCAGACGTCCGACAGGATTTTTATCAAAAAATGACAGCGACAATTTTTGAAAATGTTTGAAAATTTTCATGCGGATGTCAAACACCACCTTTTGTCCGATCCATTGCATCAGGTACGCACGAATCACCTGAAAAATAAATTTGAATATCAGCAATCCCAGATAAATGAGCACAATCGTGATCAAGCCTTCGGAAATCTTGGTGACGATGTATTGATCGATGGCAACTTTGATCAGGTACGGACCCAGCAGTTCGAGCCCGGTTGCGATAAGCACCAACAGGATACCCACCACCACTTGAACCTTATAAGGTTTCAGGTATTCCAGAAGCCGTTTAAAAAGCCGGCTGTCGTAGGCTTTGCCAAGTATTTCTTCGTCGTGATAACTGCTTTTCAATCTCGATTATCCTTTGTAATAATAAGTAATTCGGCTACATATCCTCAATGGCTTTTTCCAGTAATTGCTGCTCATGAAGCTCTGCGTAAAGCCCTTTTTCTCTGACCAGTTTTTGATGCGATCCCCGCTGAGTAATTTCTCCGTCCTTCAACACCAGAATTAAGTCCGCGTGTTTGACGGACGAGATGCGGTGAGAAATGATGACATTGGTTTGTGAAAAATGATTATCCTTCAGGCTTTTGAGTATCTTCTCTTCGGTGTACGTGTCCACTGAAGACAATGCGTCATCCAGAATCAAAATTTTCGGTTTCTTGAGCAAAGCCCGGGAAATGGCTGTTCGTTGTTTCTGTCCGCCGGATAAATTGACGCCTCGTTCACCGATCAATGTCTGATATTTTTCCGGAAAATTTTTCAAATCCTCGCGTATAGTGGATATTTGGGCTGCCCAATCGATCTCTTCATGTCGTGAATTTTCAACTCCAAACGAGATGTTTTCCTCAATGGTTTCTGAAAATAAAAATGTTTCCTGGGGCACGAACCCGATATGCCGCCGCAGCACCGCTAACGGAATTGAACGAAGATCGCGTCCGTCGATCAAAACCTGACCGGCTGTCGCATCAATCAGGCGCGGGATCAAATTAATCAGTGTCGTTTTTCCGCTGCCGGTCGGGCCGACGAGTGCCAGCGTCTTGCCCGGCTTCAGTTCGAAATTGATGTCTTTCAGCACCGGTTCCCCGTTGTAGCTGAAGGTCACATTTTTGAATTCGACGCGTCCCTGAATATCTTTTATCGCGTAATCGCATGACGCTGTATTTTCAATTTCCGGCGTTTCAAGCATGATTTTATTTATGCGGTGCATGGATGCCGATGCCCGCTGCAGTAAATTAATGATCCAGCCAAACGAAACGATGGGCCAGGCTAACATGCCCAGCCAAACCGTAAAAGCTACAAAATCACCGATACTGATCTGGTCTTTAATCGCCGCATTGCCGCCAAACCAGAGCAGAAAGATAAACGCCAGCCCGAACAATATTTCCATGCTCGCCCACATCGCACCTCTGCCTTTGGCAAGTTTCAGGTTTTCGCTGAGGTATTCATGATTCAAATTCTGGAATTGATCGACTTCGTGCTCCTCCTGAACGTACGCTTTGATCACCCTAACGCCGGAAATGTTTTCCTGTGCCTTGGCGGTGATGTCGGAAAATTTTGCCTGAATTTTTTCAAACGTATGAAAGAAAAAACTCATACTCTTGTAAACCACCAGCATCACCAGCGGAAACGGCAGCAGGCAGAGCAGGGTGAGTTTCAGATTCGTGGTGACCATGAGAACGATCACGACGCTGAAAACCACAACATTGCTGGAGAAAAACATAAACCCACGCCCGATGGTCATGGCAACGGAACGGATGTCATTGGTTGCCCGCGCCATTAAGTCCCCTGTTTTGTTGCGGACGAAGAATTTGAGCGATAATTTTTGCAGATGACTGAAATAATCGTTCCGCAAATGGTATTCGATCTTGCGCGACATGCCAACCAGTTTCCGCCGGATAATAAACCGAATCAACGATTGCACCGCAGTCAGCACGACAAAAATCGACGCATAAAGAATGAGCTCCTGCTGTGTGATGCCAACTTCGATTTTATCAATCACAAATTGTAAAATTTTCGGCAATACGGCATACAGCCCATTGGCAACGATGATCAACACAATCGAAACCGCGATCTCTCGTTTATAGCGCGCAAAATACGGTCGCAGCATGGCTAATGGTTTAAATATTTTCATGATGTGTGCCAATTTTGAAGATGACAGGAAAAATTAAGAAATATAAATATACGGTAAAATTAAATTGAAATCAACGATTTTGTTGGGAAAGTGAATTAATATTTGTAGAAATTTTAGATTGAAGTGAGCACGAGATTAAGATACGCTTTACCAGCTTACAGCACGAAATCTCCCCATGGCCAATTTAATGAAGGCAATAATACATCGCAATCATGTATCAAGGCACGTATTTTATCAATAAATTTAATCAATACTCAGTCTCCGTGTCCGAGTACATGAATCTTGAAGGCTTAATTCACATTTTAATTGGATTTTGTAAATATATATAAGATGGCTTTCCCTGTTATAAAAAGATATATCAAATTTTTGTTAATACTGCAAGAGAATTTATATTATGACTCTTCCTCGCTGATTGAAATAACGGCAAAATAATGCGCAGAAGGGACATACAGCTAATTGACCAAAAACGAACTGAACACACCAAACAGCCTTAAATCTTGTAAAAACAATGCGCCCTTCTGTCGCCTTAACTTTAGGGTTAGCGATAAAAAGCCCACATAACGCACTGATTTTAAAAGATCTGGCAACGAACAAATGTAATAAAATGTGCACTGAGCCAGATAGCTTTTTGCCCATTCCTTAAAAAATATAATAATGAAGGGCAATAGGCTGGCTGTCGGTTCTTAGGAACTGCACAGATCCCAATTTGCTAACTAACAATCTGAACCAGCTATGCTTTCGTGCTTCCTCCAGATTTAAATTAAATTCCGGCTATTTGAAAAATGTCTTATACCATCGTTTTTCTGTTGAATTGAAAAGCACGAATGCATAGCGGAAATCAACAAAATAAATTTTCGGTAAAACCTATTTTGTCTCTATTTATTTGAGATAGTTTTACCTATTAGCCAACAAATTTAATAGTTTGGTGGACAATACTATAAAATGCAATTATTCATTATTAATCTTACACCATTGATCTACATCTTTTTTCTTTACGGCTATACATTCAACATTATATTGCTCACATAATTTCTTCATTCTTGGTGAAATTGTATAAGCTACTAAAATAGCACGGCTCTCTCCAATGTTTCGTTGTTTCATTAATTCTAACATATATCTATATTTTATTGCTTGTAATATTCCCTGTATTTGTCCATCCTCAACGTTGACTTCAACTTCTAAACCGATTATTCTACCAAAATAATCTTCTAACACTAAATCTGCTTTATCCATAGTTGGAAATAAATACTCTTTGGCAATAGTGATAACACCGCCTTCTTTTAATACTTTTGTTGGATTTTGCGCAATATAATTTTTTAAGTTTAGATGTTCTTTTGATTCTTCAAAACTAAATTTCTTATTTTTTCTTTTTTTATTATTGTATTTTTTGTCCGTATCTAATGCGTTATTTTTAATATTTTGATTTTTTTTAAATAATGTTAATAATTGTTCAAATTCATTTTTTGTAATTAATTTAATACCAGAATTCTTATCTCCGAAACCTTTAAGTACATTAGTTTTTTTATAGCCAAGAACCAAATTTAAATCTTCTCTTGATACAAAACCACTTGTTGTTATCTTTTCCGTTTCAGCATGCCAACACCACCATTTTTTTTCTCCATTTACATATTCAATTATTGGAAATTCTGGATTCTTTAGAAGTTTAGTTTTAACTTTCGTTACAGAAACAATTCCTTCTTTACCTTTTATACGATTTACAATTTTTCTTGAACCATCAATGTTTTGCTTTATTTCAGATTTCCCTGTTTTGGTTTGGTATATTAAAACTATATCTCCAGATTTTAATTTTTCAGCAGCTTTCTGTTTTCCGTCAACTATCCAAACATCTGTTAAATCATTATAGATATCATCTACTGTTGGTGGATAATGTGTTGTTACCCAATAATTCACTTGTTTTACTCCCCAATTATATTTTATACCCTTTTATGCCCTTCGCTAATGTCTCGCTCACCTGTTAAAGTGGGCGCTTTTTGCTCACTTTATCAGGTGAAGTGGGGTTGTTGGGTGGCTGTTGGGAGAGCGAGACATTGAGCGGACGTCTTTTCAGTCCGCTCAACATGTGATTATACAGACCTGCATAACATTCATCTTCAATTTAAAAAATAATTTGATAAAGTCAATAAAAATTTCAACTTTATGCTACCAGATATTTGGGTTATTTTGATGTTATAATTTAGAGTTTAGCAGGAAATGAATGTAGATATATGAGTGCTTCCACTTAAAGTATCACTGCTTCCACTTAAAATACCAGTGCTTCGGCTTAAAATATGAGTGCTTCCGGTTAAAATATCATTGCTTCGGCTTAAAGTATCGTTGCTTCTACTTGAAATATGAGTGCTTCCAGTTAAAATACCAGTGCTTCGGCTTAAAGTACGAGTGCTTCAGGTTGAAATGCTATTGCTTCAAATTACAATTATGTTTCAACCATTTTTAATATTTGAATTCTTTGATTGAAAATAAAAAGTACAGTGTCATTCCCCTTGCTGCTAAACCGGAAAAAGAGAATTTCAACATCGTTGAAGCTTTCCGGCTGTTCCAGAACTATCCCAATCCGTTCAACCCCACCACCACCATTGAATACGTTGTGCCGGTAAGATCGCAGGTTCGGTTGAGCGTTTACAATTTGCTGGGTGAAAAAATCAAGGTTTTGGTACATGAAAAACAAAATCCCGGCAAGCAAACAGCCACCTGGGACGGTCGGGATGCGGAAGGTAAACTTGTCGGCTCCGGGGTTCACGTTTTAATACTTGAGGCTGACTAAATTCAGTTGAGTCTGAAGGGAATGTTTTTAGCCTGACAACAACATCAAATCTGAAGCGTTAATTTAACTTTTGCTTGATTTAGTTTTATAATCAATTATTCGCATAATAAAAGAGAGTAACTGGTATTAAATAATATCCAAGTATTGTAAAATTATTTGAAATATAGTCTAATCCTATTTTAGCTTTACAATAGCCCATTTCCCATGAAGCATTAAAAAATCTATAAGATCTAATTAAATATTCTTCAGATTTGTTTTTATCCAAAACAACTTTAAATAAATAAATTTTTCCTAAATAAAAAAAAGTACGAGCTTTTAATTTTTTGGGAGTTAGCTCTTCCTCCGTATCGTAAATTTTTATTACCTTATTTTCAATTCTTTTTAAAATTGCTAAAACTGAATCAAATTTGCATTTTGATTCATCAAGAACAGCATGCAATTTGGTTTCATCTTTTTGATTTAATGCATATTCAAATGCAGTTATCCCAGATTTATGATGACTCATTGGCTGATCTGATAGACTTTCAGAAGCTTTATTATAATATTTAATAGCCCTCAAAAAGTGTTTTGCAATTTTTTCTTTATCGCCCAAATCCATGTAATTTAGCCAGAGCAAATGATCTATTTGTTCATCAATGGAAATCTTTTTTCCTCTTTTCATCTTAATAAAGTCAGTGATTAAAGCTTGTGGAATATCTCTTTGAATATTTTCTAAATCTCTTATTTTCTCATCGTAAATTCTTTCTTCAGACTTTATTTTTATTTCGCGACTTATATTTTGTTTTCTTATTTCTATATCGGAATTATAATAAATAATAGTAACTAATATTAGGATAATGGGAGCGTAACGTAATAATATCTTCATATAACATTTAAACTTTTTTTTAATTTCTGTTTCAGAAGTTTTTTCTCCAGAATCTTTAATTGTTTTTCCCATTTATACTCCAATATTTATTGCTATTCAATTTGTGAAGCAATTTATAAGAAATACTCTGGTAACATTATTAATGTTGAAAGGTTCATCAAAAATTTTATTTTTTGTTATGAATGTTTTATTGTTTTCACTAAAAAAGATATGTTCACAAAATTCTTCTATTTCATTTTTTAGATTTTGAGATGAATTATTTTTACAAACATAACGAACCCAATCACTAAAAATCATTTCCATATTTTTCTTTAAATCTTTAGTCTTTAAGACAAAATTATTATATTGGGTATCATTAAGATATTTTTCATTTTCCAATAGATTTTTACTTAATTGATAAACACTATCATAAAAAGATATTGTTAACTTTTTTTCTTTATTCAATTTTGAAAGTTCTTGTTCAAGCTGAATAATTTCCCTTGAAAAGATATCGTCAAACCTTTCTTGAAGAGGTGTAATTATTATTGTATCACTTTTTGCTTTTTGAAATTCTATAACTTTTTTTTCAATATTTTTAATTTTATTGTCAGCATAACCTGTTCCCTCTTGAATTAGTAACCTGTTAAGTTCTTTACGACCTTCGGTTCCAAATTTTGAAAAAACATTTTCTAATTGATTCAAAATTAAAGTGTCACCTTTATCAGGGGAGAATTCAAATGCTTTTTGAATATAATTTTTTGATCTTTTTAAATAAAATCGATCTTTATCTTTTGGTTTGTGGAGAACTTCAGAAAAAACTGAAGCTAAATAATTTGCATAATATTTATCTGACCAATTTAATTTGGCTGCTTTATCAGCATAATCAAGCGCTCTTTTTATATCAATTTCAAAATTTTGGAAATTTAATTGCTCATTTTCCCAAATGCTTCTTGCAGCCACCACAAGAGTATATCCATAATTTTTTTGAAATAATGAACTGTCTGGATAATTTCTATAAGCTTGTTCAGCATAGGATACTGCTGATTCAAAATTTTGAAAAGGTATATTAAATTCAAAAGTAGCCATATCATTATAAATAATTGCTATTGAACGTTTATTTCTAGCATTATAAATAGCCTCTTTATAGTAAGTATTTAAGATTCTATACATTAAAGCTCTATTATTAGAATCTCGAGCTCTAACGCTATTTACATTTGCCATATAATAGTTAGCTGCGCATAATAAATTATAATTATCAAATCTCATCCAATTTTCTATATCTTTCCAATAATTCTGAATATTTATATCTCTTACATTTTTAGCTCTATCACAAATGTTGATGGTGATTGGTAAATATACATTTGGATAATTACTTTTTAATGCTGCGGTTATACACGCATCGAATATTACTTGATATTTTCCATTATCATTAAGCGTACGAGATAATGTTGCAACCCAAGACGAATCATATTCTATATTTAATAGTGATTTCCACATATTATTTACATATTTATAGCTAGAATCAATATAAGTAGAATCACGAGAAATTATTAACTGCGTTCGTTCAAATTTAGTATAATTTGAGACAAATAACAATTCATTGTTTTCAGATAGTATTATACCATCTTCATAGGCACTTATTGCTTTTTCGTAAAGAACAACGTCATTTTCTAACAATGCTTGTTTACGAAGAATTTCTCCTTTTAAATGATATGCTGAACTAATATCACTTTTACTTACAGAAGAATTAATAGCTTTTTCAACTGTAGATAATGCTTCATCATAAGATTCTTGATCAAATAGCTCTCTTGCTTGATTGAGATATTGAAGATATTCATCATTATTAAGATTATTACCTTGTGCATATACTAAGTTATTTATAATGAAAAAAACAATAACTAAGGCATATTTATAATACTTCATTTTCAATTCCTATTTTACTTATATATATTCTTCTAATAGTTTACAAGCTTTTTGTATTTCATTGTAAATTTGATCAGCATTCTTTATATTTTTAGATTTTATAAAAATTTTAGGTGGGTAATATCTAAAATCAAATATGATATATAATGAATTTATTGTGATATAAGCTCCGTTTTTATTTGCTGTTATATTATCTGAGTTAATTGAAAAATTATTAGATCTTATTGTTTTCTTAATATTATCTATCCTATCATATAATTTTTTCATTGAATTTATAGATATTTGAATTCCAGTAATCTTATTTTGAGATAGATTTAAAAATGATGTTAATTCTGTAAAATCATTAAGTAAAATTGACGATTTTTTTTCTCGATTTATATTATAATTTAATGGGGGAAAATCATAGTATTTATTATCAGATTCAACTTTATTATCAGTAATTGGCTTTTTAAAATTCGAGGGAGACATTTTATTATTTACATCATCATTTTTTAGGACATCTCTTGATTTATATTTCGAAATTGAATGGTCTGAAATAGACCTTCTACCTATAACATTATTTAGAGAATATTTTCTATTAATAGTGCCAGGCTCTCCCGAATTTAACTTTTGTTTTACATCAAAACTAGAAGAATAGGCTCCATTACGATCACTTGTACCAAATCTTTTTATATCACCATTGTATCCTGTTTTCTGTTCTTCAGAATCAGGTTCTTCTTTAACTGGTGGAGGTTCATGTCTATCTGTGTATAATTTATTTTCTTTTTTAACCAATACATCTTCACCTTTTCTATTATTAATTTCACTAAAATTGCTAGATAATTCTTTTGAAGATTTAGTTTTATAATTAAATTTAATATTTTCAGCAAGCCGAACTAGTCGTTCAAGATTTTTTTTATTTATTTGCTCAGGAGTAACCTTAACATTATATATCCATATTGAAAAAATAAAATATAAAAATGAAAATATAATTATTTCAAAATGAAAAAAACTAATTTTAAATTTTACTTCTGAATCCATAGTCAATCTATTAATTTAAGTATAGTTATTTAATCTTTTCTGGTTGCAAGATAAATATTTGCAAAACCAGCATGGGCACAAGTACTCATTACCATTTTAATTATACCACAATTAATATCTTCATCACCCGCAATTGTTATTTCATCAATCAAAATACCATTTAATGAAATATATTGCTTTTCTAACGTTTCTAATAATGATTTAAGTTCAGGTATAATTTTACCATCACTTGTTGCTAAATCAGAAATATTAACGACTTTTTTTTGATTTAACAATATTTCGTTTTTATTTATTTCAACAAAAAATGTTTGCGATATATCGTCTTCTGATTTGGATACTGGAAGCTTAACTTGACTTGCGTAATTAATTATAAATTCACTTTGTGTTGAAAAGCTTTTTAATAAAAAAATTAATAAAATAGTAAATACATCCATCATTGAAGTCAGATGAATTCTACTTGCTTTATTATCTCTTTTTTTTAAACTTTTTAAATTCAGCATTTTTATCTTACTTTATAATATTAATATTATTAAAACCAGTGTCCCTGCAAGCATCGATTATTTGAATTAGATACATATATTTTATACGATCAGAAATGTCTATAAAAACAATGTCTTGTTTTCTATCTTTGTTAAGATCAGATAAAAAATTAATAATAATCATGTAAATATTTTGTTTTTTATCATTAGTTTTTAATTGCTTTATTAATTTATTATCTTGATATAAGTCAATAGTTCTAATATCACTTGTTTTAATTGTTAGAATTGGAATTGTTTTATCTAATACATTCAAATTTTCTTCACTATCATTTCCTATTGTTGGTATATTAAGAGGTATTGAACTAATATCGATGAAATTTACAGAAATCAACAGTAATGGTATTATTGTTAAAAATACTCCTAAAACTGGAATCATTATTAGCTCATTATGATTAGAATGTTTAATGATTTTTTTTTTCATAATTTTTACCAATCAATCTCATTATATTCTTTTGAAATTTCATTGTCTAAATTTTCCACTAGATAATCGACTCTTTTTATAAATATTTGGTAAAAGATCAAGCTAAACAGTGCAATCATAATACCTGCTGCTGTTGTATTCATCGCTCTTGATATACCGACTGCTAATAACCTAGCTTTTTCAGAAGCTTCTGCAGCACTAACAGAAGAAAAAGCAGTTATTAATCCAAATATTGTACCCAACAATCCTGTTAAAGTAGAAATTGTACCCCAAAGACTAAGCCAATCTATATGTTTTTGTAAGCTTGATACCTTTTCTCTATAGTTTATCAGGATTAAATTTTTAAGGGTAGTATTAGAACTCTCTTCTTTACTTATTTTAGGCCTAATTTCATAAAATAATCTTTTAATATTTCTTTTTTTATACACTAAAAATAATAAGAGTGCTTTTTCAAAAACTATTATCAGAGAAAAACAAAACATAGCAAGTAAAATATACATAAAAAATCCGCCATCTTTATAAAAACGAATGAATTCTTCTAACATTTTTACTCCTTAATTTAAAATAACCATTTTAAGAAAAGATAATAAAACAAATTTTTACCTTTTGTAGGTATACTAATTTTTTTTATTTTATTTGATTTTTGTATTCTAAAACTTGCTAACTTTTCATTATTCCTTAAATTCAATATCTCGTAAGAACTTATTGGTAAAGAAATATTAGTTGAAATAAAATTGGTATCATTTACAGCTTCTTTAAACTTTTGTTTAAAAAAATAAAGTCCATAAATATTTGAATTATTTGGATTGTTATTTTTTAAAGAACCTTTATAATTCAATATAATTGAATCTTGATGGCTTATTTTAAAATCTTCTTTCTTATAAAATTGCACTCTTGTAAAATTTTCAACAAAATTATTGTAAATATTTCTTAGTTCATTAAAAGATTTTCTATTATTATTTAATGATATATATGTTGAAGTTATTTCATTCCAATTAACTTTAATATCTTCAAGCAATTTTTCTGACAAGGAAAAATTATGATTTGAGGTAATTATATCTCCTAAGTATAAAAATGATAAAGCTTTTATATAATAGGCTCTAGAAATTGGTACTAAAATATCTGAACCTTTATATCTAATTTCTTTTGAAAGTTTTTCCATCTCTGAAACAATATCTTCAATATTATTCAAAATGATGAATTTTTCATTAAATTGATCAGAAAGAATAAAACCTTCAAAGTAGTTATATAAATCAGATTCAAAGGATTCAAGACCTCGTTTTATCCTTAAAGTATTATCTTCAAGTCCAAAACAAAAATTTGAAATTAGAAGATTAAAAATTGTAAAAGTAAATAATATTCTCATAAGATTAAGGTCCTTATTCTCTAACATATTTGAATTTTAATATTAATATGTTAATAAAAAAAAATAATTTTGATTTGGAAAAAGAAGGATATTTTAAATCATGAAAGAGCAAGATCCCCACCAGTCCATGATTTATCGAAATCTACGAATATGGTATAATATATAATACTAGAATGAAAATGTCAAGATAAAAATACAATTTCGGTTTGTTTTTTTGGGCACGGCTTACTTCAAAAATAAAGTAACTTTAAAAAATTTGAACATTTTGAAAAGTTGGTCGTTGTTTCATAGTTTATGTAACCGTTAATTTGAAAGGAGCTATCTATGAGCACAACGACCATTTATGAATTAGTTAGAGCGATTTATCATCGTTATCATTCTGCCTCAAAAAAGGAGAAATCAATTATTTTGGATGAATTTTGTAAAAACACAAAATATCACAGGAAATATGCCATTCGGCTTTTGAACTCACCCTTGGAAAAAATCTCATCAAAGAATCTTTCGCGTCGGGGACGCAAAAAGATTTATGACGATGCGATTCTGGAAGATGTGTTAATCGACATCTGGAAAACAACCAACCTGCCCTGCGCCAAAAGACTTAAACATCTGCTCCCAATATGGCTGCCATATTGGGATAAACAGCCACTTTCAGATGATATTAAACAAAAGCTGTTGAACATATCTGCTTCAACGATTGATCGCATCATGGCCCCATATAGACCCAGATACACGAAAAAAGGACTCGCCACAACCAAGCCCGGCTCCATCATTAAAAAACACATCCCTGTCAAAACAAACCAATGGGATGAGACTAAACCTGGCTTTTTAGAAGCCGACACCGTGGCTCATTGCGGCTCATCTGTTGCTGGGATGTTCGTTTTTACCGTCAATTGTGTCGATATCGCCAGTCAGTGGACCGAACAGCGCGCTGTATGGGGCAAGGGCGAAAATGGCGTCTTAAAAGCCATTAAAAGCATGGAGAGCCATCTTCCCTTCCTGCTTAAGGGTTTTGATTGTGATTGTGGCTCTGAGTTTCTCAACTGGCATCTGGTGCGACATTTTCAACAACGAAAACAGCCAGTCCAATTTACCAGATCCAGGGCTTATCACAAAAATGACAACGCTCATGTCGAAGGTAAAAACTGGACACATGTCAGACAATATCTCGGCTACCAACGATTTGATAACATGGAACTTGTTGATATGTTAAATGATCTGTATCAAAACGAATGGAACCTGTATTTTAATTTCTTTATCAATTCACAAAAACTGATCAGCAAACAAAGAGTCAAATCTAAAATTGTCAAAAAATATGATGATCCGAAAACGCCATATCAACGCATCATGGAATCAGATCATATACCAGAACAAACAAAACAACAACTAACAGAATTGAAAAACACACTCAATCCATTTCATTTACAAAAACAAATGAAACTAAAAATAGACAATATCATTAAAATGGTGAATGATTCAAATCTAAAAATTAAATAAATAACTTATAAAATCTAACCACATTTCGGTTACATTTTATTTTGAGGCAACACGGGCATTAACCCATTTCATAGACTGACTCAAAGATCGAAAAACCACTGAAGTGGTTCGGTTTTTTTTTCGTACGAACGAGCCACCCGAATGAATTTTCAACGAGTTCGGCCTGACTTGTTGGATTTTTATAAAAAGCGAAAAATTTTGTAATTTGAGGAAAGATATGTTTGTAGAAATCATGAGTTGATAATTCAACTTCTACGAGATAAAATTCTGAATTTGAAGGATCACTTAAATCAAAAAGGAAACCATCTGGAATCGTTCCACCAATACTTTTCGAATCAATTTTCTTTTTGACGTCAATGAAAATGGCATTTTCGCCAAAAAATAGATTACTGTATTTTATGACTTCTCTTTCAAACTCCTCTTCAAGTTTGAATTGGTACTCTTGATATTTCTTATTTTCATAAAAAATTACCATTTAATTCCCTCTTATTTGACCACATAAAATATTAGTGTATAAGTTTGACATTCACTAAAATCTTTTCCTAATATTAGGAAAATTACTATCTTTATCAGCAATTCTTTCTGTTAACCCTAAAGCTTGAACTGCCTCATATTTTAATTCCCAAACTTTTTTTGCTTTGTCCCACTTGCCGCCAAAAGACTTGACTTTCATTGCCAAATCGATTTCACCATAATTGATTCTGAGTCGATGTTGAAACCCTTTGTTTAACGGCCAGATGGGTGAGGAATTGTTTGATTTCATCCTCTCGCATTTCTTTTGGGTGTCGTTTTTTGTTAAAAAGAATAAATCGCCTGATCCACTGAACGTAGTTCTGTTCAGTGCGGTAGCTGTAATGTTTGGTACGAATTGCAGACCTTACCTGGTCCAGCAATTTAGGTGGTGAAGCTGAGGGATTTTTTACAGCATGACCAGCCATGTGCCCCTCTGATCGATGATTGTTTGAATTGTTACGAATGTAATTCAATATAATTGAATCCAACTAAAATGTCAAGCAAAAAATAAGAAACAAGCAGATTTTTTCGGACATGGTAATCCATTCGCTTTTTCAATCCCGAAAATAATGCCCCTGCAATTTCAGATTTTCTTTCTCCGCTTCGATGAATTTCCGGATGATATTTCCCTTGATGGCAAAGGTGAGCCCGTAATTGACCATTTTCAATTCCCGGACGAACAGGTCGTCTGTGTAGGGGAAGTTTTCGTACATTTTGTCCATACGCAGATTTTCCGAAGGCGTCATAATGAGTTGGGAATCGTAAGGCATGGAATTCGCCATACCCAGGTAGGAGTAGTTTTTTCCGTCACTGTCGAACGCCACCACCACGCCGCCGGAAAATCCCCGGTTAAACGGCGCGGAAATCAAAAAGCGGTTTTTATACGGCGACGGACTTAACAGGCCTTTGGTGACAAACAGAAATCCTTTGGGCATGCCAATCAAGTAAACTTCTTTGCCAAATACCGGCTCTGTTTTTTTTTCCAAAATTTTATTAAATGCTCTCTCTAACAATGGATTGGCTGACGTTGCCGTTTCGAATAAAGCAATGTCGTTTTTTTCGTCGTTCGCTAACACCTTTCCCGTCGTTCGAGATCCGTTTTTGTGATAGACAAAAATATTCTCACCGTATTTAATGGAAAGCGAATACAAATGATCCGTAACGTTTCCCTTTTTGTCGGTATAATAGACTTTAACAGTGTCTTCAAAATCAAAGATATGGTGACAACTTAACAGTAGCATCTTCTGCGGATTTTTTTGAACGATCAGTGCGGTGCCGGCGACAGAGTTGGTCGTCAGCTTTTTTTCAACCAGATGGGATGCCAGCGATGAAGTGTCCTGATCGCTACGTGGAATGGCATAGAAATAGTTTTCATAGTAGGCGGAGCAGGTCACTTTAAGCACAGACCGCTGAATTTCGTCCAGACTCTGCAACCGCTGCTTTTCAATTTGTTCGCAGCGATCGTTGATACTTTTTTGTTGATGGGCACATGTGGACACGATGATCAACAAAGCGAAAAAGAGGAAAATGGTTTTATTTTTCATTGTGCTGTTCTCCGTTTTGAGTGGGGAGATGTGTGATGCCAAAAAGACTCAAAGTCACGAATAAATTTTTAATCTTTATTTTTACGTTGCGCCTTCGAGACTTGGAGGCAAAAAAATATGACCAGGCTACGCACACACCGACCGAAACACCCGCATAAAATTTTGATAAAATATTTTTTCCACTGTCTCCCTTGAATAATTTCTTTCTTCTATTTTTGAGCGAATCAGATTAAATCCGCTGCAATTATCAATACCTTCCGGGAACGTCGGCACACCCTCAAAATCCGAACCGAATCCCACAGAACTGTCACCGACGAGCTCAATAATATGATCAATGTGCTGAATAATCGAATCGACCGGAACTTGAAAACTGCGCATCAAATTTTTGATCTCCTGATGAAATTGGACGTACGCTTCTGATATCAATGCGGGATCATCGCCTGCTTGTATTTCGATGTCGTCCAATCGTTGGAAAATATCGCCGCTGCGTTTCGTGAATTCCTGATTGTAACTACGGTCTAAAAACGCAGGGAAAAAATTGATACCGACCATACCGCCGTTTTTCGCAATGCGCTTGATTTGACGGTCGGTCAGGTTCCTTCCGGACGGACAGAGCGCCGCAGCACAGGAATGAGACGCAATGACCGGATGTTTGCTGATCTCCAAAATTTTATCGACTGCTAATTGGTGCACATGAGACACATCGATGATCATTCCCAATTCGTTCATTCTCCGGATGACGGATTCTCCGAATTCAGTGAGTCCGTCAAAAGCCGGCGCCTGATCCGTTGAAGACAGCGCCCAGTTGCTGCTCTGCGAATGCGTGATGGTCATACAGCGAACGCCTGCATCGTATAGCGCCTGCAATTTCCTCAGATCATTTTCAATCGCCATGCCATTTTCCACCGTCAGTACAGCAGCAATTTTATTTTCCGATAACGCAAGTTTAATATCGTCGGGTGACCTGCAAATGGTAATTGCGCCGGGATAGTTTTGCACTTCTTTTTTGAACGCATCGATCATTTGAATCGTAAAGTTGAAGCGGGAGTGAGCGGGCACGTTTGACGAGACATAACAGGCGAAAAGCTGAATGCCAACATGCGCGTTTTTTAAACAATTTAGGTTGACCTGGGTCGTTGCTTGGTTCAGTTTTTTTCCGGCAAAAATTTCAAAGGCAGTGTCGCAGTGGAGGTCACAAATCGGAATCGTTGTATTATTGTTCATAAATTTCTCTCGATATGATTGCTGTTAAATAAAATAGAAAATTTAATGATGAATGTCAAGTGTTGATTTTGATGGTGAATTATTAATGTTTAATTGTCAATAAAAGAATAGCAAACAGCCGCTGATCCAAAGAATTTTAGTATAGTCTTGAATTGAGGTTTGAAATTTTTTTGGATTTGATAGGTACGCATTTTAGTAGAATTCTGATGGGTTAAATCCGGATAGTTTACTAAAAAAACATTGACAATTCTCAATAAATTTAGTAAATTAAATAAACTAATAAAATTTTGTAAAAGTAATATTTTAAATATTTATGTTTTACATTGGAGGATAGATGGCTATTAAAATTATGGGGAAAGGACTAACGATTGAAGATGTTTATGATGTTGCTTATGGCAAAGAAAGGGTCGAGCTTCATCCTGACGCGCTGGAACGGATTAAGAAATGCCGGGCGTTTTTAAATAAAAAACTGGAAGAGAAGGAAGTGATGTACGGCATAAATACCGGTATTGGTGAATTCTCTGAAGTGGTGTTGAGCGATGAACAGGTCAAGCAGTTCCAGCGTTACCTCATTTATAATCATTCGGCGGGTATCGGTGAACCGGTGCCGGTTCCAGAAGTTCGGGCTGCCATGTTAGCGCGTGTTAATGTTCATGCCAAAGGCCATTCGGCGTGCCGTCCGGAGATTACGCAAACTTTGATCGATATGTTGAATAAAGGCGTTACACCGGTGGTTTGTCAAAAGGGGAGTGTCGGTGCCTGTGGTGATCTGGCGCCGATGAGTCAAATTGCGCTTTTGATGATGGGAGAGGGAGAGGCATTTTACCAAGGCGAGCGGCTGCCCGGAAAGGTTGCATTGGACAAAGCTGGTATTCCGGTGCCCGGTTTACAGGCCCGGGACGGTCTATCTGTCATCAATGGTAGCAATTTAATTTCCGGAATGGGATGTATTCAAATTTATCAGGCAGAACGGTTTTTAAAACAAGCGGAGATCGCTGCAGCCATGACGCTGGAGGGACTCAAGGCAAATCTGAAACCGTATGACAAACGGCTTCATCAGTTGCGCGGATTTCAGGGAGCGGTGACATCGGCGGAGAATATTAAAAAAATGATTGACGGTTCGGATTTGTTAACCGGAAAAATGAAAGTCAAAGTTCAGGACGCTTACAGTATGCGCTCCACGCCCCAGGTGCTCGGTGCGGCTCGCGACCAGATTCGATGGACACGCAGCCAGTTTGAAATTGAATTGAACGGGGTGGGGGACAATCCAATTTTTCTGCCTGATGATGATATCGTTTTGACCGGCGCAAATTTTCAGGGGTCACCAATAAGCGTCCCACTGGACATGATGGGCGCGTGTGTGACTATGGTTTGCGTAATCTCGGAGAGAAGATTAAACCGTCTGCTCAATCCGGCATTGAGTGTCGGACTGCCAGCGTTTTTGACCAAAGGCGCAGGCATGTTCTCCGGGCACATGCTCAGCCAGTACACTGCCGATATGATGATTGTGGAGCAGCGAATTCTGTCAAATCCAGCTTCGGTGCAGTCGATTCCAGCGGCGGCGGATCAGGAAGATTTCGTGAGCATGGGGATGAACACGGCGCTAAAAACAAAGCAGATTCTCGAAAACGCCAATGGTATTTTGGGAATCGAGTTCATCGCTGCGGCACAGGCGCTGGATTTCAGAGATTTTAAACCGGGAAAAGGGACTCAAGCGGCTCACGCTGCCGTTCGCAACGTTGTCGAACATCTGGATGAGGATAGACCGCTTTATCCGGATCATAACAACATGATGGAAGCAGTGAAGAACTGGGACATCCTGAATCATGTGGAAGCGGAGATCGGGGAGTTGAAAACGTATTAACGAGCTGCTGTACTGTCGTTTAAAAAAGATACCGGAAAAAATCTGAGTCCGGTATCTATTTTAAACTTATCACGCTAACCAGTACAAAATTCTGCCACACCCTTCACAATAAATAACAGATTCATCGGCGCGACCAATCGAAGACAATGAAGTCGGCAGTTTAATAAAACAGCCCAGACAGGTATTATCTTCTTTAACCGGCACAATAGCGCGCTTATAACGCTTCTTTAATTTCTCATAGCTGTATAATAACGGTTTTTTAATTTTGGATGCAAGTTCCTCCCGGGCTTTATTAAGCGCATCTTCCCGCTCTGCACTAAATCCCAGTCGCTTCACTTCGGATATTTCTTCGATCATCATATCCAAATCCTGTAGCGCAACTAACAGGTCTAATTGGTTTTTTTCCAAAACATTACCCCTTTGAAATAATTTCAATGAAGTCAGAAAACGTATCTGTTTCCATTAATTTGTTTCTATTTTTTGATTTGCTTAAAACTTCAACCATTTTCCCAAGGATGGGAAGGTACATATTGTTTTCATCCACCGGCGGTGCAATGATCATAAAAACAAGGTGAACCGGACTACTGTCGATTGAGTCATATTCGATGCCTTTTTTTGATTTCCCAAACGCGATCATGATTTCGGAGGCAGAGGTGCTTCTTCCGTGAGGAATCGCCACCTTTTTTCCGATACCGGTACTGCCCAGTTTCTCGCGCTGGTGGAGCATCTCAAGAATGATCTCTCTGTTTTTCAGATATTTGACCTTTACAAATTGATCCACAATTTCCTCGAACAGTTCCTCTTTGGTTTCAGCTTTCAGGTCAGGTAAAAATAATTGTTCATCAAAATAGTTAATGAGTTCGCTATTGGCCATCGATTTTTCCCCTATTTTACTATTCGTATTTTTCATCTCGGATGAGTTGTCTAAGCGCTGGTCGAATATAAATGTGATTTAAATCTAAAGATTTTAATTCAGATGCGATCAGCTTGATTTTTTTCTCAGTACTTAATTGTGAATTAACGATAAGCACCTTTTTGTTGGGCATTTGGCAAAGTCCGCCCGAGAATTCACCTTTCTCGTAACGGAGATCAATTGATAAATTATTGATTAAATTTTCAAATCCCTGCAGGATAAGTTCGTGTGTCATAGCCACCCCGCTATAGATAATCCTGTAAATTTTTTCGTTTTAATGCGTCAACTAATTCTTTTACTTCCTGAGCTTTTTCTCTCGGGCATATTAATATTGCGCCATCTGACTCAATAATGATCAGATTTTCGACGCCAATTGTGGCAATCAGATGATGTTCAGAATCGACGAAGCAATTTTCCGAATCTTTTAATAAATGCCTGCCGTTCATCACATTGCCATGGTCGTCTTTTGTTGATATTTTGTAAACCTCTTCCCAACTGCCGACATCATTCCATTCAAAGTCACCTTTTAATACATAAACATTGTCTGTATGTTCCATTACACCGTAATCGATGGAAATGCTTTTTATCTGGCTATAGACTTTTTGAATGACTTCGGCTTCTTTTTTTGTTCCGAGGTGTTTTTCAATTTCCATCAGTCCGTCATATAATTCAGGAAGTGACTTTTCGATTTCAGCTAAAATCGTTTTTGCTTTCCAGATAAACATGCCGCTGTTCCAGAGAAAATCACCGCTTTTCAGAAACAGCTTCGCCGTTTTCAGGTCCGGTTTTTCGGCAAACGTTTTAACCTTGTGAACCGGTTCCCCGTCAATTTGTTGCTCCGGCTTATTGAATTGAATGTAACCGTAACCTGTTGATGGATATGTCGGGTTGATACCGATTGTTACCAGGCATTCTTTTTGGAGTACCAGTTGATTGGCAGCAGCGAGAGTTTTGCGAAAGGTGAGTTCATTCTGTATCCGGTGGTCAGCTGGTAATACTGCCATCACTTCGTCCGGCTCACTTTTTTTCAGCATCAAAGCCGCCAGTCCGATACAAGGCGCCGTATTTTTACCTTTCGGTTCAATGATGTAATTCGACGGTTGTAAAAACGGTATCTGCTTTTTAATCTCATCTGTCTGCGTTTGTGTTGTGACAACAAAAATCTTTTCCTGTGACACCAGTTGATCCAGCCGATCAACTGTTGCTTGTATCATGGTGCGATCATCTAAAATCTTCAACAATTGTTTCGGTCTTTTAAATCGGCTTTTGGGCCAGAAGCGTGTCCCAACACCACCTGCCATAATTACCACATACATTTGGACGCCTCCATTAATTTTTCACAAACAAATTTTAAATTTGTCAAAATACTTAATTGAACTTTTGATGAAAGACACAAAAAAAATGCCAATTGCTGAATTCTGAAACTCAGTCATTGGCAATCATATCAATTGTTTATTTTTTGGGGTGTTGTATAAAATGCAATAAAAGTTCACTCACGAGCATTTCAAATTATTATATTTAATTATTTGGTATAATTTAAAGCTTATTATTTTAACAAAAAATAACTAAAAAATCAAGGACTTTTTGGTTTTTCAGCAAAATATTTTTAAAATTATTGATTCATTCTTTTCACTCCGACTGGAAGCGCCACAAGTTTGTTTTCATTAGTTTCGAGTTGTTATCGGATTAATTGTGAAAATTACATTACCATTTTGGAATCCATTCATTGATTTTGTCGGAAAAATATTATCTGATAACATTGTATTACCTTATTTTAAAAAATTTTTTATTGATTTTTATCAACGAATAGGTTATATTAAATAACTAATAAAGCAAATCATAAAATACGGAATAAATTAAAATTCATGGGTTTATTCAATGTTTCATAATCTCATCAATATTATCGACTTTGTTATTAATATCTATATTCTGTGCGTCATTGTTCGGGCAGTCTTATCCTGGATTCCCCATAATCCTTACAATACGATTATCCGGTTTATTTATGAAATTACCGATCCGCCGTTGAATTGGATTCGAAGATGGATGCCAAATTTAGGTGGAATTGATTTATCACCCATGATCTTGATTTTTGGAATAATCATTATCAGGAACATTCTGTTTTAATTGAAATAAATTATCGGAGGTAAGTTGTGAAAATTACACCTTTAGACATAAAGAAACAAGTCTTTAAGAAAGTTCTGCGTGGCTATGATCCCATCGAAATCGATACTTTTTTAGAGATGTTAGCCGAAGAGTTTGAAGCGCTAATCAAAGAAAAAAACAATCTGTCCGATGAAGTGCTGAAACTCAAAACGCAACTGCACGATTATCAGGAGGTTGAGAAGACATTTAAGGAATCGTTGATGAATGCTCAGCAGACGATGAATCAATCTCGTGAAAACTCCAAAAGAGAAGCTACGCTCATTATCAAAGAGGCGGAAGTAAATGCGGAGAAAATACTGGAGAACGCCAAAAAGCAATTAATCAATATGAAAAACGAACTGATGGTGATAAAAGCGCAGAAGGATTCTTTTGCCAAGAGGTTGAGGCATCTGCTGGAGTCGCAATTGGAATTGTTGCAGGTTTTGGAGTTAGATGACTCGGGCTATGAAAGAGCAACCAATCCGGATCATCCGGAATACAAAAAAAGCACAACCGATGAACGTCAGGAAAGCAAAGCAAGTCCTGATGCTGAAAAAAAAAATGGTAAATCTTTAAAAAATCTAAAAATTTCTGATCAATTTATCATGTGATGTAATGCGTCAAGTTTTTGCTGCATTTATTCTTATTGAGTCATGACAAACTTTCTTTGAAAATAAATTTAACTTGAATAGGTTAAACATCTTAGTACGTTTCAGCAAATTTCGGGAGAATATGATGAAGAAAAAAAATGCGTTTGGCGTTCTGGTCATTGTTTTCGTTTTGATGTTTTCCGGCTGTGCCAAAAGAATCCCGCTCACCTATGATCAAACGAAAGTGAACTCTATCATTGATATCAAAACGATTTCGGGAAAAACACAAAAGGGGTTGTTAAAAGCAAAGAAACCTTCGTTTATGGTGCTCCAATTGAATAGCAAAGATGAGCGAAGCCTGCTAAAGGTAAATCGTGATGATATTGCGGGAATACAGGGTAAGAAAAACTATATTGAGGATGCTGACAGAAGGGTCATTTCTGAGTGGGACATTCAAGAGCGGAAGACAAATAATAATCTGATGCTGTACACATTCGGCGGTGGCGGGCTCAGTTTTGGCGCCAGTTTTTTCATCGGTACGCTGCTGCGCCGAGGTATAGAGGATGAGGAAGATATCAAAAAAGGCGAGAATGTGATGTGGGGCACGACCATTGTCGGTACAGCGGTCGGCACCTATTTATTTTCCAGAGCCGGGGCAAAACGCGATCGGTTTTCGGCGATCGAGAAAGTCCGTGAAGAACGCAGTGAGTTGGCAAGGCAGCAGATTGAACAGGAACGGTTAAAAAGAAAGCAAGTTCAGGAAGAGTTGGAAAAGCTCAAGGCAGAGCAGGAAAAGCAAAAAGAAGAAATCCGAGAATTGCAGGAAAAAGCAAAGAAGAAAAAAGACGAATCCGAAAAATGAGAGGATAACTTGTCTGATTTAAAAAAGCAAATCGACGAAACTGTACAATTTCTGAGAACCAAAACCAGCCTGCAACCTGAAGTCGCGATTATTTTGGGCACAGGCCTTGGTGCACTGGTCGAAGATATCGATGTGGAGCTGTCGATCTTATATTCTGAAATCCCGAATTTCGCAGTCTCAACGGTTGAATTTCACGCCGGAAAACTAATTTTCGGAACACTGGCGGGAAAAAAGATTGTAGCGATGCAGGGGAGACTCCACTATTACGAAGGCTACACGATGAAGCAAATTACGTTTCCCGTGCGTGTCATGCGATTTTTGGGAGCAGAAACATTAATCATCTCCAACGCGTGCGGAAGTGTGAATCCAGAAATAGGTCTCGGTAATATCATGATCATGCGCGATCATATCAATCTGCTCGGAGACAATCCGCTGATCGGCGAAAATGATGACAGTCTGGGACCACGGTTCCCTGATATGTCAGAGCCATATTCCCGTGAACTCATCAAACTCGCTGAAGATGTAGCGCAAAAGGAGAATATCGACGTCAAAAAAGGAGTTTATGCTGCGGTGTCGGGTCCGAATTTAGAAACAGCGGCTGAATATCGCTTCCTGCGAACAATTGGCGCTGATGTGGTCGGGATGTCAACCATTCCCGAAGATATCGTCGCAGTCCACATGGGCATGAAGGTTTTGGGTTTTTCTGTCATTACGGACATTGGAGATCCGGATAATCTAAAGCCTGTGAATGTCCCTGAAATAATTCGCGTCGCTAATCAGGCCGAACCAAAGCTGACAAAATTAATCCGAAATGTTGTAAAGCACTTATAAGGCAAGAAATCGATTTAAATACAAATTTAGCCGTTTGACAACAAGGCTCTCCAACTTTTCAGGGAGCCTTTTCTTTTAATGGACTTGAAATAATGAATGGCGTAAAAATATTATCCCGTGGTTGACCTTCCTGTTTAATTCTGGGGTTCGGCACGAAAATTAATTATGATTGGAACAATATGAAAAATAAAATCGCATTTATCATTTATTCGGTTATTCTTTTTATTCTGTGCTTAACTCCCCATAACTCCGTTGCAGATTCAAAATCAATTGATTTTACTTCCTCTAATCTTCCGATCATCATTATCGAAACGCATGGTCAATCAATCCCTTATGATAAACCGCGTATCGTCGCTGATATGGGAATTATTTACAACGGACACGGACAGAGAAATTACGTGATCGATCCGTATAATAACTATCAGGGAAAAATCGCCATTGAGATTCGTGGTTCCAGCTCTGCAGGTTGGTCAAAAAAATCTTATCGAATCGAGACGCAAAATGAGGATGGCAGTAACCGCAACGTTTCCTTACTCGGTTTCCCCAAGGAAAATGATTGGATTCTTTACGCGCCATATTATGACCGTTCGTTTTTGCGGAATGTGTTAGTTTACAAACTATCCAACGAAATCGGACGCTATGCCTCCCGAACAAAATATTGTGAGTTAGTTTTGAACGGCAATTATCAGGGTATTTACGTACTCATGGAAAAAATCAAGCGAGACAAGAATCGCGTTGATATCGCCAAGCTGAACCCGGACGAAATAACCGGTGATGATTTAACAGGCGGATACATTATTAAAATCGATAAAGAACCCTGGAAACCAGGCTTTGATTCCAAACACAAGCCGTTTTCGTGGGCATGGCAGAAGATTCGTTACCAATATGTTTATCCGAAACCTGAAGATATTGTATCCGAACAGGAAAGTTACATCCAAGGTTTTATCAATGATTTTGAAGATGTGATGGCAGGTGAAAATTATGATAATCCGGTCGATGGCTATGCCAGCGATATTGACGTCGGCTCATTTGTTGATTATTTCATCATCAATGAGCTGAGCAAAAATGTCGATGCCTACCGCTTGAGTACATATTTTCATAAAGATAAAGATAGCAAAGGTGGTAAATTAACCGCCGGTCCGGTGTGGGATTTTAATTTCAGCTTTGGCAATGTAGGATATTACGACAGCGAGTTGATTGCTGGTTGGGAGTTGACGTTTCTGACTGAGAATCTTGCCTTTCAAAATGATGACACGTTCCAGGTGCCTTTTTGGTGGAAGAGACTGATTACGGATGCGAACTTCTCAAAACGTATCCGCGACCGATGGAACGAGTTGCGGCTGGATATTTTGCATAAAGATTCGATTTTTCAATTTATTGATCGTGTGGCAGATACGTTAGATGAGGCACAGAGCAGAAATTTTCAAATATGGATCGGACCAGGAGACCCCAAACTTCCCGAAGACGGGTGGTTTCCGCCCACGAATCCGATTGATCATTTGGAAACGTATGCCGATGAAATTGATTATTTGAAAACCTGGTTTAAAAACCGAAGCGAATGGATTGATCAGAATGTGTCTGTTTTGATGAGTGCGTCAGAGCAAAAAAACACACCTCTGCCGGCTTCGTTTGAACTGAAACAAAATTATCCGAATCCGTTTAATTCCGTCACCCGAATTGCATTCGAATTATTTTTGCCGACCCGCCTGGAATTAAGTGTCGTTGATTTAGTTGGTAATTGTGTTCGGATTCTGGCGAATGATTCATTTTCAGCAGGGCAGCATTCGATTTTATTTGATGCCAATGAATTTTCAACCGGCGTCTATTTTTGTGTTTTAAAAACTGATCAGGGTTTTCAGAAAACGCGAAAAATGGTTCTGATCAAATAAGGACAAATGTCCTCCTAGTTAATTTGACAAAGGGTAAAAAATTATT
>CAYYMH010000010.1:60881-115330 GCA_964472785.1 uncultured Cytophagia bacterium | reverse complement strand
ACAAGTGGGGAATATCGTGACCCTGAAACTGGGGAATATGATGGACTTTGACAACAGGCGGATCAGCAATACATGCGCTTTGTCAAGGTCGCCCGCATTGCGTTCCGAAATGATCATTCGCTTTACCAGAAGCTGGATCTGGGCGGCATGCGGAAAATTTCTTTAGCGGGCTGGTTAGCCCAGGGGAAACAGTTTTATCTCAATGCATTAGGCGATGCCAAGGTGTTGGAAAAAATGGCAGAATACGGTATGACCCGTGAAAAGATAGAAGCCGGCAAAGCGCTGCTCGATCAAACCGAAGCTGCCAACGCTGCCCAGGAAAAAGAAAAAGGCGAAGCCCAGCAAGCCACCCAGGAGCGTGACAAGGCAGTCGATGAGCTCGAAGATTGGTTAGCCGATTTCCTCGCCATCGCCCGCATCGCCCTGGAAGACAAACCGCAGCTCATGGAAAACCTGGGCGTGGTGGAGCCGTCGTGATCTAAATATTACATGAATACATCTCTTGCAAATCAATCCCGTTTGGTGCGGGATTGATTTGTTATTATTGATATTTTCTTCAGCCATTACTTCATCATTCCTCATCTATCAGAGATTTACTTAAAAGTTATCATTTTGTATTGACATTTTATTCTTTATATCGTATATTTCAGCAGCATTACATCACATCTATGGATCGCGGATCAGAGGTTGACAGATTCGGTGAGATACAGATTCCCGCTAAAGTTTTTCTTGGACAGCAGAGCCGGATGCGGTTTGTTATTGTTATTTATCAATTGGTCAGTTTCTTTGACAGCAACGTGTTATCTTTCTGTAGAATACTCAAATTGGAACAAAAAGCTGATCAGCATAACATCAAAATCATCAAAATTTTTGTTAGCAGATAAATTATATTTTTCTTGACTTTATCAAATTATTTTTTAAATTGAAGATGAATGTTATACAGATCTGTTTAATCACTTGTTGAGCATCGAATTTTATGCTATTGAGCATCGGTCGAAGTGAAGCACACATTCTTTCATAACGTGCTTCTTTTTTGGGCTCAACAACAGATAAAATCCATTAAGTTAGACAAAAAATAAGAAAAAGGCATGATAAGAAAATTTATAAAAATTCAAGGTACTGGTCGATTCTTAAATTATCAACCATCACTTGTTCCAAACAATGATTGGAATGGCGAGTTCAAACAGGCAAACCTAATCTATGGTGAAAATGGAAGTGGAAAAACTACTCTAACATTTATTCTAAGGTCCCTCAAGAACAGCACAGAAATATTAAAAAAGAAACGATCATTCGATAAATCATTTGATCAACGAATAGAAATACTAACTGATGATAATTCCACTCCACGGCTTGTATTTGATGGAAACGATTGGGACAGAAGAGTCAATGAAATTGAAGTTTTTGATGTGCTTTTCATAAATGAAAATATTTATACTGGATTAGAGATTCAAAGCACTCATAAAAAGAATCTTTTTGAAATAATTATAGGAGATAGAGGGAAATCATTAAAAGATGATATATCAGATATAAAGGAGCGCATTCAAAACGGCAATAAGGAAATTAAAAATGTTGCAGAAAAAATTGAAATAGCTATCGATCATGCTCTACCAGCATCTCAATATTGTCAAAAATCTAGTGACCCTGACATTGACAACAAAATTGTGAAAAAGGAACTTGAGAAAAAAGCAGCTCTTGATCATCAAGAAATTTCTCAAAAATCATCCCTCTCCTTAATTCCACAAATTGAATTACAAGTACAAAAACAAACTTTGTCTGATTTGTTTAAAAAGCATATTGATTCAATATCTGATACGTTTCTTTCAAAATTTGAGAAACATAAAGAAGAACTTAAGATACAAGAAAACCCAGAAGAATGGCTTCGAAAAGGATTTGATGCGATTGAAGGCGATACCTGCCCATTTTGCTTACAAAACATTGACCGCTCCATCGAGATAATAGAGGCCTATCATCAATATTTTAATTATGAATATACGAGCCTGATAGAACAGCTCGAAACCAACGAGACGAATATTGATAATATCCAGATTGAATCGCTCATTTTGGAAATAGAAAACGCTATTTCAAAAAACAATGTTTTAATCCAATTTTGGACGAAATATGTTTCAGAACAAATTGAACTTGAACTTAATATAGACAAAAAATCGCTTCAAGAAAAATTTAACACGTTCAAATCCGCATTCATGACAAAGCAAAAGAATCCTATTAAATCCTTCCCAATTGATTCGGTAAACAATTTCTTCGATGAAATAGAAAAAATAAATCAGACCATTACAAGTTTGAATAATCAAATTAAAGAGTACAATAATCAAATAAATGATCTCAAAAATAAAACTCTTTCTCCAATTTATAAACTCGAATCCGATTTGAAGATATTGCAAGCAGTCAAAAAAAGAGAGTCGGATACCATTGCTGACCTTTGTACAACATATACAAGATATATCACTGCTGTAAAACGCCTAAATGATGAGAAAGAAAGAAAACAGGCAGAGCTTGCAACTTATAGCAGGTCGATTTTCTCTTCGTATTCACAAAAAATAAACAAGTACCTACAAATATTTGCACCTTACCTTTCTATCAAGAATTTAGGTGGGGGTTACGTAGGCAGTAGCAAGGAGCCAATGGTAAAGTATGCTTTACAAATTGATGGTAACGATATCAGACCAGATGATAAAACATCCCAACAACCTTCTTTTAAATTCTCGTTCAGCGAAGGTGATAAAAGCGCTATTGCTCTTTCCTTTTTTCTCGCAAAACTAGAATCAGATACAAATCTATCAAACAAGATAATTGTTTTTGATGACCCAGTTGCAAGCTTTGATCATTGTAGAAAAGCAGTCACTATAAGCAAATTAGTGTCATTTGGTCAACAAGCAAAACAGATTATAGTTATGACACACAATATTATCTTTGCAGGAGAATATTGGAAAGCATTAAGTCAAACCGGAAGTTCTAATTTGCAGTGCTGCAAAATAGAATACTACAATAATACAAATTGTCTAGTCAATTTCAAGATTCAAGAAGAATGTTTATACAGCTTTCTCAAAGATCATAAAATTGTGAAATCTTTTGTAAGGAATGGAAGCACTCAAGAAAATGAAAAACGAGGCGTTGCAAGATGTCTCAGGCCACTGGTTGAGAGTTATTTCTACTTGAAGTTTTATGATCAGATTAATCCTAACGAATGGCTTGGTGATTTTATTACAAAGATAAGGAATGCAAACGAGGAAGCTCCATTTTATCGATTATTCAACGAATTGGAAGAGCTGGAGGAAGTTAACGATTTTTCAAAAAAGTATCATCATAGGTTCAATCCAAACGCTGACACTGAGCCAATAAATGATAATGAGCTTAGAACATTTTGCCTCAGCACTTTAGCATTAATTCAAAAAATTTAACAATTATTTCGGGTGTCAAATGTCTAACAAGCAAATGCAGCCGATTTTAACCGCCGATTCGTTCAGGCAAAATTCGGGGCAATTTCAATTACAGTTCGTTTGCGCTGGTTTCTCTGATGCGGTTAAAACGGCTGATTTAATTTATACGTAAAATAGAAAAATGGAGTAATTATGTCTGCCAATATATGGACATGGGGAACAGGTGCTGCTTTTGGTCGGGAATTAGGCATTCAGCATCAATCACGAATAAGAAGAGGCCATATTGCAACATCAATAATTACAAAATACGAGCACTTCTTAATAGATTGTGGCGCTCCATGTGTAGAAACAATGGTAGATAATAATTCAACCATACCGGATGTACTTTTTATTACGCATTCTCATAACGACCATATTTCAGATCTCGACAAATTTGCAAATAATCGTAAGAGAAGTCTGGTACTGTCCCGAAATTTGGGCAAAAAAGAAAATGAAGAAAAAGATTCTACTTTTCAAAAGCTCCCTCTCATCTGCACCCCAGAATGCCTAGATGATCAAACACATGGTTTAAAAGCAAAATATGGCTACTTGTCTTCAATAATAGATTGGACTGTTATTCCGAGTTATGACGTTTGGTACTCAATTTCTAAATCAGCTCCTAAATTAATTCCGAGTCGAATGACGACACCGAATTCCGACGTGTTTAACATCGAGTTTAAAGCATTGCCGGTCTACCATGCACCTCATGCTCCAGGAGCCTGTTTATTCATATTCCGAATTGTGAAAGACAACGTCATAAAAAAGCTTGTTTTTTCTGGTGACTTCGAATCATTGAAAGACGATATTTTAAATAATGAAGATTTATTTGATCCATCATTTATTTTACTGGAAACAAATACAATCTACGCCACAGGAACAAACCATACAAACTGGATTCAAAATGAGAAACTTTTAAACAAATGGATTACTGGAGAAACTAAAGTTACCGTTTTATTAAATCATTTATCAGGTTATGAAGATTGGAAACAAGGATTTATTAAGACTGTGCCCACTGACAAAACATGGAAGAATATTATTTCAAAATTCTCTATTCCAAATACGTCAGTAGATATTGCTGTAGATGGAGGCAAATATCCCATTTAAAAAAAACGTATAACAAGCAAATGCAGCCGATTTTAACCGCCGATTCTTTCAAGCAAAATTCGGAGTAGTTAAGAATTCAGTTCGTTCACGCGGGTTACTCCGATGCGGTTAAAACGGCTGATTTAATTATTTTTAAAAATCTTCAAACAGTAATATTTTTCAAGTCTAAAGTCGATTATACAAACGTTTAAAAAATAATATCTTCATAAGCTTTCCACAACACGAAAAATTTGCTCCCGGGGGAATCTCAATGAATCAATTTGTGTTTCAATTAAACTGATTTTCCTTCCTCAAAAAATTTCCTTTGATTTTTAAGAAAAAATGGTTATTTTCAGTTAGATATTTTGGTCAGCTTGATAAAATAGGAATAAAAATAGGAGAAGTAGTAATGTTGTTGGAAACTGAAAAAATAGAAGCTTTGGCTGAGAAGTTGAATGTTTCCAAAGATGAAATGATGAGAGAGAGTTTAAAATATTATCTGGAAAAAAAGTTGAGAGAGATCAAATTGGAAATATTTAAAATCAGAGATAGATACAAAATTTCTTCAGTTAAAGAATTCGAAAAGCTTTATCAGGAAGGAAAAATCGAAGAGGAAGATAGCTGGCAAGATTTACAAAATTTAGATCACCTTGAATTTAAAAAAAATGAACTCGAGAAAGAATTAAAACTCTTATAATGATAGTTGATGTCAAGAAACTAAAAGAAATAGCAGAAATCTAATTCGGAGAGATCGTCGAAGATGTTGTCATTCCGGATATTAACAAATTAAGAATTTTTCTTGTCGATGGCAGTTTTGTGGATGTTTGGTATTCACTGATCCTTAAAGATAGATATAGCTATCATTGGGATAGAAAACAATTAGATGGTTCAATCTACCGGCATGATAATGCTCCTCATAAAAAATGGAAGAACATTGAAACGTTTCCAAAACATTTTCATAATGGAAAAGAAATCATTGTAAAAGAAAGTCATATAAATGAAAATCCTCAGCATGGTGGGTGCAATTCCGAAAAGATGGTATTTTGGGAAATAAATAAGAAAAATGTAAACTGCTGAAGCAGTTAATTAATTGTTTTATCTTCTTTTAACACCCAGATAAATCTGGGTGTTAATTCAACCCTCCTGTTGAATGATCACCCCGATTCATCGGGGTGGAGTCGTTAAAAAACAGGATATTAGAAACCGTTTCAACGGTTTACCAACTTTATGGAATTGCTCCCTAGCATGATTTAAAAGAATTTCTATCTTTTATTAAAAAGAAGTTGGGTAGAGTGTAAAAGATAGTCCCTCAAAATATTTTAAACCTGCTTCCGATTCAATCCCCCAAAAAAGCCTTAACAATGTCTCACAATAAAAATTTCCTTTGATTTTATCAAAAAAATGATTATTTTCTGATCCACATTTTAAATAGAAGAAAAAGTTGGAATTAGAAAATAGAGGAGCAAGACATGAGTGATTTGAAACAGCAACTTGAGAAAATTGTGGGACCGGAATACTTAATTACGAAGGACAAACCAGAGTATCACGCATACACTTTTGGTGATGCGACGATGTACCGTTCAAAGCCGGATTATGTCGTTTATCCGGGATCACTGGAAGAAATTCAACAAATTATTAAGCTGGCGAATGAAACAAATGTGCCGGTGATTACCGCTGCCGGTTTAACCGGATTGTCCGGCGGCGCCATCGCACAGGGTGGTATTTTAATGAATGTCAGCCGGTTGAGAAGAATCAAAAAAGTGGATCAGGTGTCGAAAACGGTGACTGTTGAGCCCGGGATGAGTTGCGCCAAACTGAATGCACATCTGGCAGATTACGGATTTGTGGTTCCGGTAGCGCCGGCGTCGCATGAAATTTCCACAGTGGGTGCTAATATCGCGGAAGCGTCGGGCGGTACCTGGGGCATGTCCAAGGGCACATTTAAAAATTATCTGCTGTCCATGAAGGTGGTGGACGGAAAAGGTAAAGTCTTTGAAACCGGAAAACCGTTCCCCAAGGAAAGCACAGGCCCGGATTTAACTTCATTATTTATCGGTTCGGAAGGCACGATGGGAGTGATCGTTGAAATGACGTTTCGACTGGATTATTTACCGGAAGATACCTGGACCGCGCGGGTGGTTTTTGAGGATGAATCCGCACTGCAAAAAATTCACGAAGGATTGGCACGGGATAAAATCAACCTGTATTCTTTTGAGTACATGGATGAGAAAATGATGAAATGTTTTGGCAAAGAAAATATGCTGCTCCTGTTACAAACGGCGGGTTCAAAAGAAGATGCTAAAAAAGAAATGGATAAATTGGTCAAGATGTTAAAGACGCTGAATCCGGTGGAGTTGAAATTTACCAATGATGTAAAAGAAGCGGATGATCTCTATGCGGAACGAAGAAGTGCGCTGGGTGCGCTGGCAAAAGCAGATATGAATAAACCGGTGATTGTCCAGTTCGATCCTGTTTTGCCGTTGAGCCGATTTACCGAAGGCATTAACAAAATGCGGGAATTGGCAGCGCGGGAAAACCTGGACTTGATAATTTACGGTCATGCCGGAGATGGCAACCTGCACCCGAGCTTTATTGTCGAAGATGATATCGAACAAAAAAATAAAGCCAAGAAAGTGATTCGGGAATTTGATGAGTGGGTTGAGCAAGCCGGCGGAATTTTTGCCGGTGAGCACGCTGTGGGATTTTTCCTGGGCAGAAGTCAGGATCATATCCGTCCGGAAATCGGAGATTATCTGCGCCAGATAAAAAAAACATTCGACCCGAACGGCGTGCTGAATCCGGGGAAAGTTGTTGATTCGATCGAGCCTTCTTTGGAAATTTCACCAGTGAAAGACGAATACAAAGATATTGCTAAAATTATTTCACTGTGCGCCAAATGCCATCTCTGCAAAAATGACAGTCCGAAATTTGATGTAGTGCCTTTTGAACACAATACGATTCGTGGCAGAATAGCGATGATTGATGCTGCAACAAGAGGGCTTGTCGATTTCAATGAGACAAAACCGTTCATGGAAGAGATGCGGCCCTGGGTGAAAGATATGAATTGCCCGACATTCATTAAAGAGAAAATGGAAGAACTCATCAATAAAAGCGTTGATCTGGCAGCCTAAATCATTGACTGAAAAATAAGATTAAACCTTGCGGAGGTTAATGTTTGGAATTTACTTCGCAAGGTTTTTTTTGTGCCTGTATTTATTTCAGCTTGTAAAAGTTTTTCACTTTAGCAATGATTTGGGGTTCAGTCATTTTATCGGCTGGTTCCACGGCAAGCACTTTTGTCGCCAAAGCGGGGATGTTTTTTAATTCCAGGCTGATTTCTTTTTTTGCCTGACCAGGGCCGAATAAATAAATATATTCTGCATCCGAAATGTTTTCGATCACTTTGTCGAAAAATTCCTTAATCTGGTGCCGTCGTCTTTGATTCGATTTTTCAGCGGTTACCCCGTCTTTGCTGTAGGGAGTTCGCGATCTGCCGCCTCCGGTTGATTTAATCGAAGGTTCGACATCGGAATCCACTTTTTTTATTTCTGCTTCCATGTCTGATTTTAAGTAAACGATAAAGGCAGAAACATGATCAATCCAAAGACCCACTTTTTGACTCATATTAATTCTCCTTTCGGATTTTATTCAAATGATTTCATTAAAAAATAAAAGGAAATCATAAAGCAGCACTGCAAAACGCCCAGGCTTACGTTTGTTAGGTTATCATATTTTTTAGACAAATCATAATAATCGTTCATTGTTTCCAGAGACCCGGCTGTCAGATATTTATTGTAATGCTTATCCGCCTGATTTTTTAAATAAATTGAGGAAAGACCTGTCAAAAGCGATACTCCCCAAAACCCGTAAGTCAATTTTCTGTAGCGCAGCTTTAATTTTTTGTGACGCTGATTGATTTTTTGTTGCAAGTTAAAAATGTCGTCGAGCTTTTCCATTTCAATGTTCATAAAATTTGGTTGACTGGGATCAAAAACCAGTGAGTAATCATCAAAACCTTGTTTTTTTATCTGCAACTGCTTATTGATTAATTTTTGACGAAGAACTGTTAACGGTGTCTGACCAATTTTTTCACTGTTTAGATAAACATTTGCCCCAAAAGGTTCAGTCCGGAGCGTAATCATCCCCGACAATTCAGGCTTAATAAAAAGTGTATCCCCTGACTGAATAGTTACCCATCGTTGCCAATCCCAATGTCCCCAAAAATGCCGCAGCGGATGGAGTACGATTATTTTATGAGCTCCGGGAGTTAAGCTGATTAGATTCTCACTTTTGATAATAAATGTATTACTGTCAATTACCACATGCACAGTATCCAATCCTGTTACGACTTTCAAATACCCTTTTTCGTTGACAGTTTGTGAGAAAACCATCGGTGTGCAAGCCATGATATAAAAAAAGAATAACCATATTTTTGAATGTTTACGGAAAAACAAATTCAATTCACCTCATCAGAAATGAAAGCATAGATGTGATTATCTTCGGAAGCGCCTAATACATAATTTTTCCAAATAACAGGTGCTGTTCTGGCGCGTCCTTTTGTTTTATACGACCATAGCTGATTTCCATTTGCAATATCCAGCGCGTAATAATGTTTGTCCAGTGATCCAAAAAACACTTTTTCATCACAAATCAACGGCAAGGTACTGACGACACTTTCGGCTTTGAATGACCAATTCATTTGCCCGTTAAATCGGTTTAAGCAGTACACACCACCGAGTGTGGAGGAAAAAATGACAACTGAATCATGTACTGCGCTTCCGTGAAGTATTTGTCCTTCAGCCTTAAATTTCCAGATCAAGTCACCCGAATGTAAATTTAGCGCATAAAAATATAGATCTTGAGAGCCGATATAAACCACACTATCTTTGATAGATGGTATTGATTGGACGCTTGCTCCGGTTTTGAATTCCCACAACAATTCTCCGTTCAAACGATGGACCGCATAAATGAAATGGTTATCGCACCCAAAAACGATGATACTATCTTGACAGGCAGGGGATGACTGGATTTGATCGTCAGTTTCAAACTTCCAGATTTCTGTACCATCAGTAAGGTCGTACAAATCGATGTGATTGTAACGCGCCGTGATAACGATCTTATCGTCCAATATTAAGGGTTCGGATGCAATATCACCGGCGTTAAACTGCCATTGTATTTTTCCTCTTTTCAGATTATAATTGAACAACGTGTGATCACCATAGCGACGGGCGATGATGAGTGTTGTATCTTTGACTACCGTTGTCGAATGAAGATCAAACTTCTTATCTCCCTGTTTTTTCCCTGTTAAAATATTCAGCGCACCAACCCGGCCATCCATCGTGGAGAAATAGAGTATCCCATTTTGGACGATTAATGCCTTGCCGATTGCTGCTGAGGCATTGTGCTGCCAAAGAAATTTCAGCGGAAGGTTCAATTTGCCGGGATAATAGTTTGTGCGTCCCGGATTGCCGCCATACATTGTCCAATTTTGAGCCGGATAATGTGATTTGTATTTTTCCGACACTTTAAATTTTGAACATGATAAGTTGATCAATAAGAAAAATGTAAGCACATAAAATTTATACAACAGGTCAGTCTCCGGATATAAAGTTTAAAAATCCCAGCCAAAGAAAAACTGCTGGAACATGCCCGAGTCAACTTTTATATTATTCACATTGAACAAATTGCCGGTATCGGTCAGTCGAAATTTTTTACCGAAGTCGTAGCGGAGCACCAAAATACCGCCGATTCGAAAACGGATACCAAAGCCGGCGCTGCCTAAAATCTGGTCGAGCCGATTGTCCCAGGCATTTCCAAAATCGACGAAGCTTGCGCCTCGAATGGCACTGAACGCCATGCCGCCAAACGGGAAATTAATCATAAATCTGTCAATAAAGGGAAATCTCAACTCGTTGTTGATCAAAAATGTTTTTTTACCCCATAGCGACCAGCGTTGATACCCCCTTAAGTCCCAACTGCCGCCCATATAGAATCGAAGCGCTTCCTTTCCATGATTATATCTTGTCATGGCACGTAATGCAAAAGTTGTCCGGCGGGAAAGGCGAAAGTATTTTCGGGCATCCGCGATGATTGTGTAGAAATTGACATTAGAATGCTGAATGTCAGTTGTATTACCAAGCGTCAGGTTCAGCCGTTCTCCATCGACAGGCCCGGTCGGTCCCCACAGTGAATTATCTTTGACGATACCGATGAAATTGGAAAGGAGTAAGGCATCGCGACTGTGATCGAGTCCGTACCATTCTTTATAGGACTTTCGAAAATTGATACTCCCTTCAATGCGTTTGAAAGTGGATAACGGATAACTGACAGAAGCAAAGCCGCCATAACGGCGTTCATAGAAAAAACCGTCGTACCAGTTAAAATAACGTCCGGCAAAATGATATAGTCCCAACGCATAATTCGTCCGATGAGAAAGATCGAGCCTGGAAACAGCGACATTAAAACTTTCTAAAAACTCATCTTTTGTTTGTGCGTTGTTGAATACTAAAAAATGATACTGATAGTTTCCCAGCATGTCACTGAGTGCCACTTGCGCGCCGCCTGAAGTGCCGAACATCGGATCCTGCATTATTGCGCTCTGCGCCACGTCGAGGTTAAATTTAGGCCTGTAACGCATGGTCGTGACGATTGATTGGGCGACAATTTTGGGCATTTTCCAATATTCATTTTTCAGATGCAAAGAATCTTGCTGAACAACCTGCGATGTATCAAAACGGCTCGTGACGTTTTCAAGTATCTGAATCTGGAAAGAAAATTTTTCAAAAGCAGTAAAGACAATGCCATTGTCATTGGTCCAGTCAGGATCGTGAGCGCCGGTGGTAAAATTTGTGATTTTCCTTAGTTCGGTGGAAATATTGCTGATGGCAAATCCCGACAACATTTTCGATTTATTAGATACAGGATTTTCGACAATCCATGGTAACTGTTGTTTCGCTTTATTCTCTGTTATCCAAATATTAAGGGCGCCGTCACGGTCAGAAGTAAAGGCTAAAAATTGATTGTCAGGTGAAACCGCAGGTGTGTAATCGTTGTGCGTGCTATAGGTTATGTAGCCAATGGCACCGGTGTTCAAATCATAAGAAAAGATATTGTAGTATCTGACGCTGTCAACCATGGTTCGGTCAGAGCTAAAATAGAGAAAATCACTATTTTTATCCCAAACAGGATCGCGGTCGTTATAAAAATCATTGGTTAAACGCGATAGTCGACCCGAGTCAATATCTATTATATAAATATCGCTTTTTCCCGAGTAACTGATGCCGGTAAAGGCAAGTTTTTGATTGTCATCAGACCACGACGGAGAATAAAGTGTGACGATGTTATCAAATTTCAAGTTATTGATGATTTTCTGTTGATGAATATCATAAATGTAAAGGACATCACTGCCACCGCTTTTTGAAATAAACACCAGCTCACCCTGTTCATTGACATCGATTTTACTATTTAAAATATGAAAAGACTCAAATTCGGCCGTACGCTCTCCTTTAACAATGACTTCAACACCAGGTTCTTCTTTCTTAACTGCCTGTTTTGGAATCGGCATTTGATAAATATTGGAGTAACCAATGCGATTGGAGACAAAGGCGACATGTGGTTTCTCATTTTTTAAAAAAAATGCCGGTTTGGTGTTGATTCCTTTTAAGGTGATTTTTTTTGCCACCATTTCCGGAAAATCGTTTTCATCCATGATCGGATAAAATTGTTTTTTCAAATGATAGAGCCATTCACGATCGAATTCTTCATAATTCAATCCGATGGTTAATTTCATCACATTGGAGAAATTGTCTTCTTTCCAGGTATTGGTGATCAGTTGGAGAATTTTTTCTTCTCCGTAGGTGTCGGCAATGTATTTTAAAATTGCTTGCCCTTCTTTATACATCAAAAATGAACCATAGATTTGATACATCTGTTGCAAGGGAACAAGATAGCCGTTGAGAACTGCATCTTTGATAAACATTTCTGCTTCTTCATTCCAGCCAATAGACCAATATTCGGCTAAACCTTCAACAAACCAAAGCGGAAGCGCAGGATAATGAATTCGGCGGTGGTTTTTCAGTGTTCTGTAATGCAGGCTGTGAGTAAACACATGAATCAGTTCATGACGAATGACGCGCTCAAAATCCGGAATGGAACCATTGGCAGGAACCACGACCCGTCCTTTTATAAATTCAAAGAAACCGCCGACACCTTCCGGGAGCAAATAGGGAATCGTATTGGTCTGCTGAAAATGCGTCTGATTTGAATAAAAGATGAGGGGGATTTTTCGGTTGATATTATGGTTAAATTTGTCCTCAAGAGTCCGGTAAGTTCGTTCTGCCGAAGCTGCACCGATTTCTGCCAGCTCCTGCATCTCCGGATAAAAATAGATATCAAAATGCTCGGTCTTTAACACGTACCATTTGAAGTGTTCATATTGAACTTTATTTCGTCCGAAATAATACTGCGCCTGTAAAATCGACGTATAAAAAAGTAAAATAATAAATATAAATTTTGTAGCTACCTTCATAAGATTTTAATAAAAGCTGGTTACATAATTCGGATGTAAGGAAAGATTCTTTTGTTAGTTCAGATAATTAAACGCAGCAAGAATGATATGGTTTAATTTATATGAAAAATTGGATTAAATCAAGTAAAAAATTAAAAAAAATAAAAATAGTTGAAGAAAATGAACGATGTGACTAAAAGATGAACAAGTTATTTACCGTAACGTTATTTATTTGCGCAATTCAATCAGAATAATAAATGCCAAAATTATCCGTATAAATAATATTGCCGCCATATTGCTTAGTAAAAAAACCACAGTACACGTCAGAATTGTTGGGTCTGCGACTCCTTTTATTTTCAGTAGCGACAATTTTTCCAACAATAACTAAATCGCTCATACGTACAGCGTACACTTTCAGTTGCCCGTTTTTAAATACAACAATCAATTTGATCCATTCATCATGATTGAGGTCAGGGAGTGTGACCGGTTGAATTTTTTGAATCCCAAATCGATTCAGCGGACTTTCTTCGAGGTGCAGGTTCCAGTGGTCAACATTCCAAAACAAATAAGCAAAATAACCTTTGTAATATTGATTGTTATTCGCCTTTTCGGATCGAATCATAAGCCCGGCGCCTCCGATATTAGGAGTTCCCAATTGAAATTGACATTCTACGGCAAAGTTGTTTGTGGGCGTTGGATTCAAATATTGACCAAAACTTTTTGTCATTCGGTGATCGTTGAAAATGATTTCAGTTGCACTAACTATGCTATCTGTTACCGGTATCAGCAGGTCTTTTTCAGAACGCCATTTTGTGGTATCAAGCAAACCAGTCGTTTGAGAAAAATTTTCGTAGGCAAGGTAAGTGTAGGCACTCATTTCTTCGGAGAATTCACTTAAAGTTCCGTCACGGTCTTCGGCTGATACAGCAATGTAATATTTTTTATTCTGTGCGAGATTGGATATCTTTATCGTATTTTTATTCGGAGGAACCTGTAATTTTTTTTGATAGTTGCCGCTGGATGTGCCAAAATGCACATAGTAGCCAGAAATATTTTCCGTATTAATCGGGCGCCAACAGACTGTCAAAGAATTGTTACCACTGAAGATACGAACATCCTTTGGCGATTCGAGTTGATATATTTCCGGCGTCATGCTTTGTTTGTTGCACTCCAATAAAAGTACAAAAGAAATTAAAACAATAAAGAGTACGAATGTTTTGCTGTATTTTTTTTTCATGGGTATTTTTTGATTTTTTTTAGAAATCGTGAATATCTTTGGTGAAAACAGCGTTTAATTATTAAATCAATAGCGTGTTGTATTAAAAATACGAATCAAGTTTGATAATGTGCCATTGATTTATTGCTTGACAAAAAACATATTTATTTTTATATTAGATTCTCAATAAATGAAAATAGCTCAAATTATGAATGAATTTAAAATAAAGAAAGGTTATTTTTCTTTTAAAAAATATCATAACAATCCGTATCATATTTTCTCTAATTCTTTTTTGATACAAAAACTATACCAACAGGAAAGTGAACCCAAATGAATAAGCGGAATGTATTTTGTTTTTTATTGTTAATTGCTTTTTTTGCTACTGGTAGCTATGCACAACCCATTACGAACATTATTGATCTTCACGTTAACAACTCACAGGGCGTCCCTTTAGGAATCGGAAACGAATATACAATAAGCGGTATTGTGACGGTACCGACAAACTTGTTTCATGCTACGTACACTCAAATTTATGTTCAGGATAACACAGCAGGTATTAATGTCTTTTCCTATGACAGGCCTGCTTTTTTTAATTTGGGGGATAGCGTCACCATTTCCGGAACGTTAGACCAATACAACGGAAATACCGAAATCGTACTCTCCGATGTAACCGTTCATGGCAGCGGTTATAACATCCCGAATCCTCATGTTTTAACGTGCGATCAGGTAGCAAATGCCTTCCAAAACGACTACTCAGAACCCTATGAGGGAAGTCTGATCCGGATATACAATGTCACTTATCAGGAGGGCAATGGCAGGATTAGCGATGCCAGTGGTTCGTGTATATTGTATAATATGACAGACGTGGATATTCCTTCGGGCACTTTCAATGTTACCGGAATAATGCATCAGTATGATTTTAATGCGCCCTATAATGATTACTATGAAATCACGCCCAGATTTCAATCGGATATTTCTATCAGTGATTTCCGTTTTACACAGATGCCGACAGAAAGTCAAATATTTCCTGATCAGGTCACAATCAGTTGGTCAACGGATATCAGCGGCACGGCAAATTTGTTTTACGGTGAAACATTCAATTACGAGATTGATACGTTGGACATTTCGTTAGCCGGCACATCACAATCGATTAATCTTTCAAATTTGAAACCAGCCACCGTTTACCACTATCAGGTCGTTGTAGAAAACAATGCACAGACCATTAGCAGCGGAGACCGTTTTTTCTGCACAGCTTCCCGACCGGAATCGACCGGGAAAATGAAGGTATATTTTAGCAAATCAGTGGATCATAGCTACTCCGCACAAAAAAATGCCGCCGGAAATGTGAATATTCTTTCTAAATTTATCCAGCGGGTTAACTCCGCAAAATACTCGGTTGACGCTTGTTTTTATAATATCACAGCGGAGGAGGCAGCGGAAGTTTTGATTGGCGCACATCTGCGCGGATGCCGTGTACGCGTTATTTCGGATGCAAGTCATCGGGACGGTGAAGTTTTGCAGATGATCGAAAATTCGGATGTGCCGATTATTTATGATGATTATGGCAGTAATTCCGGCTATGGTGCGATGCACAATAAGTTTTTAGTTATTGATCATCTTGACACGACTTCAGCCGCCGATGATTGGGTTTGGCTGGGATCGTATAACGCGACTTATTCTGCAACTTATTATAATGCGGAGAATGTTATCGAAATACAAGATGAAGCGTTGGCAAAATGTTATACGATTGAGTTTAACGAAATGTGGGGAAGTGACACAGCGATTCCTGACCCAAACCGATCTAAATTCGGCTCACGTAAGTCCAACAATACACCGCATTTATTCAATATTAATGGAATTACTGTCAGACAGTACATGAGTCCGTCTGACGGTGGGGGAGCGTATCTTGTCGAAAATATTTTAAATGCGCAAAGCTCGCTTTGCTTTTGTATGTTGATTTTTACTCAAAGTGAAATCGCTGATGCACTGAAGAACAGATGGTTATCCCCTCCGGAAATTAAAATAAAAGGTGTTTTTGATCGTAATTCAACGGTTGGCAATTCCAGTAACAAGTATTATGAAATGGCAGGTACTGGCGGTAATGGCTGGGACCCACCAGCAGATGTATTGATTGATCCGAATGATCGGACATTGCATCATAAATATCTGATTATTGATGCGGACAGGGAAAATACGAACGCGAAACTTATTACCGGTTCCTATAATTGGAGCTGGTCGGCTGAAACCAGAAATGACGAAAATTTTGTTATCATTGAAGATGGTGTGGTTGCAAATTTATACTTGCAGGAGTTTGCCGAACGCTACCACGGAGCCGGGGGAACAGATGATTTAATTTATACACACGTTGATCATAATGAAAAGCATAACTTACCTTCAGAAACTGAATTAAGTCAGAATTATCCCAATCCATTCAATCACAGCACACTGATCCGTTTTTCTTTACGCGAAAATTCTGATGTTGAGTTGTTGATTTTCAATTTAACAGGACAAGAGGTAAACCATTTTGATCTCGGAGCCTGTCAAGCCGGTTCTCATCAATTTAAATGGAATGGTACGGATCGACAAAGCAAGAAAGTGACGGCGGGTGTTTATTTTTATGAATTGATTATGAACAAAGATGTATCAAAAAAGTATGTACAAAAAATGCTTTATCTGCCCTGACGCTTTCCAAATCAAGATGCGTCAATTGATTAACAACATTTATTCCTATCAATAGGTTAACGAATGAACTCTCTGATAAAATGTGTGTTTTTCTATGTGTTGATAGCATTTGTTTTCAACGCTCATCCGGCAAATGCTGAAATCATCAAAAAGGTGATCAAATTTGACCTGTCTGATCTCCGGTTTTCACGAGTGAATAATTATGAATTAGTCACAATGAAGAATTTGGAATTGCTTCACGAAGAAGGAAAACCACAACTGCCGGTGAAACTCATTCATCTCTCAATTTCAGCAGATCAGATGGTTGATGAGATCAAAGTAGCGGACAGAAAGCAAATGTTATTAAAGCAGAAGCGGCTGCTGTTTCCCTGCCAAACGCCAATGCCACTATCTTTAATAAAAGATAATCCAGAAATCAAGCATATAAAATCAGACCAAAAGTTGTATCAATCGAACACTCCCTATCCCGGTCAGATTGTAAAGTATTTGAATCATGGTGAATTTCAGGGAGCGAACATTGTCAGTTTTGCAGTTTATCCGATTCAATATATTCCGCGACAAAAGCAGCTCATCTTCAATTCGGAAGTGCACGTTGAAATCGTTCTCAAAAAAACATCTGCTCCTCTGCAATTTAAACGTCTTTCAAATGGAAATGTGGTTGAGAAATTTACGGAAGAATCAGTGAGTAGATTTAACGATGAGCTTGTCACGAATTCAGACCCGGATTACTACCCTTATGTCATCATCACCCCGAAGATTTTAGCTGATCATTTCAAGCCATTGGCAGATTGGAAAACCCAGAAAGGATTGAGAGCGAAAATTGCCGACCTCAGTATGATCAACAATTCATACAGCGGCAGAGATTTAGCTGAAAAAGTCCGAACGTTTATTCAACATGCCTACAATAATTGGGGAACGAGCTGGGTACTTTTGGGCGGAGATACGCAGATTGTGCCTTATCGGAAAGTTTTTGCTATGGATTGTGAATATGGGTCGATGCCGGACGAAAATCAAATTCCGTGCGATTTGTATTTTGCTGACTTAAACGGTGACTGGGATGCAAATGGCAACAATATTTTCGGTGAAATCGAGGATAATATTGACATGTATCCGGAAGTGTTTCTGGGACGCGCATCACTCAATACGCCGGATGAGGTTGATGGCTGGGTAAACAAAGTCCTGGCGTATGAGAAAAGCCCACCGGTTAACTTTGCCAAAAATATGCTGTTTCTTTGCCAATTATTGTGGAAGAGCCCCTATACGGATACGGGTATTGGAAAAGATCTAATTGAAGAAACACACTTGCCGCCGGATTTTTATGAAATTATGAAATTATATGAATCAAATCAGAATCTAAACAAAACCAATGCGATATATCAAATTAATCAGGGACAGAATATAATCAATCACACGGGTCATGCCTGGTGGTCATTGATGAGTCTTGGAGATGGATCGTTGAGATCATCAGACATGTTGGGATTGAAAAACAGGAACAAGGCAGGAACGCTTTTTTCCATCGGTTGCTGGCCTGCTGCTATTGATTATGATTGCGTGGCAGAATCTTTTATCGCCAATCCGAACGGCGGGGGAGTTGCATTTATCGGAAATTCCAGATATGGCTGGGGGTCGCCGGGTAATCCGGGCTACGGTTATTCTGATCGTTACGATGACAAATTCTTTTATTATTTATTTCAACAAAATTGCCAGAATGTGGGCAAAGCTATATCGTTGGCAAAATCGTTTTACGTTCCCTTTGCGCAACAGGAAAATGTATATCGCTGGTGTATGTACGAGATTAACTTGCTGGGTGATCCGGAGATGCCAATTTGGACGGACGAACCAAAAGCATTAACGGTCCAATTTCCTCCGCAGATCACAGCAGATTCGAGTTCAGTTTCCTTGACAATAACTGACGGAATTCAGGCAATTGAAAAGGCACGTGTTTGTCTCATGCAGGGCGATGATCTTTATTTGGTCGGCGAGACAGACCAGAGCGGTCAATTATTCCTCTACGCGGAAACAGAAAATGCTGCTGATGATATCACGCTGACAGTGACAGCGTCCAATTACAAACCTTTTATCCGTTCTATCGAGGTGACATCCAGTGAACCCTATATTTCTTGTGGCCAATTTTCAATCGACGACAAAGACGGAAATCAGGATGGGATGTTAAATCCGGGAGAAACTGCTTATTTAAATCTAACCCTGAAAAATTACGGATCAATGCCGGTAGATACATTAAGAATTTACGTGAGCACAAATTCAAACTATCTGAGTGTTGTTTCGGACACGCTCAATTTTGTATCAATCAATGCATTGGATAGTATTTCAATTCAAACAGTTGCTGAATTAACAGCCAACTCAACCTGTAAAAACGGACAGGTTGGATACCTCGATGTTAAATTGATGAGCTCACAAAAACAATGGAACGAAAAGCTTGGTGTCATCATCGGCGCTCCGGTGATTCAATATTTTAATTTAGTTGCAGAGGATGGTAATCATAATCAATTTTTGGAGCCAGGGGAGGACGTTAAACTTTTCATTCAACTGAAAAATCATGGTCTGGCAACGGCAGAAAATGTGATTTCGACTGTTTACTGTGATGATCCGTACATTCACATTAACTCGCCGCATTTAAACATCGGGAATTTAGCCGCTGAAGAAATTAAGGGAGACACGATATCAATACAAATTGACTCATCCTGTCCGATTCCGTATTTCCCGAGGTGTGTTGTCAAAGGCGCTGATGTGAAAAATGATTCATTTAGTGTTGATTTTAGCATCGCGATCGGAGAAATTGGTTTTGAGGATAATTTGGAAAATGGCGATGAGAAGTGGGAATTGCTAAACCCGGCATCAAATCGCTGGCATCTTTCAACACTTCGCAGTCATTCCGGAGATTATAGCTGGTATTGCGGCCGTGAGATCGATACAACGTATTTAAATATGGATAATTCAACAATCATGACAAAGCCTTTTAATACAGGTCTTCAAACCAATTTATCGTTCTGGTTATGGTATGATGTGTCTATTTACTCCAAACCGGGGTATGAAGGCGATGGCATGCATGTTGAATTTTTTGATGGTTCTGAATGGCATCATCTGGATTTTATCGGAACAGGGGGCGCTTTAAAACCAGTTTTAATGGGAAATGATTGGCTCGAATACAATTATGATCTGTCATCCTTTGAACCTTCGACAAATTCAAAATTGAAATTCCAGTTTGTAAGCGATCCCTTTTGGGAAAGACATCCGGAACAATTCGAAGGTATGTACTTGGACGACGTAAAAGTTTCTTTTTCCATAGCGTCTGATGTTGAACAAAAAAAGCGCAGCGAACTACCAATCGAATTTGCGCTTAGTCAAAATTATCCGAATCCATTTAACAGCACAACAATTATTGAATACAAAATCGCAAACAAAATAAAGCAATCACGTGTGACGATTAACATCTACAATATGTTAGGACAGAACGTTTGTCAGCTTGTTGATCAAAAGCAGAGTCCAGGAAATTATCAAGTGCAATGGGACGGACGCGATAATATGGGAAATTTATCACCCTCCGGGATATATCTGTATCAATTAAATGTGGGAAATCACTTTAAAGATGTTAAAAAGCTCTTACTATTAGAGTGATACTGAAATAAATTAAACTGACAAATTCCATAACATAGTAGCAGGTTACAAACGAAATAAATTATCCACGCAAAGCTGGTCATTTTATTTATTTTTTATTTGCAGGCTTGGCGATTTTGCGTGAGTTTTTTTTATTATTGTTGTTAAAATAACAAAGTTTTTGGGTGTAATAGAATAATTACTTTTTATAATAATAAGGAGAAGACTGGATGCCAGAAGGAGAAATGAGAGCGATATTGAAAACAAAGGCTGGAGAAGGCGCTGAGTTGAAAAATGTACCTGTTCCCAAACCAGGCCCTGGTGAGGTGTTAGTAAAGGTAAAGGTGGCATCAATCTGTGGTTCTGATCTTCATATCTACAATTGGAATTCATGGGCAGCGCAACATGTGAAACCACCACAAATTATGGGACATGAATTCGCCGGAGAAATTGTGGAAACAGGCAGCGGCGTAAGTTTGGTTGGAGTCGGAGATTTTATCTCTGCGGAAACTCACATTCCTTGCGGTCATTGTAAACAATGCCGAACCGGGAATTCACACATCTGTAAAAATCTTAAGATTGTTGGTGTGGACACAGATGGCGCCTTTGCGGAGTATGCAGTGATTCCGGAAGTTGTCGCATGGAAAAATCATCCTTTGATACCTCACAAATTAGCATCTGTTCAGGAACCACTTGGAAATGCAATTGATACAGTACTGAGCGAAGATGTCGCCGGTAAAACTGTTGCCATTATCGGTGCCGGACCGATCGGGATTTTAGCTGTTGGGGTGGCAAAAGTATCCGGAGCAACCAATATTTTTGTGACTGATCTGAATGAGTACAGACTTGATTTGGCTCGAAAAATGGGCGCTAATCAAACGATGAACCCAAAAAACACCGATGTAGTGGCAGAAGTTATTCGCCAAACGGATGGTGATGGCGTTGATGCTGTTTTGGAACTGTCCGGAAGTGAAAAAGGTTTGGTACAGGGATGCAACATGTTAACAGCCGGCGGTCGGCTTTCTTTGTTAGGTGTATTTGACGGACCGGTGAATTTGGATTTAAATAACCTGATCGTTTTTAAAGGAATTCGTGTGTACGGGATAACCGGTCGGAAAATGTTTTCAACCTGGTACAAAGCTGGAAATTTTCTGCGTTCAAATACATTGGACATCAGTCCGGCGATTACCCATGAAATTAAAATGGTCGAGTTTGAAAAAGGATTTGAGCTGATGAAATCGGGTAATTGCGGAAAAATTGTTATGACTATAGATAAATAATATTCATGGATAAAAATGATATTTGGCATCGGCATAGACATGGTAGAGGTTGCCAGAATGGCGCAGTCCGTTGAAAAATATGGTAACCGATTTTTAGAGAGAATTTTTACGGCGAATGAGTTAATTTATTGTGAAAAAAAAATAAACAAATTCCAGAATCTTGCGGCACGGTTTGCTGCCAAAGAAGCTTTTTTAAAGGCGCTGGGTTCCGGACTTCGTGATGGATTGAATTGGTTGGATATTGAAGTTATAAACGATCCGTTGGGAAAGCCGGAATTGATTTTGTACAATAAATGTAAAAAAAGACTTGATGAAAATTTCATTCAATCTGCCTTAATTTCAATAACCCATACTGATAAATATGCAGCAGCGGTAGTTGTGTTGGAGCGTTTAAAATAGATAATATTGTTCACTATACTATTGAATTAAAGATAGGGGAGTTGACATGTACGGAAAGATGAAAAAAGATCTTCAGGAAACACTTCAGCAAATACGTGAAGAAGGTCTCTTTAAGGGCGAACGCATCATCGCCAGTCCGCAGGGCGTTGAAATAGAGTTGTCTGACGGATCAAAAGTGCTGAATTTTTGCGCCAATAATTATCTGGGACTTTCAAGCAATAAAAAAATGTTAGATACGGCAATGCGCATCATGGACGAACGTGGCTATGGGATGAGTTCAGTTCGTTTCATTTGTGGCACACAGGATATTCACCGTGAACTGGAAAATAAAATATCAGAGTTTTTGGGTACAGAAGATACGATTTTATATACATCCTGTTTTGATGCAAATGGCGGCTTATTTGAAGCGTTGTTCGATGAACATGATGCGATAATCAGCGATGCGTTGAATCACGCCTCAATTATTGACGGAGTTCGTCTGTGTAAAGCGATGCGTTTTCGCTTTCAACATGCGGATATGAGTGATTTGGAACAGCAGCTCAAAGACGCAGATAATAAAAATGCCAGATACAAAATCATTGCCACAGACGGTGTATTTTCCATGGACGGTGATATGGCAAAACTGGATAAAATTTGTGACCTGGCAGACAAATATGATGCTTTGGTAATGGTAGATGATAGCCATGCAACAGGTTTTATTGGGAAGACCGGAAGGGGGACAATTGAATACTACAATGTCGCAGATCGAGTGGATTTAATCACGACAACATTCGGCAAAGCTCTCGGAGGTGCATCCGGTGGTTGTACCAGTGGACGCGAAGAAATTATAGACATGTTACGTCAAAGAAGCCGTCCCTATTTATTTTCCAATGCGCTCGCACCGATGATTGTCGGAGCGACATTGGGCATCCTGGAGGAATTGTCCAATACAACTGAATTGAGAGACAAGCTGGATAGAAACACTTCGTTTTTCAGAGAAAAGATGACCGAGGCTGGTTTCGATATTAAAAAAGGGGTGACTCCGATTGTTCCGATCATGTTGTACGATGCTAAATTGGCTCAGAATATGGCAAAGGAAATGCTCGATCGCGGCATTTATGTGATTGGATTTAGTTATCCGGTGGTTCCCAAAGGGGAAGCGAGAATTCGAGTCCAGATTTCGGCTGCGCATGAACAGAAGCATTTGGAAAAGGCAATCAGTGCTTTTATCGATTGCGGAAAGCAGTTTGGTATATTGAAATAAACGTCTCTGTTAATAAAGAGCTGAAGATTTTATCGAAATAAAAACAACTGTAATTTTTAGTCATAAGGGATTTTAATATGGCTGGAGAATTGAAAATATTTTCAGGAAGTGCCAATCCGGATTTGGCACGAAAAATAAGCAAACTTTTGAGTACACCGCTGAGTAATGCGAGCATCTTTCATTTTCCTGAAGGTAACATTTACGTGCGCATCCGCGAAAACGTGAGACGGAAAGAGGTGTTCTTTATTCAATCCGGCGTTTTTCCGGTTAACGATTTGATTATGGAAACACTGTTTTTTATTGATGCATTCAAGAGAGCCAGCGCATCATCGATTACCGTAATTTTACCTTTTTTCCCTTACACAAAAGGTGACAAAAAAGATGAGCCCAGAGTCTCAATTCGTGCTAAAGTCATATCTCAAATAATTGAAACAGCCGGAGCCGATCGTATTGTCACTGTTGATTTGCAGCCGCCACAAATTCAGGGTTTTTTTCAGATTCCGGTTGACAATCTTTACGCAATGCCTGTTTTTTGTGACTATTTAAAAACATTAAATCTCGAAGATCCAGTTGTCGTTTCACCGGATTACGGCGCTGCAAAAATGGCTGATAATTTCGCACATGAGTTGAATGCCCCTGTAGTGATCGGCAATAAAGAAAGACACGCTCAGAGAGACACCATTGTAATTAGGGACTTAATTGGTGATGTCAAAAACAAAAATGCTGTCATTGTGGATGATATGATTGTCAGTGGTGGCACGCTCAGTGGCGTGTGTCAATTGCTTAAAATGAAAGGTGCATTAAAAACGTATGCTTGTATCAGCCATGCGTTATTATCCGAAGAATTTCTAAAGAAACTGGAATCTGATGAACTCTATTTGGATAAACTGCTTATCACCGATTCGCTACCCGTTAAAAAATATGACCAACATTCTAAAATAGAGCAACTATCTATTGCACAGCTACTGAGCGAAGCGATTTCCTCAATTTATAATGGTGATTCCTTAAGCAAATTGTTTAAGCGCATAAATTTATTAGAGAAATGATTCAATTTTAGGGGAAAGCCAAATGTTTACTAATATGAAGAATCTTTTGATTAAATGTTTTATCGTTTTTTTGATGTTGGTATGTGGAGAGGGATGGATAACTTCTAAAACTACTCTTGCGACCACAAAGCCTAAAATCACTTACAATATTGAGCTTGATGAGGAAAAATGGAAATCGGTTAAAATTAACATAACGATCGAGAATAATCGATTTCCCAATTTATTGTGTGTTTTGCCAAACTATATTCCGGGGATTTTAAAAAGTTATGATTTTTCTGATAATATAAACCAACTGAGTGCAATTGGCGGTGGAGATCAACAACCCGAGGTTAAAAAACTGAACAGAAAATCATGGTTAATAGATAATAAAAATAACAATTTGATTATTATTTCCTATACGATTCACAATTCGAATGATCCTTTATTTGGCGAGTGTATCGATCAAAATTTTGCCTGGATTAATAGCAGCTCAATGTTTCTGTTCATTCGCGAATACTCGGACATCCCAATCGATGTTAATGTAATCGTGCCTGTCGGTTGGAAATTAGCGACTGGTCTGACTCAAAAAACTGAGATCTTTAATTATCGGGCATTGAATTATCAGCAGTTAATTTTTCACCCCCTGTTTATGGGACCGTTTGAAGATTCATATTTTACGCTAAATGAACAAACTCATTTTGTGATTGCACACGGGACCTATCCTTATAGTATGGGGAAATTGGGCGTCGCGGCGAGAAAAATTCTGCAATACCAATCTACCTTTTTCGGTATTGAATTGAATGAACCGTTCTATTTTATCTTCAGAATGTTCCCAATAAAAAGAAAAATTAGCTCTCAACAATTTGATAATCTATCAATGATTTTGTGTTCAAATGCGTCATTGCAGGATCAATTTCCAATCATCGAAAAAACAATCGCCACGAATTTGTTCACGAAATGGTTTAACGAAAAATTGTTTTTTGATTGCTACTACCAGTTGCCACATGCCTTTCAACCGAGAACATCCTTAATCTGGTTCCCATGGGGAATCAGCGAATATTATGGCAGTCTCACCATGATTCGAACTGAATTTTGGAATGAGCAAGAATTTATCAATTATTACATTCAGAGATATAATGATCTGTTAAAAGACATCGAGTATTCAGAAATTCCGCTTACAAGTTTGAGTTATAATATTTCTGAATCTGATTATTTCAATGTTGAAAATTATATCAAATTAAAAAGTGAACTAATCTGTTTATTGATCGACCTTAAAATTATGGAACAAACAATCAACGAAAAAAGTCTCGATGATCTGGTAATATTTTTAAAAAACTGGTTCATCGACCAGGGAAAACATTTGGATCATGACGCCCTGATCGTATTAATGAAATCTCTTGTTTTTGCTGATTTTGGTAATTTCTTTGATCTGTATATTTACGGAAATATAGAGCTTCCATTTATCGAGACAGTTGAACAGGCTGGCATTTTCCTGCGCACCAAAACAGATACCCTGCCGGTGCTCGATGACTATCTCCTTATAAATAAAGACAACAGAGTCTCCCGATTAAGGAAAAATTCTCAAATGAGCAATGCCGGTTTAAAGATTGGCGACCGGTTGAAATCAATAAATGATATCAAAATCTACGGACAGTTACAATTACGAGAGTTGATAGAGTCTCTGAAAATCGGAAGCACGGCAGAAATTATGATTGAAAGAAAAGGAATGAATTTAATGCTTGTCCCTCAAGTCGCCGGAAGAAAAATAAAACAAGTTGAGTTAAAAGAAATTAAAAACTTTACCCCTCATTCTAATTCATTGAAAATAGACCGGATAAAATGGCTGTATGACAAATGAAATTGACTGCGTTTTTTAAATCAGTCGATGAAATCTAAAGGCACCGATGACAAGATGACGATAGAAAAGAACCGGAAACAGACATTATTAAATAGAAAATTGTACATTCCACGCATGAGCTTCAGCGGCGCTAAACTGACAGCAGCAGCTTTTCGATCCATCGGCGTTAACGCCTTTCCTTCGCCTCCCTCTGACGCGAAAACCTTTGAACTGAGCGCAAAGTATCTCTCGGGAGACGAATGTCTGCCTGAGCGGGTAACGTTGGGTAATTTTTTGAAAATTATCGAAGATCGCTCGTTTGAACCTGAAAAAACAGCGTTTTTGCTGCCGACAGCCGGCGGACCCTGTCGTTTTGGGCAATATCAGTCATTGTTGAGAAAAATTCTCAGAGAAAAAGGATATCCCACTGCGATGGTCATTTCGCCAACCAGTACTGATGGATACGAAGGATTCGGTGTAGCTGCGACGGATTTGTTTCGCACCAGCTGGCATGGCATACTTGCAGGTGATATCCTCCGAAAGATGCAATTAAAGACCAGACCTTATGAAATTGAAAAAGGACGATCTAACGAGGTTTTTCAACAATCACTTGATGATTTAACCAGAGTTCTGTCAACTCCCAATTTAAAACATAATCATCGTTTGAAACTGATTCGGAACGCTTTGAAAATCGCGCATGACAGATATCAGCGCATTCCGGCGAAATATACAAAGGATAAACCCCTTATCGGAATTGTCGGTGAAATTTACTGTCGCTTAAATGAGTTCAGTAACGAATATCTTGTCAACAAGATTGAAGAATTTGGCGGAGAAGTCTGGATGACAGATATTGGTGAATGGGTATGGTACACAAACGATGAACAGCGGTTGCGATTAATTCGCGCAGGAAAAAGATACTCGAAAGAAATGTTTGCAGCAGTTATCAAATTTAAAATATTAAAAAAGGATGAACATTATTTATTAAAACCGTTTAAAAATTCATTCAAAGGATACGAGGAACCGCATCGCATCCGCGAAATTCTTGATTACAGTCAGCAATACCTTCCGCAGGATGGCGCATTGGGCGAAATGGTTTTGAATGTTGGTAAATCGATTTATTTGTATAAAAAAGGAGCTGACGGGATAATTGACATTAGCCCGTTTACCTGCATGAATGGCGTGGTATGTGAAACCGTTTATCCTCAAGTAAGCAAAGCACACAGTCATTTTCCCATACGGATTTTTTATTTCGATGGTACTCAACTGGACCTGGATCGTGACGTCAGCATATTTATGGAGTTAGCAAAAAATTATATGCAACGGAAAGATCAAACCAGAATCTACCCGGACTATTTCAAATAATCATTTTTCCCTTCATGAAAACCAGATCGCATGTCGAACTTTATAAAACAGCGATTTTTATGAACAAGCCCGGCGAAGGCACTTGCGTTCATTGGGAATTTTTGTTTCGAAAAATTAGCTTGATTCTTATTAAATTTATTGTAAATTAATAGCACTATTCCAAATTAGAAAATAATCCTATTTTATCAATATAGGAGGAAAAATGAAAAAGGTCATTTACATTTTGAGCATGATGGTCTTTATGCTCTCGCAATGCACAATCGATTTTCCGGAAGATCCAAAAGCACCGAAATGGGATTTAAAGATAACCAGAATACCGCTTTTCAAGGCGGATACATTAAGACTGGGGGATAAGCTCAAATCAGACCAGATCGAACCGGTTGGAAGTGATTCAATTTTGACTGTTGGTATCGATAATTCGAAGATGTTTGATTTGAGTGATAAATTAAAATTTCCAGCTCAAAGCAAAAGTTTTTCTGATGAATTAGGCGAATTCCAGGTTGATGTAGATCAAGCTGTAGAATCAGATATTATGCTGGTTGAAATATTTCCCCAAATGGAGCCTGCTTTAGAAGACAGCGCAATCGTGCCTCCTTCAGAGATCAGGCCGCCTGCAAAAGAAATGACGCTAAAAGATTTTCTTTATGTCAGTATTGTCAGCGGCGGCGTGATGATTAATTTAAAAAATGAATTAGGTTTTGCAGTAGATGCACAGGACAACAAAGATCTTTACCTGGACATCATCGATGTCGGACAAGGAAATACAATTATTGAAACGATTGAAATTCAAAGAATAGAGGATGGAGAAACGAGTAGCCACTATGTTGACCTGTCTGGTAAAGTAATATCAAATGAAATTAAAATTGAGCTCTATGGTTTCATGAAAGGAAGCGAAGGGGAAAAAGTATTTATTTCTAACAATGCAAAGATAAGAGTGACTGTTTTTCCAGATGATTTTATCGTAAATGAAGCTCAGGCAAAGATTGTCCCCCAAACCTTGGATCTCTCCGGAAGTATCGACATCAATGTCGATTCACTCATGGTTAAAAGCGCGGAGATAGAATCCGGATCAATTACATTTTATGTCAATAATCAATTCGATTTCAATATCGAAATCCAAATCAGGTTTGAAAATTTATTTGATGAGAATAATAATCCAATAACAGCTACGATTCCGATTCCGTCAAAAAATGATGAACAGACAATAGTAGATTTGGCGAACACATTGATAGATTTGGATAATAAAGATTTGTCTTTTGATGTAGGGCTCCAGATTTTTCCGGAGCCAATGAAAATTTACACACTAACGAGTAACGATGAGTTTTTCTCTCAAGTTGAAACATCAGATATTCAATTCAAAAGTGTGACCGGAGATTTTAATTTAACCACATCATTTCCTGAAATAGAAGAAGAGGTTATTAAAAATCCGCCGGATGAGTTGGAAAGTATTAGTTTTAAAGATGTACAAGTAGATGTGCTGTTTATTAACTCGCCATTTGATTTGGATTTGAATTTGCTCATCGAAGGTGTTCGAAACAATCAGAAGTTTCCATTAGAGATTGATGAATATCTTGTTCCGGGCGCAGTGCTACAGCTCAACCGTAATGGAGTAAATAATGATAATTCTTCACCCACAATTGTCGACATTATTAACAATATACCTGAAAAACTTGTAATCCAGGGCGGGTTAAAAGTCATTGGGAATGATATTACCTTTAATAAGAATGATCAAGTTGGTGTAAACTACAAGATTGGTTTTCCGTTTACTTTTGCCACGAATAATGCGCAGTTTTCTAATAGTGATTCTTTAAACATCGACGACGATATGAGAGATTATCTCAATGACCATACGATTAGCGCCGGACTTGCAGTGACTGTTGAAAATGGACTTCCAGTTTCAGGTAATATCTCAATGTTAGTTGGAGCGGATTCTCTGAATATTACAACGGAAATTTTTTCTTTTACTTTGCCTGAACCAGTTTTAGCAGCAAATGGGGTAGTTGTTAATCCTGGCGTACTGGAAAACGAAATTGAATTAACTGAAGATCAATTTTTAGCAATCGCCGACGGTTATTTTTACAAAATTCGCGTCGATATTAATGACGTGAGCGAAGCCACACTTACGGCAAATGATTATATCATTTTGAAAGATATTTACATGTCTGGCAAAGTTTTGTTTGATCCGGAAAATCTGTCTGATGAATCGGACAACGGTAATAATTAAAGTATGCGTAATGAAAAAATTAAGCCTCAAGAGGTTGTTATGAAAATTAAATTATTAATAATAATTATTTTGATTTCTTCCGCAAGTTTGTTTGCGCAAAGCGGCGCGAGTCTTGGTATCGGTGGGTTTACAGCTACGGCTCGGGGGGTGGAATCTGTTTATTGGAATCCGGCACAATTGGCAATGCTGCGAGGGGATCGTCCCGGATTTGAAATGGTGCTCTATTCACTTTCAACCGGCGTTGGGAATAACTCATTCAACGTCCACTCTATCAATAAATATATCGGAGATGGTGAGAGCATTTATTTAACTGAAAAAGATATAAATGATATTTTAGGAATGATTCCGGATGATGGATTTGTCATTGATATGTCAGCGAATATATCCACGTTGTCTTTCTCATTTGATAATTTTGGATTTGGAATTGAGAATCAAATTTACAGCGGAATTTCGATCCCTAAAGATTTGTATAAAAATATGTTATCCGGCATTGGGCAGGATGTGTATGATTACTCTGTCAAAGGTGGCGGTTATGGCGTTGCAAAATTTAAATTGTCTTATGCACACAGCATTACTACTGATATTATTTTTGAAGTACCCTTGTTAAACAATACAATTTTTCGGGATATTACAGGCGGTATATCATTATCCTATCTACAAGGATATGGTTATGCAAATATTGATAAAGGTCTGGCAAAATTAACCATTGATGATAACGGCATCTTGCCATCAGCCGACTTTCGCGCGAAGACAGCTCAAACGGGCAGTGGCATCGGTCTGGATATTGGGTTCGGATCGTACACCAATAATAATTGGTATGTCGGAATGGTTTTTGAAAACGTATTAGGGAGTATTAATTGGAATAATGGAGCAAAAATAGCAGCAGCATCATTTGATATTGGAACAGACCCCTTATTCATATTTGGCGATAATCAACTCTCTGAAATCGATTCGGAAGAAGCATCCACGGACACATCCTATTCTATAAGCAGTTTCTCAAGCAGATTACCGCTGAACTTTAGACTTGGCGTTGCAAAAGATTTCCAAAAATATCTCGTAAATTTCGAAATTCAACGCTACAACAAAATTACACGCGCGACCTTGGGCGGGAAAATGAAATTCGGATTTTTTCATTTAATAGGATCAATAGGCAGAGGATTAAATAATTTTAATTGGAGCGGCGCTTTCGCTTTTGACTTCAAGCATTTTTACTTTGATTTGGGAATTTCGAGCAGGGCTGGACTAACGCTGGAACATTCAAAAGCATTATTTTTGGGATCATCGATGAGATTTGGATTTTAATCTCTATCTAAAACTCTAAAAATAGAAATATTAGTATCCACTCAATAGATAAGGGTAACAAAGCGCTGTCATTCCTGACGGAGCGAAGCGTAGATCAGGAATCTCCTTTGCACACAGGAGATTCCTGCATTCGCAGGAATGACATTGTCTGCTTGAAGGTTTCATTACCATAGAATATTGAGAGGATACAAATATTATTCTATTGTAGCCCACTAAACACAAAAAATACAGGAAATATTATTTTATGATTTTGAATTTGGTGCTATTTTGTGTGTTTCATGGGAAATAAATTAACTTTTCTGTGTTATCGTTTATCATGCTTAATATCAAAAAAAACACCGCAGATAAAAAATCCAGCGGTGTTTTTCAATTCAAAAGGGGGCTTGTTTTATTTTTTATATTTTAATAGTTCCTCTAACAATTCATCCATTTCAATCGTTGCCAAACTGATAACCTTGTCAGCTCCACCATAATAAACGTACAACATGTTATCAAAGATCGCTGTTCCTTCAGGGAAAACCACATTGGGAACGTCACCTTTTTGCTCGTATTCCATTTCCGGTTCAAGAATTGGGTCGGGGTATCGCGCAATGACTCTGCTCGGATTTTCTAAATCAAGTAATGCAACGCCAGCGCGATAGATAAGATTATCATCAACACCATGATAAATTAAAATCCACCCATGGTCGGTTTTAATCGGTGGCGGTCCCGCGCCAATTTTTTGGGACTCCCACTCAAATTCTCGTTTCATTATGGTATATTTATCAAGGTCTTTCAAATAATTCTGCCAATAGGTAGCAGCCGGATGTAGCAATTGTTCAATGTCGTCAAAATAAGCAAATTGAATATTTGGTTCGACCCGGTGAATAAATATCACTTTCCCATTAATTTTTTCAGGGAAAATCATGGCGTCCTTGTTTGAGACATCGGGCATGACGACTCCATATTTTTGATAATTAAAAAAGTCAGTCGTGGAGGCTCCACAAATACGGACGTGTTGTCCGTCATAGCCGGTGTAAAAAACGTAATATTTATCTTCGAATTTCGTGATTCTCGGATCCTCGCAGCCTTTACTTTCAAATTGACCATTGCGTTTGATGACCGGCTCATTATGACGTTCGATAATCTGTCCTTTCGAGTCCAGCTTTGCATATCCGATGGTTGAGTAATTGTCCCCTTCGACTGCACGGTATAGCATGTGCACATAATTTCCTTCCTTTACCGTTCCGGGATTCAGTACAGCGCGCGATTCCCATGGATGATTTGAGATCGGTTCTAAAATTGGTTTTTCAGTTCGTTTTAGCTTCATTGTCGGTTTCCTTTTGCATAAGATATTTACACTTTATCAGTTATTTTTTGAAAAATAAGATAAACTTTTGAAAATTTAAAAGTCAAATATATGGAAAATACTCTGAAAATGCAAGCAATAACACATTAAAAAATCTTAATTTGTTTTAAAAATATAACTTATTCAATCACCTTTAATTGATAACTTCGAAAATCATAAGAGATGGTAATTTCTTCACCATCCGAATTAACCCATGTCCTTTTTGCCCAAATAACACCACGATCATTATTCTCAACTGTTTCAGTCTTCAATGCTTTGAAATAGAGAAACTTATTAGCAATCGGATCGTTCATGATTTCGACCAACGTAAACAGGGCTTCAATGGTCGATTCGGCGCCGGAATTTTTATTCACAGAAGTGCTGTCATTGATTCCGTCAAAGCATCGTCCGGTAGCAGGATCGTACATTTGCGTGTTCGCAGCGTTATTTCCACATAACCAGGACGCTGTCAAACCGGCGAATATCGCATATTTTTTGTCTTGTGTCATTTCATACAATTTCAACAGACCAAGCGCCTGACATCGAATGTCATACGCAATCTGCGGAAATTGTGTTGCGTCTTCATCCAATCTGAATTGATGCAATCTGCCCTCGATCAACAATCTTGAATAAAAATGATCCGCTTCATTTTTAACAGCCTCAAGAAGTGATGATTGTTTTAAAATAGGGTAGAGGCTGCACAAAGCTTGCGTTTGAGAATTTCCCCAGGCATGCCAAAGATTTTTCCAGGACAAAAAAGTACTGCCGAATCTTTGGTGAATTGGCAACTGCATTTTCAACATACCTTCAGCAAATTTTGCAGCAGCATCTGTTAACTTTTCATCTTTTTTTTCAACCGATAAATAGTTTGCAATCCCTAATAGAAACTCCGAGGTTGCATCGGAACCGTATTGATTGATTAACCATAATGGATATTCGATGGTGTTATCTTGTTCAGTTTGCGGATAATGCTTTAATAAATAAGACACAGGGATTTTACATTTTAAAAAAGCCTGTTTCAACTGGCTTCCAAACTGTTCGTCAATGGATTTAAAAATTTTGTATCCAGAACCAAGCGCCCAGTAAGCTCTGGCTGCCCAAAAATTAAACGACTTTTCACTGTTGCGGTGATTTTTATTAATGGTTTTGTCCGCAAAAATAAAATTGTAAAATTCTCCGTCATCCGTTTGCATGGACAGGACGAATTTTAATAAGTTTTTTGCCTTGCTCAACACGGTTGAATCGCCGTATAATTCAAAATACTTCAAATAAACCACAGCCGCTCTGGCAACATCGTCCACGCAGGTGATTCCTTCACCTTTGGCATCGACCGGCTGATAATCCGGGTAATCCGCATAAATATGAACGATATCTACCGAATCATTCTGAAAATAAATTGTTTCAGTAAGCCGTTCAAGATGATTGAAGTTAATCATCTCCTGAAAAGATCGATCGGTTTCTTTTTTGTTGCAACAGAAGATAGATAAGGTAAATAGCGAGCAGAAAAGAAAATATTTAGTATCAGAAAATTTCATCATAATTTATTTTTAATCAAACCCTTTAGTTTTTCAAACCGCTTGTTGCCATACTTTCGATAAAGTAGCGTTGGAATATGCTGTAAGCCACGATGATAGGCAACGCTAGCAAAGTTGCTGCTGCTAGTTTTAATCCCATTAATCCTTCCGCCTGTCCGCCAACGACAAAGATGGTCACGATTTGCGGCATGGTCATTAAATTACGTTCATGGATGACGATCAAGGGCCACAGCACCTCATTCCAAATCGTCATAAAGGTGATGATACCCACCGTAATTATTGCAGGGACCGAGAGTGGCCAGAAAACCCGAAACAGGATGTGAAATTCGGAACAGCCATCTATCCGTGCTGCGTCGATTAAATCCTGAGGAATAGTCAGAAAATGCTGCCGAAACAGCAAAATCGCGAACGCATTGACCAGGTAAGGGACGATGAGCGCTAAATAAGTTTCTGTCCAGTGGAATTTAACCATCAAAATGTATTGCGGGATTAGTGAAATCTGAAACGGGAGCGTCATGGTAAAAAGAATCACGCCAAACATCACATTACGTCCCTTAAAACGCAGCCTGGCTAATGAATATCCAATCATCGAACCAAACACAATCACGCCGGCAGTGACTGAAGACGCAACGATCAGGCTATTCAAAAAAGCTCTAAATATGGGGATTTTATCGAATACCATTTTATAACTGTTCAAAGAAATCGAGGAAGGAATGATTCCGAAGCCACCAATTTCTGCTTCCGGTCGAACAGTCGCTGACAGCATCCACAAAAACGGATAAATGAAAATGATTGTCCAGAAAATAAGGAATCCGTAAAATAGAATTTTTTTCATTTGATTAGATCAATTATGTTGAGTTCACTATTTGAAATTAATAATCAACGTCTTTTTCGATCACTTTTCGCTGAATCAGCACTACCGAAAATACAACCAGCGCAAAGAAAAATCCCAATGTGGCAGCGTATCCCATGTGTAAAAACGAAAATGCCTGTTGATAAATATACAGCATGGCTGATAATGTGCTGTTCATCGGACCACCACCGGTCATAATGTAGGGCTCGATAAAGAGCGAAAAACCGCCAATAGTCGATATAATGACTACCATAATCATCGTTGGATTAATCATGGGCAGGGTGATGTAACGGAATTTTTTCCAATGCGAAGCGCCTTCAATGTCCGCTGCTTCATACATATAAGTTGGCACATTCTGCAAGCCAACGAGAAAGAGCACAATGTATAACCCGACATTTTTCCAGGTTGCCATAATGGCGATTGAAGGCATGGCTAATTTTGTACTGGTGAGCCAGGGTAATTTTACCAGTCCCAGTTTTGCTAACAGCGTGTTAAGCATGCCCGTATCTTGCGCATAAAGTTGTTGCCAGAGAATAGTAATCACCACACCGGAAACGACCACAGGTAAAAAATAACTGGCGCGGAAGAAACCGCGAAAGCGAATTTTCTGATTGAGAAATTCAGCCAATGCCAGTGCGACGATGATTTGCAAGGGAATATGGATGACCAAAAACACCAACGTGTTCCAGACAGATTTGAAAAACAATGCATCCTTGGAAAGCCGGATGAAATTATCGAAACCAACCCATTTCATCGACGAGATAATGTCCCAGCGATGAAAAACCAGTAAAAATGAAAATACGAGCGGAAACGCAACGAACACAGAAAAATGAACGATGTAAGGTAAGGCGAAAACATAGCCGATTTTATTACGTTTATTTTTTTTAAAAAGAGCCAACAAAATTACTCCATAATTAATTTTGTGCGCTTGACGACATCTTCAATCGCCTGCTCCGGTGTTTTTTTACCGTAAATGACACACATTTCAAATTCCTGGGAAATCGCATCAAAAATTTCTCTGAGCACCGGTGAGCTATCCGCACCGCGAACGTAGCGTGCCTGTTTGGCAAATGTCACTTTTTTCGGATGTTCCTCAAAATAGGGAATAAACAAACTGTCTGATAATAAATTTTTACGAAGCGGCAACTGATCCGCAATTTCCAAAAGTTTCAAATCCGCCTGTCGTGAAACTAAAAATTTGGTAAATTCCCACGACCATTGTGGATGTTTGGTGTTTTTGAAAATGATAATGCTCTTGTAGTCTCCGTAAGTGTAGCTGGGTTCATCTGATCCTTTCGGGGAAGGTACCGGAGCAAAATCGTATTCAAAATCCTCTGTTTTGTATTTTTCAATTTGAGTGATTGCCCAGGGACCGGTAAACCGGGAAGCGACGATACCGTGAATAAAAACATCAGCACGCGCGTCCATACGCTCTTTGGGAAAATATCCTTTTTGAAATAACGTTTGCAAAAAACGAAATACCTCAACAGCGTATTGATTGTCGAAATTGATCTGCCCGTCTTTGAGCAAAGTTTGACCACCGGAAGCCGAAATATAAAGGGGATAAAAATCGAAAAAGCGTTGCCACCAGGTTACCAGGATTTGGGTAATGCCAATCCATCGATCGATATATCCATCATTGTTGGTGTCGCTGGTAATCTTTTCTCCGGCTGCCAGATATTCTTCATAGGTTGAGGGCGGTTCCGGGAAGCCGGCTTGCCGGAACATCTTTTTGTTATATGCCATCATAATCGGATTCGTTTTCCACAGAATTTGATAAACATGCCCGTCTATAGAAATAGTCTGCTCACGCACATCCTGTGAATACCGGTCGACAGCAAAAGAATCATAATCGGCAAAATTGTCCAACTGCAGCAACGCATCTGCTCTGACATAGAGCTCCACATCTCCGGGCCACATATTGGAATATACGTCCGGCGTGGTCTCTCCGACCACGGCTGCCAATACGACTTCTTCACTGGAACGCCCCTCCGGAATGGGCTGGTATTTGATCCTAACGTTCGGATGTATTTTATGCCATTCTTCAACTAAATATTCTGCCAGGTTCATCTCATACTGGTTATTGGCAGACCAGTACGTTAAGGTGATCTTTTTTCCCTTTTCAGCTCTTCTATCCGAACCACAGGAAAGAAGCAGCACACTGGCGAATGCTATAATCATTATTTTTTGATGTAACGACATTATTTTTGATAATGTTAGATTCATTTAAAACATCACTGCTACTTTTGATGGTTTATCACGATGAATGAAAGAAAATTTGATTCGATAAATATTATCAACCGGGATTATCTCAAGCTCGCTTATTAGTTTATTATCAATCAAAATAGTTTTTGGTACATAAGGCGAAATGAGCGCTGTTTGATTATTGTGTCCGCGAAAAGCACTTAGCTCAAAGTATAGTTGATTATCCATTTCATTAAATTTGGGTGCATATAGCGCTGAATTGGTTTGATAAATATATGGTGAATCCGGAAAGCCCAGTGTAATTTTTATTTGATTCAAATCATTCAGCTCATCCGGGATCACTGATGTTGACATAGTGGTATCATCAAAGTAAATCTCCCGGATGTGTTTTCCTTCACCCTGAATTTTAACCGAAATTAGCTTCCCTTTATGGTAAGTTTGAAATTCAACATTTTTTGTCGATTTTATTTTAACAGGATTAAGGGCGATATTCCAGTCGTTTTCATCAATGCCCAGTAGTTGGTAAAGGCTGTAAAGATACCAGCCAGCAGCCCACATGAATTGGGGTTTGTCGATTTTGCCATAACTATTTTCATTCGTAGGATTCGAGCAGCGATACTCGTACATGGCAGGTTGTCCGTTCGGACTATTCATTATACCTTCAACTGTCATGGTCTGATCGATGAACTCGAATGCTTCATGAAAAGCGCCAATCGATTTTAAAGCCATGGCATACCAGGCATTTCCGTGAGGCCAGACCCCGCCGTTGATGTAATAGTAAGGATCACCCATTTCTTTCCCGTTAAATTTCCATTTATCAATCAGCAAGTGGAAGTCCATAGGATACACGGTATAAATACCAATTTTTTCATCCAACAACTTCTTTTTCACTGTCTCAACTAATTGCCTTTTCCGTGATTCGTTTAACAAATCGTAATGACAGGCGAGAATCGAGCCCATATAAAGATGGCTGTCTTTGGTATTATCTTCAAGATAATTAATCAAATAGTCTAATTCATCGTCCCAGAGTTTGTCATTTAAAGCTCCCTGCATTTTATCAGCTAATGTTTCGTAATGTGTTAGTTGCTCAATATTTTTCCCCAATTTTGAGGTAAGATAAACATAGTCACGCAATGTGCGACATGCTAAAATGGTCATATATGCTCTGGGGCCGATATTTTTGCCGATGTCCCACCAATCCGGTTGGTGGGACCACATTAAATGATCCTCGCCTTTGGATTTTAAAATCGTATTGAGGCTGGTTGAAATTACGGGGAATAGCTGTTCCAAAGTTTCCACATCGTCGGAGTGGCGTAGATAACTTGAAGCTAAAATGATAAACCAAAAATGGTTCCAGTTGTCGATGCCAGCATATTCTGTCACATAGGTAGTGTCTTTCCAGTAATAAGCATGAGGGATAATATCGTTTTCATTAGCGTGTTCATAAATGAACAGCAAATCCCTTTTAACCCGATCAATGTCGAAATGAACGGCAGCCAGGTCAGTCAACAGCACATCGTGGGTAAAAAAGAAATTATACTGTGCCGGACAGGGCATTGGAAGAATATGGTCATCAATAAAATGCTGATTGACTGCCAAAATGGCTCGTGCCCATTTGACTGAATGATCGATTGAATTTTTGCCTGTTTGAATAATCGGATCATCACAGGACGCTTTCAATATTTCAGCTTCAAAAGATTGCACTTCCTTTTTGTAATTTTCAATTAAGTATTCGGTGATGTGCTGCCCCTCGTCCTTCCGACAAGAACCAATAATTTGGACAATTTTGAACTTTTCGCCTGGACGCAATTTTTTTGAATACAAATTAAATGCAATGGGGATTTTTTTTGAGGGATTTTTGGAAACAGATATAATCGAATTTGATGCAATCCAATTAATCAACTCAGAGAATTTTTTGTCTTTGAAATTTGTACCAATAAAATCAGGTTTGAGTCCTGCATTCGTGATAAAAAGCTGAGCGTATTGGGTTTGCAAATGGTTAAAGTTAGCACTCAATGTGCCTGTAACGGAATCGACCTTGATGTCGGTTGGTAATTTTTCTGTGTAGGTATGACATGTTTTTAAAACCAAAGGTAATTTTGTGAACACTTCAAAGTTGATTTCTTTTTTTGAAATGTTCTCAATTTCAAGGGTAACTACCATGGCAGGTTGATCATCACAAAACTGGTAGTTGATCTCAGATTTTTTATCTTCGCTTTTCTCAAAAAACCTGACAGAATATGGCGTTAATTCAAAAGGAAGTGATTCACTTCCAATCCATTCCGGTGTTTGGTCATCTTGTTTTATTCCGACGCCAAATATTTTCCATTGATCCCGAGTCCAGTAATCCTCACTCAAATCAATGCTATTCGCTACCGGATAATAGAAACTCAATCTGTTCAGCAGGGGAGAGCTATTGTGCATTTCAATCCCGACAAAGGGACTGCCAATTTCGATAATCGCATTTTTTTTATCAAAAGAAACTGCCAAATCCTGTTGATTGACAGTTTTATCTTTCGATGAACAGCTTACCAAAAAGAGTACCAGAAATATAAATATATGAGATCCTAATTTCATCAATGTTTGGTTAAATTGAATTTACAATACTAATGTTAATGCGAAACAATGAATGTCTTTGAGTCGACCGAAATCGGAATAGCCATAATCAAAACGCAGTGGAATTTTATAAATTTTATTCATATCAACACCGGTGCCAAAAGTGAAGCCTTCTTCCGAGTCTCTTAGAAATAAATTGCTGTAACCGCCGCGCAAGAAAAACCATTCATTCAGTGCGTATTCCATGCCTAAATTGAGACTCTCGGTATTGTCAGTGGGTTGAATGGCATCAACAGCAAACGTGACACGGTTATAATCCGATTGTAATAATTCCATCGCCAAGCCGACCTGAAACGTAAGCGGAAGGGGCCAGGAATCGGTTTTCAGCTCTGCAAATATTTCGTCATTATTTCCCAGATGCTGGGGATCGATATCGTGGTAGTAAACCAGATCTTCACCAGTCATTTGCATCTCTGTGCCAAAATTAGAGAGGGTGGCGCCAATGCGCATTCCGTTGAAACCGGTGGTAAAAAGCGTGCCAATGTCGATGGCAAAGCCTTGCGCTGTTTCTTTCCAGATTTGTTGCCGGATATATTTTCCGGTAAAACCGATCGAAAATCGGTCTGTTAAATTAACCGCATAAGAGAGTGCTAACGCCAAATCACTGGATGTGAAATATTCTCCGGTTCCCTGCGGCCGTTCCTCTGTCCGGACTAACATATCATCCATAGAAAGGGAAGTGATACTGGCACCAACGGTTCCGAAATTACCCGCCGGCATGACAAAGCCGATAAAATCAAATCCCAGGTCTGCAATCCAATTGATGTGAGAAAAAATGCCCTGCGGATTATTTAAGCGCGCAATTCCAGCCGGGTTCCAGTACAAGGCACTGGCATCATCAGCCGTCCCGACGAATGCACTACCCATTGCTGTCGCCTTTGCCCCGACGCCAATGGTCAGAAAGGGCGCCGCCGTGATCCCGACCTTTGAAACATTGGTAGATATTTGAGCCTGAGAGATATTTATAAACAGAAGGAACAATGTGATAATGATGATCATGGCTTTTAATTTCATTGTATTCTCCCTCTAATTAGAAAGGTTATGTAATTTCAAAAATTACTGATTTTGACAGGATAACAGGGTTTATGTGAAAAAAACTAACATCTTTTCTTGTTGCCACACTCTATAATTTATTTTGTCAGATATTTATGTTCTATTAAAATAAACTGCTCAACTATCTTGTCTCATCCAGTTATCTTGTCAAATAATTTTTTAATAATCTTCTAATATGAATGACCAGTAGAAAATATTAGCTTCAAATAAAAGGATTTTCGCGATGTAGGGGACGTCCATGGGTCCCTTACGGTCAAAATATTAAAAAAAACAAAAAAACCAATAATCCAACTGGTCATTGATATTTCTAATTTTCTGATTCCTATTTGATCAAAAGCAATTTCTTCTTTTGACAAAAACCTTCACATTTCAACTCATAAAAATATATGCCTGATGTTGCACTGATTCCCCGATCGGTTTTACCGTTCCAATTTACAAAATGATATCCGGCGGTTTTTTCTTCATTAACTAACGTCCGTATTTTTTTGCCGAGAATGTCATAAATAGTCAGCTTTACTTTTCCTTGCCTAACTATTTGAAACCGGATAGTCGTTTGATTATTGAAGGGATTGGGATAATTTTGCAGTAATAAAAACTCTTCGGGAACAGCTTTGTCATTTTTCTGATGAACTGATGTCCCCTCATCAAAAATATTCGAAATTTCTTGTTTGCTTAAATCATAATTATAAATCCGAATATCATCGAGAACGCCTTTAAAATTATAATCAGAATCCGGCAATTCCTGACCAATGGTCAAATCGACCGAGGTGGTTTCCAGCAGTCCCGAATGCGAAACCTCAGAATTGAGGGCACCGTTGAGGTAGATTTTCAACGCTGAACCATCATAAACCGTGGTCACGTTGTAATAGACATCTTCCTGAACAGTCATTTCGGAATCCAAATCTTTTATTCCCAGCGTCGTATAAATTGTCCATCTGATTTTCTTTTCAGGGATGATGGAAATTTTCCAACGGTTTTTCCAACTTCCGTGGGAAATCGGGTACGATTCGCGGTCAAACAGTTCATCCGCCTTCATCCACAAACTGACGCTGATGGCGCTTCGGAAATTTAAGTCCTCGTGATTTGGGACGAGAATATTCGCGAACGATCCGTTGAAAAAATAGGCGCTCTCTGGATTTCCAAACCGGTCAGGCGTTAAAACAGCGCCCTGAACCGTGCCGTTATGGTCATTTCCGCTTTCATCGTTGGCGTTTCCGTTAAACGGATAATATGCGATCGGTATGCCGGTTTCTATGTTGGATGAATCCTGTACAACGATTCCCAAGCTATCCGTGTCCTCTCCGCCACGATTATCAATTACTTTGCACCGGATATAATAAAATCCGGCCAGCGTCGGTGCTGTCCAGATTGCAGTTGAATCATCAGAAGTAAGATTACCTGCATCAGCAGACCATTGAAATGACAGCGTATCTTCATCAGGGTCATTTGCGCTGCAAACTAAGTTGGCTGTTTGACCCAATTCGACGCGTCTCGGCTCACCGTATATGTTTAGAATGTTGGGATCATGATTTATTGCTTCCACAACATGAATAGTAACTTGTGCTGAATCCCGGGCATTCTGCTGATCGGAAACAATACATGTTGCTGATAACGTGCAACTTGAATCAGGCGGCACCCAATCGAGTTCACCAACAGAAGTGGACACTGAATCCTGACCAATAATCCAATAATAAAAAAGGTCATCATTATTTTTATCTTCTGCACTGGCGTAAAAGGTGATTTGATTACCAAATACGACCAGGGTATCAGTGGCAGCCAATGCCTTGATTCGAGGCGGATAATTGGAAACTGACTGACCGGAATTATAGTCCGCGATAATGCCATTCACCACCATCTTTTCGTACTGGTAAATAATATCACCGCCTGGGGGAAGCAAAACCAGAATGACCGCACTATTGGCAGGAACAGGGAACGACTCAATTCCGGATGCGTTTTGTTTCAGGAAACTATTTGAAACAGCGTCGTAAAGGTCGAAATTTTCCCAGCCCAATTCAATTTCCACAGTTTTATCCTCGTCATACGGATTGAAATACAAAAATGAAGGATACGACTTATCCTGAAAATAATCCGTTTTTTGAAGATCGAGTTGGAGAATCATTGGTACATTTGTGGTGTCAATAATTCCACCAAAGATGCCAACATGAGATGAGCCGTAGAGGCATAAATTGGTTTCACCCCAGCCACCTCGTATCGCGTCTCCGGTGGCGTAAGGACTGATTCCGGTGTGTAAAGCATATTCCCGCATTGCCTCGTACGCGATATACGAATTTGGATCATATTGTTGAGACCAGTTTTCATTGTCCTGATGTTCCCCCGGGAGAAATTGGGAATAATAGAGCCGGCTGGCATTCGCCACATTGAGCATCCATTTGCCGATGGCTCTGGCAAACCGTTCATCATAGCGAACCATGGGCACTAAGGCACCCGCCATTTCAAATCCGTTCATCGTAAATCCGTAACCAGCGTATTTCGCCTCTCCGATCAAGCCGTCACAATCGTAACCGCCCCAGTTTCCAAGAGTGGCACCCCAATTGCGAACATTGTCTTTGACATCGAAACACCAGTTCACCATTTTATCAATGTCGTATTCAGTACCCAATTCAGCATTCATACGCGCGGCGACGTAAACACCGTAGGGTAATTGGAGTTCGTAAGAAGGATTTTTAGACCAACCGTCCAAAAATTCCATGCACCATTCAGCGCCAATGCGGTACTTCTCTTTTCCCGTTTCCAAATAGGCGTGATAAAGCAGCCACCCAATAGCTCCGGCAGCTTCCGGCTGCTTAACGCCCACATTCAGTGGCGTCATGTCGGAAAGCTTCCATGCCCGGTAATTCATGTACGGCACATTCCAGGGGGTAGTTTTGCCGCCCATTTTAACGACTGCTTCCAGCCAGCGGTCAGCAACTAACCCGAATTGACGTTCAAAATCACCGGTTTCCGGGTACAAATCGTAAAGCTGGTAAAAGAAGACATTGGGCATGGTATCATACCACCAGTCGCTGCCACTGAAAGCAAGTGGATTGTTCAAATACACATATTCGGACGGTCGATTGTTAAAAAATTCCTCGCACATCAGCACCCAGTTGTAGCCGTTCTGATTACTTTTGTCAATGCCAACCAGTGAGGCGCTAATGACAGCAGGAAGAATATTAATCGCCTCGGCACCAAATGGGCTATGTGTACCCACATAAGAATGCAAGCCAAAACTTTCGTGCTCCGGATAATTCTGGGTATTTTGATTTATCCAAATAAGCGGCAAATATTCACCGGTGAGGTTTAAATTAAAAACCAGACTGTCGTATCCAAGCGCAACCTGTTTCCAATTCCGCATTTCGTAGGGTGCCGGCATATTGGGCATGCGCTCAATCCGATCAATATTAATTTGCTGAGAAAAGAGATTCACTGTGCAAATTAATAGAATTAGATGAGCAATAGTGCAACATTGAATTATCTTTTTATTATTTTTGATCATATATTTTAAATTTTCACTTTACTTAAAAAATAATTATTTAATAACCGCGAATTTCCCAATGTGCTCACCAATACCCGGCGCATCGACATGGTAGATATAAACACCATAGGCAATGTCCATACCATCTTTTGAAACCAAATTCCAGGGAACGGCGCCAATCGGAGTGCCGGAAGCTTTTGTTTTCGGATCATATTCCGGGCTGTGGTAGCTGAAACCGTCGTATTCAATGGTATCTACCAGATAACCGCGAACTGTATAAATCCGAATTGTACACTTATCCGGCAAATTGCAGAACCAGATCCGCCGTTCACCGCGTCCTTTTAAGAACGGATTCTTTCTCTCCCAGGTTGCCGCAGCAACGTATGGATTTGGCACCACATAAATATCTTTTAATTCGGATTCTGCTTTCTGGTTGTCGAATTTTACACCATTCACAGTAAACCGGAAAACATCACCGGTTCTGAATGGTTTGGTTGTTGCCAAATAGTAAACATCGCCCGGCTGTGGTGGAATTTGAGTCAGTGAGGTATCTGTTAAAAAACTGATCCGCCACGTGGAATTCAGCTTGAAATACCGAACATCTGGATTCTCAACGAATAATAGAATGGATTCAGTCGTATCCGGCGTTAGTGTGCAATCCGGAATAACATCCCTAAAAAAGAAATGTGCGGGTTTATTTTCCGTGACATTCCACAAAGAAAATTTTGTCGGAATTTCTTTAAAAGTTCCCAGCCCTTTATCAGCCGTGTCGATCACTTGATCCGAAAATGTGATTTCAAAATCAGCAGGGTAGGGGATAGTAATGTTTAATAACGGATTAAGCTCACTGGAAAACGCCGGATCAAAATCGATGATTGTTTTATAAGTTGTTTCACCGGTGAGCCACCCCGAGTTGTTGTAATCAACTTTAACAGATGGATCATTGTACACATTGGCAACAATTCCATTGAACAATGGCGTCTCGATGTGTTCTGTAATTTGCTGTTCCGGTAAAACGACCTGCCCGGTTGTCGAATCATAGATGGTAAAGAAAACAGCGCCTTCATTATGAAATTTTGCCGTATCCCGGAACGCGATTTCATAAGTCGTTCCGTCTTTGATCGAATCGTCTTCAACAAAATGAATCTCAACTTTTCCGGTACCGTCGCTGATTCGTTGAATACCCTTGCCGTCGTATTTTGAGTTATCCAATGAAGGTGGCTTATATCCGGCAGCAAAAGAATTCGGCGTTACAACAGCACAATTAATATCCGGAACCAGATTACCGGCAATATCTGTTTCGATGCGGCTGGTGCACCACATCGGGCTGAGCCCTTCCAATCCGCTTTCCGTCGTGTCGATTTTTCCGTGATCGTAGGACACAACGGCATAAAAATAGGTTTGGCCATTTTGCGCAGTCGTGTCAATAAAAACATGCCTCAAACCCGTATTGTCACCCAGATTAAACTTAATGCCCTCTTCGTCGATCGGATGTAATCCCTGATATTCATTTATTTTATCAAATTGTGCGATCTTTCCTGCTTGTTCCATGGGTAAATAATAAAATTCGTCCCCATACGCATTCGTGATATTCAATGCTTCTCTGAAATTTGCTTCGGTGGATCTCAATATCTGATATCCCTCAAAATCAAATTCCTGTAAAAACGGATCCCACGAATTCTCAGCCAAATCATCCCAACGGAGAATCACTTTGCCATCGCTGGCTGTGGCTGTCAGATTTGGTTTATCCGGAGCCACAGCAAACCGGTAATCATTATTATAAATACTCTGAACCGTATTTTTTCTTCTTGCCAGTGTATTCAGACCATCAGCAAATAATAGTGCCATAGAATAATTTTCAGTCTGGCCTGCCTCAAGGCGAAAAGGACCGGAAGAGAAAAACATGCCCAGATTGCCACCAACTAACGGATCAGGCGGATCTTCGCCGGGATTACGCGAAGTGCTGAACACATCCCAGTTTTGTTCATCATTGGTCAGTTCATAATAATGGACATTAAAAATTTCAAACCCGGTCAGACCAATCTGATCAGATTCGTCTTTGTCCGTTTTTCCGAAATTGGGTTCACCGGGCAAGTTGCCTTCACCCAAGGTGGGTTTGCCGTCTCCTTCACCTTCATCCGGTCCGTCGTAACCTGAATCGTAAGGACTTAACCCATCTTGTCCGACATCGTCGTTCAGCGGCTCCCCAGTATCCCACTGTCCATTCTCATTCAAATCAGTATATGATTTCCAGTCGCCATCTTCGTCACCTGACCAATGCGGTTTCGGTTCTCTGCCGTAAAAGTTTTTGAATGCGTCAACATCAAAAACGCCATAAGGATATTGAACCAGCCATTCTCCGGCATCATTGACGCGGGACTCATTTAGCAATCCGTCACGGTCATTGTCCCGGTCATCATACGTGATACCCGGACTTTCCAAAAAGGCAAAACCACCATAGCCAACTTCCCAGCCTCGAAAACCGGTATTGTCATAATCCCAGGCGTATGCAATATCAAGTTCTAAATCGTAAGAACCAGCATCATCCATATTATCCATATCTTCGCCTGGCAAGTCACCGAGACCCCAGTCTGTGTAAAATGAAAAATAAACTTTTTGGTAATCGGTCTTGCCTTCATTGGTAATAAAATACAAGGCAAAAAGGGCATCACGTGCCAAAACCTGCGCCCATTGGAAATAGCGAGCCGCAACTTCTATTCCGACACCCCGACGACTGGAGTCTGTCGGGTCAGGATAAAAATCCCATTCTTCGTCCAGGTCATCATCAAAAACAAAATAGGTTTCCAACTCTGCCTGCATTTTGCCCTTGCCAAACCAACCGTTCCAGTATCCGTCCCAGGAGGGTGGTTTATCAGGCCAGCGCAAGGGCCAGGTGCTCGGATCGTCGCTCATTGCCGGTGAGTCTGATCCTTCACTGTTGTAGCCGGGCAGAGGCGCCCAGCCCCAGAGCTCGTTCGGGTTTTCAGGATTCACATCCACGAATTCCCGATATTGGGTTTCCATCGGATGAATGGTGTTGCCATGGATGTCCTGAGTCTCAACAGACACAATGAGTGCAACACCGTCCTGATACTCGTGTCCTGTTCCTTTGGGCCATTCGCAGGACGGAGAATTGGGGTGCTCGGCAATCTCGCCCCAATTTTTAAACAACGTCGCGATGCGGTTCCCATCCATGATTCCATATTTTAGTTTACTCAAATCACCGGTGTTGGGGTCGGGTACTCGTTGCTGTACCGCTTGCCCCAACAGGCTGATCGGTAAAACTAAAATGAGAATAAAGGTCATTATATTTAAATATTTTGGCATCATATTTCTTCCTTTTTTAAAATTAATGTCAAATTCGTTGGATAGATTATTTCGCCAAATATAATTAATTTCACTAAGTGCCATAAAATTAAACTTGTAACCATTTAAAATTATCAGAATGGTACTGAAAAACCGATTTGTACTTCACGCGGTGCTGAATAAAAATCCGGTCGAACAAAATAATCCTCTAAATCGTTAATTCCCCGTGGATGCAAGTAGCTCTGGTGAAATGGCGTCAATGAGTATCCGGCGCGACCGGTATCCGGGAACACCGCTCGTTCGTTTAAACGATCAAACAAGTTGTAAATTCTGATAAATGCAGAGAAATTCAAACCGCTGAATTTGATATCTTTAGTGAAATACATATCAAATGTATAGATTAACGGTCTTCGGGAATTGTTCTCGATATAAGCACCAGAACCATAAACAGAAGTATACGGAAATCCGGTGGCAAGTCGTCCGATCAAACTCACATTATAATCTTCAGGTTTACCCATCGTTAAAGTAACGTTCAATTGATGTCTTCTGTCCCAGTCCAGTGGGCGCATCTGTTTCAGAGTTTCTTTGCCGCCTCGTGCATTCAAAAACGCATCGTTGGGATCAGAGGCATTGCCTTTCGCCACCTGAAATGTATAATCAATCGAACCACCGACACCAGTGATCCCCTCAGTTTGACGTTTCTCTAATGAGATAGTGACACCTTTGACATTCGCGTAATCCCGATTAATGTAGCGTGAATAATAGCCGCCAGTATTTAATTGAAGCACCTGTGTGCTTAACAGGTTTCTGATATCTTTGCGATATGCAGAGATGTCCAGGGCAAAATCATCGGATAGTTGCTGTTGTAAACCAAATTCATAAATCACCGTTTTTTGAGGCTCCAGTTCCGCGTTTCCCAAAATATTGAGCGTGCTATTGGGAGGCGGTGAAACCGTACTTTGCAATAAAAATAATTCGAACTCAGGATTCACGTACAGGTAATTAAAGTTCGGTGTTTGGAAAAAATGACCATAGGAAACATGGATCACACCTTTGCTGGTAATCGGATACGCTAATCCCAGTCGCGGACTTAATTGCATTGTCGGTTCTGCTTCTTTGAGAGGGGAGGAGCTTGGATTTTTGTAATCTTCAGGTATTTTGCCATCCGGATCAAAATAATCAAAACGGAGACCTGCATTAACGATCATGTATTCAAATTCCATTTTGTCCTGCAGGTACCCCGACATCTCAAGCGGGTAATGCGTATATGTGTTGTTATTAAATGAAGTCACCGGACTAATTCTCTGTGCGCCATCCGGAACAACTTCGAATTCGTGCAGCCATAATTTATGTCGCTTGCCTTCCGCACCAAATTTTACCTGATGTGTTTTTGTGATTTGACTGGTGATTTCAAATTTTCCCAGCGATGTATTGGTACTTCGCTGGAAGTTCCACATTTGCATGCCGCCGGTGAGAAAAGCACTGGCACCGGAGTCCTGCAATCGGCGAACCGAAACGTATCTTGGATCGTAAGGATCTTCGTAAACGTATTGATTGTAATTATTGATAAAGTTATTAAATTTTAAAGTAAAAAAGGTGCGCTCGTTAATCATACGCGTCCAAATCAGGCTGTGGTTGTAGCCATTGGTATATCTTTTATAATCACCCTTTGGATTGAGTCGGAATCGGTGATCGTAGTTCTGATGCATCTGATCCTGAATCAGCAATTCGTAATTTAATTTATCGGAATCCGTAATTTTGAAACTGAAGTTCGCCATAGTGGAAAGTCGTTGCGTCGGTGTCATCGGAACAGCTTTTGCATCTTCAATGAGCTGGTTGGCAAGCGCTTCGGAAAAGTTATACGTTTCCCCGTGCGACATGACAATCCATTCATTCATATCTGACGCTGAAAAATCAGAATGATCTGATGGTTGAAACACATTTTTTCCGTAAATATATCCGTCTTCATCAAGCCATCTGCCTGTGATGTAAAAATTTAGTTTGTTTTTTGTAAACGGAACAGGGCCGCTGAGGCTCGCTTCAAAATTATATGTCGGATTAATTTTGTCGATGTTCCAGAAAATATCGGTGTGATTACTGACATAGTCACCAAAATAGGTCGTGATTTGACCCGAATAATTTTCTCCTCCTTCTTTCGTGACTATATTCACAATGCCGGACATCGCCTGTCCATACTCCGCATTAAATGTACCGCTAATGACCTCAAGCTCGGCAATGGCATTGTTTTCTACCTGAAACGCATAAGAACCGGAATAGGAATCATTCACCGGTATACCGTTAATCATGTACATCACTTCACCTGATCGTCCGCCGCGAAAATGGCCGTCAACGACACCAGCCTGCAGATTTACTACATCCTCAAAATGATCCACCGGAAGTTTGGATATCGTCTCAGAGCCGATCACAGATTCAGAGGATGTCAAATCCATTTGAACGAGTGGGCGTTCTGCAACGATAGTCACTTCTTCACCCATATCTAACACTTTGGTTTCCAGTTCAAAATTTCGAGTGGTTGTTTTGTCGATGGATATTCTGACATTTTCGTAGCGTATCGTTTGATATCCCATCATTTCGGCTCGGACTGTGTACACACCTGGTGGGATCATGAGGATGATGTAATTTCCATCCAGATCGGTTGCTGCTCCGAGTTGTGTGCCCTCGATAATCACATTGACACCGGGCAAACCTTCCCCACTTTCTTTATCAATAACTTTTCCCGTCAATTTACCGGTCGTCCCTGCGAACAGAAAAATGGGAAATATGAATAGAATTAATGTAAGTATGACAGGATAGTGAATTATTTTAAAGGGTCTCATTCGTCGTCCCTTTCATTAATTTAAATTGAAAAATGAAATTTTGAATAATATGACACCAAGCTATAAAAAACCTGGTGCCATATTTTTAATAACTACCCTATAACACAACCATTATGAATCCAATAGAAATTCGAAAACTATTTCAATAACGTGATCCGTTTTGCCGTCACAAAACTACCACTTCTCAACGTAATCAAATAGACACCTGAACTTAGTCTGCTTCCTGAATCATCAAGTGCATCCCATTCGATGCGATGAGAACCGGCGTTGCGGAATCCATCAAATAATGTGCGTACTTTTTGACCCATGACATTGTAAATTTCGATTTGAATGTCACTGTCAGTCGGTACTACATATTCAATTGTAGTGGTTGGATTAAATGGATTGGGATAATTTTTCGATAATTCAAATTCCTGCGGTACTTTAAATCTGGCATAATTATCAGGGTCAAAAACACCAGACGGTACTTCCTGAATACTGGCTTTTTTAACCGAGAAGTCATCATACCAGACTTTACCGACACAGTAGGACGTGAAACGCGCCCGCACAGAAACACCGGCAGCATCTTCCGGAGATTTTGAAATAACCGAATATTCCACCCAGCCATCGCTGGCTTCGGTTCGCTGATCGAAATAGTAGAACTGATCACCGCCGGTCAAATCGAAACTTTTATCAATCGGCGCTTTGTGATAGAAAAAGCACATGCCTAAACGGTTGTTATCACGATCCGGTGTAATATTGGAAGGCAGATAACTTTCGTCCGTATTGACACTGTCTGTTTTTGCCATCACACTGATCTTATACCAGGTATTGGGCTCAGCAGCAGTCGGCTCTGAATAAAATACCATTTCATCATCATTGTCGTCCCATTCATGCAGCAGAACTGACCAGTCTCCGCTGTAAGTTGTGTCGTTAACTGTGTTGGAAAATGCCTGCGGAACACCATCAATGGTCGCATGCCATTCCAGCCAGCCAGTCGGTGTTTCAAAATTGCCGTTGAAAGGTCCCATTGCCCACGGATCGGTACCACAACCGACGTTATCAAACCAGACCGTACCGGTTGCATCTTTGCCAAAATGAACGGTCATGTACATTTCATCCGGATCAGTGCCTGCCGGAATCAACAATCCGTCCGTGTATTCGGCCCAATCTGAAGCAGCTGTAGTCTGATCAATCGTGACAAATTGTTCGCCTAACAAAGTACCACCAGCAAAAAACTGAAACAACACACCAATTTTTTCATCGTCTGTTGCCGGATTGGTGTTAACACCTTCCGCTTTTGCCCAGAAACTTAAATTGTAAAGCCGGTCTGCTTTGGCGCTGTTCCAGTAAAGATGAGCATTGTCCACGCTCTTCCAGCCAACGACATCATTACAGGTGTTCGGCTTTTCAATTTTTAAAGAACGCATGCTGTTGTGACCATTTTCCATGTCCCAGGTCAACGTGCTGCCGCCACCACCTTCATTAACCTTGTTCCAGAAGTTCGGTGCGACCGTCTCTAAATCGCCGTTGACTAAAATCTCATCATCTAATTCTACCTTTTCGACAGTGAAGTTATCATACCAGACTTTACCGACACAGTAGGACGTGAAACGCGCCCGCACAGAAACACCGGCAGCATCTTCCGGAGATTTTGAAATAACCGAATATTCCACCCAGCCATCGCTGGCTTCGGTTCGCTGATCGAAATAGTAGAACTGATCACCGCCGGTCAAATCGAAACTTTTATCAATCGGCGCTTTGTGATAGAAAAAGCACATGCCTAAACGGTTGTTATCACGATCCGGTGTAATATTGGAAGGCAGATAACTTTCGTCCGTATTGACACTGTCTGTTTTTGCCATCACACTGATCTTATACCAGGTATTGGGCTCAGCAGCAGTCGGCTCTGAATAAAATACCATTTCATCATCATTGTCGTCCCATTCATGCAGCAGAACTGACCAGTCTCCGCTGTAAGTTGTGTCGTTAACTGTGTTGGAAAATGCCTGCGGAACACCATCAATGGTCGCATGCCATTCCAGCCAGCCAGTCGGTGTTTCAAAATTGCCGTTGAAAGGTCCCATTGCCCACGGATCGGTACCACAACCGACGTTATCAAACCAGACCGTACCGGTTGCATCTTTGCCAAAATGAACGGTCATGTACATTTCATCCGGATCAGTGCCTGCCGGAATCAACAATCCGTCCGTGTATTCGGCCCAATCTGAAGCAGCTGTAGTCTGATCAATCGTGACAAATTGTTCGCCTAACAAAGTACCACCAGCAAAAAACTGAAACAACACACCAATTTTTTCATCGTCTGTTGCCGGATTGGTGTTAACACCTTCCGCTTTTGCCCAGAAACTTAAATTGTAAAGCCGGTCTGCTTTGGCGCTGTTCCAGTAAAGATGAGCATTGTCCACGCTCTTCCAGCCAACGACATCATTACAGGTGTTCGGCTTTTCAATTTTTAAAGAACGCATGCTGTTGTAACCGTTTTCCATGTCCCAAGTCAGCGTGCTGCCACCGCCACCTTCATTAACCTTGTTCCAGAAGTTCGGCGCGACCGTCTCTAAATCGCCGTTGACTAAAAGATTAGTTTCTTGCGCGGTTATTGTCGATAAAAATAAGAGGGTAAAAATTGATACTAAAAATGCGGTGAGATAAAAAAATCGAAGCAAAGATTTCATAACAAATCCTCCCTTGGTTAGTAGATTAACCAATTAATTAAAAATAACACGGAATTAGGAATATTGATTGACGTTGTTCATCACCTCCTTCAAATTTGTTCTATGTTTTTACCATTTATGAAAAATAACGTTTTAGGTTGACTTTCTCACAACTAATTCAACGGGTGCTAATATGTTGCCGCAAATTTTTCGGCCGTTGGATATCATCTCCACCATATTTTTAACCGCGATTGCTCCGATATCTTCTTTATCGACCCGGATGGTCGTCAATTTAGGTTCAGCTTGTGAAGCCATTTCCACATCATCAAATCCGACCAGAGCAATATCATCCGGAACAGCAATTTTCTTCTCTTTTAAGAAACGTAAACATCCGAATGCCATCGCATCATTCGCTGAAAAAATTGCGGTGAATTCTGCCTCTTTATCAAATAATTTCTTTGCAGCATTATACCCGTCAACAGCAGTAGTGTCCGGTTCGTAGCTGATAATTAACTGATCATTAATAGGGATATTCGCTTCAGTCAATGCTTTTTGATAACCTTCAAGTCGCGAGCGAATACTTGGATGATAAATATCACCGCCAATGAACGCAATTTTCTGATGCCCTTTGCTCATTAAGTGCTTCATTGCTTTTACAGCGCCATCTACATTGTCGATTAACACGGCAAAAGGCTTTCCTTTTGAGGGTAAATAATCAATAAATATAATTGGTAAATCATATTGATTTATGTATTCAATCAGACCGTTTGGCACTTTACCGGCCAAAATGACCCCATCGACATTTTTTTCTAATAAAAAGCGGGGGATGCTATCTTTTGTAAAATTATTTTCTATTGTTGTGAGCAATATATAATAATTGTGAGCACGGGCTTCAAACTCGGAACCTAAAAAGATTTTAGTATAAAACGGTTCTGCTCGGGAGAAATGAAAATCAGAAAGTACAAATCCGATATTCCCATTTTTCTGTGAGGCTAATCCTCTGGCGATATGGTGTGGGTGATAGTTTAATTCGTCAATCGCTTGAAGAACTCGTATCTTGGTTTTTTCGGAGATTCCTTTTTTCTTATTCACCACCAGAGACACGGTAGATACAGAGACATTCGCTTTTTTTGCTACATCTTTGATTGTGGGAGACATAACTAATTCAATCGAAACGTTTCGATATATTTATTTAATTAGGTATTAAGCGAATCAATTAAACTAACTTTAATAATGTTAAATAACAATAGATTATGAGCAATTAATAAAAATTAAATCGTCTTTCAGAGTATTAAAACGTTTTAATATAACAAGAAATTATGGCTTTGTCAAGTAAAAAATACAACAAAGTAACTTTTTTTGATTATTGTCAAAATTGAACAT
>CAYYMH010000010.1:0-60781 GCA_964472785.1 uncultured Cytophagia bacterium | reverse complement strand
TTGAACATCCATTTCCAAGCTTTAATTCAAACATTATCGAAAAAATGTTTGTCAATTTTTACTCATGATATTATAATGATTGGAAGAAATCGTGTAAGTGAAGAAAAATATTTTTCGCAACCAACAATTAAATGACTTCCAAATAATCCCGGTCAGGTAAGGTGGAAAATTTAACATGTGGTTCATTTTGATACCAGAAAGCGACTGAAGCAATATCATCCTGAAGCGGTAAATAGGTATTCGGCTTTTTGCCCATCGGATGTCGCCATCCCAATGCTTGAACAGTGACACGCAAAACTTTTTCAAAGCGAACCGGATCCATGATATGCCAACGATACAATCCAAAGCGTTGATTGGCTTTGGTAAATCCGTCCGGACGAATCACCTGCGGCATGCCGGAGTAAGCAGTCGAAAAATCACAGTAATGCCCTTCTGGTTGTACAAATCCCCAGGCGCCTCCAAAGTAATCTTCAGTGCCAGTACCGCAAATCGTGGGAAATTCTTTTTCTCCGTCGAGGTAGAACTTGACTTCACCTTCGCCCCACCAGCCGTTGTTATTTACTCCCCATGCTAAATAGGTACCGACAAATTGTCCCGTTCCCCGGACATCCGAGATAATTTCATGAACCTGTTTATAGGGCAAAGGATTATTTCTCCTGAATTGTGCATGAAAATAACCCATCTCCTCAGGTATTTCTGTCAATGTATAATCTATTTGATAAAAGAAACCTTCGATCTGATCATCGCTTAAATTTTCAACTGTAATTTTCGCTGATTTTTGAAACGGCATCAACCAATATGAATTAAATCCGCCTGTCGGATTGACAGTTACTGCCAATGAATTCACCAGACAAGGTTCACACCAACCATTGCAGAAAAAATCGCCCAACGGTACTTCGACCGATGGATGTTTCTCATCGTCCCAATACATACGCAGAATAATTCTCCGCCATTCTTTGGGATTAACGGTAATCCAAATATGCTGAATCGCTCCGGGGCCAGTTATTTTTGCCAGGTCAAATGGGGAATTTGGCTGCAGTGTCACGCAAGGAGAAACTTTCCATGTCTGTCCTAAATCTCGTGCAGCAACAGCACCTGTTCCTTCGGTTGCCATGCCGCCTTTCCCTTTTTCACCGGAGAAATTTTCTGCGCTAATCGAGCGGGATTTCGCTTTTGAGAGATAGGGGAGTGTTCCTAAATTCATATTCAAGCCGTTGAATTTTGCCATCTTTCCTCCGGTTTGTAAATAATTTCTGAATTAATCTTGTTCGATCGCTCGATAAAGTGCTTCCCTAAGCAATCCTCCACAAATAGCGCTACGGTATTCATCTGTTGAGCGAATATCTGAAATGGGATTTATTTCTTCGCTTAATTTGGATTGGGCTTTTTCAATGAGCTCCGCAGATAATAGTTGTCCTGTTAATAATGATTCCGTTTGAACAGCACGTTTCACCTGCGGAGAAACACTTCCGGCGCTAATTCTAATTTTCTGAATAATGTTACTTTTTATGTATCCGGTAACCGAAAGTGAAAGCTTACTGATTGCCAGTGCCCGCCGCTGACCAACTTTGCGGAAATACCAAAACTGGTTTTCTTTTTCTTGAAAAGGCAAATAAATAAAGGCGATGTAATGATTTTTCTTTAGATTAGTTTCACCGGGATTCAGCATAAATTGATCAGTGCGTTCTTTTAAGTATTTACCGTTACTTTTCGGCCCGATCCATAGCTCTGCTTCCAATACATTTAACACCGGCAAACTATCTCCGGCAGGGGAGGCGTTTACAATATTTCCGCCTAATGTCGCCCGGTTTTGTATTTGAACTGATCCGATCTGACGACATGCCTCAGCTAAAATCGGGAAATTCGTTTCGATAAGCGGGTGAGACACAATTTGACTAATCGGCACGGCTGCACCAAGTAAAATACCATTTCCCATGTCGGCTATTGTTGTTGAAATTTCCTCAACAGATGTCAAGTCGATAATTTTATCTGCAGACTGCCATTTTTCCGGCTGGATTAACAAATCTGTACCTCCGGCAAGGAATGTGATCTTTTTTCCTGACTTACGAATAAGATTATCCAATTCATCAATTTTTTGCAGCCGATAATTGTAAAAGTCTGTTGTCTGGCGAGATTCAACCTGCCAATCCTGTTCAGCGATTTGAAAAATTTCAGTACGACGTATAAGTTCTTGAACAGCTTCAAATATTTTTGAATATCCGGTGCATCGGCAGATATTTCCCCCCAATTTCCATTTTATTTGATCGGCTGTTAGTGATGCTTGATTTTCCAGAAGCAGTGAAATAACCGATACCACAAATCCCGGTGTACAGAAACCGCATTGAACAGCGCCGTGCTCGATAAATGCCTTTTCAATAAAAGGGTAAACACGCCAATTCTTCAATCCCTCAATTGTTACAATATGACTATTGGGAAGTTGAAAAGCAGGGACCAGGCATGAATTCACTCGCTTTCTTTTCATCAAAACAGTGCACGCTCCACATTCTCCTTGACCGCATCCTTTTTTTGTTCCGGTCAAAGATAAGTCTTCGCGTAATATATCCAGCAAGCTCTTTGTGTGCGGTACATCAATGTTCACAGGTTGTTTATTGACGTAAAAATTAATTTCCATCACGATTCCTCGAACAGAGTAAAAGCTGATACAAATCTTCCGGCACAAACGGAATATGGTTAAATTCTTGTTTAAAAATCATCCATAGCGCTGAAATTACAGCAGGGGCGGAACCGACATGGGGCAATTCACCCAGACCTTTTGCTCCGAATGGGCCGAACGGATACGGATTTTCTAAAATGCGAATGTGAAATTCGGGCATCTCGGTAAAAGTCGGGATAATATAATCGGTGAAACCGGTGACATCGAAGGCACCTTTTTGCTGTTTGATAGTTTCGTATAGAGCGTAGCCGATTCCCTGAAGTGAACCGCCCTGTATTTGGGCGATTGCCTGATCGTAATTGATTGCTTTGCCAATGTCGTGGGTGGTGTAATAGCGAACCACCCGAATTTCAAAAGTCACCAAATCTACCTCGATTTCAGCCACTGATGCTGCCCAGGAAAAAACAGGGTAGGCATCTCCGCGCCAGTTGACTTCATTAAATTTAATAAACCGGGGATGAGCATACTGTTTTTCCAGTGTCAATTTCTCTGAATTTTTCATCACGTCATCGAACGAGTAAACTTCACCGTTTCCGTGGAAATACCCTTTTTGATAATCAAATTCAATCCCCGTCTGTTCTTTCAAAAGGTTTTTCAGTTTAAAAACGATGTCATGGGCAGCTTCTGTTAACAAACTGCCAACGATCATTGTGGACCGAGAAGCGACAGTGGGACCGGAATCAGGCACAAGGTCTGTATTCACTTTTGATAATTTGATTCTGCCTGGTGGCAAGTACAGCGCGTCCGCTAAAATTTTTTGGAAAGCGGTTTGCTGTCCCTGTCCCATTTCAGTTTGTGCTGTGAATAGATTGATCATTCCGCTGGGTTCAACCTCAACCCGAATTTTCCCTTTAATTCTGTTTTCTCCGATTCCCGTAAAACCGCCTCCGTGAATCGAAGTCGAAGCGCCGATACCCTTTACTACTGATCCACTTTTATTTTTATGTAAAGAGCCTTGTTTAAACGCATCCAAAATGGCTTGGTTAAATTTTCTGTAATCATGATATTTTTTTCTGTAATCACTTTGTTTCAATACATTCCGTAAAACGTCCTCGGCAGAGACGCTGTATTTCAAAATTTGACCGGTCGCTGTTTGCTGACCTTTTTTGATCAAGTTAATTTCACGGACATTGTCCGCTGTCAAATTTAACGTTAATGCAATTTTTTCCATTAACATCTCAATGGCAAAGACGGCTTGCGGTCCGCCGAACCCACGGAAGGCGCCACTGGGAACTGTGTTTGTAGCGACGGCTTTGGCATTGATACTCACATGAGGGATAAAATAACTACCCGTTGAAGTCAATGCGGCTCGCGCAAGCACAACCGGTGATAACGTGCAGTAAGCGCCACTATTCAACAGCAGTTTAACTTCCAATCCCTTAATTTTGCCTGTGTCAGTGACATAAGCGAGCAGGTGATGATAGGAAGGATGTCTTTTCGTGGTGAATTGTATATCTTCGTATCGATCCAACACCAGGGAAACCGGATGTCCGCATTTTGCAGCCAATATTGCCGCGTGTCCGGCTATCAGAGACGGGTAATCTTCCTTTCCTCCGAATGCACCGCCGGTTGTTTCATGGATAACGGTAATGTGCTTTTTTCCGCCAAACATGATATCCACGGCGTTTTTAATGTAGTACGGACACTGCAGTGAGCCACGAATTTCAATCCGGTCGTTTTCAGGAATGGCAATAATCGCTTGCGGCTCCAGATAAACATGCTCCTGAAATCCGGTGTGCGCCTCTATCTCAATTTTCTTAAGATTATCTTTTTTAACTTGATTGATACTTCCATTTTTGATATTGATTTCTTTGAAAATATTTTTCGTTCCGTAAAGGAGAATATCGCTATCTTTCGAAGTCTTCATATCAGTCAAATAGGGCAGAGGTTCGTATTTAATTTCAATATGCTCTGCTGCATGTTTAAGAAGTGCCTTGTCGGGCGCAGCAATCAAAACGACTGGCTCACCGATATAATTGACGCGCTTTTCTGCTAAAAATGGCATGTCATTTTCCAACATGCTGACAAAATTATTCGGTATATCCGCTGCCGTTGCGACAACTACCGATTTCCAGTCAAATTCAGGATCAAAGTGAATATCTACAATATCGGCACACGGGTGAGGGCTGCGAATTATGCGGGCAAGCCACAGATCAGGAATTTTCAAATCGTCCGTGTATTTTGCCGAGCCGTTTATTTTTTCCTGCGCGTCAATTCGATAATTTTTAGGGTCTGAATTCATGAAACCAAATTCTTCCTAAACTTGAGATAATTGTTCAAATAAGTTCTTCCATTTTTCGGGTGTTTTTGCTGCAGGTGGTTTAACACCCAATTTTAAGGATTCGAAATCTTTTAAACCATGTCCGGTAATTAAAAGCATAATTTTATTTACATTTTCTAACTCACCTGTTTCAATTAACTTCAAGTAGCCAGCCAATGTCACGGATGCCGCCGGTTCAGCCAATACGCCAAATTCGCGGGAAAGAATCCTTTGTGCGTCAATTATCTTTTCATCACTCACTGAAACTGCATTACCGTTGGTCTTTCTAATGGCATCTGCTGCCATAAACAAATTGCGGGGAGCCTCAGCGCAGATACTATCGGCAATAGTACGTGCTGGTCGGCACTCAAATATATTATTTTTCAAGTAACGCAACAGAGCATTACTTCTTTCCGCCTGTACTGCAATGAGTTTGGGGATTTGATTAATAAAGCCTAACAACTTTAATTCGGTAAAACCCTTATAAATACCCGATATTATGACACCGTCTCCCACAGGGATAAATATGACGTCAGGTAAATTCCCCTTTGTCGAGAGGAAAATATCATAAGCAGCGGACTTTTTTCCTTCGATAGTTAACGGATTAAAAGCGGTGTTCCGGTTATACCAAACGTTGCGATTGGAGATTTCAATGCTTAAATCAAATGCCTGATCATAATTTCCCTTTACCAAATAAATTTTCGCTCCATAAGACTGAATCTGGATTCGTTTCCCTTCAGGGATGGTTTCAGGAACAAACAGATGCGCTTCCAATCCAAGCCTGGCACAAATCCCTGCCAGGGAAGATGCCGCATTTCCGGTAGAGGCAGCAGCAATCTGTTTTACTTTTAATTGGATCGCTTTCAGCGCCACCAAAATTGACGCCCGGTCTTTAAAAGAAAGCGTTGGATTCCGGGTGCAGTCAAAAAGAGAAAGATTATGTTTTTTATATTCATACTGCATAATCGGATGTGGATTTAACGTTAACCTGTTTAACATTTGCTGAGAAATTTGATCAAAAGAATAATTGCTTTGATTTTGCTTAAATTGAAGCGGCCATAAAAAAGGGTATCTCCAAAATTGCCCCGCAGGAATTTTGAGAAAATCCTCCCGCTTCATTTTTTTTCTGATCGAAGCGTAATCATATTCGATTAGCAGAACGCCTTTTAAAGGTTCATTTGGTTTATGTGATCCGCATTTTGGACACAGATAGTATGGCTTACGTTCAATTGCATCCGCTGAAAATTGATTTCCGCAGTCAAAACAATTGTATCGATAATGGTTCATCATCACGCCATTATTAGTGATAAGAGTGCTTTTTGTACATGCAGACGGTTTTCTGCTTGTTGATAAATTACTGAATTCGGTCCATCAATCACTTCGCTGGTTACTTCTTTACCTCGATCTGCCGGTAATGGGTGCATGTACAGCGCGTGTTTATGTGCTAAATTCATTTTTTCTTGATCGCAAATCCATTTCGGATATTTCTCAATCAAGGATAATCCTTCTTTTTCATTAGTTGTAAATATTAACGGTCCCCATGATTTTGGAATTACAACATCCGCATCATTAAAAGCATCTTCCATGTTATGGGTAATTGCAAATCTTGTATCCGCCTTGGCGGCATTAGTTTCTGCCTGTTCGATAATATCAGGCATTAATTCAAACTCCGGAGGATGCGCCAGCGTGACATCAATACCAAACCGCGGCATCATCAAAATAAGGCTCTGGGGCACGGAAACCGGACGAATGTAATTTGGCGCATAAGTCCAGCTCACTCCAAGTTTCAATCCTCTCAAAGTGTCCCCGAAATGTTCGGTCATGGTAAAATAATCCGCTAAAATCTGAGCCGGATGGTAAATATCACATTGCATATTAACTATTGGCGATGAGCTGTGCTGACGCAATTCATTTAAGTAGCGGTTTCCCTCTTTGTATTTGCAATAACGAACCGCGATCGCTTGCAAATAGCTGGAGAGAACTTTGGCCGTATCTTTGGCGCCTTCCCCATGTGAAATCTGCATGGTTTGGGGGGCAAAATAAAGACTGTGCCCGCCTAATTGTGTCATTGCCGCTTCAAAAGATGTTCGCGTTCGGGTCGAAGCATCAAAAAAGACCATGCCTAATGACTTGCCCGCCAAGCTATGATTGGTTCTCCCAGCCGCGAATTCCAATTTTAATATTTTCGCTAATTCAAATATAGTCTTCAATTCCTGAACCGACCAATCCTGGGTCGTAATAAAATGTTTTCCTTTAAGCTGTGTGTTCATTATCTCGCCTTTCCTAATATTGACATCAATTCAAAGGGGAATAAAGTATAGAAGTGTGTCGCTTTAAGTAAATCTGCTAACACCAATTCTTCTTTTGATGAGTGAGAAAGTTCTTCCTTCCCGGGTGCAAAACCGATGGTTGGAATATTGAACAGACCGGCAGTTGCCACGCCATTGGTGGAAAATTTCCAGGTTCCCAATTGCGCCGGTTGCTTCAACACTAACCGGGAAGTATGTAATCCGGCTAAAATCAGCGGATGATTGTGTTCCAAAATCCAGGTTGGGAAAAAGGCTTCCTGTTCGAATTGCTGATTAGTCCAGCTTTTTCCGCTGTAACTGGGGATGGACACATCAGCTTCAATGCCCGATGATCTGATAATATTGTTTATTTCATCCAATGAGGTTTCTTGGGTTTCATTGAGCGTCAGCCTGCGGTCGATGTGAATTTTGCAGTAATCGGGCACTGAGCACAGTGATGGGGCTTTGGAGACAATTTGACTGACGGTGATTGAGCCTTTGCCTAACGGATCACGGCTGGGTAATTGCTGATCCAGCTTCTCAATTCCGGATATGATAGGCAGCATTCTGTAAACAGCGTTAATCCCTTGTTCGTTGTGTGCGCCATGAGCTGATTTTCCCTTGGTTGCGATTTCCATTTCCATTCGCCCCCGCTGTCCGCGGTAGAGCGATAAATCTGTCGGCTCTCCCAGCAGAACAAAATCAGGTTTAATTTTCTCATTTTTAATAATGTGAAAAAGCGGGTAACCGTCTGCATCTTCTTCCATCACGGATCCGATGATGAATAAGGAGAATGGCAATTCACGATCTCTGAAATAAGATTGAATGGCTTTCCCAGCCATCAGAAATCCCGCTATAGCTGGTTTTTCGTCAACGGCACCACGTCCATAAATCTTTCCGTCCACTATCTTCCCGTCAAAGGGAGGATGGAGCCAGGCTTTGAAATCATTGACCGCTACCGTATCCACATGTGCGTCATAAAAAATCTTTACCGGTCCGTTTCCGATCCGTCCGATGATATTTCCGAATGTGTCGATAAAGACGTCATCAAATTCAAATTCCCGCATTTTGGATTTAATGAATTTTACGATCTTTTCCTCTTCACCGGTGTAACTTCGAATTTGAATCAATTTGCTCAGTAAATTAGCAAGCGCATTCTCTTGAGCTGATAGGTCAGATACTATCGATTCTTTTTCAGATTTTGACAGCATTCAATTAAGCTCCGTGTTTTAATTAACTCTCCGTCGATTCCAAAATTAACGCACCTCTGGGACATAAACTTGCACACAGACCACAACTCACACAGTGCGCTTTATTTAATTTGAACTCCTGTTGATAAAACTTAATCGCTTGATGAAGACACGATTTTTCACATTTCAGGCAGAGGTTGCACCGTTGAAAATTCAATTTCGGATAAAGTTGAGCTCCCTCTTTCAAAAAGAACCGTCTTTTGTTATCAGATCGGTTGTATTTATTTTTCAGTGATTCGATGTCCGGATAATCATGGGCATCCATCCAGTCAGACAATTGATCCGCGATTTTTCCGTAAATGTGCTGACCTTTCAAAATCGCTAATGAACAAATTTGAACTGTGGAAGCACCTGCCATCATGTATTTTATAACGTCTTCAAATCTCTGAATGCCGCCGACGCCGATTATTGGCTTGTCGGTTAATTCTGCAAGTTGGGCGACAAAATGCAATCCAATCGGTAAAATAGCGCCACCGGATAACCAGCCTCGTCCACCGGCTGAACCTAAATAGGGCGTTCCGGTTTCGATATCAAAATCCAATGCAGGCCCCACACTGTTAATAGCGACAAATCCGTCCACAAGCGTATCCAAAGCATGAATTACCGTTGGTAAATCCTGAATCGCCGGACTTAATTTAGCAAAGATGGGAATATCAAGATTGTCTTTTAGCGCTGCTGCCGTTCGTTTTAGGTTTTCAGCATCTTTTTCGATGTAATGGATTGAAAATTCAACCGCATCTGCAACTTTTGTCTGTTTTAATTCTTTTCCCAGCACAATCAAATCTTCGGGCGAGTAGCCGACAGAAACGATGATTTTTTTGGATTTATCCTTGACCTGCGGCAACTCATCGTAAATAAATTTCCGGTAATCCATCTCCGACCATAATTCGGCATTCATTAGCGTCCCTGAAAACGGTGAATGGATATTGGGAATCGGAACATGTGCCGGTTGAACGCTTATGGTTTTAGTCACTAAGGCTCCGGCGCCACCGTCTGCTGCCTGATTCAGCATATTGGCATCCGCGGATGCAGGACCAGCAGCCGTCCAGATGGGATTGGGAAAAGTCAAGCCGCAGATTGTTGTATTTGTGTTCGCCATGGTTTTTGTAATTAATAAAGCTTTATTTGTTGTGATGAATTAAAATCTCAGCACTCTTTTCAATTGCCTGAATAATTTGCTTATAGCCGGTGCAACGACACAGATTTCCGGCGATCGCATCCTTTATCTCGTCTGTTGTTGGTCTGGATTTTTTGAGTAAAAGCGCGTAGGCAGACAATAACATTCCCGGCGTGCAAAAACCGCACTGAACCGCACCGCACTTGAGAAAGTTTTCCTGCAAAACGTTCATTCGTTCATCATTATTCAAACCTTCAATTGTGGTGATTTTCGCGTCCTCAATTTGTCCGGCTACTAACAAACAGGCATTCACAGCTTGATCATTAAAAAGTACAGTACAAGCACCGCATTCACCGATGCCGCACCCTTCTTTCGTTCCGGTGAGATTGAACTTTTCCCGTAAAATGTCAATCAGGTGCCAATTTTGCTGAACGCTGATTTCAACCGTACGTCCATTTAATTCAAATGTAATTTTCTCGAATTTCATTCTACACGACAAATAATTAATAGGTTAATTTCAGCAATGTCTGATAAAACATGTGCTGAACCACTGGCAATTTGTAAGAAGTGGACCAACGTGTACCGGTTATTTTTTCTATTTCATTTCCTAATTGTTGCGCCAGTTGACGAAACAATTCGCTACTCGCTTTTTGGTTGCGCGCAGCCTCCTCAATTTCCGCTAATCTGACACTGATCGGCGTTATCGCGCCAGACGCAATTCGAATGTCCTGGATAATTTCGCTTTGCAGGTGCATTAAGATAGCGAACGAGATTCGGCTTATCGCGACGCCGCGCCTTCTTCCCAGTTTATAAAATTCGCCCCAATAATCATTCTTTAAAAAAGGAAGTCTAATTTCGGTAACTACCTCATCGGGTTTGATGAGCGTCTGATAAGCTTTTAAAAATATATCTTTTAACGGAATGGAATATGCGTGCTGATGAGATTGAATGGAAATTTGTGCATCATAAACCAGTAGCGGAGGGACACTGTCCGCACAGGGTGCATTGTTGACAAAGTTGCCAGCGATCGTGGCTCGATTACGGATTTGTGTGCTGCCGATGAGACTTGCTGCTGTTGCTATTAGCGGAAAATATTCTCTAATAAGCGGATTTTCCATAATTTGGGAAAACCTGGCGCAAGCGCCAATCGAAAGGTATTCATCTTTGAGTTTGATAGCCTTCAATTCTTTCAAATTGTGAATGTCAGCCAGTTTTTGAATGTGCCGAAATCGGGACGCTTTCTGACGCAAGCCCGGAATAATATCGGTTCCACCGGCAATTATTTTGGCAGCCGATAGATTCTCTTTGAGAAAAATCAGCAGCTCTTCCAAAGATTGTGGTCGATAAAATTCGATTTCGGGTATCATAAATGGCTACCCCGCACCGCATTTTTGTTGATGAGTTTTCTTTTTAATATGATTTCTTCCAGATTCAACGGCATATTGAAAAAACGTTGACCCGTTGCATTGCGCACCGCGTTGGCGATCGCGGCAGCAGTGAGTTCCATGGTGGGTTCCCCCAGTGATTTTGCTCCCCACGGTCCATATTTGTCCTTGCCTTCGATGAAGATTGGTTCAATTTCACCGATATCCTTGCTGGTCGGAATTAAATATTGATCGAAATTCAGTTCCTGAATTTGTCCCTCCAATGTGTTAATTTTTTCCCATAATCCATAGCCAGCTCCCTGGCTGACTCCGCCAAAAACCTGTCCCTGCGCGCCTAACAGGTTAATTACTTTACCCGGATCATGCACTGCGAATATCCGATCCACATAAACTTCTCCGGTTGCCATATTCACCCGTACTTCAGCCACCTGGCAGCCGTAAACATAAGTAAAATAGGCTGGTCCCTGACCTATCTTTTCATCCCAGTCAACTTTGGGGCCGGCGTACCAGCCGAGGGCTGCTAAGTTAATGCCGTTCTGATAAGCCAATTCGCACAAATCAGCAAACGAAATTCGCTGATGGGATTGTTCGGTTGGGGAAACATGGTGGTTGATAAAATTGAAAGCTGTGGCTCCGATTTCTTTCCAGTGCTCACGCAGCAATTTTTCCAACCGTTTCCGAACAATTTCCGCCGCTGCTTTTACTGCTCCGCCCCCCATTAGCGTGGATCTCGACGCAACCGTAGGACCGCTATCCGGAATAATGCCCGTATCCTGCTCCAAATAATAGATGTCATCAATCGAAATCCCCAGTACCTCAGTTGCAATCATTGAAAACGTCGTGCGTAATCCCTGTCCATTTTCCGCCAAACCGGAGATTAAATAGACCGAACCGTCAGGCTGGACCGACAAATAGGCTGCCGCAGCATCAACTCCTTCGGCGCCGAGCGAACAGCCACGATAGCTGACCGCAAGCCCGATTCCCTTTCTGATTAAATCATCGGAACCGATGAAATCGTCGTCTTTTAGAATGAAATTTCCTGATCTGAACTGATTTGTGCTTGAAGCCGTCGATTGTGGATTTTGAACTACGTTTTCGCTATGATTCACCGTCCATTTTCTGGAAAATTCAGACTTTTCCGCGGCACGATCCAGCACTGTTAATAAATTAACATCATGCGCGCTCAATTTCTGTCCGCTCGCAGTGACAGAATTTTGTTTCAGCGCGTTGATGCGGCGTATTTCATCCGGCGTTTTATTTGTCCTGATGGCAATTTCATCCATCAGTGATTCGTTAGCGAAAATCGGCTGCGGCGAGCCAAATCCTCTCATGGCGCCTGTGTACGGATTATTCGTGTAAACTGCTCTCACATTAGTCCACACATGTTCAATTTCATAAGGCCCGGTCGCCTGAACCACACTTCTCCAGGTAACAAAAGGACTCATTGAGGCATAGCCGCCTCCATCAGCAATGATGTCGATTTTCATGGCTCGTATTTTTCCGTTGTTACTAAAGCCGGCTTTATAATTCATGATGTACGGATGACGCTTGTAAGACTCCAAAACGGAATCTTCCCGGTCGTAACGAATTTTTACCGGACGATTGGTTTTCAGTGCAGCGATTGCTGCCCGGGAGGCTAAAATGTTCATGGTATCGTCTTTCCCGCCAAACGAGCCGCCTAATTCTGCCTGAATGATGCGTACTTTCGTTAAAGGCCAATTTAAAACCGAAGCGACAATCCGGCGGGCAGTGTACGGATTTTGGATGCTGCCAATAATTTTGATGCCTTTTTTTCTGCCAAGCGGAATAGCGATGACAGCTTCTGGCTCCAAATAAGCATGTTCTATTAATTGAGTCGTGTAGGTTTGTTCAATAATCTCATCGCTTTGCTGAAATCCCTGTTCAATGTCACCTTTACGAAGCGGATAATGAACAATCAGATTATTTTGAAATTCGGGGTGAATTAAGATAGCATCTTCATTTAACGCTTTGGACGGATCAGACAGGATTGGCAGCGGTTCATAATCAACTTGAACGTGCTCGCGCAACTGCATGAGTTTCTCTCTCGATTGCCCCACCAGAAGTGAAACAACATCTCCGGATGTGACGACTTTTTCACTGCAAAAAATCGGCTGATCTTTTCGAATCGGACCGACCTTTTGGGCGCCAGGAATGTCTTTTGAATCGCAAACCGTTATTAAATCAGCGTTTCCAATGATCTCAGCATAATCGACATTTTTAATCCTGGCATGAATAGCCGGTACCCGAACCGGAACAGCAAATAGTTGATCGGGATAATTAAAATCATCCGCAAATTTGGCCTGTCCGGTGACTTTCTCCCAGCCATCTTCTCGGATAACCGGTTTACCAATTGTTGAGAATTCGTTGTTCATAACTCGAAAAGCTAATTTGGTTTATTTCTCAAATTCTTAATTCGTTGATACAATTTTTGCCCTTGCTTACAAACATTTTTCCGAATAGCCGATTTATTTACATGCTGTATTCGGAATTGTTCCATCAAATAAGTACCTGCGTGCATCACAGAATAAATGGGAGACTCGAGAGCCCCACAAATGAAGTGACCCCAAAAATTGTCCGGCGTCAGAAAATTCGGTGGTACGTAATCCCAAACAATAAAATCGGCGCGATCTCCAGCCTGCAGAGACGGAAAATCGGTAAAATATTTTTTAATGAAATCAAGCTGATCAAAATAAATCCTTTTTATCCAATTAAAAGTTTCCTCAGCGTTTCCGCCCAAATACCGATAGAGCAGGAACAGTTGTTTCATGGAACGAGCGATATTTGAATGCATGCCGTCTGTTCCAATCAGAATGGGAATGTCCGGTGGTACCTTGAGAAATCGGGGCAAACCCACTGCGTTGTTCAGATTGGAGTCCGGATTATAAGCGATGGCACTGCCAAATTTAGTAATGTCGGAATAGTCGCTGTCAGTTAAATGGACGCCATGGGTTAAAATTCCCTTTGAATTTAGCAGATCGAAATCTTTGAGCCTTTCCACTGGTGAACGATGGTATTTTTTTGTGCTGATTTGTCGATCAATCTCATCTTCACACAAATGGATGTGAATGCCTAAATTCTGATTTTGCAGAATTTCGCTGGCTTTTTGTAACGTGTCATCTGATAATGTAAAAGAAGCGTGCAGTCCTAACATGGATTTAACGTCTGCTGTTGAGTGAAGACGGGTAAATTGTTCATTTTCTCTTAATGAGTCCAAAGCCGTCGATTTCCCATTTCGATCCGAAGTCTCGTAGCACAAAACTGCCCGCAATTTTAATTTTTCGACTACTCCCTTAATGGTCGAAAGGCTCCCACTTATTGCTGCGGGCGAGGAATGGTGATCGAAAATATACGTGACGCCTTGCCGAATTGACTCCAGGCCAGCTAATTGAGCGCAGGCAGTAATGGTATCGAGATCCAATTGCTGATCCAGTTTCCACCACAGATTTTTTAAAATGTGTTCAAAATTGTGCAGATCACCATTAAAGGGCAAACCTTTGACGAGTTGTGAATAAAAATGATGATGAAAATTGATCAGCGGAACAGTAACGATTCGACAGCCAGCGTCATTTTGAGTTTCGTTGGAGTTGTTTGCAACGTTTTTCGGCTTGATGCAGGCAATTTTGCCATCCTCGACTTCGATTTCTCCGAAAACCGGTGCTATCGAGCCGTTGACAATTTGACAAATCCAGGCGTTTTTAATTGTGAAATTATTCATTTTTAGTGCTATTGTTATTTGAAATCCTACAATCTTACTGGATAAAACAGATAAAATAAATTTTTCAACGAAGTGCTAAATCCTCAACTTCACCGGCTGTCCAAATGTCGATTTATCCCTTTGTTCAGCGCCTCTGTCTGTGATTAATCGTCCGCGAAGAAAAGTTGATTCAATCGAGCAACCGAATTCACAACCTTCGAACGGCGTGAACTTTCCTTTGCTGTGCATGTCTTCAGATTTCACGATCTGGCTATTCCATAAATTCACCAACACCATGTCCGCATCTTTCCCTGATGCTAAATCTCCTTTTTTATCTGACGTGTTAAAATGTTCAGCAACATTGGTCGTCAGTAAGTCGATGGTTTCGGATAAGGTCAACCGATTTTTTTTAAAGCCTTCGCTAAACATAAATGGAACGCGATGTTCCACTCCGGGAATGCCGGCATACACATCCCAGAAATTTGTTGAGCTTTTTTCTTTCCTCGGATGACACCCTGCATGGTCAGTGGTTACAAAATCGATTGTTCCGTCACTTAATCCTTCCCAGAGGGCAATTTTATCTTGTTCCAACTTTACTGGTGGCGCTGTTTTTAAAAAGGCGCGAATTTTTGGATTTTCAAAATCTTTCTGGGTGAAATAAAGGAAATGTGGACAGGTTTCAGTCGTGATGTTCACACCATCAGATTTTGCGTGCCGAATCATATCCAGCGCCCGTTTCGAACTCAAATGGACGATGTGAATGTGACAATCTGTTTTCTCCGCAATTGTGATTAATTTTGAAACGGCTTCAGCTTCGGCGGACGCATCTCTTGCCTGACAGTAGGCTTGCCAGTCATTTTGTCCCAATCTCTGCAATTGTTCTCGTCGCGATAAAACCATTTTTTTATCCTCGGCATGAACTGCCATGGGCAAGCCGGTTTTTTTTATCCAGCCAGCCACTTTTTCGATTTGATCGTAGGTTAAATCAGTGAACGTTGACATACCGGAAATGCAATAGACCTTGAAACCGACGACACCGGCATCTGCTAATGCTTCAACCTTTCGTTCTGCTTCTCTTTCATTGTGTATATCTGTCCCGGAAATTCCTCCCCAAAATCCATAATCGATCCAACTGCGACCTTTAACCGCCTGATATTTTGAATTCAAATGAGCCACCGATGTCACCGGTGGCAGGGAAGTGCAGGGCATGTCAAATACGGTCGTCACACCGCCGAAAGCCGCTGCCAGCGAGGCGTGATCAAAGTCCTCCCGCTGCTCAAAGCCGGGTGTATTGAAATGAACATGCGCGTCAATACTTCCGGGAATAGCTAACAGAAAATTACCATCGTGAACTTTGCCATTTGCCGTACTATCCTCTGATTGAAAATCATGCTGAAATCGTGTCCACTTCTGAAGATCCGAGATATCTTTCCAGTGGATTAATCTTTCAATTTTCGGAACGATCGCTTCGATTTTTTCTGTAAAATAAATGTCCACCAGCTTCAATTGATTGTTTTTGTGGCTGATAAATACATTTTTTAATACATTTTTTTCGTTCGTTACCATAAAAAATAAATCGTCAAATGATAGTTTATTCAACGCCTACTTTTTGATTAAATTCAGTGATTAATTTATCCCAGTGCGGTGCGATAGAAAAGCGCTCATGCCAATAATCCTCATCGTACCATTGAGCGTTCAGTTCATCGACATCTTTTCCCTGCTGTTCAACCCAGGTAAAATATTTAAGGTTATGAATTTTCTTCTTGTCGTAGTAATTTAATTCCTTAAAATAATCAATTTTTTGATTTTTGATGTAAACGGTCCAATCCAGTTCTGCGTCTTTTTTCTGATATTCACCATAAATTTGATTCATTTCCTTTAATCGGGATTTATAAAGATCAGAAGAGTCTGTAAAAATCGTTACGATCACATCATTTTCACCAAACTCGAAATATCGAGCCATTTTAATAGCGCTCAGTACATTGCAGATTGAAGAAATTCCCAGCAGAGGAAGTTGTCGCACGGTAGCTTCGGCAACCTCTTTTTCGATCAGCCAATCATGTCCGGCTGCTTCGTTAAACAACCGGAGAATGCGTAACGTGTGTTCATCATCAATATCACAAACTGCATCCAGATTTTTAACATTATGAATCCAGGGCACGTGTTTGTCACCGATGCCCTCGATACGATGCCCGCCAAATCCGTTAAGCAGTAATGTCGGACACTGCAATGCTTCGGTTGCCAGCACTTTGATCAGTGGAAATTTTTCCCGTAAATAATCACCTGCGGCGATTGTTCCGGCTGAACCGGTGGCACTCACAAATGCAGTTAACCTTTGTCTGTTTTCTTTTAACTGATTAAATAATTTTTCAATGGTAAATCCGGTAATTTCATAATGCCAGATTGCGTTGCCGAATTGATCAAACTGGTTTAGAATAAGATATTTATCACTTTCTGCTGCTAACTCGTGACACTTATCGTAAATTTCTTTCACATTGCTCTCACAACCCCGCGTCGCGTAAACTTCCGCGCCGCGCTCCCGAAGCCAGTCAAACCGTTCCTGACTCATTTCTTCCGGCAAAATTGCCACCGAATCTACGGCAAGTAAATTGGAATTAAACACACCGCCGCGACAATAATTACCGGTCGAGGGCCAAACCGCTTTGTGATATTCGGGATTAAAACGGCCGGTAACCAAATAGGGAGTAAGACATCCGTAAGTAGCGCCAACCTTGTGAGCACCGGTGGGGAAAAATTTCCCGATAAGTCCGATGATCCGGGCTTTGATTCCACTGATGGATTGAGGTATTTCCAAATAATTAATATCGCCGATGCCCTTATTTTCCGGATCGTTACACCAGTTAATCCGGAACAAATTGAGTGGATGTAAATCATCTAAACTAATTTTGGGGAGTTGTTGTTGAATGTGTTTTGGAATTAAATGAGGATGTTTTAATTGTTCAAAGGTGGGAAGTCGTATCTTTTGTTGGCGGCAGCGTTTGATGGTGTTTTTCAGAAAATCGAAATTTTTAACGTCCCAATTCCATTCTTCCATTTCGTCTCCAAGTTTTTGTCCGAAAAAAATGTATTACTAAAATAGCAACATCAACAGATAAATTCAAGTAAAATTTTAAATAATTGTGGAAAAGAATGTATCCTGTTTAATTCATAAATCTTGCCACCAAGGCACCAAGTCACGAAGAATCACAAAGTTGTAAAAAAAGCATTCATAAAAAATATTCTGAGTCGATTAATCTCCTTTGCCTGCCAGGCTTTATATTTTCATTACGTTTTGTGCCTTTGTGTATTAGAGACTTTGTGGCGTATGAATTATTCAAGGTATTAAGAATAATTATAAAAAAATAGATTTTGAACGCGCTTGAATATTGATTAAATTAAATAAAAAAAGACCTCATAAAAAAATAGTTTTACGAGGTCTTCGAGTCGTGGAGCTAAGGGGGCTCGAACCCCTGACCTCATGACTGCCAGTCATGCGCTCTCCCAGCTGAGCTATAGCCCCAATCTGTGGTAAAATAATACTAAAATTCTGGTTAAAAGTCAAGTTATTTTTTATTGAATTTAGTCAATTCAGAAAAAATTGTTTAATACTATCAATTCGAAATTTTTCATTGACATCATGGGCTAATTTCTTTATATTAATCTATATGCAAATCAAATGAAAATTTAATGGAGGATGAATTATGGGACAAAATAAGAAAGTCGGTGTTGTACTGGCTGGCAGTGGCGTTTTTGACGGTAGTGAAATTCATGAAGCGGTGCTCACATTGTTGACGTTAGATGAAGAAAACGCCAATGTGATTTGCATGGCGCCAAACATGGAGCAAATGCATGTGATGAATCATCTTAAAGGCGAACCTGCGGAAGGTGAGTCTCGAAATGTACTTACTGAATCTGCTCGAATTGCTCGGGGTGAGATCAAGGATATTGCAGATATTTCTGCGGATCAACTCGATGCGCTTATTTTTCCGGGTGGATTTGGTGCGGCTAAAAATTTATGCACATTTGCCGTAGAGGGAACGAATTGTAGTGTAAATCCCGAAGTTGAAAAATTGATTAAAGCAATGCATGAAGCGAACAAGCCGATTGGTTTTATTTGCATTGCCCCGGCGCTGGCAGCGAAAGTTCTGGGTGAACATTCCCCTAAATTAACAATCGGTAATGATGAGGATACAGCAAAAGCGATCGAGGAAATGGGGGGAAAACATGTGGAATGCGCAGTTGATGAAATTGCTGTTGACGAAGGGAATAAAATTGTTTCGACACCCGCTTATATGTTGGGACCCTCAATTGCGCATGTCGCGAAAGGCATCCGAAAGTGTGTAAGAAAGGTCTTGGAAATGGCGTAGCAACTTATTTATCAGAACGATAGCCCAAGCAGCTATAAGCAGGGAAGAGGTCATGAAGTTCAAAATCATGATCTCTTCTTTTTTTGCTAATCTCCTAACGAAGTGCCCAAAGACCTGGCAGAATCAATCAACGGGGAGTCTAATTCAATTGTACGCGGTTTGCCGGCGACCTGTTCAATGGAAACGTTTTTAATTTCTTGACCTTTGAGCGCAACCATCTTTCCGAATCGTTTTTTCGCAACCAAATTTGTCGCAGCCACGCCGTAACGCGAAGCCAGCAAACGGTCGGCAGGGGTTGGTATTCCTCCACGCAACAAATGCCCCAGCACCGTTACTCTGGTTTCTGTTTGAATCATTTTTTCAATCTCATCCGACACTTTGTTACCGATTCCCCCTAAACGAATCGGCTCAGGCGAGCCTTCAATTTTTTTCTTGACCACAAGCTCTCCGCCTTCGGGTTTCGCACCTTCGCCAACCACTAAGATGCTGAAATGTCTGCCATGATAATTTCTCTCTTTAATTTTATCACAGACTTTTTCAATTTTAAAAGGGATTTCCGGTATCAGAATAATATCACCGCCGCCGGCTATTCCGGAACAGAGTGCTAACCACCCAGCATAACGTCCCATTACTTCGACAATCATTACGCGGTGGTGAGACTGCGCAGTGGTGTGAATTTTGTCGATGGCTTCGGTTGCTGTGCACAGTGCTGAATCAAAGCCAAATGTTACATCGGTGCCCAGTAAATCGTTATCTATCGTTTTGGGGATTCCAACTACGGGCACACCTTTTTTTGAAATTTTATGGGCGACAGCCATGGTACCGTCCCCGCCAATACAGATTAGTGCCTGCAATCCCAATTCTTCAAAATTTCTGACTGCCTGTTCGGAGCGGTCACGAAAATCATATTTTCCGTTTTCTAAAATCGGATAATTGAACGGATCAAAGCGGTTGGTCGTCCCAAGAATTGTGCCGCCACGGGTGATAATCCCGGATACTTTGTCTAAACCGAGTTTTAAATATCGGTTTTCCACTAATCCTTTGAATCCGTCCAGAAATCCGACCACGTCCATATCAAAATCATTGACTGCGGTTTTAACCACCGCACGGATAACCGCATTTAATCCCGGACAATCACCCCCGCCTGTTAAGACTCCGATTCGTTTAATTGATTTCATTTTGACAAATCCTTCATTTTCGTATTTCAATTGTTACTTTAAGTCTGCATCGTCTCCCTTTGACGGGATACTGACATTGGAAAATCCTGCATTTTGTAATTTAGCTAATAGTTCATTACTTTGATTTTCCTCACCATGAACCAGAAAAATGTGCTTCAGCGAATCCTTGGTCCCGGTAGCATATTTGACGAGATCGACAGAATCGGCATGGGCGCTAAAAACGTTCATCACTTCAACCTCGGCATTCACCTGATATTTTTTACCGAAAATTTTCACATCAGTCCAACCTTCAACCAATTTACGCCCCAATGTGTGTGCCGCCATAAAGCCAACAACAAGAATGATATTTCGTTTATCCTGAATGTTGTTTTTCAGATGATGTAAAATACGCCCCACTTCGCACATGCCCGAAGCAGAAATAATAATGCAGGTTTCATTCAAGCTATTAATGTTTTTCGATTCATTAACATCACGCACATATTTCAGCTTTTCAAAACCAAACGGATCATCATGGTTGGCAAGCAACTCGTTAGTTTCCTCATCGTAGCATTCAGGGTGTCGCCTAAAAACTTCGGTCACATTCACTGCCAGCGGGCTGTCAACAAAGACAGGAATTTTGGGAATTTTATTATTTTCCCAAAGATTGTTCAGGCAATACACAATTTCCTGAGTACGTTCCATAGCAAATGATGGAATGATAATTTTTCCTTTTCTCTTATAAGCCCGATGGATTATTTCCTCAAGTTTAGCTTCTGCTTCTTGTATGTCGGCGTGTGTTCTGCCGCCGTAAGTGCTTTCCAGTATCATATAATCCAAATCTTTGTATTGATGGGGATCACGCAGAATAGGCAAATTTTTTCGTCCCAAATCAACAATGTATCCGACATTCGCTGATTTCCCATTTTCGCTAACGGTGAGCTTGGTCAACGCTGAACCGAGAATATGTCCGGCATCCCGGAAAACGACCTGAATGCCTTCTCCCAATTGAAAAGGGGAATCATAAGGTTGACCTTCAAACAACCCCAGCGATTTTTCAGCATCTTCTTTGGTGTACAATGGCTCCAATAATGGCAGTCCTTTGCGCGATCGTTTTTTATTTAAATATTCAACATCTTTTTCATGAATATGTCCACTGTCCAACAACATCGATTTACACAGATCAAACGTTGCTTCTGTGGTGTAAATTTTACCCTGAAATCCATTTTTCACTAAATTAGGTATATTGCCGGAATGATCAATATGCGCGTGGGAGAGAATCAACGCATCAATTTCCCTGGCATCGAATAACAGATTTCGATTGATCTTTTCAGCTTTCTTTCGTCGCCCCTGATATAATCCGCAGTCAAGCAAGATTTTTTTGTTGTTCGCTTCCAGAATGTGCATCGATCCGGTAACTGTTTTTGTCGCGCCCAAAAATTGTATTTTCATCTTAACTCCTCAATATTTATCGGCTGGATTTTAGAATAGTTTTTGATGATTAGAATTAGAAAAGCGTGTACTCACCTTGCTTCATCAGGGTAAAGCTTTTTTCATCTTTATAATTTAAGACGACTTTTTTGACTGATATTTTGGGTTGCGTTTCTGGAATGTAGATCCGGTCGATGTGGACGACATTTTCCGGTTTGGTAAAATCCTTCACGCCAACATTTCCGCCAAAATGATCGCTTCTGCCAAACGCTATGTGCAATCCTAATTTTTCATCAAGTAAAATTTCTCCGGTTGGGTTTACGCCAAAGTCCTTCAGTACACCAAATCCTATTTCAGCAATATTGGCATACGCTGGCTCTTCGGTGATTTTTTCCAGTTCCAGTTTGGATTGATTGCCTTTGCTCATGATCTCTTTCGCGACATTCTGGTCAATTTTGTAAACAACAATCTCTTCATCAAACTGTACCGGCAGCATCCCCGCTGACTCACTTTTTTCAGTCTTTTCGCCTTCGTATGGTACAATATAGCACTCACCGCTTGGTAAATTTCCCGCGGTTCCCGGATCAGGAAATCGCCCCCCGCTGGCATGGGCTTCACGGAAGCGTAAATCAAAATGAATTTCGTATTTTTCGCCATCCTCAGTAGAAAATTCAATATCAACCGAATCCGCCGGATCGAGCCGTTGTTTGATTTCGCTAACTCGGCGGTTTATCTCTTCGTAATTCAATTTCAGCGCCGGAACCATGGCAACTGAAAAGCCGGGCATGGTCGCCGCCCGAAAATTGTATTTTTTGGCTAACAACTTGAGCGGTGCTGTGGCTGAAAATTGAGTCAGCGCCAAAATCAGTTGAGTATGTGAAAGTGATTTCATAAAATTAACAGCCTCTCCATTTTTTGATAGGGTGGAGGCGTTCAAATTTGAAGGATCATCTGAGTAAAAATAGGCGGTTTCGGGGAGATCAGCATTGTTATTGTGTACATTCGGATAATAAAAAATATTCACCTTTTCCAGTGATAAACTGGATTTTAGATTTGTTAATTTCTCATACCAGTCATGGGCAATCGCTCTCCGCTCTTGCCATTTCGGGGAATCTGGAACAGATTCATCCGGCACATCGACAATGATCGCCAAATTTTTATCCTCCGAACGGAGTGAAAAAACAGAACGCATCAGATTCTCAATATCACTCAATGTTAATTCAGTCATCCTTGTTTTCTCCTTGAATATATTTCTGTTGAATAATTTTGCCATTTTTAATTTTTAATTGATCCAATTTTACCTGTGTTTCGCTGATTCCTTTTCTGACCAATAGATTACCTTCTTCAATCAAACCGGTAAATGCTGTCGTGAAGCTGGTATCAACGTCGATGGATACTGTTTTATTGATTTCATAAAAATAGCCTTCAGTCAGCAGATGATAATTTAGAAAAAGAGTATCTTGTTTAAAGGTCTTTTGGAGATTACTGCTGAATTTGTGCTCGGGAAAGCCATAACCCTGGAGCGTTGTTTCTAATTTGAGCGGATTTGAAAAATCGCCTGCCTGCAAAATAACATTCGTCTTTTCCAGTGTCAATTCTAAAATAATATGATTAAATGATTTTTCGACATTAATGGGATGCCGGTACTGCTTGTAAAACGGCTTGGCAAACAGGAAAATAAAAATGAGCAGAGATAGCGATATTACAAGTAGAAATAAAGTCAAAAACGTTTTAACCGGTTTTGAGACCGATACTAAAAGTTTCTTTTTCGCAGAACGCGCTCTCTTTGCTTCCGGTATTTTTAAAATATCAAAATATAGTAGCGTCGCAATCAGATAGGTAATACCTCCGGACCAAATCACATCAGATAAAAAATGCCCTCCCTGTGCGATCCGCGCCATCCCGATATAGCTGCCGTAAATCAGGCTGAAAATGAGGCACGAATAAGCAATCGATTTATTTTTTTTCCTGAAAGAATAGAAAAGGACGATAAAAATAAACCCCATGGCACAATGGCCGCAAGGAAAGGATTTCCCTTTTCCCGGAATTCCGGGCTGCCAGATCTCATGAAATTGCCGGTCGCCGCCAAATTGTTCGATCTGACGCGGTCTCGGACGCCCCCAGCGATCTTTCAACAGACCGTTAATCACTAATCCCGGACCGAGGATCATAGTCAGTAAAATTAGTGCACAATGCATTCTGAGTTTTTTAAATCGCTGTACTGACCAGCTTAACACAAAGATTATCAGCGCTCCCACAGTTAATATAATAGCGAGGTACGGACCGTAATGATAAGCAAAATCCCAGGCTGGATAATCTTTCTGATACCAGACTTCGCTCGAATTCGCATCGTAAAACATGGTTTGCATTTTAATATCGAAATTGAAATGGGAAATCAGCCAAGTCGAGGTGAGTAAAAAGAGCAATATCAGAAGGTAAATGAAATAATGTTTTTTGAGTTTGATCATTATCTTTTGAGTTCAATTAAAAGCCACAGAGCCCCGGAGAACGCAGAGTTTTTTTTTAATGATTTGTATTTTGAACTCTGATTAGTTTGTGTCATTGTGATTTTACAAAAACAAATTATAGTAAAAAGCTTTAATTCGCTTTGGTTATTACCGGCTCCAACTGGGTCTTGGAGGACGTGTTTTGCTTTCCCATTCTTTGGGTGTTGATTGAGACACCAATTCCTCTTGCGGTGTTTCTTTTTTTTCAGAAACAAATTTATTGCGTCCGCTGTATTTTTTTGAAATTTGAAATGACTGTTCTGCAAATTTGAGAATGTCAGGATTTAAGCCTTCCTCTGCAATTTCTTCGGTAAATTTCTTTCTCCCGATTACTAAATTATCAATGTAAGCGTCTATTTGTTCTTGTGAATAATAATTATACGGGTCTTGCATGGAAATATCTTCACCTTCACAGCGAACCACGGCTTCAGTTCCTAACATACCTTTTTCGTAGGTGTTCGTTCCTCTCAAATCACCGCGCTGCAAGGATGCCATTAAATTAATGGGCACGCGTTTGACTTTGCGAACCATGCGTTTCTTTTTAACACCACCCTCCATATATTCTTCGATAATTTCACCGACACCGCCGGTGTTGTATTGATAGAATTTGACTTTGCCCGGATATTTATCTTTTAGTTCCATGATGATGTCATAAAACCGGTTCACCTTTCGGGCTCTCGAACCAACGATGAAAGGATCAGTGCCTACAATCCGCACAGATTCTCCGGCTTTGTCCGGTTGCGATGCGTAACTGTGAGTGGACTCTCCCCATAAATACGCTAAAACTGCCTGCTCTGCTGTGAGTCGCTGCGCAAACGGCATGATCGTATTTCTGCGTGTAATAAAAGCGAAAGCAATTCCATCCAGTTCCTCGAGTGAGGGTAAGTTAATCGTTTTCGAGTCAATGCCAACCAATCTTCTGCCTCGTTTAATCCGCAGCTTATCTTTCTGGATCACGGCTCGACCATTAGCACACAGATTTTCATCAAGAAAGTCGGGATTACCGTCAGCATCAATCATTACATTTTCATAAAGCGCTGATTTATCAATGAGGGCATAGTACATGGCTTCCTGCATATCTTTTTCAACATCGGTTTTCACAAAGAAACCATTTTCACTACCGTAAGCCGAACCGTCGCGTCTAAGAAAGACAATATCATCCTGAACCGCCTCTGTTTTTTCGCCTTTCTTGTGATCCAATCCTAACTGATGACAAGACCATGTCGATTTTCCGGTCGCAGTCAGTCCAAAGAGAAAAACGCCGTAACGCTTGAGTTTATTATCCTTGGCATCTCGGATGTAAACCAATTTCGTACCGGCGTGTAAACCGAGCATGTCGTGTTCGTCAGCGTACCACATCGCCTGTCTGAGAAATCCTTTTTTATCTTCGCCCATGTAATCGGTACCCAGCGCGATGTTCAAATTATATTCCGGCAATGCTAAAACCTGTTGACTCATTTGATGTTCTTCAGGAATGTGGATCATGGTAAATTCCGGACCCGGCTGTTTCGGATTGGGCTTACGCAGTGTGTTTCCCCACATGTAGGCAATGCGATAGTTTTTCGGGTCAGCCACCGATAAGTAAAGATTGCATATCGGATTAAATTCGTTGCTATCGCCCATTTGTCTCCTTAAATGAACAAAGGGCAATGTTCTCAATAAGTGAAGGACCTTGTGTAATTCCTCGGGAGCATTTTCGATAATGGTTTTGTGCAAGTCTGTCGGTTTCGGTAGTCGGATTTTGGGGCTACCGAGATAAACGGTTTTGGGGGCGACCCGGCTGGATACCGCTGAACGCCAGCCATAGGAGCCAAATTTTGTTTTTATGCCGGTTTTAAAAGCAGGCTTTTTTAATTTCTTCAGGCTCAGTCGTTCGATGTTTGAACCTTTTAATAATGGGGTTAAATTTTCACTAAATCGACGGTATTCTTCTTCCTGATAAACAGAATCGCTCATGATTTATTCCTAATTTTTAAATGACTGGAATGATCAAAATTTTGTTCAAATATAACAGGTTTAATCATAAAATGCAATAGCTTTTTGAGTTGATTTTAAATGAATTTGATATCTCAAAATAAATATTTTGTTTACTTGTATTTTTCATTTTGTTTTTTTATATTAAAAAATAAAATGAGAATTTTTAGAAATTATGGTAACCAGTCGATGAGATAAAATTAGGGGACAATTTTGCATACATGGGAAGAAATAAAAAAGGTAAAATTTGACAAATTAACTGGTAAAAGTCCGCAAATGAAATTAATTTTTCAACGGATCCGGGAAGCTGCAGAAAATGATGTTACTGTTTTGATTCTCGGAGAAAGCGGAACCGGCAAAGAGTTAGTTGCAGAGTCGATCCATCGCAGAAGTGTTCGGGCGAATGGTCCTTTTATTCCTATTAATACGGGGGCCATATCCAAAGAACTGGTGGGAAGCGAATTGTTCGGACACCAAAAAGGCACCTTTACCGGCGCCAATAAAACCAAATTGGGTAAATTCGAACATGCGAACGGTGGTACGCTTTTTTTGGATGAAATCAGCAGTATGGATGAGTCCACTCAGGTGAGTCTGCTCCGGGTGCTGGAAGCTAAAAAATTTCAGCGCATCGGAGGGCGCAGTTTTATTAATACGGATGTTCGGGTGATTGCAGCCAGTAATATAAATTTATTCAGTCAAGAGCAAGATGAAAATTCCATTATTCGTCGTGACCTTTTTCATCGACTCAGCGTTTTTACCATCACTTTACCACCATTGAGAGAGCGGGAAGGGGATTTGGAAATTTTAATGGACGAATTACTGCTGGATGCGTGCAAAGAATTTCAGAAGAATATTAAAGGATTTAATCCGGAAACAGTTGAAGCATTATTTTCTTATGACTGGCCCGGTAACGTCAGAGAGCTGAAGAATGTTATCCAAAGAGCGGTACTTATTTCTAAAGATGACAAGATTAACAATAATCATCTTCCGGATCGAATTTTAAACACCAAGTCTGTCATTAACAAGATTGAAATACCCATCGGGATAAAATTAGCAGAGGCTGAAAAGATTATCATTAAAAGGATGTTATCGATTACCAATGGGAATAAGAAAAAGACGGCTGAAATTTTAGGCATTAGCCGAAGAAGCTTGTATAATAAGCTCAAAGATCAGCAGCAGAATAATAGTTCTTAAACAAGGAGGCTGTTTTTCAATCTCAAAGAATTTTAATCGATTGGAATTATTGTAAAACCGCTGAGCAAATTATCACAATGTAAAATAATTGCACCAAATTTTCTGATAATAGCATCATGTGTGTAAATATATTACACATATTTTAATGAATAAAATATATTGTGCAAATTATATACATAAATGAATAAATAAAGTGCAATCTTAAGTATAAATCAACAAAGCAACTGATAGATATTTCTACATTTCGATACGCTCACAAAAGTTAAACAAGCAGACCTGTAATGAAAACAACATTAAACTATTAAAAAATAGAAGATAAGGGCTAATTATAAAATTGATAAATGCGTAACTTATTTTAAAAACTACGACTTTTAATAAGCTGGCATTGATTTTGCGCAGTTTGTATTACATTACAAGAAATAGCAATTTCAAAAAATAGATGTAGCGCTATGAGAAAAAAAATAATGCTAGCAATGAAGCGTTCATCTTTTCGGGATGAATTATCATTGGAATTAAATCACTATGGATACGAAGTTATCATTGCCTCTGATGGTTTCGAAGCTTTATCAAAATTGAGAAAGCACATTATTGACGGATTAGTTGTTGAATTAAATTTAACATTGTGCGATGCCATTGAATTGATCCTAAATTTAAAAGAATTTCAGCACAATATTCCGGTTGTTGTTGTGAGCTTTTCTGATTATTATCCGCGGGAAGACATCTTGAAAGCTGGTGCAACGTCATTTTTGCGCATCCCTGTCAATGTAAGAACAATAATCCGTCAACTTGAAAATATTAACCAGGTTAACCAACAATTTCGAAAAATAAATAAGTAAGAGAACAAAAAGAGAACTATACGATGAAAGCATATAATATCAGAGAGTTAGAGTGCCATTGCGATTATTGCAAAACAGCCACAAAAATGGAGGTCACCCGGCAGGGTCCTTCTGATGATAGTTATTGGCTCAAATGCAAAAGATGTAAAATGTCCACACTCATTAGTGCTGATGAGTTAAAAGAATACGGAATTAAGGCGAAACAAATTGTCAGCGATAACGGCAAAGTTAAGATCAAACGGAAATCAAAAAGCGAAAAGCCGGTACATGAATACGCTCCGGAAAAAAAGTTTTTAAAAGGACAGATAGTCTATCATCCTGAATTTGACGACACAGGAACAATAAAAAAGATAAAAACAGGCACTGGCAGATTTGATAAAATTGTGGTCAAATTTGAGAAATCCGGAGAAAGAATTTTGATTCATGATGTAACTTAATGGATTTCAGAATAGTTGATAATACCAAATAAACAAATTGAACTGGGGAGCTTACGGGTGGCGCTCCATCAGTTTCTCTGCGGTTGAATGGAAAGGTAATTTTAGTTTTAAGCATTGAGAGAACTGGAGTTTGTGAATATGGTCAAGCCATCGAATGATTTTAAACCAAAAAGAGCAAAACTCAAAGATGTGATTTTGTTGCACTATACAGAACGAACAAGAGATGACGGAAGCATTGTTGAGACAACAGAAGGCGGGGAACCGAAAGAATTTATGTTGGGCAATGATGAGGTAAACAAATCCCTGGAAGTCCATATTGTTGGCATGCAGGAAGGTGAATCTAAAACAGTAGTTTTACCAGCGAATAAGGCGTACGGTAACTACAACGACAAATATGTCCTCGAATTTGATAAAAACAAGCTGAATTTAAAAGATAATGTAAAAACAGGTGATCAATTCGTTATCAAGCTGCGCAATGGCAAAGAAATCACAGCGCGTTTAATTAAAGACATCGGAGATAAAGTAACGCTTGATGCAAACCATGTTTTGGCTGGGAAAGAAATTGAATATGATCTGAAATTGATGGAAATTCGGAGACAGTAATCCGAAAGGAAGCAAAAATTTCGTGAAGAAAGTAAAGAAAAAGCCGAACATCATGCGGATTGTCATCAATGGATAATGTATTATATTACCTTTGCCGATACCTGAATCGCTAATATATATTATATTCAGGAACAAAATAATACAATATTTGGAATAATTCTTGCATCATTTATAATAAATGTTTTTGGTTATTATTAGAATATTTATCTCTACAAGCAGAAATTGATAATTTCACTAAAGTTAAAGGAGATTTAGGCTGTTTTGAAGATGAGAGTCATCACGTAAATCAGACATTATGGCAGTATTAATTGTCAAAGTGATTTTATTGAGATAAATTGATATCTCGCCAGGGATATCAAATTCGAGGTTTTTTTATAACGAACTAAATTTGTCAAAAAAAGATTTCCCTAATTCTTTTTTACTCGTTCGTTCCACTATTTTCATGCCTGATTGTTGGATATTAAAGAAAAAGTTATTAAAGAAGCGATTAATTTTATTTAAATTAAAAAAGCACTTAAACAAGTATATTTCAAAAATACAAGGAGATAGACATGTTAAAATGGTTAGAAGAGGAAAAAAATGCGATTCGAACGCTGGAAGAACTCAGAGAGCATTTTGATTTCTCAAAAAAAGAATATAATCAATTGAAAAAGGTGTGCTCGACATTTCGAATGAAAATCACACCCTATTACCTGAATTTAATTGATAAAACAGATCCGAAAGATCCGTTGAAATTAATGGCAATTCCAAACATCAAAGAATTAAAGGTTAAAAAAGGCGAGTTAGCAGATCCGATCGGCGACACCAATCCGGAGCTAAATAACCAACCGGAAAAGGCGATTACTCATCGCTATGATGACCGGATACTTTTATACCCGACGCCGAATTGTGGCGGATATTGTCGCCATTGTTTCAGGAGAAGGTTAGCCGGAAAAGAAGAATTTCAGTTGACTGAAAAACAGATGGATACAGCATTGGAATATATTGCTGACCATAAGGAAATTCACGAAGTTATTTTTACCGGCGGGGATCCACTTATGTTGAGCGATAAACGGATCGACTCCATTATGAGCGCCATCCACGAAATGGATCATATCTGGACGATCCGCGTCCATTCACGGATGCCAGTCTGGAATCCATATCGAATTACGGATGAATTAGTTGACGTACTTAAAAAATTTCAGCCAATGTGGATTGTATCACATTTTAATCATCCCAGAGAAGTGTCTGACATTGCAGCCGAACATTTAGCAAAATTGATCGACAATGGTATCCCTGTGCTAAATCAGGCGGTACTGTTAAAGGGAGTTAATGACTCGGCAGAGATACAACGGGAGTTAAGCTGGGCGTTGATTAAAGCTCGTGTCAAACCCTATTATTTGCATCAACTCGATAAGGCACAGGGTATTTCTCATTTCCGTGTCGGTGTCAGGCGCGGAATGAATATTCTGCGCGAATTAAGAGGATCAATTCCGGGTTACGCTATTCCGCATTATATTCTCGATATACCAGGCGGATACGGAAAAATCCCGATGGAGTACCATTATCTGAGTTCAGATGGAAACGGCTCAATTGTTGTTGAAACGCCGTTCGGTGATTACAGAACTTATATCGACGGAGTGGATCAAAAACCAACGAATTTAGACGAAATTGAAGAGATTAAGCCGTTTGAGTTTTACCCGGAAGATGTCAAAGAAAAGTTGGAAGGAGTTGACGAATAATGATTTATAAGAAATTAAATGGCGTTGTCGTGCAAGATGCCAATATCTCAAACGAGAAAGATAAAAAGGAATTCATCCGGGATGTACGAAAATTTATGGGTGAATACACAGATCCGGTACCGGAAACAGAAGAAGCTGTTGATTCTTCCGCGAAGAAGGGCTTTGCCATTGAAGCAAAAAATGGCAAGGACAGACTGGGGTTAGCAGTTGTAACCCGCGCTCCTTTTGATCGGTTTCAACCAAAATATCATCTTGCCTATATCGCGACCTCACCCAAAGCAAGAGGAAAGGGGGTCGGCCGATTGTTGCTTGAAACTGTTACTGAACTCACCGACGGAAGCATTGCGCTTCATGTCGGGATAAACAACAAAGACGCTTTATCCTTTTATAAAAAAATGGGGTGGGAGAGCGTTTATTTGCGGATGATGCCAAGTTAGCAGGTGAATTGTATAATATTTTACCAGAATAAATCAAAATACGTTAATCATTAACCCGGTATGTCTGAGTGTGTTACGGATCATTTTCTTCGATAGAAATTGAATCTCAATTTTGGAGAATCACTCTGACATAGCGGGTTTTTTTATATTTTATTCATCTTCGGAATTCTAAAATTAAGGGGAGTTTGTATGCATTTATTCGACTATTTCCTGTTCGGAACGTACATGTTGGCAGTACTCGGAATCGGTTTCTATTTTTTCCGCAAGAATAAGGATGCTGAAGATTATTACGTGGGCAGTCGGTCAATTTCACCTACTCATGTCGGGATATCGATTGTCGCCACAGATGTTGGCGGCGGCTTTTCCATCGGTTTGGGAGGTTTGGGCTATTTAATGGGATTGTCAGGAAGTTGGCTATTATTTACCGGATTAGTTGGTGCCTGGCTGTCTGCCGTGCTCATCATTCCCAAAATTAAAAAAATTGATCAAAAACACTCGATGATGACGTATCCGGATTTTTTGAGATACCGCTATAATGAAAAAGTCGCGATAATCGCTTCTCTCATTTCCGGCATCGGGTATTTGGGATTTACAGGCGGACAGGTTTTAGCCGGTGCAAAATTGGCGGCTGCAACTGTGATCAAGAAAACGCCGTTTGGAATGGAACCGCTCGAGTTTTCACTTTATGTAATTGCTTTCATCATAATTATTTACACAGTATTAGGCGGATTAAAAGCGGTCATTTTTACTGATTCTGTGCAATGGACGATTTTGCTCATCGGTTTAATTGGTTTTGCGATTCCGTTTTCAATCAGAGAAATCGGTGGTTTTCAAGCACTGAAAGCAAGCTTACCCTCAAACTTTTTCACATTAAACAATATCTCAGTTGTCCAATTCATCAACTGGATGGTAACGATTATTCCCATCTGGTTGGTGGGCATGACCCTTTATCAGCGCATGTATGCCTGCAAAGATGAAAAGGATGCTAAAAAAGCCTGGTTTATTGCCGGTTTGTTCGAATATCCGATCATGGCATTTATGGGCGTATTTTTGGGAATGTGCTCCAGAGTGATGTTCCCCAATGTCGAAGCAGAGATGGGACTTCCATTGCTGATCAAAGATGTGCTTCCGATTGGTTTAACAGGCATTGTTGTGGCTGCTTATTTCTCTGCCATTATGTCCACAGCGGATAGTTGTTTGATGGCATCTTCCGGTAATTTCTTAAATGACATTATTGAAAAAAAATTTCTGAACAAAAATCAATCAAAATACCTGATTCGTTATTCCCAGATTGTGACCCTCATTATCGGCGTTATTGCCATCGTAATTGCAGCTTCATTTAAAACCGTTCTGGACGCCATTCTCTATGCTTACGCTTTTATGGTTGCTGGTTTATTTATTCCCACAGTGGGCGCTTATTTCTGGAAAAAATCAACCTCTGTTGCTGCATTCTGGAGTATGTTAATCGGAGGAGGGGTGACACTCATATTACTGATTACAAAGGTTGAATTGCCGTTCGGACTTGATCCCAGTTTTTACGGAATATGCTTGTCTGGGGTAATCTTTGTTTTGGTGTCATTGCTGACAACCGATTCAACATTACTTAATGATAATAATTATTTTGAAGATTAATCAAAGATTAAAACAAAAGTAATGTGTTTCAATATTTCTGATAATTAAATATTGAAGCTCGAGCAAATTGACTAATTTTGCAAAAAGAAATTTGGCAGAATTAAAAAAATTAGTTGCAAAAATGATTAAATTTATCTATATTAGCAGTCCATTTGGACAGAATAACTTCATCTTTATGATTTAATCGTAAACCATTTTTCAGAGCAGCAAGGAGGTTGGAATGGATATTTCAACAATCAATTTAATTATCATTATCGGCGCTGTCGTGGTCGCCATTGCGTTGATAATTTTGGTATTAGCAAAACAATACAGAAAAGTCGGTCCCAATGAGGTACTGATTATTTCCGGGGGACGCATGCGGAAAGTGACGGATCCCGACGGAACGGTGCGAAAAATTGGTTACCGCATGAGTATTGGTGGCGGTACATTTATCAAGCCGTTTATTGAAGATGTTCAGGTATTGCCGCTCGAAGTGTACACCTTGACCCTGAAAACACCGGAAGTCATTACAGCGCAGGGCGTGAATATCATCGCCGAAGCGGCAGCTCAGGTCAAAATTAACAGTGAGGATCACATGGTCCGCCGTGCTGCTGAACAATTCCTCAGAACCGGCTCCGATGGTATCAAAGAAGTGTCCTACAGCGTGTTGGAAGGGTACGTTCGAGCTGTTATCGGCGCGATGACGGTGGAAGAAATTTACCAGAACCGGGATCAATTTGCTGAAAAAATTATCACCAACTCAAAGAAAGATTTCGAGCGAATGGGTCTTGAGGTATTATCGTTTGCCTTAAAAGATATCAGCGACACGCAAGGGTATTTAGCTGCTCTGGGACAACCGAGAATCGCTCAGGTGAAAAAAGATGCCACTATCGCTCAAGCAGAAACAGACAAAGAAGCCTCCATCAAATCTGCTCAAGCCCGCAAAGATGGCGATGTTGCCCGGCTCAAAGCCGAAGCGGAAATTTCCAAAGCAAACCGCGATTTTGAATCCCAACGGTCACAGTATCAGGCTGACATCAATCGCAAGCGTGCCATATCCGACCTGTCTTATGAGTTGGAGAAAAACAAGATCGCTCAAGAGATTAAAAAAGAAGAAGGTCAGATCAAGCTGATCGAGAAGGAGCAGTCCATTAAAATTGAAGAGATGGAAATCCTGCGCAAAGAAAAGGAACTGGATGCTTCAGTGAAAAAAGCCGCTGATGCGAAAAAATATCAGGTAAAAGCAGAAGCCGAAGCAGAGCGCTACCGGATCGAAGAAGAGACCAAAGCCAACATCGAAGCCAAAAAAATGGAAGGGGCAGCCGAAGCCGAACACATTCGTGCGATGGGAGATGCCGAAGCTGAAGCCATGAAAAAGAAAGCCGAATCCTGGAAAGACTACAATGAAGCGATGATTTACAAAATGATCATCGATAAACTTCCCGAGCTGGCGCGAGCCATTTCCGAGCCGTTGACCAAAATAGACAAAATCGTGATGGTTGGTGGCAGCGATGATAACGGCCCCTCGAAAATTACGGCTCAGGTTGCTCAAATTTTAGCGCAACTCCCAACTGTTGTCGAATCGTTGAGCGGTGTTGATTTAATTAAATTACTTGAAAATTTGCCCGGGCAAAAAAAAGCTGAAGAGAAAGAGCAGAAAAAGAGCAAATAGCTAAATTGCTGAGATTAAACAAAAGATAATTAAAATAGAGATAATCGACGTATGCTTTCAGATAGAATACAGCAAATCGGATTCTCACCAACCTTGCGTATCAATGCCAAAGCACAGCAAATGCGGGCTGAAGGGATTGATGTGCTTGATTTGAGCGTGGGTGAACCAGATTTTTTTACGCCGGAAAACATCAAACAGGCCGCGAAAAAAGCGATTGATGAAAATTTTACTAAGTACACGCCTAACGCCGGCATTCCCCAACTGAAACAAAAAATCATTCAGCGTCTCAAAGACGATTATGCAATCGAATACAAGCCGGAAGAAATTATTGTCTCCAACGGCGCCAAGCACAGTCTTTACAATGTGTGCATGGCAATACTCAATGATGGGGAAGAGGCGATTATTCCGGCGCCGTATTGGGTGTCCTATCCGCAAATGGTGAAACTGGCAAAAGGTTCACCGGTAATTGTGCCGACCCGTGAAGAAAATGGTTTTAAACTCACGCCAAAGGACTTCAGCCGAGCTATCAACTCAAATACCAAAGCGCTGATTCTATGCAATCCATCGAATCCCACCGGATCAATTTATTCCAGAGAAGAGTTAGAGGAATTAGCTGATATTGCCGTTGATGAAGGACTGGTGATCATTTCTGATGAAATTTATAGCAAATTGGTTTACGATGGATTTCGTTTTTTCAGCGTTGCAAGTCTGGGAGAAAAAGTTAAGAATCAATCGGTCATCATCAACGGTGTTTCCAAATCTTACGCCATGACAGGCTGGCGGATCGGATACGCTGCCGGTCCCAAGGAAATCATCGCTGCCATCGGAAAGGTGCAAAGCCACAGCACATCCAATGCGTGCAGTATTTCCCAAATGGCAAGCGTGGAAGCGTTTGGTGGTTCGCAGGTTGAAATTAATAAAATGATTTACGAATTTCAGCGCCGCCGCAATTATTTGCATCACAAATTGACTCAAATTCCCAAAGTTTCCTGCTATAAATCTCAGGGCGCCTTTTATCTGTTTCCCAACTTTTCCGCCTATTACGATATGGCGTATGAAGGAAACAGAATCCGTAATTCCCACGGGTTGGCTTATTATTTGTTAAAGCACGCCAAAGTCGCACTCGTTCCCGGTGACGCTTTTGGCGCGGATAATTTTATCCGGTTCTCCTACGCCAATTCAATGGAAAATCTGGAAAAAGCCATGGAACGGGTTTCGGATGCAATGGCACAGTTGACGCCGGTCAAAAAATCGACCAAAAAGCCGCTCAACAATACCGTGACTAAACGCAAAGAAGATGTGCCGGTAGAACCGAGCATCAGCACGGAAATGCGCGAGGCGCTTGTCGCGGAATCCGAAGCCTTCATGACATTTGAAGGATATTATGAATGGAACGTCAACATCGCCGGTATCATTGTGCAGTTACGAACAAACAGTCCGCATCTGTACGATTTCTGGATGGAAAATTTCTATCCGGCACAACTGGAAACCGAATTGGAACCGCATGCTATCGTTTACGCTGTTAATTGGATTACCGGCAGAGAACCGCGGGCGTTTTATAATCCGGACACTCGCTCGGCGTTTTATTTTAAATCTGCTTATTATCCGCAGCTTCGCAGTCTGGTTTTGGGAATGGTGGCTGATATCGCCGGCGGATTGCACGATCTGCACATGGTGCGCGGTCAATCGCTGGATATTAACGGCAGGGGAATGCTATTTATGGGATCACCCGGCACCGGAAAAATGACTCAATTTGCGGAACTGCTGAAACGACCAGATGCCAAGCTTCATTCCAACGACACCATTTTCATGCGTTATTTTGGCAACGAAGCATTGGCTGACACCATGGAACGCAAATTTATGATAAAAACCAACTTCGTCGAGAAATACCCGCAGATGGTTCCGTTGTTCGATAAAAGCAAGTGTGAAAATGTGGTCACTTCCAAAGATGACTGCACCAATGAAAAATGTAAAAGTGAAGATAACTGTCGTCTCGATCAGGGAGCGCCCTATTGCTTTTCCGCTACGAAAAAATCCATTGCCATGTTGGATCCCTACTGGATGGGCGGTTCAGACAAACATGTCAAACGTACAAAGGTGAATTGGGTGGTCCTGTTCCGAAACGATCCCATTGCACCGGAGATTGAGAAATTTTCCTCCGAAGAAGCGGTTAAATTCCTCGAACAGGGACGCTCAAAAACAAATATCGGCAGCATTCAAAGCGTGCCGTTCTTCAATCCCCATCTGCTGATCAAATCGCTGGATCGCATCGACCGGCAGAAACGCTATTTCGAAAAATTATTCCGCATCGCACCGTGCTATGTCATAAATTCAGGCGTCACTTCAGCGGAGGCAATCAAAGAGAGGATTGCTGCGATCATTGCCGGAAATGAAGAAGGGGCGTTAAGTTGATGGATTGAGAATTGCCATACACCAAATATAGCGTAGGGATATTTTTATATTTTTTAACTTTATTTTGTCAATGCAAACCTTAGTAGCCAAAATTATTCACTGAAGAAATGACCTTATTACATTATTTCAGCATGATTTCTCCGGCTGATAAATGAATAATGTAGTAAGGATTTCTGTGTTCCACCAACCATTGTATCGATATGCCCCTCTGCCTACTTTTCACAAAATCTCACATTGACTGTCTGAAAAAGAATGCTTGATTTTCCAGCCTGTTTTTTGTAAATTATAAATGATAATTTTAATATATGAGGTTACAATGAACGAACGAATCGAAGTTAATCCCAATATTTGTCACGGAAAGCCCGTGATTCGTGTTACCCGTATTATGGTGCGAAATATTTTGGGTGCAATGGCAGGTGGCGACTCTATCGATGATATTCTTCGTAATTATCCCGAATTGACTGCTGACGATATTAAAGCAGCAATGGCATACGCGATTGAGTTGGTTGATGACACTCATATCAGCAACAATGGAGGATACTGAATGGGCGCTGGAAAAATAATTGTTAAAACTGATGAAGAACCAACCCTTCATTAAAAATCTTCGTTTTGTATTTTTGCTCCATCATAATTATTTTTTCATATTTTACCGACAGCGTATTCATACGAAAAAAACTGATTTTTCGGTTGATTCTCAAAAGGAAATGTTTTACATTCTATAATAAAATTCCCCTGAAGCAATTAATTGCTTGAAAAAAAATAACTTCAAAAATCTCAAAAAAAATTAACTGATACAATAAATTAAGATAGAACATCTAAACATGCCAAAAAAGAACAACGACCAACCGTTAGAAAAAAAGCTCTGGGCTGCTGCTGACAAGCTGCGCAAGAACATGGATGCCGGTGAATACAAACATGTCGTGCTCGGTTTGATATTTCTTAAATACATTTCGGATGCGTTTGAGGAGAAGTATGAACAATTGAAACTGGATTTTGAGAACCCGGACAGTCAATGGTTTATTCGGGAACCCCAAGCACGCTATGAAACGCTGAATGATAAAGACGAGTACCGGGCGGAAAATATTTTTTATGTGCCTGAAATTGCGCGCTGGTCTTATCTGCAAAAGATGGCGAAGCAACCGGAAATTGGGAAATATGTGGATGACGCGATGGTGGCAATTGAGAAGGAAAATCCCACGCTGAAGGGTGTGCTGCCAAAAGTTTATGCCCGTCCCAATTTGGATAAGCAGTCGCTGGGTAGCCTGATCGATCTGATCGGTACGATTGTGATCGGGGATGCCAAAGCCCAAAGTCAGGATGTGCTGGGGCGTGTTTATGAGTATTTCCTGGGGCAGTTTGCGCTGGCAGAGGGGCGCAAAGGCGGGCAATTTTACACGCCGCAGTCCATTGTGAAATTGCTGGTGGAGATGCTCGAACCTTACGAAGGGCGGGTGTTTGATCCCTGCTGCGGTTCGGGTGGGATGTTTGTGCAGAGCGAGAAGTTTGTGGAAGCGCACGCTGACCGGGTGAAAAATAACTCCCAGGATTTGAGGCTGTTTTTGAGAGACCGGATTTCAATCTTCGGACAGGAGAGTAACCAGACAACATGGCGGTTGTGTAAAATGAATCTTGCTATCCGTGGAATTGACGCGTCTAATATTAAGTGGAATAACGAAGGATCGTTCTTGCGGGACGCGCATCCTGATTTGAAGGCGGACTTTATTCTGGCAAATCCACCGTTTAATGATAGCGATTGGTCCGGGGATTTGATGCGGGAAGATGCGCGCTGGAAATATGGCACGCCACCAACCGGTAATGCCAACTTTGCCTGGGTGCAGCATTTTATTTATCATCTGGCGCCGACCGGGTGTGCGGGGTTTGTGCTGTCCAATGGCTCGCTGTCGTCCAATACCGGTGGCGAGGGTGAGATTCGCAAGGGGATTGTTGAAGCTGATCTGGTGGATTGTATTGTGATGCTGCCCACGCAACTGTTTTACAATACCGGCATTCCGGCGTGTCTCTGGTTTGTGAGCCGTTACAAGAACGGGAATAAAGAGCGAAGCCGCCAGGGTGAAGTGCTGTTCATCGATGCGTCGGAGATGGGAACGATGATCAACCGGCGCAACCGGATTTTGACGGATGACGATATTCAAAAGATCGCGGACACGTACCGCCAGTGGAAAAAACCGGATGGTGATTTTGAAGATGTGAAGGGATTTTGCAAATCTGCTACGCTGGCAGACATTAAAAAGCACAACTATGTGCTGACGCCGGGGCGTTATGTGGGCATTCCGGATGAAGAAGATGATGGGGTGCCGTTTGAAGTGAAGATGGCGAAATTGACGGCTGAATTGAAATTACAGATGGAAGAAGGGGAGCGATTGGAAAAAGAAATTAAAAGGCAACTATTCAAAATTGGATTTTAATATAGATAAAAAATATGACAATTAAAGAGATCACTAAAAAAGCCAATACAGGCGCAGATGCCATTAAAAGAGCGCCCATTGTCAAACACGATACCGGTATCAAATGTATCAGAATTCAAGATATTTCGAACGATAAGGAATTTAGACTTTGGGGATATTGTCAAATTTCAGAAAATAACTATGAAAAATTCTCTTTAAAATCAGGTGATATTTTAATTGCAAGAACAGGAAATACAATAGGGGTAAATAAATACATTGAAAATAATTTAAATGCAGTTTTCAATAATGGATTGATACGATTGAGAGTAGATGAAGATAAAGTTATTCCCAAATATATTTACTACAATCTCCGAACCAGAAATTATAAATCCTACATTATAGGAATAGCTGGGGGCACTTCAACACAACCTAATATGCAAATTAATGATTTATTAAACTATGAATTCAATTATTTTGATTTAGATACACAAAAGAGAATAGTAGATTTTATTTCAAATTTTGATGACAAAATCGACCTGATCCGCCGCCAAAACGAAACGATGGAACAAATCGCTCAAACGCTGTTCAAGCGCTGGTTTGTGGAGTTTGAATTTCCCTATGATTTTGCGCAGGGTAAGCCGGATTTGAATGGGCAGCCTTATAAAAGTTCGGGCGGTGAGATGGTGGCGTCGGAGTTGGGGGAGATACCGAAGGGGTGGGAGGTAGGGAGAATTGGGGATGTGTGCCATAACCATTCAAGAACTTTTAAATTCGAAGGCAAAGAATCAATAATTTTTATTAATACAGGAGATGTATCGAATGGACAATTTTTACATAGTGATTTGATGAAAGTTGATCTATTGCCTGGCCAAGCAAAAAAATCTATAGAAAAGGGAGATATCCTCTATAGCGAAATAAGACCGATCAATCGGCGATTTGCTTATGTAAATATAGATACAAATAATTATGTAGTTTCTACAAAATTTATGGTAATTCGTTCGAATCAAACAATATTATCCCGGTTACTGTATTTAATATTAAAACAAGAGCGGATGATTGAAGAATTTCAACTTATTGCAGAATCGCGTTCAGGAACTTTTCCTCAAATAACATTTGAATCTATTAGTAGCTTTTCTTTCCCACTTCCAAATAAATCATTGCAGACTATATTTATGGAATCGTTGCTGCCTATAATTGATAAGCAAGAATTAAATTTGAATGAAATCTCTACCTTAAAAAAAGTACGAGACTTATTATTGCCAAAACTTATGAGTGGTCAAATAAGGGTAAAAACATGATAAAAAAAATATTACTCATAAAGAATGTCGGTCGCTTTCAAAACTTTTGCGGAAGAAATGATAAACTTTCCCTATCGAAAAATACATTTATTTATGGTAAAAATACTCATGGAAAAAGTACATTAGCAGCTATTTGTAGATCGCTCGCACTTGAAAAGTCAGACCTTGTCATAGGTAGGAGATCATTCGGTAGTTCTGGGGAACAAAACGTTATCATTAAAACCGAAAATGAAGAAGTTAAGTTTCGAAATGGTAGATGGGATAAAAAATTAGATATTCAAATATTTGATAACAAATATATTTCGGAAAATATTTATACTGATGATTATATTGACGAAAAAAAACAGCAAAAAATTGCATCGATAATTCTTGGACAAGAAGGCAAACGATTTGAAAATGAATATAATAAAGCAAAAGAGAAAAAAGAGGAGAATACACGAGAAAAAACAGGATTGACTCAATTATATAATAAAAATTTTGATTCCAGATTGTGCACTTTTGAACAATTTAGGCAGATCAATGAGAATCCTAATATTGAAAAAGAAATTACTGATTTGAATAATAAGATTAAGGCTGCAAATAATCAAAAAAGCATTGATGTGATAGTAACAGAAATACTTAAATATTTGGACAAAATAAATATTTTGAATGTATCAGTCTTAACAGGAAGCTTAAGTATTGAGCAGGACAAAATTGAAGATCATATACTAAATAATTTTAAAATGCAAGAGGGATCATTAGCTTTTTTAGACGAAGGTATGAAATTCCTAAAAGATAAAATAGATGGCGGTTTTAGAAATTGTGTTTTTTGTGGACAAAAGCTTTTACCTGATGCAGAAGAGTTAATGAAAAATTATAAAATTTTGTTTAGCGAATCATATAACAAATTTGTAAATGACATCAACCACAATATAGATTTTTTGAGAAATTGGGAGGTTGAAAATTTATTATTGTCACGACAGGTTCAACTGCAAAATTTGAATGTTAATGTCGATTTTAAAGGATTAATTGAATCAATAACAAATAATAGAAAATCACTAATTATTGAAATTGAAAAGAAACAAAAAAATCTGAATTATGAAATTAATTTCAGGTATTTAGAGTTATTAAAAGATAGCATAAATGAAATTAAAAATGATATTATCAATCCTATCCACCTTACTTATCAAAAAGCTTTTGAACCATCGAGAATGGAAGCTTTATTAGAAAGGAAAAAGTTACTGGAAATAACAAAACGTCGATATGAAAAACAATGGGTTGTGAATTGTAATGAATATAATAGACTTGAAGAGGATTTCGAAACAAAATTAAAACCAGCTGAAGAAAAAGCATTTAAAGCGAGGAAAGAATACGCTGAAAATGTATTTATAAATTATGGGCAAATTATTAATTCTATTCTGGAGAAATTAGGTGCAAATTTTATTCTGGATGACTTTAAAGGGCCGCAACATCGCCGAGATAGATATAGGTTATTTAGACTCAAATTTTTACCAAATTATAGGGTAGAAATTGATGGAAAGGAAAATCAGATAAATTTTAAAAATACTTTAAGTGACAGCGACAGAAGGCTTCTAGCTTTCGCTTTTTTTGTAGCAGAAATTAAAATCCAAGACAATATTAAAAAAACCGTTGTTCTTCTCGACGATCCTATGTCTAGCTTCGATAAGGAAAGAAAAATAAACACTATAAAAACAATAAGAGATGATTTGACTGATTCAAATGGAAATAAACCAAATCAATTGATCATACTTACACATGAAGAAAATTTTTTAAAATTTTTAAATAAACTTATATCAAAAGATACAAAGTTTTTTAGGATTATATTTGATGCAACCGATGGGGGTTCAAGAATTGTTTGCTGTAACATGAAAGAAGAGTTTTTAAAAGAGCCTTATTTTAAAATGTTAGAAGAATTAAAAGATTTTGCTGATGAAAAATCTAATCGTGTTAATTTAAGCAATATAAGAAAATTAATTGAACATATTGTTGATCGAAAATACTATTTTGGTATTCCTCAACAGACAAGAAAATCGGGAGGAATAATTTCATGGTATTTAGAAAGAATTGATAATGGATTGAAAAGAGAACTAAATGATTTACTTCCACATGTTCCCCACCATGACCAAAGTTATGATATAGATGAGGAAGATTTAGAAGATGAAGAAAAAAGGTATATTGTTAAATCGTTTTTGAAAATATTATGCAGATTATAATATCGCCATAAATTTAAGATGGAATTTAAAAAAAATTTACGAATCCGAAATTGAAGAACTGACAATTTCCCAATGCGGAAACCTTTTAGCTTTGTTTGAATGAATTATCATAAATACCCGAAAAAGAATAAGTAAAAAAAACTTTAGTAAAAAAGCGAACGAACCGCAACCCACATTTTCCGAATCCCTGCAGAATTAATGATTGCATAATTAATAATTATTTATTAACTTAAGTTAAATTGAATAGTTGGGAAAGTTCGAAAAAGGATCAAACCATGCACAAGCTGAAAGCAGAATTTGACCGGTTGAGAAAAGAAAACATCCCGTTTATCACTGTCTCCAACAACGAATGGTACTCCCTGTTTAAAGATGAAATCAGGAACTCCATTGCCATCGAAGGCATTTTTGCCAGCCGCAACGATTTGCTGGATGTGCTGGAACACAACAAACGGACCGATAATCAGAAGACAGCAGCGATATTAGGATATTTTGAATCTGCAAGTTCGGTTTATGAATACGCGAACAATCTTTTCAAAGCCAATGAATTCAAACTGCGGTTGGCGGACATCAGACAAATTCATTCTCTCCTGATGCGCTATGAAAAACAGATCGGCACTTTCCAGGGCACGTCAGGCGATTTCCGGAAGGGTGATGTTGAAGTTACAGAATCCCGCTTTACTCCTGTCAAAGCCCCCTTTTTAAATCAGGTTATGAAATTATTTGTCAAATGGATCAATGAAAAACTTGATGACGCTGCTTATGATAAAATAAAACTCGCCACAGTGAGTCATGTGCTGTTTGAAACGATTCATCCGTTCCGCGATGGAAATGGCAGAGTGGGTAGAATTTTGCTTTCATTTATGCTGATTGGCTGCGGTTATGTGAACATCGCCATCAAAGGAACAAATAAACAACACCGGAACAAATACTATGATGCATTGGAGACCGCCGATGATCAGTGTGAGCTGCTGCTGCGAGCCATTGAAAATGGGAGAAAAGTCAGCAGCAAAGATATGGATCGGTATCTTGAAAAGAGCAATATTTTTTCAATCCACAAAATTGTTGAAGAACGGTTGCAGGATGCGCTTGACCGTTTAAAGAGCAAAGATGTATTAAAGTACGATCAGGATGCAGTGTTACCCCTGAGAGATGTGGCGAAATACTATCATTACTCCCAGGATTATTTGAGAAATCTGATTAATAAGGGTAATTTACCAGCCCAGCGGTCAGGAAAACTCTGGTATGTTCGAATTCGGGATATTGAAAAATATCAGGAAAAAATAGCCAAAAAGAGATAATCCCGGATGAAATTAATATCTATTATTTTTGTTAAGCTTTTTTATAATTTGAAGACTTGGATTTTCCGAACCCCACAATAAGTTCGATTTTCTAATTTATTGTAATTATGATAGATAATAAAATAAGATAGTTCGGAAAGTTCGGAAAACAGCATATTTTTTGGAACTCCCCTAAATCCTCTCTTAAAAAGATAGGACTTGAAAGTGGATTCTAAAAACACTTTTGCATTGCTATATATATTTCAAAATGGAAATTAAAAAATGTACGAATCCGAAATAGAAGAACTGGCAATTGACAAACTTAAAGCCTATGATTACGATTATATTTTTGGACCAACCATTGCCCCGGATGGTAACAGCCCGGAACGATCAAGCTGGAATGATGTGGTGCTGGTTGAACGGTTCAAACAGGCGATCCATTCGTTGAATTCCAGACTACCGTCTGGCGCCCGGGAACAGGCGATCCGCGAAGTACTGCATATCGCTTCCCCTGATCTGATTACCAATAATGAAAAATTTCACCGCTATTTGACGAATGGGGTCGAGGTTGAGTTTCAGTCAGGTGGAATTACCCGGGGCGATACCGTCTGGCTGATTGATTTTGAGGAACCGGAAAACAATGAGTTTTTGATCGTCAATCAGTTCACCGTCATCGAGGAGAATGTGAACAAACGACCAGACGTGATTATTTTTGTCAATGGTCTGCCCCTGGTGGTGATTGAACTGAAAAATCCTGCCGATGAAAACGCCACCATTTTCAGCGCGTTCAAGCAACTGGAAACCTACAAAGAGATGATTCCCGCTTTGTTTACCTACAACGCGTTACTGGTCATTTCGGACGGGCTGGAAGCCAGAGCCGGTTCGCTTTCCGCCGGATATTCACGGTTCAGTGCCTGGAAAACAGTGGACGGGCAACTGGAATCATCACCGCTGGTCAGCCAGTTAGAAGTTCTGATCGAGGGGCTGCTGAATAAACACGTGCTGCTGGATTTGATTCGTCATTTTATGGTATTTGAAAAATCTAAAAAAGCAGATCCCAAAACCGGACAAACCGTTGTCGAGACGGTGAAAAAGATCGCGGCTTATCATCAGTACCATGCGGTCAACAAAGCCGTGGTGTCCACACAAAAAGCCGCACTCACGGAGGGGCACCGCAAGGGCGGTGTTATCTGGCATACCCAGGGCAGCGGGAAATCTCTGTCTATGGTATTCTATGCCGGGAAACTGGTGCTGTCGCTGGATAATCCAACAATTGTGGTGATCACTGACCGGAACGATCTGGATGATCAGCTTTTTGAGACTTTTGCCAATTGCCGTCAACTGCTCCGGCAGGAACCGGTACAGGCGGAAAACCGGGAGGACTTGAGAGAAAAACTCAAAGTCGCGTCCGGCGGGATTGTATTTACCACGATTCAGAAATTTTCACCAGATGATGGGGAAACTATTTATCCGTTGCTGTCAGACCGGAAAAATATCGTCGTAATCGCAGATGAAGCCCATCGCAGCCAGTACGGCTTCAAAGCCAGAGAAATTGATGTGAAAGATGAAAATGGCAATGTCGTTGGAAAACAGACGGTGTACGGATTTGCCAAGTATGTCCGGGATGCGCTACCCAATGCCACTTTTATCGGATTTTCCGGTACGCCAATTGAGCTGACTGACCGGAATACACCGGCGGTGTTTGGGAATTACATTGATATTTACGATGTGGCTCAGGCGGTGGAAGACAATGCCACAGTGAAAATCTATTACGAGAGCCGGTTGGCGAAAATCGAACTGGACGAAGAGGGCAAGAAACTAATCAAGGAATTGGACGAAGAACTGGAAAAGGAAGACCTGACCCTGACGCAGCAGGCAAAAGCGAAATGGACAAAACTGGAAGCGATTGTGGGCACAGAATCACGGCTGAAGAATGTTGCCCACGATGCCATCGCCCATTTCGAGCAGCGTCAGGAAGTGTTTTTTGGTAAAGGGATGTTTGTTACCATGAGCCGAAGGATTGCGGTTACCATGTACCGTGAGCTGGTCAGGTTTCGTCCCCAGTGGCACGATGACGATTTGAAAAAGGGCGCGATTAAAGTCGTGATTACGGCGTCATCTTCGGAGGGACCTGAATTAGCACGGCATCATATAACAAAAGACCAGCGGCGAATGATTGCAAGCCGGTTTAAAGACCCGCACGATCCGCTAAAGTTTGTCATTGTGTGCGATATGTGGTTAACCGGATTTGATGTTCCTTGTTTACATACTATGTATTTTGATAAACCAATGAAGGGGCATTCGCTGATGCAGGCGATTGCGCGGGTGAACAGGGTTTATCTGGATAAGCCGGGCGGACTGATCGTGGATTATATCGGAATTGCCAGTGATCTTAAAAAGGCAATGGCAATTTACGCCAGCAGCGGCGGCAGAGGCGATCCGGCAAATATGCAGGAACAGGCTGTGGAATTGATGCTGGAGAAGATGGAAGTTGTGGAGCAGTTTTTTCATAGTTTTGATTATCGGCGCTATTTTAGTGCGGATACGTCGGAAAAGCTGTCCATTATTTTGCAGGCAGAGGAGCATATTTTGAGCCAGGACGATGGTAAACGGCGGTACATTAACGAAGTGAATGTACTATCTAAAGCGTTTGCGATTTCGATACCGCATCCGACAGCGATTGGTGTGAAAGAAAAGGTGGCATTTTTTCAGGCAGTTAAAGCGCGGCTGGTGAAGTTTGAAGGTGGCGGAAATGGCAGAACCAGCGGGGAGATTGAGACTGCTATCCGGCAGGTGGTTGACCAAGCGATTAGTTCGGATAAGATTATTGACATATTTGACGCGGCAGGTATCAAGAAGCCGGATATTTCCATTCTGTCCGATGAGTTTCTGGAAGAGATTAAAGGCATGAAACGGAAGAATCTGGCGTTTGAGCTGCTCAAGAAGTTGTTGAATGATGAGATTCGCTGCCGTGTTCGGAAGAACATGGTGCAGAGCAAAAAACTGATGGAGATGCTGGAGAACGCGATTCGGCGGTATCAAAATAATTTATTGACTGCTGCTGAAGTGATCGAATGGCTGATTAAAGTTGCCAAAGAGATGCGGGATGCTGACAAACGGGGTGAAGATACCGGGCTTTCGGACGAAGAGTTGGCATTCTATGACGCGTTGGCTGAAAATGAGAGTGCCAGAGAAGTGTTGGGGGATGAAAAATTGAAGGAGTTGGCCATTGTGCTGGTTGACCGGGTGAAAAACAATGCCTCGATTGATTGGAACATCAAAGAGAGTGTGCGAGCCCGGATGCGGGTATTGGTTAAACGGTTGTTGCGGAAATATGGCTATCCGCCGGATAAGGCTGCTATTGCAACGGAAACAGTTTTGCAGCAGGCGGAGATGTATACGGATGAGTGGGTGAAAGAAAATTACTGATGATTTTTAGAAAAACTGTGATAATCAACCCCGATTTTCATTTAAAATTAATTATCACAGCCTTTAGCCTATCTCGTTTACATTGATTTATCGAAAGATTGTCTGAAGTAGCCAAGTTGTCTGTTCTCAATCACTCCACAAAATCAATATCCATCCGCACTGTCCGGTGAAAAATCGAATACATGTCTTTTAAAAAATTCCCTTCCACGTCCATTTTCACAGACATGGTAAAAAAGACATATTCCACCGGAATGCGTTCCGCGTCTTTGCCTTCGCCGACGCGTTCCATTTTGTTTTTCACCGTAAAATCATCGATGCCTACGCTGCTGAATGTCAAATCGCCTTCATAATTATCATAAGTGGTGAATTTAATATTGACCAACTGCTTGCGAAATCCAGTGTACAGTTCGGAAATCTGCATGGTGTTATTCAGTTTCGCCTGTCCTTTGAATACCATTTTGATAAATTGCTCTTTTGTGTCCGCATCTTTTTCAGCTTTCGGCTGAAACGAAGTGATCGTACAATCGTCGAACGTTGTGCTCATGGTTTATCCTTTTTAAAAAAATGTTCATAAAATTACTCAAAATCCGTTGTTTGTACATAATATGAAAAAGTAGTCTAAAATGCAATAGTAAATTCCAAAATCTTATCACATAAACCAGGTTTCTTTATGTGATAAAAAAATCCTTGCATCATATTTCTTTTTTTTTTACATTCGGTTCATATTGAGGACGTAATGATCGTTCTTTTAACCTGATAAATTTATGTGCCGTGAAGACACGAAGGCTCAAGGAATTTGATTAGATTCATTAAAATTAATAAAATATTATTTCTTCGCGTCTTGAAGTCCGCCAACTGGCGGAAGGCCTGTTATTTTGAAATTAAATTCCACACAGTAAAATGGATAAATATTCAGATGCCAGAAAAAAAATGATCCAGGATCAGTTGATTAAGCGGGGGATTAAAAATCAGCGCGTGCTGGATGCGATGTTAAAAGTGCCAAGGCATCGTTTTGTATTGGACGATCATGCGGACAAAGCATACAATGATTCTCCTTTGCAAATAAATTGTTCTCAAACCATATCACAGCCTTATATTGTTGCCTTGATGACCGAGCTGATCGAGCCCAAAAATAGCAAAGTTGTGCTGGAGGTTGGAACCGGTTCTGGCTACCAGACAGCTATTTTGGCTGAGTTATGCCAAAAAGTCTATTCAATTGAACGCTATGAGGATTTGGCTCAAAAGGCGAAGAAAACGCTGAAAAACTTAGGCTATAAAAATATCGAAATCAAGGCAGACGATGGAACGGTCGGATGGGAAGAAAATGCGCCGTTCGATGCCGTTATTGTTACCGCTGCAGCTCCGAAGGTTCCGGAAACACTGGTAGCGCAGCTTAAAGACTATGGCAGAATGGTGATCCCGATCGGACCCAATTTTCAGCAAAGTTTACAGTTAATAAAAAAACGAGGGGATTCCTATATTAGCAAGAGTATTTGCGGGTGTGTTTTTGTGCCGTTAATCGGAAAAGCAGGGTGGAAAGACAGCTAATATTGCAACCTGGAAATGACAGCTTGAGGAGAAAAGAAAAATGAAAAACCTGAAACAAGACCTACTACTGATGCTGAAAGGCGGTGCGATTGGTGTTGCGAATATTATTCCTGGTGTTTCCGGCGGTACAATTGCAGTGGTGCTGGGCATTTATGAATATTTGATCGAAGCGATCAGTAATGTATTTTCCAACAAAGAAAGGCGATCAGAATATGCCAGGTTCCTGATTAAGGTCGCGCTGGGCGCGCTGATTGTTGTTTTTATGTCTGCAAAGCTGATGAAGTTCCTGTTGGAAAATTATTATATTTTCACCAATTTGGCATTTGTGGGATTGATCGCGGGCTCCATTCCGTCGATTTACAAATCCCACGATGAAATGAAATTCAATTATAAAACCGCGCTGACGTTTCTGTTAGGCGTGGCGGTCATTCTGACTTTTGAGATTGCCTTTCCGCAGGTTGAGAAAAAAGAGGGTGTTACCGTTGCTTTTCAAATGACAACCGGCGCCGGTATCATGCTGCTGATTTCAGGTTTTTTCGCCGGCGGGTCGATGATCGTTCCCGGTATCAGCGGCTCCTTTATTATGCTGCTGATGGGGCAATATTATATCGTCACCAGTTGTGTGGCAGACAGGGAAGTGGTTCCGTTACTGGTTGTTGGTGTGGGAATTATCCTCGGGATTATCGTTTTTGCAAAGATCATTAATCTGTTGTTTAAAAAACATCGCAAGGAAACATTCTATTTTATTTTAGGATTGGTGATCGCGTCGCTGTACACTATTTATCCGGGATTTCCCAAGCAAACAGTTCAAATATTGATTGCCATCGGAATTACAGCTATTTGTTTCTTAATTTCATTTTTTATCGGAAAATCTGAAACTTAATTTAATTTATTTTGTTTAAAAGTTATTAAAAAATCGGGGCGTAGCGCAGTCCGGTTAGCGCGCCTGCTTCGGGAGTAGGAGGTCGGAGGTTCAAATCCTCTCGCCCCGACAAAGGGTCTCAACAGAGACCCTTTTTTAATAACCGTGGGATGCCTCTGTTTTCCCTTCCTCAACTTCGTTAATAAAATAAGAGTGACCGACACTGATCAAAAAATATCCTTGATTTATTCTTTTGTTTTCAGTATTTTAAAATATGCAATCGAACACTATTTTACTCATTAATCCATGGATTTATGATTTTGCGGCGTATGATTTTTGGATCAAGCCGGTTGGACTTCTTTCGATTGGCAACTTCCTGGAGCAGCATGGCTATCAAACGCACCTGATTGATTGCCTGGACAGATTTCATCCCCGAATTAAAAACCAGAAAAACCGCAAATTTGGCATCGGTAAGTTTATCCGTACCGAAGTTGAAAAACCGGCTGGACTAAAACATGTCCCGCGTAAATACTGCCGCTATGGCTTGCCGGTTGACTCTGTTACAGCCGAGTTGAATGATCTCCCAAAACCCGATGCGATTTTGGTTACTTCGGGAATGACGTACTGGTATCCGGGAGTGCAATTAGCGATCCAGTTGGTGAAAGAAAAATATCCAACTGTGCCCGTAATTTTGGGGGGAATTTACGCCACACTTTTTTATGAACATTCGAAAAACCATTCCGGGGCAGATTATGTGATTAAAGGATCCGGCGAAAAACAAGCTCTGGAGTTGGTCGATTCATTGACTGGAAATCAGCATAGCGAAATCGCTGATTCGGATTTCCCTGAGCCGACGTATCATTATTACAAAAAATTAGCCTCGCTGCCGCTTTTCACATCTTTTGGTTGTCCGTATAAATGCTCTTTTTGCGCATCGCATCTGATTTCGGGGAAATTTCGTCAAAGGAATCCACAAGACGTGATTGAAGAAATAGATCATTATTATCACACGCGGCACGTCCGAAATTTTGCCTTTTTCGATGACGCGCTGCTGATCAATGCTGACAGACATATTTCAGTGATTTTACAATCCATTTTAGCTAAAAAACTGCAGGTGACATTGCACACACCCAATGGCATTCATCCCAAACAAATCGATCAAAAATTAGCCGAACTCATGTTTCAATCGGGATTTAAAACAATTCGTTTAAGTTACGAAACTCACAATATAAAGCGTCAACACGAAATGGGGGGGAAGGTCTCGGATGACAGTTTGAGAAACGCAGTCAATTATTTGTGTAAAGCAGATTATTCACCCAGGGACATCGATGTTTACGTCATCATGGGGTTGCCGGATCAGACTTTTCAGGAAGTGCTGGAAAGTATGCTTTTTGTCGCAAAACTCGGCACCAAAGTCAGGCTGACGTCCTTTTCACCGATTCCCGGAACACTGGATTGGCAACGGTGCGTTGATTTGTTCAACATGCCTGAAGACATCGATCCAATCCTGACAAACAATACTATTTACCCGTTAAATCGACCGGATTTCACCTTTGAAATGTTTCAAAGATTCCGGGAATTGGAGAAGGTTTTGAACTACAGCATAGATCACGGGATCAACTTTTTTGATGGTTCGGAATTGGCAAAACAGGTGAAGCGTTTTTTGAAGAATAATAATTAGTCTTAATTTTATTTATAAATCAAAATTTCAGGGAGGTAAAAGATGATCAAATATTCAATGATAATTCTCTGTGTTCTTTTAATTTTTGGATGTCAATCTAATCAGGAACACCAATTTCAAAAGGAAATCATCAGCAGCCCGGCAGCGCCCAAAGCAATCGGACCCTACAGTCAGGCAGTGAAAGTGGGAAATACGCTTTATTGTTCCGGACAAATTGCTATCGATCCGGTGACAAATCAGTTGGTGAACTCTTCAATCGAAGCGGAAACCGAGCAGGTGTTAAAAAATCTCGGCGAAGTTTTAAAAGAAGCCGGGATGGATTATTCGGACGTGGTCAGGGCAACAGTTTATATGGCTGACATTGAGAATTATAAAAAAATCAACAGTGTTTACGCGAAATACTTTTCTGAAAAACCACCGGCACGGGCTGCTGTTGAAGTCGCCAATCTTCCTAAATATGTCAATGTGGAAATTTCCTGTATTGCGGTCAAAAGTAATTAAGTTCAGTTTTCATCTGAATTGCAAAATGTGTAAAAAATGGAATGTTTCGTAGAACTCGATCAATCGAAACAAGGGAGTTCTTTTGGAAAAATCAAAAAGAGATATCGCTGAAGGTATTTTATTTACAGATCAATACCAGCTAACAATGGCGCAACTTTATTTCAAGCTGGGTTATCATGAAACGAATGCCCGCTTTGAACATTTCTTTCGTGAATATCCGGATTACGGTGCCCATAAGGCAGGTTATTGTATTAACGCTGGTCTGGAATGGTTCGTCGACTGGATGAAAAATTGCTACTTTGGTGAGACGGAAATTGAATGTTTGGCTCAACAGAAAAATCGCAACGGCGACCGGATTTTTCAGGATGATTTTTTGCAATGGCTGAAAAAGAATGGCTCTTTTGAAAGCCTGAAACTACTGTCTATCGAAGAAGGGCGTGTGGTGCATCCATCCGTGCCGATAAATGTCATTGAAGGTCCGATGATCATAGCGCAAATTATTGAAACAGCATTGCTCAATCAATTGAATTATCAAATACTGATTGCGACAAAAGCTGCCCGGATTCATTATATCGGCCGGGGCGGGCTTTTGCTGGAATTCGGCGCCCGAAGGGGACAGGACAGAGGCGCACTTGCCGGCGCGCGGGCTGCATTAATTGGCGGGGCAGATTTTACATCCAATGTCGGAATCTCCCAAATGTTGGCTTATCCGCCAAAAGGAACGCATGCGCATAGCATGGTGCAACTTTTTCTTTCGCTCGGACTGACTGAGCTGGACGCGTTTCAGGCATACGCTGATCTTTACCCTGACGACTGCATCTTGTTAGTGGATACGATAAATACGCTGCAAAGCGGCATACCCAATGCCATTAAAGTTTTTGAAAAACTAGAAAAGAAGGGGCACAAGCCAGTTGGTATTCGTCTCGATTCCGGCGATCTGGCTTATCTCAGTATTCAGGCAGCAAAAATGTTGAATCAAGCGGGTTTCGATGACGTGAGTATTGTTTTATCCAGTGAATTGGATGAAATGAATATTTGGCAAATTATTGACCAGATCACTAAAGATGCACCAAGTTATGGAATCGATTCGGATCAATTAATTAAACGACTTACCTATGGCATCGGTACCCGGTTAATTACTTCAATGGGATGTCCGGCATTGGGAGGCGTCTATAAATTGGTTGCTGTTGAGGACGAGAATGAATGGAAACCTGCCATTAAAATATCGGAAAATATGGATAAAATCATCAATCCCGGCGACAAGAAAGTCTGGCGTCTCTACGATAAAAAAGGCAAGGCAACAGCAGATCTGCTTTGTTTTTCTGATGAGCAACCGGAAAAACAATCTGAAATTACTCTGCAACACACCACAGATCATTCAAAAAGTCGGACGATGAAAGCGGAAAAGCTATCAAAAATTGAGTCTCTATTAAAACCAATCTATCAGGAGGGGAAAGTGGTTTATGATTTTCCTTCAATTGAATCTATTAGAAAAAAACGGGAACGAGACGTTGAATGTTTGGACGCTGGTGTAAAACGGCTGATTAACCCGCATGTTTATCATGTGTCGCTTTCAGAAAAATTATGGAATGAAAAACAGCGGCTGATAAAGGAGATGAAAACGTCAAAAACAGATCAATCCTAATTTTTCTCAGCAAGAAACTTTTTAAAAACGATACTGTTTAACTAATTGAAATACAATGTGTTGAACTTTTAATCATATCGGGAGGTATCTGAAATGCAAAACCACAAAGCCCTACTCATCGTCGATGTTCAAAATGATTTTTGTCCGGGCGGAGCGCTTGGCGTTCAAGGCGGTGATAAAATCATTCCCAATATAAACGAGTACGCGGATTTGTTTCAAAAAAACGATTTGCCAATATTTGTATCCAGAGATTGGCATCCGGAGGAAACAAAGCACTTTAAAGAGCAGGGAGGACCCTGGCCGCCGCATTGTGTGAAGAATACAAAAGGCGCTGAATTCCATCCGGATTTTGATGTCCCGGATAATGCGACCATTATGTCCAAGGGCACAGATCCGGATAAACATGGCTATTCGGTATTCGACGCACATGATTCGGATGGCAGACCGTTCATTGAGCTGCTTAAAGAGAAAAATATTAAGGAATTGTACATTGCCGGTTTGGCAACAGATTATTGTGTTAAAGAAACTTCATTAGGTGCTTTAGAAAAAAATTTTCAAGTCAATGTGTTGATCGATTCAGTAAAAGGTGTCGATGAAGAAGATTCCGAAAAAGCGATTGATGAAATTAAATCCAAAGGCGGCGTGTTAAAATCATTGGACGATGTGAAAAATGAATTGAGATAAATATTTGACAGGTGATTTGTTGACAATTTCCTTGACTTTAACAGTTTAAAATATTATTTTTAGCTAAAATCATTTAATGCTTTGACATGAGCAATTTATATGGTTAGCCGTAGGTTTGAAAAATCAGTTGAATTAACTATTTCATAAAATCAAAGGAGATATTTTATGACCAATGGAATCTTTAAAGTTCCCTATCCAAAGAATGAACCTGTTTTAGCATACGGACCTGGCAGTCCGGAGAAAAAAGCAGTAAAAGATGTGCTAAACGAATTGAGAAACCAGCAGATCGAAATTCCCATCATTATCGGTGGAAAAGAAGTAAAGACTGGTAATTTAGCAGATTGTATCTGCCCACACGATCACGCGCATGTTTTAGGACATTACCACAAAGTCAGTGAAAAAGAAGTAAATCAGGCAATTGAAGCCGCATTGGAAGCTTACCCCAAATGGTCATCCATGAGTTGGGAAGCCCGGGCATCGATCTTTTTAAAAGCTGCCGATCTTTTGGCCGGACCGTACCGCGCTATTTTGAATGCCGCGACCATGCTGTGTCAGTCGAAAACTATTTTTCAGGCAGAGATTGATTCCGCTTGTGAATTAATTGATTTTTACCGGTTCAATCCGCATTACATGCAGAAAATTTATGAACAGCAACCTGAATCCTCAAAAGACTGTTGGAATTATGTGGAACAGCGTCCGCTGGAGGGCTTTGTTTTTGCGGTCACACCGTTCAATTTTGCCTCCATTGCCGGTAATTTGCCGACGTCACCGGCGATGATGGGCAATGTTGTTTTGTGGAAACCTGCCTCATCCGCTGTTTACACGGCGCATTTTATCATGAAACTACTTAAAGAAGCAGGGTTGCCCGATGGGGTGATTAATCTCGTACCCGGACCTGGCGCTGCCGTCGGTGATCCGGTTCTTAATAGTCCGCATCTTGCAGGTGTTCATTTTACCGGTTCGACTGCTACCTTTCAAAGAATGTGGAAGACGATCGGCGATAATATTGACAAATATCACACTTATCCCAGAATCGTTGGTGAAACCGGCGGAAAAGACTTTATTTTCGTGCACAATTCAGCTAAACTCGAAGAAACGAACGTAGCAATGATTCGTGGCGCCTTCGAATATCAGGGGCAAAAATGCTCCGCTGCTTCACGGGCTTACGTGCCGGAAAGTATTTGGTCTGATTTGAAGCAACTATTAGTTGAATCAGTCAAAAAAATTCACGTGGGTGCGCCGGATGATTTTTCCAATTTTATGTGCGCCATTATTGATCGACCAGCATTCGAGACAATTACAGATTATATTAATTATGCAAAAGAGTCTGACGAGGCTGAATTTATCACTGGCGGCAATTATGATGATTCAAAAGGATTCTTTGTTGAACCGACTATTATTCAAACGACGAATCCTAATTTTAAATTGATGGAAGAGGAAATCTTCGGACCGGTGCTTACAATTTACGTTTATCCTGATGAAAAATATGAAAGTACGTTACATTTGTGTAATCAGACATCGCCTTATGCGCTGACCGGTGCGATTTTCGGAACAGATAGAGAAGCGATTAATTTAGCCTCGGATATTTTAACTCATGCAGCCGGTAATTTTTACATTAATGACAAACCAACAGGTGCGGTTGTTGGACAGCAGCCTTTTGGAGGTGCTCGTGCCTCTGGAACGAATGATAAGGCAGGAAGCATGATTAATTTGATGCGCTGGGTTTCTCCGAGAACGATTAAGGAGAATTTTGTGCCGCCGACTGATTTTACTTATCTGCACATGAAAGAAAAGTAAAATTATATTGACCAAAAATTAAAGGGTGTGCAGCTAATTGACAGAAAACTGTACACCCTTTTTTTACTTATAAAATTAAGCAATCAAGGTAAAATGCTGATTGCCAGATTCGGTCGCTTAATAGTTTTAAATTTGACGTCTGCCTGTTCAAAAAGCTCAAGCACCAGATTATAGTCATCCGGATAGCTGTCACACGTGACCACCTCTTTAATTCCTGCGTTTACAATCATTTTCGCACAGATAATGCAGGGACGATGCGTACAAAATAGCGTCGCACCTTCAATTGTCACACCGTGTACTCCCGCCTGAATAATGGCGTTTTGTTCCGCGTGGATTGCCCGGCAAATTTCATGGCGTTCACCGGAGCGTATTTTCAATTGATTTCTTAAACATCCCAATGTGAGACAGTCATCGGTGTTACGCGCGGCTCCGTTATAGCCAGTTGTTAAAACATGTTTATCTTTCACGATGATCGCTCCAACGTGGTGGCGCAGACAAGTTGATCGTTCCGCAACCAGAAACGCCATTTTCATAAAATATTTATCCCACGAAGGTCGAGTCCGGTTTTGTAATTCGTCAAGAATATCAGCTAATTTGTGTTGTAATTTCTTTATCGTACCGTCGTTGAAGATCGTGTAATCTGCCTGTCTCATGCATTCAGCAATGTTTTGCTGTGTTAAAACTGAACTTTTTTCCCTGTTTTCCATTGCGACAAATGCTTCAAGATTGCTCACATTTTCGATCCTGCCCCGTCCTTTAGCCCGCTTAAATCTCTGCTCCGCTGGCGAATCAATGGAAATAAGAAAGAATCCATTGAGCTCGCGCAGTGCCTTTACTTCCTGCACATTTCTGATACTGTCAATGACGCAATCATCTGAAATATTTATCTCTTCTTTAATTCGTTCAGCGAGAACAGCCGGTCCATGTTTTTCTCGAAGTTCATTTCCGACACGGATTAGATTTTCCCGACTGATTTCCATTTTTCTGGTGATCAGCTCATCACGAATCACATCGGAAAGGGAAAACGTTTTAAACCCGTCGTTTTTAAGATGATTAACAATAGTTGTTTTGCCGGAAGCATTGGTGCCTGTCAGACCGATTATCATTTGAGTATCTCACTTTGTAACAGTGACTGTTTTAAATTGCACCAAAAAATATTAAAAAATATATTCCCAAGCAAGGAAAATTTTAATTAATTGTAAACTTTTAGCTATAAATTTTATAATTGATTAATTATTAATCAAATAAATCCCACTTAACAATTAAACAGCTATAAATTTTATACATGACATTTTTATAAATGTGCTAATTTGATGAGAAATCTACATTTGGAATAGTTATTGCTATATTTTGAAAAAATAAAATTACATTCGGTGATCACGAAAAGTCGGTTAACTTTGATATTAGTTAACTTCCAGAAAAATAAGCCACATAGTTCAATCATTAAGAATTTTGTCCTTCCTAATTTGCGGGGGTAGGGAAGACGTTGTTTTGTCATGAGACATGATGGAGTCATACTTACTCAGTATATTTCATTCCAAAAAAATCATTTTTTGAAAGGAGCTAATGTGAGAAAACATCTTGCAATTTTAGCCGTTATTGTTATGTTTATCGGATGTTCCGCAAACAGATACATGGTGGCGGACAAATATCTCAAACAGGAAAATTTTCAAAAAGCCCTTGAGACATACGTAAAATTAGCGCAAACTCAGGGGTCGTTCAAATTATCGAAAGATATTCGAGCGCTTACCGGGGCAATGATCTCGTATTACAGTCTGGGTCAATTTAAGGAATCCTTTTCACTTGGCAAGCGAATTCTCAGTTTGGACAATTACAATAGCGCAGCGATTTTTTATGCCGGTATGAGTTTGGAACAAGCGAAAAAATATTCGTTGGCAAAGAAGATCTATCGCTATTTTCAAGCAGTTCCTAACTCTGATCCTTATCATAGTCTCATTAAATCCAGATTTACAAAGATGATTGAAAAGGAAATGGAGGAACGCGCACGATTAGCAGTTAAAATGGAGCAGAGTGTTGGTGTAGGACAGGCAATTGAAAATACGCTGGCTGTTTTATATTTTGTCAATATGCTCGAAGACCCGCGATGGAATTCTGTAAGCAAGGGGCTTGCAGAGATGATGATTACCGATTTCGCACAGGTGGATGAATTGAAGGTCATTGAGCGCGTCCATCTGCAGAAATTGCTCGAAGAAATTGAATTAGGAATGGCTGGATTGGCTAATGAGGAAACTGCTCCCCGGATGGGAAAATTATTGAGGGCGAAAAACCTTGTCAATGGATCATTTATGGTTAGGGCTGGCAGAAATATTACCATTAACTCGAATCTTATCGATGTGCCGGACAAAGATCGATCCGGGATCGGTGAATTTGAAGGCGATATCAATGAATTATTAGACCTTGAGAAAAAAATTGTTTTCAGTACCTTGAAAAATTTGAATATTAAGCTATCAAATGACGACACCAGAAAGATACGAGAGAACACGACAAAAAGTATCGCTGCATTTTTAGCATATTGTAACGGATTGGACAACTACGACCAAGGCAGCTTACAAGCGGCATTGTCTAATTTTCAGGAAGCAATTAAACTTGACCCAAAGTTCAAATTAGCTTTAAATATGGCTGAAATCTCAAATGCGTTGATTATTGTCGAACGCGGTAATTTCCCGGCGAAACATCCAGAAATTTTGAAACGACGTTTCGCAGCGGCAGGCGGTCGGAGAGTAAGATCCGGTGTTAGTCTTCAACAACAAAATATTACCCGGATGCGGCTCCAACAAATATCACAGAATTTGGCTTTGGGTTATCTGCCAGGCAATCAATCGCGCAATGGGTCTTCAGATATAACCAATAATCCGGACATTTTTGACCAAATTGATGAATGGGAGGAACCCGTTATCATCTTACCGGAACCGCCTTCACCGCCGAATGAATTGCCGGAATTTCCGTAACCTGTTTGATAATTTTGGTTAGATATAAATTTTAAAAAGTAAGTTTAAATTGGTGGAGTAACCAACATGAAAATAAAAATTGTAGTGTTGCTGTCAATTATTTTGTTCGCAGCTAGCGTGCAATCCCAGATTATCAGTGTACCGTTTATTGACACCGTTCATGTTGCTCAAGAGACAGGCTCAATGGACGTTCGAATTACTTATGATGTTTTTGATCCGCAGAATGATACACTCGTTGTTTTCCTAAAAGTATCTGATGATGGAGGAAAAACATTCAATGTGCCTGCTGTCACTTTTACGGGAGATTATGGACTGAACATTCTTCCTGATTCAAACAAAACTATTCTTTGGGACGCTGGCACGGATTATCCAGAAAAATTCGGAGAAAATTTTCAAGTTAAACTCACTGTTAGTGATGCAAAAATTAACAAAGTTGTTCAGATACCTGAGGGAGAGTTTGTAATGGGAGAAGTGGGGCTGGCCGATACACACAGCGTATTTTTGGATAGCTATAAAATGTGTCCTCACGCAGTAACCAATGAAGAGTACAAATTGTTCTGTGACATGACTGGCCACGATTATCCTCCAGAAGGAGGAAGTAATTTTGCGCCTGAGGGTTATTTCCTAAACTACGGAAACTATCCAGTTGTAGGGGTAAGCTGGAATGATGCTGTGCAATATTGTAACTGGCTCAGCGAATTGGAAGGACTTGATCCTTGTTATAATTATTACATTAATATTTGGGAATATGATTCCACCAAAAATGGTTACCATTTGCCAACAGAAGCTCAATGGGAAAAAGCTGCCAGAGGTGGACTGGAACAAAGAGCATACCCGTGGGGTGATACGCCGCCAGACAATCAATGTAACTATATTAGCTATTCCGGCATTTTGCAAAATATGATTGTTGATTTTAATGGATCAGGTAATGGTCCGTTACCTGTGGATAGCCTGGATACAAACGGATACGAATTATTAAATATGGCCGGCAATATCTGGGAATGGTGCAATGACTGGTTTAGCCTTGACTATGTAAGCAATTCTCCTTATGCAAACCCGCTCGGACCTGATACAGGCAATGAAAAAGTAGTCCGTGGTGGAGCTTGGAACGTATCCGAAGATTATCTAAAATGTGCTTTTAGAGAACGACGTTATGATCCAGATGATCCAGCTGAAGCAAAACGTTATGACATCGGTTTCAGAGTTGTTAAATAGAAAATAACAAATTTAATCTTTATAAGAGGTTAACATGAGAGCAAATAAATGGCAGTTATTCATAGTCTTTTGCACGATAAATTTATTAATTGCAGGAGCATTATTTGCTGGTACGACATCAAAGCTGAGTAATATTTTTACGCTGGATACACGGGAGGTGAATCCGATTCCGGTTGATGGATGGCAAATTTTGTCCAATCAGGGAGATACGT
>CAYYMH010000009.1:0-115524 GCA_964472785.1 uncultured Cytophagia bacterium | reverse complement strand
ATTGTTGGAAATACATTCTAATCATATCCATTGATTGGTTTTTAGCACTAAGGAGCATACATGAATTTTCCCACTCAGCTGACGGTACTGAGAATAATTTTAACACCCGTGTTCGTAATACTTCTTTTTTTAGATAATTTCACATTAAAGCTGGTATCTTTTGCTGTCTTTATGTTCGCATGTTTTACGGATTTTTACGACGGGTATTTTGCAAAGAAATACGGATATGTCACCAAGCTTGGCAAATTTCTGGATCCGCTGGCAGATAAAATATTGATTTCAACGGCTTTCATTGCTTTCCATGTTTTGGGATACATCAATTTATGGGTTGTCGTTGTGATTATCGGGCGGGATGTTCTCATTACAGCACTTCGTTCCTATGCCATTCAGAATAAAAAAGATGTGGCAACTAGTTATATTGCCCGCGTGAAAACATTTATCCAAATGGGGGCTATCTTTTTCATGTATGTGTTTTTTTTGGTCGAACAACACGCATTAAGTCAGCATGATAAGTACGCAATAATTTATTTCCTTAATAAGATCTTTTTTGTTGATATCATAATGGCAATCGTTGCTATTCTGACAGCATATACCGGGATCAAATATTTAGTTGATAATCGCACCCATTTGTCCTCTTTTTACAAATCTTTTCTGAGAGTTTTTAGCCCTTCAGAATAGAATAGAAAACTGGCTAAAAAATATTTTCATACCAGGTTTGCCGTTTTTATTAAATATTTTACTCGGCCAATTTTCAAATAATATTCAGAGAGATAATATAACCGCGATAAAATTATTTGGTAACTTTGAACAAATCTGATCAGGACCGACTTTATATGAGACGGATCGCATTGCTAATTTCGACATGTTTGGGGGTTGGATATTCTCCTTTTGCACCCGGAACCTTGGGTGCATTATTCATTGCCGTTGTGTACTGGTTTTTACCTGTTCAGAATACAATGTTATTTGTTCTTTTAACATGTGCACTATTTTTTATTGGTGTGTGGTCGGCGGCTATTGCTGAGAAACACGTTCAAGAAAAAACGAAGGAAAAAAATCTTCATGATCCGGGGATTATTGTCGTCGATGAAGTTGTTGGTATGTTAGTCGCTTTAATTGCTGTTCCGCGCTCTTTTAAGTTGCTGGTGATCGCTTTCATTCTGTTCAGAATCTTTGATATTGTTAAACCGTACCCGATTCGGAAACTTGAAAAATTACGCGGTGGGTGGGGGATCATGTTAGACGATGTGGGAGCGGGTATCTACGCCAATGTGATTGTTCAGATCCTGCTGATGATTGTTGGAAAAAACATTTTAGTTTGATGGGTGCTTGGGTAAAGCGGAGTTTATATTCATGAATGCTGAAATTATTTCAATCGGAAATGAATTGCTTAACGGTCATACCGTTAATTCAAATGCATCGTATATTGCCGGCAAATTAACAGAGATCGGCGTTCCGGTTAACTGCATTACGGCGATTGGTGATTCAAGAATAAATATTGTTGAAGCTCTGGAAATTGCTGAAGAGCGATCTGAATTTATTATTTTGACAGGCGGGCTCGGACCAACGCATGACGACATCACGAAATTTGCACTGGCGCAATTTTTTCAGTCCAATTTAGTAATGAATCAAGAGGTTTTGGAGTGCCTCATCCAGCGGTTTCAGAAATTGAAGCGAGAGTTAAGCAGATCAAATAAAAATCAGTGTCTTGTGCCAAACAATGCACAAATACTCAAAAACGAAATCGGAACAGCGCCCGGGCTTTTGTTTCATAAAAAAGGGAAGTATTTCTTTGTACTTCCGGGTGTGCCGGCTGAAATGCAACGGATGGTGGATTATAACGTCGTGCCATTTATTAGAGAACGCAGCAAACAAAAAATATTGATCCGCAAGCTTCGAACTTTTGGAATGCCGGAATCGACCTTGTTTGAGACATTGGGAGATGTTCATGATTTGGAAAAACACGCCCGAATCGCATTTCTCCCCAATTTTGGTCTAATTGATATCCAACTCACAGTGATGGGAAATGATCTTGAAACGTGCAAAAATAATTTGAATATGGTCGAAGAAAAGATACGCCAGAAAGTTGGAAAGATAATCTGGGGAACAGACCGGCAAACCTTTGAAGAATTGATTGTTAAAAAACTGGTTGAACAGAATAAAACACTGTCTATCGTAGAATATGGTACAAGCGGAGATGTTTCAACCCAATTAATAAATTATGATGAAAAGGGAAGCGCAGTTGTAAACGGGTTACTGATAAACTCTATCGAAGGATTTAAAAATTTACTTAATATCTCTGTTGAGACGATGTCCGCAAATAAAATGGTCATTGAGAAAATGACCGTTAACATCGCTCAGAAAATGAAACAACTTTCAAACACTACTTTTTCTGTTGCTGTAATGCATAACGTTTCGAATGAATCAACGTCTTTTATGACCATTTTGGATGGTGAGTCCGAACATTCTCAAAACTTCTCTTTCCCGTATCAAATAGAATTAAGCCGCCAGAGACTTGCAACTGCAGTATTAAATTCTCTGCTGCGATATTTATCAAAGTAAAAATCCCTTGATTAATTAAAATCTTTATCGTATATTTGATAAGTAATTTCTTTGATTATATTGATTTAATCCAATAACATCCATGGAATCAAAAGCGACAAAAATTCGCCTTTTTATCGCGGTACCCATCCCAAGGGATTTAAGAAACAATATTGCGCGTTACCAAAGCGAATTGAAACAATTCGGCGGACACGTTAAATGGGTTGATCCGGAAAATATTCACTTAACCATAAAGTTTTTAGGTGATACTCCACCTGAATTGATTCCAGATATTAAAGACCGAATAGTGGCAGCAGTAAATAAAGTTGACCCGTTCGAAATTTCAATTGAGGGAGTTGGGGCTTTTCCGAATTTTAAAAGACCGCGTGTTTTTTGGGTCGGGGCAAAGGATCGCGAAAACAGGCTTCAATTACTGGCTAACAAAATAGCTGAAGGAATGGAAGCACTCGGTTTTGAACGGGAAAAAAGAAGTTTCTCGGCTCATTTGACTTTGGGGAGGGTGAAAGATTCCCGAACAGTTCATGCAATCATCAATGAATTGAAAGAGAGAAGTCAATTTTCTATCGGACATTTTAGCGCAGATTGTATTCAACTCATAAAAAGTCAATTAACACGATCCGGACCGATTTACACTGTTTTAGAGAAAATTGAATTAACAGGTTAACCCACATTCTTCGTAAATTAAGGAATAAAGAGCAATGATTCCTTCTTAAATTTTACACGTGCTCAATTACTTGTAATTATATTTATCATTCGATTTATAATAATTTCATGTGAATAATTCAGGTCAAACACCAAAAAAATTATACCAATAGTGGTTGGGAGAGAAAAAATGACTAACTATGATAAAGAACGTCTGAAAGCGCTGGATCTGGCAATTTCACAAATAGATAAGCAGTTTGGAAAAGGTTCTGTAATGAGGCTGGGTGACGATAAGGCGAATGAACGAGTGCAGACTATTCCTACCGGTTCTATTTCGTTAGATGCGGCGTTAGGGGTTGGCGGTATTCCGAGAGGAAGAATCATTGAAATATACGGCCCAGAATCTTCCGGTAAAACGACTTTGGCGCTTCACGTCATCGCTGAAACTCAAAAGTTGGGAGGTATGGCTGCATTTATTGATGCTGAACATGCGTTGGATGCTCATTACGCAAAAAATTTGGGCGTTGATACCGAAAACCTTCTCATTTCTCAACCGGACACCGGTGAACAGGCGCTGGAAATTTCAGAAACATTGGTTCGCAGCGGAGCTTTGGGCATTGTGGTCATTGACTCGGTTGCAGCGCTGGTACCTCGTGCAGAAATTGAAGGCGAAATGGGAGATTCCCAGATGGGACTCCAGGCCCGCCTGATGTCGCAGGCAATGAGAAAATTGTCCGGCGCGATTAGCAAGTCGCGAACCTGTGTGATTTTTATTAATCAAATCCGGGAAAAGATAGGCGTGATGTTTGGTAATCCGGAAACCACAACCGGTGGCAGGGCTTTAAAATTTTATTCTTCGGTACGCATCGACATTCGTCGAATTGCATCGATTAAAGACCGTGAAAAAGTTATCGGAAACCGGACTCGTGCCAGAGTGGTTAAAAACAAAGTTGCTCCCCCATTTCGGGAGGCAGAGTTTGACATTATGTATGGAACTGGTATCTCCCGCGAAGGCGATGTGCTGGATGTCGCTGTCGAAAATGATATTATCGAAAAGAGTGGCACTTGGTTTTCGTACGGCGAGGAAAGGTTGGGACAGGGAAGAGAAAATGTAAAACGGTTCCTGATGGAAAACCCTGATATTTTTTCAGAAGTTGAAAAAAAAGTGCGCAAGGTTCTTGGTATCGATCCTGATGAGTCTCAAGATAAAAAGGAAACTGAGAAGGACAATAACGAGGAAGAAAAGAAAACCAGCTAATAAACTACTGTTTGAATGGAAACCAAAAAAATAACTAAAATTGTCGTTCAAAAAAAAAGAAAAAACAGGTGCTCAATTTTTTTGGATGAGGAATTTGGATTTGGACTGCATCAGGATATTGTACTCAAATACAAATTAAAAAAGGGAGATGTTTTAACTACCGATCAAATAGAAGACATCTTAATTTCAGAGGAAAAAAATAAAGCTAAAGAACGCGCGATAAAATTTTTATCCTATCGGGATCGCAGTGAAAAAGAAATGGTAACAAAGCTTCATCAAATTGGCTATGATGAGAGCATTATTGATTTTGTTATTAATGATTTAAAAAGAGCAGGGCTTATTGATGATGAACGCTTCGCACGAAGCTACGCTCAGACCAAAATGATTACCCGACCCATGGGAGAGTATTTGCTGGTAAGAGAGCTTAAGCAAAAGGGCGTGGATGAAGATTTAATTGATCAAACAATTGAGAGTACGTATCAGGAAAAAGATCAGCAGCAGATCGCACTCGAATTGGCTCAAAAAAAGAAGAAACAGTTGAAGAACGTTGAGGAAACTAAAGCCAGGAAGAGAGTGGCAGATTTTTTACTGAGGCGTGGTTTTGACTGGGGGATTATTTCGGATTTATTTGATCGGTGGGATGAAATTTAGTCGGAGAATAAATGTTGGCAGATTATTAATGGTGAATGTAGAGGATTGCAGGTTTAAAATATGAATTCAAGAGAAATCAGACAGTCATTTATTGAATTTTTCAAAAAACATGATCACCGTTTTGTTCCCAGTTCATCTGTTGTGCCTTATGATGACCCGACATTGCTTTTCACCAATGCGGGAATGAATCAATTTAAAAGTATATTTTTAGGCAAAGAGAAACGGGAATACACCCGGGCGGCAAATTCTCAAAAATGTATCCGCGTCAGCGGAAAACACAATGATTTGGAGGAAGTCGGAAAAGACACATACCATCACACGTTTTTTGAGATGCTTGGTAATTGGTCTTTTGGTGATTATTATAAAAAAGAAGCGATTCAATGGGCATGGGAATTACTGACTCATGTGTGGAAATTGCCAAAAGATAAACTCTACGCCACTGTTTATAAAGATGACGATGAGGCTGAACAACTCTGGAAACAAGTGACAGATATTACTCCGAGTCATGTTTTGCGGTTTGACGAGAAAGATAATTTCTGGGAAATGGGAGAAATCGGTCCCTGCGGTCCCTGCTCCGAAATTCATATTGATTTGGGAGAAAACGCGTGCGATAAAAAAGATGTCAAAGGACATCGATGCCAGGTTAATGGCGGCTGTGCCCGCTATATTGAACTGTGGAATTTGGTTTTCATTCAATTTAACAGAGAGGAAGATCGCTCGCTGACGGACTTGCCAGAGAAGCATATTGATACGGGTATGGGATTTGAGCGGATTGTAGCGACGCTGCAGAAAGTTCGGTCAAATTATGATACCGATCTTTTTACGCCGATTATAAATAAAATTAAAGAGATCAGCGGTAAATCAAAATCTGACCAGGGAGGCGTTGCTCATCAGGTGATCGCCGACCATGTTCGGGCGCTGACATTTGCAATTGCGGATGGGGCGCTGCCGTCCAACGAGGGAAGAGGCTATGTGCTGCGACGTATCCTGAGAAGAGCTGCTCGCTTTGCCAGAACCCTTGGGATGCAGGAACCGATGATTTATAAACTGGTTCCAACGGTCGTGGATATCATGGGAGAAGCGTTCCCTGAAATTAAAGAAAAACATCAATATATTTCGATGGTCATAAAATCGGAAGAAGAAAGTTTCGGCAACACACTGGATCGCGGTATCGAGCTCTTTGAAAATTTGGTCAAACAATTGAACAACAAAAATGTCAAGGAAATACCGGGGAAAGACGCTTTTCGGCTTTACGATACTTATGGATTTCCGCTGGATTTGACCCAGTTAATGGCTGAAGAAAAAAATATGACGGTTGATGAAGAGGGTTTTAAGTCTGAAATGGAAAAACAACGGGAGCGAGCTCGAAAAGCAGGAAAATGGGATTATGGTATCGAAGTGGATTGGAACGAATGGGAAAAATTATCCGATGGTTCGGATTCGGAGTTTGTCGGTTACGATCAAATTGAGACAGATTCAGAAATTCGCTTGCTGAAAAAAGAGGCGGATTATGTGTATTTAGTGTTGGACAAGACACCCTTTTATGCAGAATCTGGCGGGCAGATTGGCGATACCGGAGAGATCGGTGGAGATAATTTTTTGCTATCTGTAAAAAATACAATTAAGCAAGAAGATAAAATCATTCATATTACCAAAGGAAACCTTCCCGAAGAGATCGCCCAATCTAAAGTGAAGGCGAAAGTGAAAAGAGACCAACGAATGAGCACCGCCAGAAATCACACAGCAACGCATCTGTTACAGTCTGCATTGCGGGAAGTGTTGGGCAAACATGTTCATCAGTCAGGATCGCTGGTTACGCCATTTCGTCTGCGGTTTGATTTGACCCACTTTGAGCGGATATCCGAAGATCAATTAGAGAAGATCGAGCGGATTGTAAATAATAAAATTATGGAAAACATACCGGTTGATGTGATTTTCACCAGCTTTGATGATGCGAAGAAAAGTGGTGCCATCGCTTTATTTGGCGAGAAGTATGAAGATGAAGTGCGTGTGATAAAAATAGGTGATTACAGTATGGAATTGTGTGGTGGCACTCATGCGTCCAGCACCGGACAAATCGGCTTGTTCAGAATTGTCAGTGAGTCCAGCGTCGCGGCAGGGATTCGCCGAATTGAAGCAATCACCGGCGAAGAAGCTTTGAACAGTGTGATTCATGATCGAAAGATTATTCGCTCGCTTTCCCAATTATTGACAGCTCCTGAAGATGAGTTACAAAAAAAGGCTGAAGCGCTGATCCAAGAGAATAAAAAATTGGAAAAAGAATTAGAAAAACAGCGGATGAAAAGCTCATCTGAAACGGTCGATGATTGGATTAAGAACGCAAAAAAATTGGACGGCTTCCAATTGGTTGTAACGAGAGTTTCTCCGGCATCGGTTGATGAACTGAAAATGATCGGCGATATTTTACGAGAGAGGTTAATTTCCGGGATTGGCGTTTTGGGCGCTGTTTTTGATAATAAAATCAATTTTTTATGTGTTGTTACGGACAATTTAATTAAAGATAAAAAGCTAAAAGCAGGGGATATTGTAAAGCAGGTCGCTCAAGTTGCCGGAGGAAGCGGCGGCGGAAGGCCGCACATTGCATTGGCAGGAGCTAATAATTTGGATAAATTTGACCAGGCTTTGGCTGAAACCGAGACAATTGTGAAAAATCAAATAAACAACGGATGAGGATATGGATACCTGGAATCGATTGCTTAAAGTGAAGCTGGAACGCGGCGCCGGTTATTTCGTACTTATTGATCCGGATAAACAGTCGCTTGAGGAAAGTGTTAAATTGGCCCGGCAAACAGAGAAAGAAGATGCGGACGGTATTTTCATCGGCGGCAGTTTACTTTCCACGCCAATTTTTGATGAGCTGATTCGAAAGATTAAAGAGGCTGTGGAAATACCAGTGATTATTTTTCCTGGCGGCGTTCAGCAAATTTCTGCTCACGCCGATGCAATACTTTTCATGTCAGTTATCAGCGGACGAAACCCTGATCTGTTGATCGGTCAACACGTTATAGGAGCGCCGATCGTCAAAATGATCGGACTTGAAGCAATCTCGACTGGCTACATGATTATTGAATCAGGAAAAATGACTTCAGCAGAATTTATGAGCAACACCAAACCAATTCCGAGAGACAAGCCGGACATTGCTGTTGCGCACGGATTAGCGGCAGAGCTTTTGGGAATGAAGGTGCTGTATCTGGAAGCAGGAAGTGGCGCCGAGCAAGCAGTCCCGAACAAAATGATACATGCTATGGCTGGTATTTGCAGTTTGCCGCTCATTGTCGGAGGCGGCATCCGTACACCTGAAATTGCAAATGAGAAGGTTAAAGCGGGCGCATCATTTATTGTAACAGGAAATGTGCTGGAACAGGAGCAGAAAGAAAGGAGAATTGCTGATTTCGCCAGAGCTATTCATCGCTCTTAATTTTATTTTTAACCCCCGCCTAATAAATTCTCCAAAAGTTGAGCAGAATCATTTGTTAACTTAACCTGTCAAAATGAATAAGAAAATGTGACGGAGTATAATGAAACCACAGTTAATTGACATTCACACACATATTATCCCTTTTGTCGACGACGGAGCTGATGACTGGGACAGTGCCATGCAAATGCTGAAAGATGCTGAAGCCAATGGTATCGAAGCGTTAGTCGCAACACCACATATTCTTAGCGAGGATCACTTTAAAGAAGAGGCGGACATTCTCGATAAATTCAATCAACTTAGCGAAAAAGCAAAAGCGGCAGGTTTAAAGATTCGGCTCTTTTGCGGGAGTGAAATTTTCGCACAACCGGATACAACACTTGATCACAAAATTGCTACGCTAAATGCGAATCAAAAATACTTTCTGATCGAGTTTCCAATGAATAGTATCCCGAAGTTCGTTCCTGAGAAGCTGTTTGAGTTTTCGGTTGACGGGAAGGTGCCAATTATTGCCCACCCGGAACGAAACCTGGGCTTCCAGATGCATCCCGAATTTATTTATGAATACATTCAACGGGGATGTTTGATGCAAATCAACGAAGGCAGCTTGCGCGGTCGATATGGTGACAAGGCAAAAAGCCTGGCGTTTCAAATGATTGATTATAATTACGTCCATTTCGTTGCATCAGACGGACACAAACCAGACCGAAGAATGGTGACTCTTTCCGAAAGCTACGACCTGGCATTAGATAAGTATGGTAAACTCCAGGCAGAACTCTTGTTTTCGAAAAATCCGTTGCGTGCGATTCAAGGGGAACCAATCGAAATTGATGAACCGATTCCATTAGAAACTGAAACCAAATCGGGCGTCTGGCAAAAGCTGAAAACAATGATCAACCGGTCGGGATTCTGAAATTACAACGAATTGATTTTTAGGAAATGAAATCAAGCAATTGAAATACTTAATCAAAAACATTTAACAACGTTGAGAGAATGCCATCCATCACTTACGGTAAAAATCCTGTCAAAGAATTAATTGCTGCCGGACTGCAAATAAATAAACTTTTTGTGGTAAAAGGACGAAAATCAAAGTCAGATCTCAAGCTGATTGAGCGAGCAAAATCGCTGAAAATACCAATCCATGAAGTGGATCGGTTCAAGTTATCCGAAATTGCGGGGAGCGAAAATCATCAGGGTTTTGTGGCAGAATTACCGGAATATAAATACAGTGAAATTGACGATATTTTTCGGAAAGCGGAGCGGCACAATGAACACGTGTTGGTTGCCATTTTGGATGAAATTCAGGATCCGCACAATTTGGGAGCTATTATCCGTTCGGCGGAAGCTTTTGGGTTCCATGGCTTGATTATTCCGAAAGACCGCTCAGCCGGACCGAACAGCACAGTAGCAAAAACGTCCGCTGGTGCGATGGCGCACGTACCAATTGTCCGGGTGACAAATTTGGTGAGGATAATGAAAGACTTACAAAATCAAGGAGTTTGGTTTGTTGGTACAGATCAAAATGCGGAACAGTCTGTTTACGAAGCAAAACTGAATATGCCGCTGGGAGTTGTCATCGGAAATGAAGGGCGAGGTATCAGACGGCTGGTCAAAAAGACCTGTGACTTTTTGGTGCGGATACCATTGTTCGGACATGTTAACTCTTTAAATGCTTCGGTTGCGGCAGCAATTGTGTTCAGTGAAGCACGAAACCAGCGCTCAAATGTTTAAAAAACTTGAATTAAACGCTTCCCTTTAACCTTTCAATTTTTGCAGCTAACGCCGCTCTTCCCTCATAAGTAGATAAATCAAGGTCAGCGCCAAATGACGGATCTAACTTCTGTACCTGGTTTAGCGCATTTTGGAAATCCAAAATTGCGAAATAACATTCGGCTAACACAAGATGAAGGTCGCGATAGTTAATATCAGTATCGTGTCCAAATACCCATTGATCGTCAACAGAAAGAAGATTGTTGGCCATATTGATGGCTTGTTGATATTCTTTCTGAGCATTTTTAATGAATGCTAAACCGGCAATGGCGTCGGTATAATTCGGCTCCAAAGAAAGGCAGTTATTAAAAAAGGAGGCACCATCCGAGAGCAAGGTTAAGCGTCCGCTGGCCCAACCTGCACCATTGTGAGCATCGGTGAACTGGTTATCCTTTTCAATCGCCTTTTCAAAATTATCCAGTGCCTCTGAATAATCTCCTGTTTCGAATTTATCCCACCCCTGCTGGGTGAGTTCATCAGCAGTTAAGTCCGGGTCAGTGCCATTACTGGTTTCGCAAGCAAAGAATGCGAGGCTAATGGAAACAAGCAACAGAAGCTTATAAAAATATTTCATTTTGGTCTCCCAAATCCTATTTGTAGTTTGTATCAAAATGCGCCTATGAATTTTTAAGTCATCTGTTTTGACAGGATAATCATGCCAAAGGCAGATGCGACTGGTCGCACAGGATTTACTCGATAGTGTTATCCAGTTTACATTGTCAAGTAATTTATATTCAAATGGTTGATCTATCATACAGTCATTCAATATTATTTTAAATAAAGCATTTTTTTAGTGATGGCATTTGCTGTAGTCGAAATTTTGCAAAAATAGAGTCCTGAAGCAAGACTTCGGTTTGATGTGTCTGTGCCATCCCATATAATTTGATGCGGTCCCGCTTGCCGAATGCCATCAAAAAGTGCTGTCACCTGCTTTCCGTTCATGTTGAAAACTTCAATTTTGACCTGTGTACTTTTTGGTAAATAATACGAAATTGTTGTTCGGGCATTGAAAGGATTCGGATAGTTTTGGTTTAAGATAAATTGATCGACCGGCGCGGCATCATCAGTCTTCCTGTTTATTAACAATCCAAAAACGCCCAACTGATTTGTGAAGGCGGTCACTTCGTTTTTATTCTTATCAATCTCTGCTGGCAATGTGTTCCACCTGTTTCCGGTAAGTCGGGCAATGACCAGTTTGTTTTCGTCAACGCTTGAAATAAGTGTTTCATCATATCGAAACACAATTTTCACCAACCGATCAAACTGATAGTCAACCGGCATTATTTTGTAAGGGGCACTCACCAAAACAGATCGGTCTGGGAGGTCCTTTTCCTGCTGCATAATAGTAAAGTATGAATCGTTTTTAAGTGTATTTCGTGGAACGACCAAAGATATTTTATTAAAATTGACCGACCCGCCTGCCAGAGCTTTCAATAATTTAACGCTAAAGTATTTGGTAATTTGAGTCTCACTTTCGCCGGCAACTGTCGCGCTGATATTCAGCGTTGCGTTTCCATCGTTGCTGAAAACATATTCACCTTTGTAAGTGAGTGCGTCCAGTTTCGCTAATGTTATCGAACTGGATGTCTGATTGTTGATAGTTACGGTTGCGTTTGGTAGACTTTGTAATTGATATTTTGCAATCAAGTAAAAATCAATATATTGTGTGAACGCCGGGTTCTGAAAGATGGACACCGTAAATTTATTTTCAGGCTGATTATCGATCAGATATTTTAATGCCTGAAAAGCATCTAATTTCCCATAGCCGCTTTTATAATTTGGCAGGTTCTCGCGCCACAATGTGTCCCGAGCCGTTTCAATAATAGCATTTCGGATTTGGATTGCATCCAGATTCGGATTTTGTTCAAACATCAGTGCAATGGTTCCGGCAACATGGGGTGCGGCGAAACTGGTGCCCTGACTTAAAGCATGATTGCCGTCTTCTGCTATATAAGCATTCGGCAAACTACTGTTCCCTGAATTAAACATGGTATATTGAGATTCGGGAGAAGCATCCGCAGAATAACTTGCGGTTATCAATTCGCCCGGTGCGCTAATTTCAGGTTTTATCCGCAGATCCCTTGTCGGACCTGAACTTGAAAAGCCTGAGGCTGATCCGATTTTGTTGAGAATGGTTGGGTTGTGAAGCTTGTTTCCGTCTAAATCAGTCCACTGCGCTTTCGTGATGTAAGAACCAACGGTGATGGCATTAAAAGCAGTTCCGGGTGTTCCAACGATCATCGAGTTGTCTGCGTTGGAAGTCAGTTGGGCATTCATTGATGATCCCGCTAACCAAAGATCGTAGCGACCAGACTCCCCTTCGATAACGATCACCCAGTCTCCTGATTTGGGATATTTTTCTTTAACAAAATCGTAAATTTGTATTTGAATCTGGTTCTGTCCGTTCAAATTGCTTGGTCCGCCATAAGCGTTTGACATGTAAATTGCACCTTCATCGGTGTTAACGCCCTTTTCTCTGTTTTTCAAAACCGGACCGATCACATTCCTGCCCGGGGTAATCAGCTTTATTTGATAGTTGTCGGTTGACGAATACCAGCCTTCCAGTACTAAATAATCATCCTGATTGTCGGTGTTTGGTGTGTATTGAGGGATGTTTAATCCAATCTCATATTCGGTAGTGTCGATATTAAAATTTCCACCGGAGTGGATATTTTTCTCGCCATCATTTCCTGCTGAGACAACAATTGCTTTGCCAGGAACGCCTGAACCGACAAGTCCATCAATTGCCTGCTCGGCAAGGTCTCGTCCGTCATGCGGTCCATTGCTTCCGCCTAAACTTAAGTTTATTACGTATGGCTTGCCGTGTGCTGCAGCGAAGCTGTCAATAAATGCAATTGCATTAATATAATCGCTGTCCACAAAATTCAAACTCCCCTGAGTACGCGTTGCCTTAACAATAACCAGATCTGCTTCCGGGGCGGCACCGACAAATGTTTCTGCGGGAACGCCAAATCCGGTTGCTAACCCATTACCAGCGGCAGTGCCGGCAACGTGGGTACCATGCCCAACCACATCATTTTCCCTGACATTTCCCATACCATTCAACGCGTTGTTAATTTCACTTTCCGTGTAAAGTGTACCGCCGTACTGATCCGGACCGTCCAATTCCATGTCGTTATCAATATTTCCCGGATCGCTGAAATCAAGTAATGCTAAAATACGCGTAGAGCCATCCGTATTTCGGAAATCGGCGTGCTGCCAGTCGATCCCGGTATCAATAACACCGATAATGACGCCTCTGCCGGTGGAGCCATAATTGGTACTTATAGCCGGAATGCCGATTTCTGGCATGCTAACGTCATTGTGAATTTTGACGAGTCTGGATGCCTGTATATATTCGATTTCATTTATGTTGGACAGCCGTGGGATGTTGATTATATCTGTTGACCCATTTGCAATAGGGCCAATTTTTGAATAAACCCGAACGCCCAACTCTGCAAGTTGCATTTTTGTCAAGGTGGTTTTGATCAGGACAATGACTCTATCGGTGCTTTGATATTTTATGCCCGGCGCCTTGGCTAACATTAATGGGCTGTACTGCGGGGATTTGATAGCAGCCGCGAGTGCCGGATCAATTTTGTGATATTGGAATTTATTCCCTGTTTCGGAAAAACCGGTTTGGGTAAATATAAAAAGGATAAAATAAACAGTGAGTCGTCTTATTTTTCTCATTTTTTAAATTCCTTTATTTGATTCGGAGATTTCGTGGAGTCATGAGGATGTGCCTGAAATTCTCGTGATGCCTGAATATATTCGACAAATTCCATTTTTGCTAAATCGACTATTTTGTGAGCAAATGCGGAAGCTGTATAAATTTTCCCAATATTGGCAATTATTTTTACACTGTTATTTTTTAAAACATCGTGATTAACTTCCGTCAGCGTTTCGTTTACTTTGAATACGATGGATAGCCTTTGATCAAGTTGCGAAGTGGCTTTCAAGTTTTTGAGTGCAAGACGCAGATTCGGATCAATTTTTTTTTCGATTTCCTCGTCTTTGCAAAAATTAAAAACAGAGAGAGAAATCAAACACCAAAGCAAAATTGAGTTTTGATTTTTTTTGAGCATGTGAGCACCTATCTAATAATTTGATTGTCTGAAGTTCGGTCAAGATTCAATCGTCAGATAATAGACTGTTATTTTTTGCCATTGATAAAAATAATATATCAATATTTCGGCTAAATTCAAAGCGAAAATTCAAGGGAGGGAAAATATTTTGGTGGTGGTGAAAAAATTATCAGCGATCAATGTTGAAATATTCGATGGAAATCAAAGGGCAGTTGGTTGGGTGGGTTGTTGTCAAATTAAAGAGATTCGAAACGTCCTTATTAAATAATGAAAAAAATGTGCTCCACATTAAAAGTGGAGCACACTTTGTTCAATAAGAATCGCCATCTGCAGTGTAACTATAAAACCTTTTTTTCATAAATCCGATACGTTTTATATATTTCAGCGCCGATGTTTTTCAGCGCATTGTTCATCGGCTCATTGTTTTCCAATATCCAGGAAAATTCGCCCCAGTGATATCCCTTTTTTATTGCTCTTTTATAGGTTTCGACATAAAAAATCGCGTCAATCCCGCGGTTGCGATATTCCGGCAACACACCCATGATTATCACCCGGATGCGGTTTATTTTGCGGGCGTGATAGAGCAGCTTAAAAAGCCCGAACGGAAAAAGACGGCCGTTTATTTTTTGCAGTGCATGATTGATGTCAGGACAGGCGAGCGAAAAACCTACCGGTTCTCCGTCAAGTTCGGCAAACAAAACGATATCTTCATCAACGATCTGAATGAGCTCATCAGCCGTATGATCAAACTCTTCATCCGTCATCGGAACAAAGCCCCAATTTTTCTCCCATGCATTATTATAAATTTGTTTTACGCGTTTCAGTTCGTTTTTGATGTCTTTTTTATTTATTGTTCGAAAGGTGAAATCGCAGCGCTCTTTTTTTCGTTCAACAACCCGCATCACGCGCTCCGGCATCTGATTCTTTTTTGCATCCAACTGCCAGGCCCACAAATCCATCGCTTTTGTAAACCCATATTTCTCGATAAACTGCTGGTAATACTTCGGATTATGCGCCATCAAAATAACCGGCGGTGTATCGAATCCGTCAACCAATAATCCACAAACTTCGTTTTGGGAATAATTTTCCGGTCCGCGCATGTAATCTAATTTTTTTGACGTGCCCCATTCCATGACTTTGTCTAACAGTTTCTCGGCAACTTGATAATCATTAACAGTTTCAAAATAGCCAAAAAAGCCGACATTTTCATTGTGGACTTCATTGTGCCTGTTGTTCAATATCGTGGCGACGGTCCCAACTGTTTCTTTTCCTTTTCGGGCTAAAAAAAAGTCAGCCTCGGAGTGCCGGAAAAACGGATGTTTGTTTTTGTCGAGATTTTCTTTCTGTTGGGAGATGAGTGGCGGGACCCAGTGCGGATCAGATTGATAAATTTTCCACGGAAATTTAATGAATTCGTTGCGCTGTTTTTTGGTTTCCACAGGAATAATCTGTATGGTATTCATTGTTGGTGTTTCTCCTTTTTAAATAAAAAACACCTGACAAACTTTCTTTGTTAAAAGAGATAAGATCAGGTGTTTTTAAAGTTGAACACAATTTTTAAAATGCCTTAGATGAGTCCAAATTCTTTTCCCAATTTGTAAAAAATATCCAAAATTTGATCCAGTTCATCTTCGGTATGCGTGGCCATATAACTAGTGCGCAGCAACGCCTGTCCGGGTTCGACAGCCGGACTAATGACAGGATTTGAAAAAATGCCGTTTTGAAATAATAATTTCCAAAAACCGAAGGTCTTCATGTCATCGCCAATAATGATCGGAATAATGGGCGTTTCGGAGTTGCCGGTGTTGAATCCCATTTCATTGAACGCCTTTTTCATTTTGGTGGTGTTTTTACGAAGATTTTCGAGCCGTTCAGGTTCTGATTTTAAAATGTCCAGCGCTTTGTTGACAGTTGCAACTGCGGAAGGCGGCATGCTCGCTGAAAAAATAAGTGCCCGGGCGCTGTGTTTAATGTACTGAATCACTTTTGCTTCGCCGGCAATGAAACCGCCCAGTGAAGCGAACGATTTGCTAAATGTCCCCATAACTAAATCCACGTCATCTTCGAGATCGAAATGCTCGCCTGTTCCGCGTCCGTATTTACCCAAAACGCCGCAGGAGTGCGCATCGTCGATCATCAGTCTGGTTTTGTACTTTTTCTTTAATTTGACCATCTCCGGTAAGTTGACGATGTCACCGCCCATACTAAAAACACCGTCCGAGATGATAATTTTTCCGCCATTATGATCATTGTGATTTTTAAGAAGCCGTTCCAGATCTTGCATGTCGTTGTGTTTGTATTTATAGGTTTTGCCGAAGGCTAAACGACATCCGTCCACGATACTGGCGTGATTTTCACGATCCCCCAAAATGATATCCTTTTTCCCGACGATAGAAGAAATGGTACCCTGATTTGTTTGAAAGCCGGTTGAGAAAACCAGAACCGCTTCCTTTTTTACAAAGTTGGCAAGTTTCTCTTCCAGCTCTATGTGTAAGCTGAGTGTTCCGTTCAGAAACCGGGATCCGGTGCATCCGGACCCAAATGTTTCGAGTGCCTCAATTGCTGCTTCTTTAATTCGTGGGTCCTGTGTTAAACCTAAATAGTTGTTCGAGCCGATCATGATGAACTTTTTTCCATCGATGATGACTGTTGAGCCGGCTCCAGATTGAATGGCTTTGAAGTATGGATAATATCCATCTGCAATTGCCTGGTCTGCTCGCGTGTATTGGTAGCATTTTTCAAATATGTCCAAAGCTGCACTCCTTTTATCTTGTTAAAAAAAATTAATTATTGACAAATATATAAATCATTTACAAAATTGTCAAGTGTTAAATTAAATAAGCTTAAAAATTATCAATCAACGCTTGCTAAACACAAAAAATCTTTGTATTTTAATGGATGAAACTGTACATAATTATTGGACGGAGGAAAAATGAAGGCGCTGGTGACCGGCAGTAACGGATTTATTGGCAGCCATCTTGTAGAAAGATTGATCGAAAAAAAGTATCAGGTCCGGTGTCTGGTCAGAAAAACCAGCGATTTGAGATGGATCAAAGATTTACCGGTCGAATTTGTTTTTGGCGATGTGACCGATTATCAATCCCTGATGCCGGTGGTCAAGGACATAAATTTTGTTTTTCATTTAGGCGGAATTGTCAGAGCGCGAACATTTTCCGAATATCAAAAAGTGAATCACGAAGGCACGAAAAATTTGTTGGAGGCGTGCAAGCAGTTTTCACAAAATTTCAATCGCTTTGTCTATATCTCAAGCCAGGCTGTTGTCGGACCTTCGAAGGACGGGGATCCCATTAACGAAGATTACGTGCCCCGTCCCATATCAAATTACGGGAGAACCAAATTAGCTGGCGAGCATGTTGTCAAGGAATATCAGCCGCACTTTCCGTTTACCATTATCCGCCCGCCATCGGTTTACGGTCCCAGGGATGACGATATTTATCAATTGTTCAAAATAATTAAATGGGGCGTCAAGCCCATTGTCGGGAAAAAGCACAAAAAGCTCAGCATCATTTACATCACTGATCTTGTAAATGGCATTATCCGTGCAGCCGAACATCCGCGGGCAGCGAACGAGATTTTTTTTCTGACCAATGAACAGAGCTATTCCTGGGAGCAGCTCGAAAACACGATCGCCAATGCAATCGGAAAGCGTGGATTCTTTGTTTATATTCCGCCAGTTGTGATTGATCTGATTGCTGCGATAAATGAATTTTTCGGAAAGATGGTCGGCAAAGCTGTCGTTCTCAATGCGGATAAGGCACGGGAAATGAAACAACAAAATTGGGTTGTCAGTGGAGAAAAGGCAAAGGAGCGGTTAAAATTTTCTCCGGATGTGGAAATCGAAACAGGAATCCGAAAAACGCATGACTGGTATTGTCAACAGGGTTGGTTGTAACTTAAAATTGTGCAGTTAAGTTGTTGGAAAAATAATCTTGAATAACTCCGCCCTTCAGAGCGGAGATCCGAAGCATACAAACGAACCTGGGCTTTAGCCCACGTATTTAAAACAATATCTCAATAACAATGAAATTTATTGCCGATGTGATGTTAGGCCGCCTGGCAAAGTGGCTGCGAATCTTGGGCTACGATGTCGTGTACAATGCCCAATTTGAAGATGACGAACTATTCTTTCGGGCGCACCAGGAAAAACGAGTGCTTCTTACCCGGGATACTGAACTGGCAGCGCGAATGAATCCACAATATTGTGAGCTCATTGAGGAAACAGAATTTGAAGTGCAACTGAAACACGTGATTTCGAAATTTGATCTAAATGTCAGTCACCATATTTTTACCCGGTGTCTGCTGTGCAATGAAAAATTAGCACCGGAAGCAAAAGAGCGGGTAAAAGAAAAGGTCCCAGAATATGTATTTGAAACAACCGATCAGTTTTACCGGTGTCCGAAGTGTCAAAAAATATACTGGGCGGGAAGCCACATCGAACACATCAAAAAATTTTTGGAGACATTAAAAGCGGAGTTGACATCATGACCGATAAAGAAAAGTTAAAACAAGAACAGCGCAAAATGCGTTTCTTAAGATTTATCGTCGATTTGACCGCGGCGCAATTGCGGCAGGGCAATTTATCTGTTTTTGAGTCGATCCACTTGATGAATTCCACTAAACGGCTGGTGCTGAAATTATTCCCGGGCAAAGAGGAAACTTATGACATGATCTATCAGCGGCGGTTCGAGCGGATTTTGAACGAGCGGCTCAACTCGAATTAGCGCTTAACTTCTTGACACGTTTTGATTCGCCACGGATGGACACGGACTTTTACTGATTTTTTTATTCCCTATCGAGATATTTGAACAAGTGCCCGAATTCATTCGGGTGGATTATTTCAGGAAGAAATGCGTTCGACTTAAAAATAGTTGAATTCGTATTTTTTGCTTGACATTTTGTTTTTGTTAAATTATATTGTTATGACAATCGCAACATACCTGAACATTCACGGATCAAAAGATCAAATGCTGGGTCGTGAAAAGAAAACAGTTCCGATGTATTTCCTACAGATATACAAAAATATCATCACGCGGCGGATATATACCATAGTCTTCAGCTTAAAAAGTTTTAAATCTATTATCTTTCGTCGGCCAGACGGCGGAGGTTTCAAATTGGTAAAGACGTGTTTCTATAAATATCTCGTGCCTAACGGCACTTCTGTTTTCCGATCACTAACCAATTTTATTATATTAGCTTATTTAAGTCGCGTTAGCGACGACATATTTATAGCATTTTTAAAAGCAGTTACACAAAATGTTGCATTTTATGTTATGCGGCTTGATATGTCGTAGATAGTAGCTTATGAGACTAATTCATCATTATGTTAGCTGTCAAGAACAGGTTGAAAATTGTTATTTCAAAAAAAATCCAATTCCATATAAAAACTACTTGCAACGAGTATCATTACATGTTATATTAAATTATGATAAAATCCTTTAAACAAAATTATCTTGAAGAATTCTGGAATACTGGAAAACATAAACGAGTTCCTACGCATCTTACAAATAGAATATTGAGGAAATTAGATATGCTTAATGCTGCAAAAGAATTACGTGATTTAAGCTCTCCACCTTCTAATAGATTACACTCTCTATCTGGAGATAGAAAAGGGCAATGGGCAATTGCAGTAAGTGGGCAATGGAGATTATGTTTTAAATTTGAAGATGGAGAAGTATACGATCTTGAACTTGTACAATATCATTAAAATATGAGGTTTTAAAAATGCTACCCAAAAATAGACGCCCCACTCATCCAGGGGAAATATTGAGATATGAGTTTCTTGAACCATTAAATTTGTCTCAACAAAAGCTTGCTGATAAAATAGGAGTGACTCGAGTAAGAATTAATGAAATTATACTCGGTAAACGTAAAATTACTCCCGACACAGCGTTTAGACTATCAAAATGTTTTAATACGAGTCCTGATTTTTGGATGAATTTACAATTGAATATTGATATGTGGGATACATTTCAAACACATAAAAATGAATATGACAACATAAATTCAATGCCAGAATTAATTCATTAGTAATTTTATCAAATAAAAATTACATGCATTTGAATTCTACTATAAGAGCAGCTAACAATAAAAATTAAGCTGACTGGAACAGCGATGTGCGAATTTGATTTTTGGGTGTTCGCAAAACGTTTTTTAAAATATTAAAGTACAGTGCGCCGCAAGTTCCAGCAGCTTATTTTTGGTGTTATAAAAAATTAAAAGAAGCAGGTAACTATTTGAATCAGATTTATTTTAGCAGACATGATAATAGACAAATGAAAAGGAGAAAATTTTCTGAAGAAGAAGTTCAAAAATTATCGTAATTGGCAGAAACAAATAGGAGAGATAAAAAAATGAAGATAGAATACGATCAGGAAGTAGATGCTTTATATATAAGAATTCAAGAAAAAGCAGTAGCTCGAACAAAAGAGTTAGAAGATGGAATCAATTTAGACATAGATGAAGATGGCAAAATCATCGGTTTAGAGATAATCGGCGCAAAAGAGCGGTATAGTCAGAAAGATATTTTTAATATTGCAACTGAAAATTTAATATTAGATGAAGCTACATAATCGATCTAACTAATTCGGGAAAAATATTCCCGGACACATAGTTGTCCTTAAACGTCCTGCCAAAGAGTAGGGAATATACCCCTGTTCAATAAACTGGATTAATTTCGAAAAAAGTTCCTTGACCAACTCATTTTTGGGCGCCTGACTTTGGTTGCTGGCGGTGGCTCAAAAAAAATAAACATACAACAGGCTTCCGTATGCCTCAACTGATTTTTTATTCCTCTCATTTGACCGACTATTCGCTTTGATTAAAGTATTTGAGCAAGCATCCAATTTCAGTGGGATGGATTATTTCAGGAAGAATTCCGTTTATTAAAAAAATGGTTGAATTCGTATTTTTTGCTTGACATTTTGTTTTTGTTAAATTATATTATTATGACAATCGAAACATACCTAAACATTCACGGATTAAAAAATAAAATGCCCGGTCGTGAAAAGAAAAAAGTTCCTATGCATTTCCTACAGATATACAAAAATATCATCACGAGGCGGATATACACTCATTTAATTAATTTTGGCGGCAAAGGAATTCGCAGCCCGTTTGATTCTTTATCATTTTGTTATACGAGTCGTATAACAAAATTTATTTATTCTTTAAAATAGAAGCTAATTATAGTTTTTAATGTCAGTTACACAAAAAGTTACATTTTATGTTATACGACTTGATATGTCGTATATAGTAGCTTATAAGACTAATTCATCATTATGTTAGCACAGTATAAATTTAATATTTTATTTTATCTATTTTAAGGAGTTATAATGAATATACTTGAAAAAATAAATGAAAAAATAAAAAAACATATAAATGAAAAATCTACATTTCCAACTAAATTGTATTTAACAGCTAAAGAAAAAAATGAATTTATTGAGCTTAAAGAAATTAATATTGGGAATCTTATTAGTGATATTATTAAATTAGGTCCTCAAAAGGCATTTGAAAACAAAGGCAATAAATTATTTAATTTAAAAATTTATTGGGATGCTGACGAATTTAAAGTTGAATAATTACTATAAAAGCTGGTCTGGGACCACAAAATAATTTACTTTTTTAATTTTTAAGATAATTATTAAAATCATAATTCCAAAACATTTTCACGTAAGGGGTTACAATTGAGAAAAGAAAAAAAATTATTAAACGAAGTAGCAGAAGTTATTGAAATTAAAAATATCAATGAAATTAAGAAAAAAGAATCTGCTGAAATATTAAAAAAAGCAGGTGAAGGTGAACTAACACATAAACATATTGCTGCATTAATAAAAAATTATCCTGAATATATTAAACTTCAATCTAGAGCAATAGACGTTTTGATTATAACAGCGAATAAAGCAGGTGAAAGTCAAAAAGCTGCATTAGATTCATTAAAAAACAGCTTAACGATAATTCAGAATACTATTTCAGATTTAGCTAAAAAAACGAAATCTGATAAAACAAGAATTGAAATAGGAAAGCTTTCAATTGAAGCAGGAGAACAGGCAATAAAATTAGGACAAATAATTGCAGAAATAAACACAAATAATAATAATTTCTGGATAAAAATTGCTTCTATTGCTGGCTCAATTTTAGTCGCTATTGCAGCAGTATTTGTTGCATCACATAATAAAGATGAAAACTGATGATATTTAGTTTCCTTAATAATTATTGTAAATAAATTATTTACCAAAGAATAACCACTTAAAGCATTCAAGTAAATTACACACCAATAATTAAAGGAAAAAAATGAACAAAAAAGAAAAAGGTTTATCACAAAAACAAGCAGAAGAAACAGTAAAAAAAGAAGCCAAAAAAGTAACAGAAAAAGATTTAAAGAATGTACTAGACAAAGCTGATGAACTGAAAGAGACATTTGAAAAGGAAGGGCCTTTAGGTAGGTTTATCACAGATCTTAAATTAATGATTTCAATAATCAAAGATTATTGGAATGGTAATTACAAAGAAATACCGTTTTGGAGTATTGCTGCAATAGTAGCTGCTCTTTTATATGTTATCAATCCTGTAGATATAATTCCTGATGTTATTCCAGTTGTTGGTTATTTGGATGATGCAGCGGTTGTTGCTGCATGTTTAATAATGGTTGAACAAGACTTACATAATTACAAAGAATGGAAAATTAAGAATTCGAAACAATAAATTATGAATGATTTTAAAAATAAAATTAACATTCCTAAAGATTTTATAATATCAAAAATTTTAAGGTTAGTTGCAAATTATTATTTGAATGATTACGGTAAAATAGTTGATTTTAAGGCTAATTCAGAAAGAAAGGAAATTTATTTAAATATTTTATTAAAAGGCGATATTCAAAATATAGACTTATTTGTAATAAATTATAAAATTACAACTAATGAGCATCATTCATCTATTTTATTCGATGATTTAAATACTTCTAAAGAATGGTTGAATATTTTAATAAATAATTATGTACAAAAAGATATTGAAATACCAAAAAGTATTGGGACTTTATTAAATAAGATTCTATAATTTTTAGCTAACCAAATGCGTTGATTTCCGCAAGGCATTCGTGCTTTTTGCTTTACTGTGAATTTGATTATATAAATAAAACTATTTTTGATTTTCGAAGTTACTGCTATTTGCGAAGGAAGCACGAAAGCCTTGCTTGTTAAGGTTTGTTAGTTTACGTTTTTGGTTTGGTGAATTTCCGAGAGTCCGCCAGTCAGTCCCTTGCTTTTTTTATCATTATATTTTTAAAGGAAAAAAGCAAAGTGCTGTCTGGCTCTCTGAGTGAGTGCAGCTAAGATGCTATCTATCAAGTTTTTTTAGTCTATGCGTAAATTATACAATTGGTGTGCTGTTTCAAGTCCGTTGGGCTAACCTGTGCGTCAACCTGACAGAAGGGCGGATCGATGATTTTCAAAAAATCGTTGCGTTTATTAAAGTTTTGATTAACTTCATAAGTTCAGTGCAAACAGCCCCTTTTGCAGGTTACACTTGTCGTTACAAATCAAATAAAATATTCATGCAATAAGTCCCCAACAATACTAAAAAAAATCCGTGCTGGTTGCTTGAAAGCATTGGTTTTGGGAAATAACTTCAATGATTAAACTTACTCCTCACCAATAAAACGCCCACTTATCAACATTTATCCAAACAATCACTGGCATAAAAATTGCGCTAAACACAACCAGTTTTAAATATTGACGAGTCATATCCCCCCATCATCTCTCTGACGTTATGTTCAGTGAGGAGGTCTCAGCAATGTTTAAATTTTTAGTGAAGGTTGTGGTGGTTGTGTTGGCGATTCAAGCAGGTATGTCCTTTCTGCGCAAGGAAGGGATCATTTCAGGCGAAATAAAAATCAACTATGCGGTGGTCAAGGAAAAGGTGCTGAAAATTATTCCGACTGAAAAGATATCTGAGAAGCTTTTAGACATTGTGAATTCTAAAATTCGCGACGGTTTGACATCAAAAGTGAACGCAGCAGAGAATAATTTTTCACATCAGCTAAACCATCAGAACACAGCATCAGCAAAGACGCAGGTTATTGTACACGTGGTTTCGCAGGGCGAAACGTTGAGTGAATTGTCCCTGAGGTACGGTGTCCACCGGAAGGTGATCAAAAAAATGAATGATCTTGACGACGACGGCGGCTTGAACGTGGGACAAAAAATCCGCATTCCGGCGAAGGAAAAAAATCTGACATAAGTGCAAATTGAAATCCGCACCATTTTCATAATGAAAAATATTTGACTCCTGATTGAATCGGATTTTTTGCACCCGAACAACATGTGACCTCTGAGACACAGTAATCCGTTTGTCCAAAAAGAGCAATCTTATCCATGGTATGGGATTGCTCTTTTTGCTTTTAATCTGCAAAACCATCGATTTTGCTGCAATGCGCCCGGATATTTTTTCTTGTATCTCACGGAAAATTTTCTTATATTCTCAAAATAAAATTATGCAATAACCGTTTATTTTTGTATTAAAATAACATGAAAAAGGAGATTCGGGAAATAATATTTTTAGCAGTAACAGAAAGGGTCATGGTTGGAAACAAAGAAAATGCGTATCAGTCAACATCCGATAATAGATTTCCCCACGGATCGAAAGAAGATTACCTTTCAATTTAACAGTAAAAAAATTACAGCCTTTGAAGGCGACACGATTGCTTCAGCGCTACATGCAGCAGGCATTCATGTTTTATCCCGGAGTTTAAATCGTCAGCGCCCCAGAGGCTTTTTTTGTGCCATCGGAAAATGTTCTTCCTGCGAAATGGAAGTGAACAGCGTGCCCAACGTCAAGACGTGCATCGAACCGGTGAAAGACGGCATGGTGGTCAAAAGCCAGATCGGATGGGGCGATTTGCCGGATACGGCGGAAACACGTAAATTTGAACGTGCAGACATTCCGGAAACAGAAACCGACGTGGCAATTGTAGGCGGCGGTCCTGCCGGACTGTCAGCAGCGATCGAGGCTGCCAAACATGGCGCCAGGGCGCTGGTGATGGATGAAAATCATTTGATCGGCGGACAACTGATCAAACAAACGCACATGTTTTTTGGCTCGAAAGAGCACTACGCGCGCATCCGGGGCTTTGATATTGCGGAAAAATTGATGGAACAATGTCGGGAATTGAATGTGGAAATATTTGAGGGGTGCGCTGTTATCGGCTATTTTCATCCCCACCAGTTAGCCGCGGTGAAGGATAATCGGCTGATTAAAATTAAGGCAAAGAAAGTAATCTTCGCCTGCGGCGCCTCGGAAAATATGCTCTCGTTTGAAGGGAATGATTTACCAGGCGTTTACGGCGCCGGCGGTGTGCAAACACTGATGAATGTTTACGGCGTCATTCCGGCTGAACGGATTTTGATGGTTGGCGCTGGCAACATCGGCGTGATCGTCAGTTATCAATTACTACAGGCAGGCGTGGACGTGGTCTCCGTAGTCGAAGCGGCTCCCAAAATCGGCGCCTATCAGGTGCATGCGTCCAAGCTGGTTCGCTGTGGTGTCCCGATTTTAACATCGCACACGATTAAGCGTGCCTATGGCCAGGACAAAGTTGAAGGCGCGACCATTGTCAAATTAGATGAAAAGTGGGAGGAAGTACCGGGAACAGAGCAAGACTTGAAATTAGATGGCGTATGCCTGGCGGTGGGACTCAATCCGGCGTCTGAGCTGTTTTATCAGGCAGGTTGCCGGATGCTTTATATTTCGGAATTGGGAGGCAATGTGGTCTGGCGGGATGAAAACATGGAGACTTCCCAAAAAGGCGTGTTCGTTGCCGGAGATGTTGCCGGAATCGAGGAAGCCTCATCCGCTATGCTGGAAGGACGGTTGGCCGGAATTTCCGCTGTGGAGTCATTAACCGGAGGGACAGCACAGATCAAGCAAACAAAGAAAGAAATATTCGAAGGTCTGAGTTCTCTGCGCGCGGGTCCATTTGGTGAAAAAGTACGAGTCGGAGAAACGAAGCTCAAGGAGGCTTCTCAAGATGAGTGATTATGAAAAGAGCGGCATATTGACGTTGGAGGATGTGGATATCCCGTCCAAAGAGAGGAGAAAAAAGGGACGGACGGTGATGATCGAATGCGTTCAAAACATTCCCTGCAATCCGTGCGCGACAGTCTGTCCTCAGGGAGCGATTACTATTGAAGGCGAGATCACAAACATTCCCGAGGTCGATTTTGATAAATGCAACGGCTGCGGTATCTGTATCGCCAATTGCCCGGGATTGGCCATCTTTTCGGTGGATGAAAGTCTTGATGACGATTTTGCCGAGGTCGGTCTCCCCTACGAATTCAAACCGTTGCCTGAAGTTGGGGACAAGGTCAAGCTGTTTAACAGAGCGGGGGAAGCTATCGGTGAGGGGAAAGTAAGAAAAGTAAGAAATCCAAAAGGATTTGATCGAACGGCGGTGGTGTATCTAAAAGTGCCGAGACGCTTATCTTTGGATGTACGCTTTTTCAAACGGATGAAGTAACTGATGAAGGATTTTTTATGGTGACTAAAGATACAATAATTTGCCGGTGTGAAGATATTACGTATCAGGATATCGTCGATGCGATTGATATGGGTATGACCACGGTGACAGAGATTAAAAAAGGAATTCGGGCTGGCATGGGCCCTTGTCAGGGCAGGACGTGCGGGCGATTGATTGCGCAAATTATTTCACAGCGGACGGGCAAACCCATTGCGGAAGTCTGGAAACCCAGCTTTAGACCCCCATTGAAAACAGTTCCGATGAAAATCCTGGCAGGAGTTGATGAAGATGAAAAATGAGTTTGATGTAATCATTATCGGCGGCGGCATTATTGGAACGGCAACCGGCTATTATCTTTCTCAGCGTGGACAGCGAGTACTTTTGTTAGAGAAAAGCTATTTAGGATCAGGTTCGACCGGCAGGTGCATCGGCGGAATTCGCGCCCAGTTTTCGACAGAGACGACCATTCGGGTTGCCATGGAAAGCGTTCGACTGTTCGAGCAGATGGAAAAGGATTTTGGCATTTCCGTGGAGTGGAAACCTTCCGGGTATTTATTTTTGGCTCACAATGAAGAGAAAAAGCAGTCTTTTTTAGATGTGATGGAACTTCAGCACTCAATGGGATTGGACGTCCGATTTCTTTCTTCTCAAGAAATTAAAGAAAAATTTCCCTATATCAATGTTGATGGGATGTTGGGGGGAACATGGTGTCCCACAGATGGACAAGCAGATCCTTTTTTCGTGATTAAAGGATATATGTTAGGGATGAAAGAAATGGGGAGTACAGTTTTAACACGCGAAGAAGTGGTAGCGATAGATAATGAAGGTACAGATAAATTCGAGGTTACCTGTCACAGCGGGCGAACTTTTTCAGCGCCTAAAGTGTTAAATGCAGCAGGACCGGACGGTTATGATATCGGGAAGATGGTCGGACTGGAGCTGCCAATCGAACCGGAGCGTCATGAAGCGTTGATTACAGAGGGAGTCAAATATGTACAAATGCCAATGATTGTAGATTACAGACCGGACGGCTGTTACTTTCAGCAGCGATTAACCGGACAGATCATTGGTTGTTATACTCCTGAAAAGCGTGTGCCGGGAAAAAGTGTGGATACAACGTTTGAATTTTTGACAGAAATGTCTCGACGGATGATTCGGTTGGTGCCGGCGCTGGAAAATATAACAGTATTAAGACAATGGGCAGGTTCGTACACGATGACTCCGGATGGGAATCCCATTGTTGATAAAACGGATATTCCGGGTTATTATGTCTCTGTCGCAATGTGCGGGCACGGTTTTATGCTTGGGCCGGCGCTTGGTAAAAATTTAGCCAATTTCATAGTAACGGATCAATGGGAATATGATATGGGTGAATTTTCTTATGGTAGAAATTTTGAACAAAAGGTTGAGGCATTAAAATAACGTTTTGAATCGTGAATTGTTTGAAAACACATCTAATTCCTTTCACGTCACATTGTAAAAGACCAATAGGATTAAATACCCGAGGTTAATAATTTTTATCTTGATTTTAAGCCAATAATATGGTATATTGAAAATATTTAGGCTGAAAATTTGGAGGATTCAATGGGCAAAATTATTACGATTGCCAACCAAAAAGGCGGGGTCGGAAAAACAACGACGGCAATCAATTTATCAGCTTGTTTGGCTGTTGGCGAATATTCTGTACTTCTTGTTGATATAGATCCGCAGGCGAATACCACGAGCGGACTCGGATTTGACGCAAAAAAAATTAATAAAAGTATTTACAATGTGCTCATTAAGGGCGCCAATATAAAGCAGACGATTCTAAAAACGGACTTGAAATATTTGGATCTGGTGCCATCGAATCAAGACCTTGTCGGCGCTGAGATCGAACTGGTTTCGACGATGTCGAGAGAAAAAATATTATCAGGAATTCTCCCTGAAATTAAGGATAAATATGACTACATTTTTATCGATTGTCCGCCGTCTCTTGGATTGTTAACATTAAATGCGATGACCGCTTCAGACTCAGTGCTGATCCCGATACAATGTGAATATTACGCATTGGAAGGATTGAGCCAATTGTTGAATACGATTCGGTTGGTACAAAAGCATCTCAATAAAAGACTTGAAATAGAAGGTGTAATTTTAACAATGTACGACGGACGGTTGAATCTGTCACGACAGGTTGCAGAAGATGTGAGAAAGTTTTTTGACAAAAAAGTGTTTGATACGATAATCAATCGAAATGTCAGAATTAGCGAAGCCCCCAGTTTTGGTAAACCAATTATTTTATACGATGCTGTTTCCACAGGTGCTGAAAACTATATGAGTTTAGCAGAGGAAATAATCAAAAATGGCAAATAAAAGACTGGGAAAAGGGCTTCGTGCCTTGATTCCGGATATTCCCGAAGATGAATCTGAAGAACGTTCAAACGCAATTCAGGATATCGAAGTCCAGAAAATACGTCCCAATCCATTTCAACCCAGAGCCAAATTTAATGAGTCTAAACTTGAGGATCTTAAAAATTCGATTGCCGAGAAAGGTATTATTCAACCGCTGACGGTTCGCAAGGTGGACAATGAATATGAGTTAATTGCCGGAGAAAGACGGTTGAGGGCGGTCTCGGCTTTGAATATCGAACGCGTACCCGCTTTTGTTTTGGATGTCCAGAGCGACGAGGAAATGCTTGAACTCTCGCTTATCGAGAATATTCAGCGGGAAGATCTGAATCCGCTTGATATTGCCAGGGCTTATGAGAAATTAATCACAGATTGTCAACTAACGCAAGAGGAAGTGTCCAGGCGCGTTGGTAAGGAACGTTCGACGGTGACAAATTTTTTGCGGCTTCTGAAATTGCCATCTTATATTCAGGAGAGTCTTGAAAACGGTGAATTAAATATGGGGCATGGACGGGCGTTGATTACGATTGAAGATAAGGAACTTCAAAAAAATATTTGGAAGAAGATCGTCAAAAATAACATCTCGGTGAGGGAGGTCGAACGCGCCGTAAAAAAAGCTGGTGAAAAAGACACCCAGGTTAAAAAAACGCCGGAAAAGCCGTATTACATTTTAGAAGCTGAGGAAAAATTGAGAATGTCTTTGGGAACGCAAGTGAAAATTAAGTACGGTAAAAGAGGCGGTGTGATCGAGGTGGAATATTACTCTGATGAAGAATTAGAACGTTTAATAGAATTGATGGAATAAAAATTATTAAACAAAAATTGATATTAAGCCATGAAAAAGAGAAAACAAAATGTAACCATATTATTGATACCGGATGATTATAGTGATCCGATAAGTTTCAAGATGAAAATAAAAACAGCCAAAATTTTAGCAGTAATTTCGATAATTTTGGTTGTGCATATTTTTTTTGGCGCTCTGTTTTATTACAAATTTGCAGTGACAAATCGATATCGAAAGCAACTTGAGATTGAAAATATAAACTTGAAAGAAGATAACAGTCAGGTTTACTCGCTCTATGATCAGGTGCAGGAAATGGTACAGTTTTACACCCGATTTCGAAATGCCCTGGGTGTGGATAAGAGCTTTGAAATAAGTGACGGACAGAAATCAGATATGTTAGATAATTTGAGACGAAACGTGAATTTGGTGTCAAGCTCGATGCTTATGGATGAAGGCGTTTACGCGGGCGATGCATCGGCTAATGATAGTCAGCTCGATTTTTTCCTGACACGAACAAAAAGTAGCTATCATTCTTTTGCGAGGAATACTCCGACGTTATTACCAGTGGAGGGCTTTTTGACTACGGATTTTCGAAGCGATGATTGGTTTCTGCCTGACCATTTGGGAATTGATATCGCTACGAATCGCGGCACCGAGGTGAGTGTTGCTGCGGATGGTGTGATCATTTTTTCAAACTGGACGGATGATTTGGGGAATCTGGTCATTGTGGATCATTTGAATAATTTTATGACCTTTTATGGACATAATCAGGTTCTTCTCAAAAAAGAAAAAACCTATGTCAGAAAAGGTGAAACTATTGCCTTGCTGGGTAGCTCGGGGAGAAGCACAGCGCCTCATTTACATTTTGAAGTCTGGAAAGACGGAAAACCGGTTGATCCTAAAAAATATCTTTTATATTTTCAAAATAAATAAATTAGCGAGCATTAAAAAAATCAAAAGGGAGAATAATGTTGGGAAAGAAAGACGACAGCGCAACTTCTAAATCTGGCGATTTGAACACCATTGTCGGAAAAGGAACTTATGTTGAAGGTACATTGAAAATTGATAACAGTATTCGAATTGATGGCAGAATAAAGGGGGATGTTGAAACAAATGATTCTTTGATCATTGGCAAAGACGGTGAAATCGAAGGTAATGTAAAGGCTAAAAATGCGATCATTGGTGGAAAAATAGTCGGAAAATTACACGTTGAAGGAAAAGTTGTCTTAGAGTCGAAGGCAATTTTTCATGGTGAGATGAAAGCAGAACGGTTGGTTATTGATGATGGTGCTGTGTTTGACGGACAGTGTACCATGGAAGATGAGAAAAAAATGAAAAGTGGTCTAAAAACAGACACGTTGCCTTTAAAAGAGCAATCAATCGAAAAATAAACCGTAAAAATTATTAATCGAGTTTCAACGGTTGCACAGTGCAGTTATGCGCTCCAAAAGCGCTTCATAATCCTTTCGTAATTGGGCATGTGGGCTTCCCATGTCCATAGAAAGAGATGAAAAATTACGAAAAGATTTTTCTGTTGGTTTGTTTCATTTTAAAATAAAATGTTTTTTCAGATATCATTTCCATTCTTTCATTTTATAAGCACCACACAATGATATTAATTGTCTGTAAATTAAAAAGATAACTCGGTCATGATATTGATCTTCCTCATTTGTTTCTATCTGAAACAATGAATCATCACACTACAAATTTTATATTTTTTTAAAATATTCCCCCACAATAAAAATTTTGGACTGTAACTGTATTATTATTTAAGAAATAATTTTTAATCAGGCGAATAATCTGCAAATAATCAGATGGTTAACATCGCAATACACGAGATTTTCAACCGGAAACCATTTTATTGTTAATTTAAATATTTTCCTATAACTACAATCACAATAAATGGCATTAAAATTGCAGAAAAAAATTCATTAAATTTATGTGAATCGTTATGTAAAATTTATGCTATAGGGGGAAGATCAATCCTGTAGCATTATTTTTTTTCATTATATCTCTGTTAAATCATGGGTAAGTTTTGATATGCTTGTGATCGGTCTTCAAAATGCTGTTCCGTTTTTACAGCAAATAATGTGATAGATATTTTATTATACCTATAATTCTGAAATAAATTAATTTGTTTATCTTTTAAGTTTTTGTTACCATTCAGGCAAAAAGCAAAAATCACAGAGACCAATGACTGTTTGGTGTTTGAAGACAAAATTTAACAATTCATTAAAAAAACCTCTGTGGTTTCAAGGTACTCGGTGGTTAGCTTTTGACCACCGGAATAGTAGCTGATAAATTTTTTAAGAATACCGCATATCACGTAATTAACTTCGGGGATGATGACATCATGAGTGACAAGAAAACTCATACATCGTACTTTTCAGTTTATAAAGCAATTATTACCAGTTTAATAATTTTCTTCGTTGCATTTACCGCGTATTCGCTTCCGGTGCCCAACAGACCGGCTGACGACATAACCATAGACTTTGATTCCAGGCTGGAGTTTTATTTGGATATCAAGACAAAGCGCTTTTTGAAAAGTATGTCCCACCGCGAAAGCGTTTTGGCCGATATGATTAAAAATATTAATAATGAACTCCGGAAACGGAAAGAAAATTTTCTATCTGAAAACGACATCGGATTTAATTTGATCTACGGTGAAAGTGATCGGTTGATCGAGGATTACAATAATGAAATCAAAGCCATCAAAGAAATTATTCTGGAAATTGACAGGCTGGCGTTCATTGTCCAACGGAAAGATGATCTTAAACTTCTGAACGAGGTGGAACAAATAAAGGAACAATTGGAGCAGGCGCTGGATGAGTTTAAGTTGAAAAGAAGTGAGATGTCGAATCAAGAAGTTGCAGAGATGATTCATGATTACTCTCGGGAAATGAAGCGACTGTTGGATATTTATGAAGATGTGGATTATTTCCAAAAGAGAGCATCTGTGGTTGGTGACAATCAAATAGTGAAACAATTGACTGAACAAAAAGAACGTATCATACGAATTGTTGAGGACAGCTACATTGCCGGAACAACACCAGATCAGGTTGTCGATCAGTATATTGAGGAGGCGGCGAATGTTGTCGAGATTTTGAGAAAATTAGAACAATTTAAACAACAATCGGTTGACGATTCTACAGCCCAAATGGATATCGATCAGATTAGACAAAAGCTGGTAACACATATCGATGAAAGAATTTTGAATTTATTCGGTTACGCAAAAGCAGATACGTTTCAGGGAGTGACAATCTCCGAATATTTTAAAGACTGGAAGGCCAAAAAAATTGCCGGGTACCAGGCTAAGTACACCAAATACCGTATTATCCGGGATCGGTTGTTAAAGACCGGGAGCTCGCAACAACGGGATCGGATGTTGGAAGCGGAAATCAGTGATGCGCTGCTTAATTACGCAGATGGTCGGTTCGAATTGGCGGCAAAGGAGTTTCGTCATATTTTCGAGGGATACTCCTCATATTATGATGATCTGGATGGGGTGATTTTTTACCGGAGTGAGTCGAATTACGCTAACGAATATTTTGATGTTGCGTCTGAAGGCTATTCCACGATTATACAAGAACACCCAAACTCAAAATTTTATTGTCAGAGTTTGCTCCGATTGGCAGCGATCAATCATATCTATAATAACGACGAACGATTTTTCTTTTATTATTATAAATTAGAAGAAGTTGAAAAAAAGAAAAATTTAGAACGTGAAGATCTGAACAAAATCCGATACCTGGCCGCTTTTCGGTTAGCGCATAAACGTCATTTCGATGAGGCAAGTGAAATACTGGACACCGTTCCTGCTGATTCGAAATATTCTATGGTGGCGAGGTATTTACAGGCGTTGGTATTTTTAAATATAGATCGTTTTGATCAAGCAAAGAAATATTTCGAAGAACTAACCAATAAAGAGAATTATCCATGGACAGATTTAAATGTGGCAATTATCAGAAATGAGTCATTGCTAAAATTGGGATATTTTTTTTATCAGCGGGGAGAATATGACAAGGCAGGCAGTTATTTCCTTCAAATTTCCAAAGGATATAATTATGATAAAAGCTTGATGGGGCAGGCTTGGATTGATTTGAAAAAAGGGAATTACAATAATGCCATCAATAAGGTCGATTTGATATGTAATAATTATTTGATGTCTAATTACACTTATGAAGCGATGGTTTTGTCTGCTCATTGCAAACGGATTCAGGACCGAACTCAGGATGCGTTGAATGATTTGAGATATGTCGCCGATTCAAAGCAGGTTCTCAATAAAGTCAAAGAATACAACCAGGAGAGAAAGAGAATCTTAAATCAGTTAGATGAATTGGAAAATTTGGAAGAAAGGGTGTTGGAGCAGCAAAACCGAGAGTTGTATCCCAAGGTGCTTCGGATTCGAAATTTGATCGAGAATGCGTTAACTTCATTTCGCTACCGTGGCGCAGTGAGCAGCCGGATGCTATCTGAATATAGCAGTGAGCGCAAGGTAATTTTACGACAGATTGAGCAGTTTAATAACATCATTCAATTTGCTGAAGAAAATGAAAATGAACAGATGTTAAAAGATGCGCTCGAACAACGAAATCGACTTGTTGCTGTTTTACGCGGATACCAGTTGAATCAGCCGGTTAGTAATATCAGCTACTTTCTCGATTATCCGCTGGCAACTAAAGAGGGGGGCATCATTTATAGGAAGGAGATTGAGAATAAACTTGCCAGAGAACTTTTATTTGAAAAGCAGAGCATCCAAAAAGATTTGGATATTATAAACGAGCTTGGCGTAATTAGCGATGATAAGATCGGCATGGATGTGGTGATTGATTTGGAGATATTGGAAGAAGATTTAAGAGATTTGAATAACCAATTGAATCGATTTCAAATCTGGCTATCTCGTAATCGTGTGGATGACCTGAATACAGAGACAGTCAAATGGGCAAATTTTTCTGGGTTTGGCATAAGTGATATTAATTTTACTTTATACAGACAGCACGATCTGCAGGTTGTCAGTTTATCCAAAAATGTATCTAAAATCCAGTCAATTTTAGAAAAGAAAAAAGAAGAACTGGAGCGAAGAATCAATCGGTTTGACACTGAGCTCATGAAAATCCAAAAAGAAGTCGAAGCTGAAAAAATCAGGCTGGAAAAATTAGAAAAAGAAAAATACTTTCAAGAAATTTATTTCGATACCAAAACGAAAGAAATTGAGCAGGAACCAATTGAGGGGGTTGACGATTTTAATTCGTTATTTATTAACGAAAGTGGAACGATTGAATAATCAGGGACAAAATAACCTGACAGGATAAAAGAATGAAAAGATTAGTGATAACAATCAGTGTATTATCGTTTATTTTGGTGTTGGGGCAGCGAATCGCATTATCGCAGCAGGAGGAAAAAGAGGAAACTGCGGTGAACCAGGTAAGGATTGATTCGTTACTGGATACCTACTCAATTGAGGAGATACTTCAATTTCGTGATTATTACCAGAAACAGATAGACGAAATTGAAACTGAAAAATATGAATTGCGCCAAAAAGGGATCGAAGACGCTGAAAAATTTATCTCTCAAAATCCGGAAAGCCGTGTTTTGGATAAAGTGTTGATGAGGTTGGCCGAATGGTATTTTGAAGAAGCAGAAGACAGGTTTATTCAAGAGTTAGAGTTGTACGATAAAAAATTAAATCAAGCGGATAGTCTCATTGTGCAAGCAGATTTAAAGGAACCTGTGCGCGATTTTTCCAAATCGCTTCATATTTACAATCGGGTTATTGAGGAATTTCCGCATAGCAACCTGATAGATGATGCGTATTATAATAAAGGGTTTATCCTCGAAGAGATTGGCGAGATTGATTCTGCGTTACAGATTTACAAATTTGTCATTGATGAATTTCCGGAAAGTCGCTATACGCCTGAATCAATGATGCGAATCGCCGAATATTATTTTAATCCTCCGCAAAACAACCTGGATAAGGCGATTGAGTATTATAAAGAGATTATTCAGTTTAAAGAAAGTCCCAAATATAATGCGGCTTTATACAGGCTGGGGTGGAGTTATTACCGGCTGAGCGATTTTGCACAGGCTGTTTCTTATTTTACCCTTCTGGTTCAGGACATACAGAGAACCACCGGCATGGATATTGATCAAAGATTTTCAAGTCCTGCGCTGCAGGATGAGGCGCTGGAATACATCGGGCTGAGCTTTTTAGAAGAAGGCGGAATTGAGGGAGCCGCGGAGTACATTAAAAGTCTTGACACGCCGGATTTCGGTTTTGATGTGATAAGAAAAATTGGCGATGTTTATATGAACGAAAAGGAGGAGTACGAAAACGCCATTGCTGCTTTTTCAAAATTGCTCAAATTGTATCCGAACCATGCAGAGTTGCCCCGGGTGCATGAGAAGATTGTTTTCTGCTATCGTTATTTGGGGCATAACAGACTGACGTACCTGGCTCGGGATCAACTTTTTAATACCTATAAACCGGGAAGTCCATGGTGGTTAAAGCATGAAAAAGAAGAAACGCGTGATGCAGCTCATGAAATTGCCGAACGTGCGATCAGAGACAATATTTCACTTCTTTTTCAGCAGGCTGATTTGAACAGAGATCAGGATTTGTACCGACTGGCGGTGGCGGATTGTAAGAAATATTTGAGGACGTTTCCGACCGATAGCAGCGCTTCACGGATTCACTGGAACATGGCGCTGACGATGGACACAAAATTGAAGCAATACGATGACGCATTCGAGGAATACATGAAGCTGTGTGATCTTTACTGGGACAGCAAGTATCAGAGATACGCGGCGGAAAATGCAATTGCATTAGCAAAAGACGCTGTTGAGTCCGGTGAAAATAAGATCAGTAGCCGGGATTCGCTGACGAATGTTGATTTTGAAAATATTAAAGGGGATGTGTTATCCATCTTTAATTATCGTCCAATACCATTAACCCAAAACGAAAAGAAGCTAATTCGGGCTTATAATAACTATATTAAATTTTATCCCCACGAACAGGAAACAATTAAAATTTTATCCAATGCAGGGGCGCTGTATTTTAATAATAATTTGTTCGAACAGGCGCTTCGAAATTTTAACACCATTATTAAACATTTCCCGGATTATGAGGGAATTTATGATGTTCACTTTCAGGTATTAGAGAGCTATTTTGGGAAAGGGGATTATCGAAGCGCAGAAATCGTGGCGAGGAGGATTACAAAGTTTTCCGATGTCGATGATGAGCTAAAACAAAGAGCTCAACGCAGGATGGCTGAGTCCATCTTTCTAGCTGCAAAAGTCTATTCTGATTCGTCAGATCATTTACAGGCCGGCAATGAGTATCTCAGGGTTGTTGAAGAAGTGCCCAATGTTGATTTTGCCGCACTGAGTCTATTTAATGCTGCCTGGGAATATGATCGTGCCAAAGAATACAATCGAGCAGTTAAAACTTATAATTATTTGATCGAGACAAGAGGTGAATCTGCTTATAAGTATAGTGCCATGAACAATATGGCAATTGACTATACGGAATTGGGTGAATACAAAAATGCGGCGATAACTTATGAGCGATTGTCAAAGATCAGTCAGGATACGACTCAGATTCATGATGCACTTTATAATTCAAGTGTTTGTTTCGTGCAGGCACGGGAATGGGAAGATGCCATCCGAATTAATCAGAACTTTGTCAATAAATTCCCGGATTCTGAAGATTCAGACGATCTGTTCTACGATATCGCGACTTATTATTTGAGATTAGACAATTTAGAAAAAGCAAATGAAATCTATGGTGAATACGCTGCAAAATTCCCGGAATCACCCAGGGTGGTCGAAACATTTTTCCATCGAGGAAAATATTATGAGGACAAAGAAGAATTTGAAAAGGCGATCACCGAATATGAAAAAGCAGTGGCGATGAATGATGTTTTCCAGCAGAGAAGTTTGGAAACAAATGATTATTTTGCAGCCGAAGCATTGACAAAAGCGACGATGATCAGGTACAAGGAGTTTCGCGCTATTGAGTTTACGCTGCCCCTGGCACAGATGAAAAATAGTAAGGAAAAAAAGAAAAGCCTGTTGATTGATATTGTGGATGATTTTACCAAAGTCGCTTCTTATGGCACGATTCATTTGTACGAAGCTACTTTTAATATTGGCATGGCTTATGAAGAATTCGCGAAAACATGGGCCAGACAGGAAATTCAACCAATGGACCGCACCCGAACAATTGTTACGAAGAAGGGTATTAATGAGACTACAGTCGAGCTCTACCGGAGAGCTGAAGAATCCTATCGTGAGTCCATCGGCGTTTTAAAACGATTAGCAGATGAATACGAAAGGTCGTTAGTTGAAAACGAGGCTTCAAGATTGCCTCAGGCTGAAGTTAGAAAAATAGTTGAACGAGACAGCACATTGCATATTGCAAACAAATGGATTGACCGCTGTGAAGAAAAAGTATCCGAAGTTATTTTTGATATGGCGGAACTTTATGCCACCACTGTAAACGATTTGTTAGCGGCACCGATACCACCTGATCTGGATTATGTCGCAGAGATGGAATATCAAAAACAACTATTAAACAATGTGATTAAACCACTCATCGACAATGCTGTTGAAGAATATAGCCGTAATATTTATGAGTCCTGGAAGCTCGGCATTGAAAACCAATGGGTTAAATTGTCACGAAAAAAGATCGTATCTACCAACAACCTGTTAGCTGAAGAATTCAGAAGTTTAGCGCATGATGCATTGAATTATTATGAAAAAAGTGTAGAACAATATGAACAATCTGTAAAGCAGAAAGATGACATCAACTTTGGAACCGACATTATCGCCCTGTCAGATCAATCGGCAGCACTCATAAATTATTCAAAAGATTTCGCCATGCAAGTGGTCGATATTTATAAAGAGTCGCTGGAACTTTCAGAACGCGAAAAGATACGGGATCCCAGCGTAACACTAACGGAAGAAAATATTTTTAAAGATGTGTATCAATTCGTATTGAAAACCGATTCATTAATTCAGGTCGATAATTCAAAACGGAAAACATACGAACGGTTATTCAGGCAGACAAATGAAATTGAGTATGAAGATGCGCTGTTTTCCTTTGAGGACAATTACTTTACACTTAAGGAAAATAAAAGAGAACTATTGGAAACCGTACATCAATATTCGGAAAATTCAGAACTGAAGAACCGTTGGTCAAAACGGATCACGCTTTCACTTGTAGAGGCCGATCCGGAAGAATATTGTTCGTTACTCGATCTTAGTGTTTTTTCAAAAGAGATGTTTACAGATGATTCCTGGCTGGCATCAGTTGAACCAAGCAAAGATTGGAGTGAACTTGACTACGATGGCGATGACTTTGTTCCTGCCGAAATTATTACGAAAGAGGATGAAAGTGATCGGAAAGGTGATTTCATCTGGTTGTCGGTCATCGACACCTTTGGCGTAACATTTGATACAACTTATGTCGTACAAAACAATTCGGATTCCACGGTTGTAGAAACAGCGGGAATATTGTCAGGTTTTGTCAAAGACTCGACCCTGGCAGATTCGATGTACCAGGATAAAACAATAGAGATGGAGATCACAAAAAAATTTCAAACACGAAAGGTTCTCGGCAGGCGGGTGTTTTTCAGAAAACCGTTTTTCATGTCAGGCTTGCCAGTGAAAGTTGAACTCAGTTTTAAATTGGATGATTCCTATAATTTGTTACTCAATGGTGGGTATATTGCAACGTTCACTGCTCCAGATTCCGGTGAAATCGCCGAACATCCTCACGTCCTTTCCGACGGCCTTGTCGAAGGAAAAAATGTGATTGCAGTCGAAGGCATAGATAGGGACGCCTCCGGGCATGGATTTTATGCAGAGATGAAAATAATGACTGTACCCGAATGGGAGGAAACGAAAAAGAAAATTTTATTGGAGACAAGCAGTCAGAAAATCAAAGAAAATCTGGCTATGGACAAATACATCATTCTGTATTAAAATTTAATTGAGGCTCGTCATGAAGATTAAAACATTAATCGGGGTTGCTCTGCTCGTATTCTTTGGGCTTTTGTTTTCTGAAAAACAGGTCCGGGCACAGACCGAAGCAACGAATAGTGTGAATGATCCTGCAAGCGACACTCTCGATACCGGCGCAGCACTGGTGGGTTTAGAAGGGGATATAATTCTGGAAGAAATCCAGATCGAGGCTGTCATTGAAAAGCCACGTGTTTCATTTTTCCCAAAGAGATTAGATCCTCAATTTGAAGAATTTGAGTTTGTTGACCGATCGTTTGAGCGGGAATTGAAAAGCTTGCCTGACGACTTGATCATTCAAGATGATCGGCTCTTTAAACCCCAAAAAATAGAAAATTTGAAAAAGATGATTTTAAAAAAGAGAAAAGAGGATAAACCGGAATGAGATTGATTCAGTAATTCACTAATTTGTATGGTAAAAAATAATATAAAAATTAAAGCAATTCTCTGAAGTTTTAACTATTTATTATGGAGGTCGTCGTATGGCTGATATTTTGAAAAATTTTAGCACCTCATCAACAGGATGGCTGTTTATGTGGGTTTTGTTGGTCTCTGCAATTTTTATGGTGGCTATTGCAATCGAGCGGGTCTATTATATAATGGTTCGGTCGAATATTAACGCGAAAAAGTTTATGGACGAAATACGAAAATTGGTCAAAGCAGGGGATTACAAAAATGCGATTGCCTTGTGCAATTCTGCAAAAAACAAGGCATTACCTCAGGTTGTTTTGGCTGGATTGAAAAAAGTGAGCTCTGCCGAAACGATTGAATTTCGAGCGATTCAAAATTCAGTTGATGAAGGAACATTGGAAGTGATTCCAAAATTACAGGAAAGAACAGGCTATTTAGCAATGATAGCGAATGTCGCCACACTGATTGGTTTGATGGGCACAATCTATGGTTTAATCGCTGCCTTTAATTCTGTGTCAGCGCCCGGTATTGATCAGGCGGAAAAATCAAGAATGCTTGCAGCAGGTATTTCTGTGGCAATGAATACAACTTTATCCGGTTTGTTAATTGCAGTACCATCAATTTTGCTTTACACGTTTATTCATAACAAAACAGTAAAAATCATTGATGAAATTGACGAACACACGGTAAAATTAATCAACTTAATGACAGGGAATCAATAACTATGGCTTTTAAACCTTCACGAAGAAGTAGTCGGGAAATTGAAGAAGTAGAAGTAAACATGACTCCTGTTATGAATTTGATGGTTGTTCTAATTCCTTTGTTGTTGACATCAGCAACTTACGTGAAAATAGGAGTTATTGATTTAAATCTGCCTCCGGCTGTTGGCGCCGAGTTTTCACAAAAGGAAGCGCCAAAAGAAAATGAGAAGAACTTGGATTTGGCTGTTACAATTACAGATCAGGGTTTTTTTATTTCGAGCTCAATGGCTATAATGAAAGGTAACGGAGAAGAGCCAACGATTCCGCTGACGGATGATAATCAGTATAATTTTGAAGAGTTGTCAAAAAAGCTTTACGAAATAAAAAAGGAGGCTGTGGACAACTTTTCTGATTCAGACAAAATTGTCATCCAGGCCGAGCCAGAAATTAATTATCAATTGCTCGTTTCCACCATGGATGCATCCAGGGAAATCTATGTTGACCATAGAAGATTTGTACTTTTCCCTGATGTATCACTGGCGGCAGGTTTGGTTCAGGGTTAATTCACTTTTTAAATTCAATATCTTCGACTGTCAGTAATAAAAAATTATGGAGTAAATAATGGCTTTTATTCCTTCGCGGATTAAAAAACATGACACCAATCCTGGCAAAGTTCGGTTAAGTTTAACCTCGATGATGGACATGTTCACGATTATTTTGGTGTTTTTACTGAAGACATATTCTACTGAAGGGATGTTGATTCATCCATCGGAAAAACTGACCTTACCGTCCTCCACTATTGAGAAGTCTCCCGAGGTCGCGTTGGATTTAATTGTTTCTCAAAAGTCAATTGTGGTGAATCATGAAGAGGTTGAGAGTGTGGACAACATATTGTCCTCAAATAAACTTATCATTGATAACCTGTATGAAAAGTTACAGGTATATGCCAGAGAAGCAAAAAGAATGGAAGAATCCTACGGAACTAAATTTTCGGGAAAGGTTACTATACAGGCGGACAAACTGATACCTTATAAGTTATTAGTCAAGGTTATGGCAACCTGTGGTAAAGCAGAGTATCCCAACATGAGATTGGTCGTCTATAAAAAAGAAGAATAAATTCAGGTTAAATTTAATGTTTCCTGTTTCCGCAGAGCAAATCAATTGTGCCGGAACAGGGTTTATTTAAAAGAAACAATGGCAAAGAAAACTCAATCGATTTATCTATCAGAAATGATTAAATTATTCAACAAGAGGTGTACGTGAATAATAATCGAGAAATACCTCCAAAAGAGAATTCGAGTAATCATGAAACGAACTCATCGTACTCTCAAACTGATGAAATTATCTATCTCGACTTTCCTCAAAAGTACAAGCGTCGCATCTTTGATTCATTTGACAAGCGATTTGTCATCATTTGGTTAATTACTTTTGTGGTGCATATTATAACGATTATTTATTTGGTTAATAACCTGCCGCAAAAACGATATGACTCAACAGAAATTGAAAAGATACAAAAGAAATATGCAGATTTAATACTCAAAAAACAGCCGGTTGAACGTGAAGAAGAGGAACGCGAAGCGTCTTTGAAATATGAAGAGAGAGCGCCGGAAGATTTACAAAAAGAGGAAGATGCCCTGCAGGAATCAGCAACCAGTTACGCCGGAAGTGAGGCTACTGAAAGAGCTAAAGATACGCCAATCAGACAAAGAGAAGCAGAAAAAACCAGGACCACTGGTGAGAGAGCTGAAAGCAGGAGGTCAGGTATTATAAGATCGGGTGATAATGTTCAATCGAAAGGCTTACTCGGGTTGCTCACTGGATCAGCAGAAACGTCTCAAAAAGAAGGTGTGGAAGATATTTTGAGTGGCACCTCCGGTGGATCAGAAAAGCTGAAGAATGTCTTGAATAATGTAAAAAGCATCGAAGGTGCTGAAGGCACCGGAGGGAGTGGCACTAGCACGGAGGCTGAAAGAAGGCGCCAAGTTAAAGGGACCCGATCCAGCAGTGATGAAGAAATTAGCGACTTAATCACTGAGCGTACCAAAGCAGAATCTAAAGAGGTCGGAAGACAGGAAAGTTTGGAGAAAGAAAACATTTCGACTATCAAGCGCGATAAAAAAGTGTTGGCAGGAAACAGGGATCCGGATGAAATCTCGTTAGTTGTTCATCGACACAACAAAGCAATTGAATCATGTTATCAGCGAGAGCTAAAACGGAATCCTGCACTGAGAGGTAAGATTGTGGTCCGTTTTACGATCGCTCCGGATGGAAGAGTGAAAAACGTGGAGCTTGTTTCTTCTACAATAAATAATCCGCGTGTGGAGCGTTGTGTTGTCAGCCGAATCCGGCGCTGGGACGATTTTGGAAAAATTGATGAATCTTTGGGAGATACGACATTCAGACAAGTCTATACTTTTGGATACTAAAGATTATCGGTGTTATAATAATTGCTGATTTTTAATTGGGGTTTATTTCATGTTTTTTGTTTGAATAAAAAGATACATTTGAAGATATACATTTTCTAATTTAATTGTGTGACCGCCATGTTCAACGATATGGCGGTTTTTTTGTTTATAAAAAAAATCAATTCGCTTGTTGCATTTGAACAAATTTTTAATTAAATTTAGCCTCGTTTTGTTTGTTTAATCGAAAAAAATGTGAGGAAAATTTTGAAAAAAATAGAATTAAGCGCAAGAACACACTCATGTGGGGAACTGAATCAAAATCAGGAAGGTCAACAGGTCACCCTCTGCGGCTGGGTTAAAAAAAGAAGGGATCACGGGCAATTAATTTTTATTGATTTACGGGATGTAAAAGGGATCACTCAAATTGTATTTGATCCGGGTGACGCCGCGTTAGTTTATAGTATTGCGAAAAACCTGAAGCCGGAATATGTTGTCCAGATAAAAGGACAGGTTCGAAAACGTCCTGATGGCATGATCAATAAAAATATGCCCACAGGCGATATTGAAGTGGTGGCAAAAGAATGTGAAATTTTAAACGAAGCAGAAACAACCCCGTTTCCGATTGTTGACCAGGTTGACGCGACTGATGAGTCTCTTTTCCGTTATCGTTATCTGGATTTAAGAAGACCGGAAATGCAACGGAACATGATCTTGCGGCATAAAACATATCAGATTGCCCGGCAGTATTTAGCCGAACAGGATTTTATCGAGATTGAAACACCCTTTTTAATGCGAAGTACACCGGAAGGCGCCCGGGATTATTTGGTGCCAAGTCGTATTCACAAAGGAAAATTCTATGCGCTTCCCCAATCACCGCAAACATATAAACAACTGTTGATGGTTGCCGGATACGATCGTTATTTTCAAATTGTGAAATGTTTCCGGGATGAAGATTTCCGTGCAGAGCGGCAACCGGAATTTACGCAGATTGACATCGAAATGTCTTTTGTCGAGGAAAAAGATGTTTTCCGAATCACCGAGGGACTGATGTCACAAATTTTTAAAAAGCTATTTGACATAGAGTTAGAGCCCCCCTTCCCGGTAATTTCTTTTGATACTGCTATGAGTAACTATGGAACCGACAAACCGGACTTGAGGTTTGGAATGGAAATAGAGGATGTCAGCGAGGCTGTTGCAGGGAGTCAGTTCAACGTTTTTTCGGCCACAGTTCAAAGCGGTGGCATTGTTGCCGGGATCAATTTGAAAAATGGTGCTGGCTATTCCCGAAAGCAAATTGACAACCTGAATCAATTTATCGTTGATTTGGGTGGCAAAGGTGTTCTAACTGCTAAAATTAAAAATGGAACATGGGATGCTTCTTTTGCTAAGTTTTTGACTGAGGAAATGAAGAGCAAGGTCGATGAAAAAATGGGAAGTGATGATGGTGACTTGTTACTATTAATAGCCGGAGAGCGTCAAAAAACATTAGATCTGTTAGGGCGTTTGAGAGTCCGCCTGGCGAACGACGAGCAGCTGATAAAAAGGGATGAATACCGTCCAGCTTGGGTAGTTGACTTCCCGTTGTTAGAATTTGATGAAGAAGAGCAACGGTTTATTGCCATGCATCATCCGTTTACCAGTCCCCAAAAAGCGGATTTAGCTTCTCTGGAAACCGAACCTGAACGGATAAAAGCACGGGCCTATGATCTGGTATTAAATGGCTATGAAATTGCCGGTGGTAGTATTCGTAATCACCAATACGATACTCAGATGAAAGTGTTTCGGTTATTAAATATCGATGAAAAGGAAGCCCATGATAAATTCGGATTTTTGTTAGATGCACTAAAATACGGAGCGCCCCCCCATGGTGGAATTGCTTTCGGATTTGATCGGATGGTGATGATATTGGCAGGAGAAGATTCGATTCGCAAAGTAATTGCTTTCCCGAAAACGACAAGTGCCATATCACTGATGGATAATTCGCCAGCAGAAGTGAGTGAAAAACAATTGAGAGATTTAGGTTTGAAAATTATTAAGGATTAGACTTTCACAAAATACGTTTTGACAGGGGAACACGTTTTCCTGGTATGATGAACTCTTTATCAAAAAATTAGGCTATATTTAATTTTTTTCTTGACAATTAAGTATTTTTTTGTTATTATTAAACGACTTATAATGTTAAAATATCTAAACATTGGCGCTAACCAACAAAATAATTATATAGTTATGCCCAATTAATAGAAATGTGTTTTCTAAATTTTTTTGATTTAATTCAATAATTGTAAACTATTACCCGGAAGGAGGTGTTAGCCGAATGACGAAAATGCTGAGAAACTCAATACTCATTGTTTCTGTAGTGCTTTTTATTTTATCATTAGCTTTTGTTGGATGTACGCGTCACCCAAATGATAAACAGATTACCGCTTACAATGAGCAAGTAAAGGCAACCAATGCTGCAGAAGATCTGTTACAGGAGAAAAAGCAAGAAAAGGCTGATCTCGAAAAACAATTGGCTGAAAAGCAACAAAAGCTTGACAATGTTAAGAGCGAAAAAGAAATGATCAAACAGAAATTAAGCGAGAAGTAATTTTGATTAAAAACACATTATTTTGGAGGAAATACTAAAATGAGAAATATAATCAAACTCGCATCCGTTTTCGCTTTGATTGTCGCTTTAACGTTGTCATTTTCATTGTCTGTTTTTGCACAAGCTGATATTAAAGAATGGACAATGGACAAGTACAATGCTGAAATGGCAGATTTGAAAAAACGGGAAGCGGATGCCAACGCGGAAATTGCCAAACTCAACGAAGAAATCGAAGCACTCAAAACGCAACTGATCGAAACCGATGATGCAATCGTTGCTGAATGGGAAGAAATATATACCTTGTTAGGCACCGATGCTGATGGTGTTGACGAATTTAACACTAAATTAAGCGATTTGGAATCACAGGTTGATGCTTTGGCAGGCCTTACACCGGAAGAACTGTTTCAAAGAAGAAATGAAATTGACGACCTGGAAGCGTCACTTCAGGAAATGGGTCAAAACAATGTAGCGCTTTTAAGCGATGTCCAGGATAAAGTCGCTGTGATCGAAGGTAAAATTTCACAGTTACGCGCGAGCTTGCCCGAAGCTGTATATGATGAATACACAGTGATGAAGGGAGATTATCTCTGGAAAATCTCGGGTAAAGAAGATATTTATGATGATCCGTACCAGTGGATCCGTATCTATACTTATAACCGAGATCAGATAAAAGATCCGGACATGATCTATCCGGAACAGATTTTCAAAATTCAGAGAAGCGCAGGACCAAATGAATACCTGGTGGTTAAAGGTGATTATTTGGCAAAAATTGCCGGTAAAGAAGATATTTTCAATGATCCGACAAAATGGACCCAAATCTTCGAAGCCAATAATACCGTGATTGAGGATAAGAACTTAATTTATCCGCATCAGGTATTAATTATTCCTGAATAATAAGCTTAACGATAGCGGATTTATTTAGAAGTAATTAGATAATCATTAAGCTTAATCAGCAATAAAATCTTAAAAAAGCTCTTAGTGGAGTTTTATTTCCAACTAAGAGCTTTTTTTGTATTTAACTTGAAATTTATTTTTGCCTCAAAGATTTAAAAATTAATTAATTAGAAATTTATTCATATTTTAATCCGACAAAAATGAGTTTAAAATTCAATTTCTTATAAATTTTTATTTTTTCGTGTTGTGGATTCCGCCAGACGGCGGATGGCAATCATTTATAAATAATTCAGGTTAAAGGCAATCCATAAATTTTTTTGTTGAATTTTATAAAATAATAACGTATTATAGTGCTAATCAATAATTAATTTAAAGGTGAATATAAGTCTCAAATATGAACAACAGCGAAATTAAAAAAAAGATACCACTGCATGACATCAACCAATTAGATTTACTGGGTTATAATGACAGTAATTTAAAAAAAATTCAGGAACATTTTGACGCCAAAATCGTGGTACGGGGCGGCGAGCTAATACTTATTGGAGATGAAACTGAAGTTGCATTGATAGAGCGTTTGTTCGAAGAGCTGTTTACAATTTTGGAAAAAAATGATCAGATATCAGAAAATGATATTGTTACAATAGCGGAAGTTTTAAAGACAGGGGTAATCAAAGGACGATCTGATAATGACGGAGCAGCGATTATATATACCAAAGACGGCAGCATTAAACCCAAAACTTCCGGACAAAAAAGATTTTATCAGGCAACCCAGGATAACGATATTGTATTTGTTGTTGGACCGGCAGGAACCGGTAAAACTTATTTGGCAGTTGCCATTGCTTTGTCCCATCTTCGCGATAAATTAGTGGATAAATTAGTACTTGCCCGCCCAGCAGTTGAAGCCGGCGAAAGTTTAGGGTTTTTGCCCGGCGATTTAAGAGAGAAGGTTGATCCTTATCTTAAGCCGTTGTACGATGCGTTATTCGATATGGTTATTCCGTCAAAACTGAAAAAATATATGGAAAACGGAATAATCGAAATTGTACCGTTGGCATACATGCGGGGGCGTACATTAAACAACGCGTTTGTGATCCTCGACGAAGCTCAAAATACAAATCCGAATCAAATGAAAATGTTTCTGACCCGATTAGGGATTAATTCAAAGGCAATTATTACCGGAGATATAACGCAGATAGATTTACCGTTTAAAACACAATCGGGTTTAATACAAATTCAAAATATTTTAAATAACATCGATGGAATAGATTTTGTATATCTAAAAAAAACCGATGTTGTTCGGCACCGATTGGTGAAACAGATTATCAGCGCTTATGAAAAGTATGATCAGTTAGAACAGAATAATAAAAAGGAAACTAATCAGTAATGGTTGTCGTGAAATATCGGTTGAAAGGATAAATTAACAGGAGTTTTTTTTGTGAATTATTTTAAGAAAAAATTGCAAAAATTAATATATAAAGAGTCGAAAAAAAATGGAAAAAACGGAACCGCTCAAAAATACCTCGACTATCGGACTCTGTCCGTGGCGATTTTTGTGCTGGTGGTCGTTCTTGTCTCTTTGATGTTGCCAAAAGGGCGATCCTATAAATATACGGATCTACAAGAAGGAGAAGTTTATATTGGGGAGGAAATAATTGCCCCATTCACATTTGCCATTAATAAGTCCGACGATGAATATAAGAACGATCTTCGAAAAGCTGAAGAATCTGTATTGCCAATTTTTCAGAGAAATAATGGGATTTGCGCGGAGCAGGTTAAGCGAATCGAAACATTTTTTGACTCGCTGATTGCAATTGATAATGAAAATTCAGAGAAGAGCCAGATCGCGAAAAGGATTACAGATTTGCTGAAACAGTACCGTATCAGCAGCTCGGATGAGATTATTCTTCATTTAATAACCGAATTAAATAATCAGACATTGCAGAGCTTTGAAGATAATTTGATTCGTCTTGCCAGAGATATTTGTTCAGTTGGGATGTTGAATGCAAAAAAGAACGAAATCCAAACTGTTGATAACAAAATACTGATCATGTCTGAAGTAGAAGAAATCGTTGATGAAGTTACCGAGTTTTATGATGAAAATGAATTAGACAATGTACTGGTGAATAAATTAAGAAATAACTTTGTGAGTGATGATCTCAGAGTAAAGGCTGGTTATGAGATTTTAAAAGTATTGTTGAAACCGAACATCATTTATGATAAGAATGAAACCCAAAAAAGAATCAGGGAAGTGAAGAAAAATGTCCCGCTTGCCAAAGGGACGGTGTTGGCGAATGAGCGCATCATCGACCGTTACGAACGTGTTACCAAAGATCATATTGCCAAATTAAATTCTCTCGCAATTGAAATGGCGGAGCGGGAATCAGAGAAAAGTATCTTTATTGTTATCTTCCGATTTCTGAGTAAATTTCTATTGATCGGTTTGATAATTTCGGTATTTGTAACTTACCTCGTTTTTAGCCGTCCCGAAATTCTCAAAGATCTGAAACGAATTTTATTGCTGGGATTGATCGTTTTAATTGTTAGCTTTTTTGCTTATATTGTGAATGTGTTCGGGCTTTCCCCTTACTTAATTCCGATTGCGATCGGATCAATGTTAATTGCAATATTCTTTGATACAACTACTGCAATTGTTGGAACGGTTGTTATTTCTTTGTTAATTGGCGGTCTCAGAGGAAATGAATTTAATATCACCGCGATTTCGATTTTTGTTGGAACTGTTTCTGTTATATCTGTGTGGCGCGTTAAAACGAGAGGTTGGCTGGTATATTCTATCGCCATGATTGTCGGTGCATATATTCTGTCAATCACAGTGTTTGAGGTGCTTCATTACACAACTTTTAAACAAATTTTGAGATATTGGTTTTTTGGTTTAATTAATGGGTTTCTAACACCCCTTTTCTGCTATGGATTGCAGGCTATTTTCGAAAATGTTTTTGATATTGTGACGGATATGCGGCTATTAGAACTATCAGACTTAAACCAGCCAATTCTTAAAAAATTGTCATTCGAAGCGCCAGGTACGTATCACCATAGCTTGATGGTCGGAAATTTTGCAGAAGCTGCTGCCGAAAGCATCGGCGCAAATGCCCTGCTGGCGAGGGTGGGTTCATACTATCATGATATTGGTAAAATCGAAAAGCCGGAGTATTTCATCGAAAATCAATCCAAAAGTCGAAATCCCCATGAAAAGCTCTCCCCTACTATGAGTTGCCTGATTTTGATCAATCATGTCAAGCGTGGATTGGATTTGGCGAAAAAATACAAATTACCGAAAGAAATCAGGGATTTTATCGCTGAACATCATGGAACTAATATGATGACATTTTTTCATCAAAAAGCGATTGAAAAAGGCAGAAAAGAAAATGTGGATGAATCTAGTTTCCGGTATCCGGGACCCAAACCAAGCACCAAGGAAACAGGCATTGTAATGTTGTCCGATGCTATTGAAGCTGCGGCCAGGACATTGAAGGAGCCCTCTGCAAGTCGGATTAAAGGATTGGTTACATCGATTGTTCTGGAACGATTTAAATCGTCTGAGTTGGATAGGAGTCCGCTCACACTTCGAGATTTGACTCATATTATTGAAAGTTTCGAACAGGTGCTTTTAGCGACACTTCACAATCGAATTGAGTATCCGGATCAGGATGAGAAGCTGAAACCCGGTAAGGAACTAAAGGGTAAGGAAAAAAATGTCGAGCTTTGAAATACTAATTAACAATACGCTGGATCATTATGAAATAAACGCGATACGTTTAAAAAAAAGTGTTGAAACCGTACTTGCAAATGAAAAATTACGCAAGGCGCGGATAAGTGTTGTATTGACAGAGGATGATACAATCATCAATTTGAATAAAAAATTTTTAAATAAAGATGATACAACAGACGTCCTAAGTTTTGAAATAGAGAAAAATGATAAAGCAGGTCTGATCGAAGGTGAAATTTATGCGAATCTCAATCAAATTGAAAGACAGGCAGTTGATTACAACGTTAGTTTTGAAAGTGAATTGTTTAGAATTGTCATTCATGGTGTACTTCATTTAATCGGCTACGATGACAAGTTAGAAAAGGATCTGCTCAGGATGAGAGAGAAGGAGGATCATTATTTGTCTCTCGTGCAAAACGGATTTCAGAACAAATGTAACTGATCAAAGGAGGTTGTTCTTTATTGGAAAGTGAATTCTCTTTAAGAATTTTGTTGTTTGTATTACTCATTATTTTGTCAGGTTTTTTTTCAGGTTCAGAAGCGGCTTTTTTTTCTCTTTCAAGGGAAATGGTTGACCGTTTGAGGGAAAGCAAATCCAAGGCGGCAAGACGTGTTGTAGCGTTGCTGATTAATCCCAGCCACTTACTCATAACAATACTGGTTGGGAATACAATCGTTAATGTTGCCGCTGCCAGTATTGCTGCCTTATTGACAAACGATTTGAGTTTACGCTTTGGCTTTTCTCATAATCTTGCAATTTTAATCGAGATCGTCGTTGTGACACTGGTGTTGCTGATTTTTAGTGAACTAACACCAAAAGTCTTCGCCGTCAAAAACCCTTATAAATTTGCAGCAGCTGTTTCATTCCCGATGAGTTTGTTGAAAGTGCTGTTGCTCCCAATCGTCATGATTTTGGATCATTTTCCCACTCTTATTTCGGGGCTTATTTCAAGAAGAATAAAAAAACACTTATTATCAAAGGAAGAAATAAAGACATTAATCGAATTCAGTGAGGAACGTGGTGCTTTGGAAGAAGATGAAAAGGAGATGATTCATTCCATTTTTGAGTTTTCCAAAACGGTTGTTAAAGAAATTATGGTCCCACGAATCGATATGGTCTGTGCTGAAAAAAACATCTCACTGGATGGGCTAATCAAAATTATTCACACTGAAGGGCATACAAGAATACCGTTGTACGATGATAAGGTGGATAATATTTTGGGCATTATTCACGCCAAAGAACTGCTTCCGTTCATTAGCAATGGTAATAGAAAGATCGATTTGTCCTCATTAGCCCGCCCAGCCATGTTCGTTCCGGAGAGCAAAAGGATTGATGAACTGTTGAATGAAATTCAGGCAGAAAAGCAGCACATGGCAATTGTGGTTGATGAATATGGGGGGACCGCCGGTTTGATAACGCTGGAAGATATCATCGAGGAGATTGTCGGAGAAATTCAGGATGAATACGACAAGGAAAAACCGCTTTATCGAAAAATAGATGAAAATCGTTATTTGATTGATGCCAAAATTGATCTGGACGAATTGAATGAAGATTTGAATTTGAACTTGCCTAATAATAAAAGTTATGAAAGTTTGGGGGGGTTCATTTTTGATTTAACCGGAGCGGTTCCTAAAAAAGATCAAATGATTGAATTTGGTCCTTATAAGTTTGTGATTGAGAAAATTAAGAAAAACCGTATTGTTCAGGTTCTGCTTGTTAAATCAGAAGAAGAGATAGAAGAAAAAAAATCGGAAAATAATTAACCGTCTAAATTATGAGTTATTTTTTAAAGAATGCCACCGATATTATTCATTATAATTCTGTTAGTTAAACGCGAATTAAACTTAAGATTTGATTATTGATCTTTATTTCTTAATTTATGAATGATTGTCCCCAAGAATCTAAGACACGAAAAAATAATCAGGTATAAGAAATTAAATTTAAAATTGAGTAATGTCTGATTAAAATTTAAATAAGGTTCTAATTAATTGATACTTATAATGTTGAGCCCTTGTGTTTTTGAAGGAAAAGAATATTTCAAGATAAATAAGACGAATTAGCAAAAAATCTCTTGACACTTTTTCCAAAATTTATTAAAATAAAACAAATGATAATAATTCAGTTCATTTTTGATTAATAAAGGTTAAAATATTTAAGGAGGTTACTATGCAACAAATGCGCTTTGGTTTTCAAGACATTTTTAAAGCACCAAGATTGGCTTTAAGCTTGCAGAGAATCTGGATTCAGTTCGTCGGGCTTCTTGTAGGTTATGTTGGGTATTTAATTTTTACGTATGTCAGCATTGCTGTAACCGGGTTAGGATTAAGTTTGGCGTGGAAAAAATATGGATTACTCCCCTGCCTCTTTCCTGAAATGGCGACTTGGTATAGTTATGTAATTTTTGCTGTCGGTGTCGTTTGGTTGGTTGTCGTTTATTTGGTTACTGCAACAGCAGTCTCCAGAGCAACCTACATGTTAGCCAAGGGAAATAACTTTTATACATGGAAAGAAGCTTTTCGATTTTCCATAAAAAAAACAGGCTCTGTGGTTGCCTCGCCTTTAGCAATCGTTATCCTTATTGCGTTATTTGTTATTGGGGGACTTGTTGTCGGATTGATTGGAAAAATTCCGTATATTGGTGAGCTGGGATTGACGTTGTTTACACCGCTTTGGTTTATAGCTTCATTGCTGATTGTATTTTTTGTCCTGGTGTTGGGCGTCGCCATGCTCCAGGTCCCTGCAGTCATCGCTACAACAGATGATGATGCATTTGAAGCTGTTTTTCAGTCCTTTTCGATTTTATGGAGCCAGCCATGGCGACTGATTTTTTATGAAGCATTGACTGGAGTTTTATCACTTTTCGGATTTGTGGTGTTAGCGTATCTTTCCAAAAAAGCATTTATCGTCTGCGATCGTATCTTTGCCTATTCTATGGGTGCTGATTTTATAAATATATCAGCACACGCCATGTACATGCTGAGTGTCTGGGTGACCCATTCCATTGTTTGGATGAAGTCTATTTTTGGAGACTTTGCTGGTTTCATTTATTTTAGCAGAGAATTTGACCCGTTGATGATTCCGGGATACCAGATTGTATCAGCATACTTTTTCGCTATTTGGTATTTGATCATCGGTGGTTTTATTGTCTCTTACGGTATTTCTTCATTTAACGTTGGTAATACGATTACTTATCTGATACTGAGAAAGAAAAAAGATGATGAAAATTTATTAGAAAGAAAGGATAGAGAAGAAGAAGAGGAGGAAGAGGAGGAAGAAAAGGAAAAGAAAGAGGAAACGGAAGACGAAGATAAGGAAGAAAAGGAGAAGAAAGAAAAAAATAATTAGTTTTCCGTTTTATAAATATTTTTGAGAGTCAAAAAATACCATCTCATTTGTTTGCAGGGATGGTATTTTACTTTAATTTGTAAATATTGGGAATCAGATGTTTGAACCAGCTTATCTGAAATTGTACGAATCAGGTGAATTGGATACCCGTATCCAAAAATTAAAAAATATTCTTTACGAGTGCACCCTATGTCCAAGAAAATGCAGGGTTAATCGTCTAAAAGGAGAAAAAGGATATTGTGAAGCCGGTGATTCTCTGGAAATCTCCAGCTATTTCCCCCATTTTGGAGAAGAGCGCCCACTGGTCGGAAGAAATGGTTCAGGTACAATTTTCTTTACCCATTGCAACCTTCTGTGCACTTTTTGTCAAAATTATGAACTTTCTCATTTGGGTGAAGGGTATGAGATTTCAGAAAATAAATTAGCACAAATTATGATGCATCTTCAAAACCTTGGCTGCCATAATATCAACCTCGTCACTCCGACTCATTTTACGGCACAAATCATCGCGGCTTTGCCCGCAGCTATTGAATTGGGACTAAAACTTCCGATTGTTTATAATTGCGGGGGATATGAATCATTAGAGATTATCATGTTGCTTGGAGGAATTGTTGACATCTACATGCCGGATTTTAAATTTGCTGACAACCGTTACGCCCAACGCTATACAAATGCAGCGGATTATTTTGCTATTGTCAGAAACATTTTAAAAGAAATGTTTCGACAGGTTGGTAATTTACAGGTTGATGAATACGGGATTGCCTGCCGCGGGCTATTAATTCGCCATCTTGTAATGCCAAACGATGTCGCAGGCACTGAAGCCGCGTTAACGTTTATTCACAGCAGTATATCGGCGAATTGTTATGTGAATGTTATGAACCAATATTCACCTCACTTCAGAGCAAAGCATGAGTCATTGATCGGAAGGTCTTTAAAACGCGAAGAGTATGAACGTGCATTGTCTCAAGCAAGAAAATTGGGACTAAAACTCCTTTAATCAAAATCATTTATCTAACTCTGTGCTTATTTCACCTTCCGTTGAATCATTCTGTCGAGGATCATCCAAAATAATTTTATCCCCCTGATTGAATGAGAATTAAGCCTTAAATTCAGATAAACAGAATCCTTTTAGAATAAATTTCATCGAAATAATTAATAGGAGACTAATGTATGAAAAAATTGGATAATGAAATTAATGCCTTCTTCCAAAAGTTGGAAGAACGCTTCGAAGCTTGCTGTGACAAAGAAGTCGCCAATTTGCTGAAAGACGTTATTTTTGAAGACTTGAAGCAAAAGAAAACGTTTAATCTCTCTGATCAAACAATAAAGAAGCGAATTGATGAAATCATCGAAAAAAGATTCTGATAGACCGCGCTTTATAAGGCGATAAATTTTTAATTTTTAAGTCACATTAAGCCAAAACTATTCTGTTTACTAAATTAGATATTTAAAAAAAATCAGGTGGACTATGAAGGTTGAGATCAAACAAGTTGATGGTTTGAGCTTGTTAGCTCGAGCAGATTCAAACCATTGGGTGAGTATGGATGCAAACGAAGACATTGGCGGTAACAATGCCGGTACCAGACCGATGGAATTGTTACTAATGGGTCTGGGAGGATGCACCGGAATGGATGTCATTTCCATAATGGAAAAAAAGCGGGTGCCGTTTGAACAAGTCGAAATTCAGTTAGAAGCAGAACGCGCAGATGAACATCCAAAAGTATTTCAAAAAATAAACATAAAATTTATTGTTCGTGGTGATGCTGATAAAATAAAAGCCCGCGATGTCGAAAGAGCGATTGAGTTGTCAAGTACGAAATATTGTTCGGCGTCTGAAATGCTTAAAAAATCAGCAAGAATTTTCTATGAGTACGAAATTGTTACCACTCAATCGGGCAACTAATCAATACGCTTAAGTTCTAAAGTTTACCGAATTATCTGAAAGTTTCATCAAATAAAGCTTGTTTTTTTTAAATTATTTTACTATTTTATTGACTCTAATTTGTCAATTAATGATATAAGAGAAATAAGAGATGGAACTTTCTGAAAAAGAATTAATACATAAAGCAAAAAATGGAGATCAGGCAGCTCAAGCGCAGATAGTTAGAAAATATGAAAAGATGGTTTATAATCTGGGCTTAAAACTATTAGGGAATGAAGATGCTGCTGAGGCAGTTTTACAGGAAACATTTTTAAAAGTTCTTCAGGCGTTACATAGTTTCAAGGAAAAATCCCAGCTTTCAACATGGATTTATCGAATCGCGACAAACCAGGCCTTGATGCGAATCAGATCCAAAAAACGAAAACGTAAAGCTTTCGATGAGAATATTGAAGATGAAAACAAAGATTATTCGGGATTTCTGGTTTCATTGGAAAAAAATCCATTAGACAATTTAATCAATAATGAGTTGAAAGAAAAAATGGATATCGCTATTGACGAGTTGCCAGACAATTATCGAACTGTTTTTGTATTAAAAGATGTTGACGGATTGGCTTTAAAAGAAATTGCAGAAATATTAGATATTTCGCTGCCCGCTGTAAAATCGAATTTACACCGGGCTCGAGTTGTATTAAGAAATAAATTAGCGGGCATGATTAATTAACGGATACGGTAGAAAATAAAATGGATTGTTTACACACCTTGCGCGATATTTGTGAAGAGTTAGCAGAGGACATTGACAGCGAACTATGCAAAGAAGTTCAAGAGCATCTAAAGGAATGTCCAAAATGTTGCGCTCATGTTGATTCTATGAGAAAAGTTGTATATCTTTACCAAAAAGTGAACAACGAGGACGTTCCCGAAGACGTAGATAAACGTCTCTGGAAGGTTCTTAACCTTCGTAAACCTGATTAATTAGTTTTATTAAAAAATTTAAAATCTCACATTTATGTTCCACATTTTCCTGCAATGTAACAAATTCATTTTTTTATTGAATTTTTATAATAATATTAATATATTCACTAGTGAAAACTAACGAATTTGAAAGGTGGGGTTGTTGAACGATGTCATTTCGTGTAAATTATATAAATGAGATAATTAACCAATAAATATTATTCACAGTTCAAACGACAAATGGGTTAAGTAACAAATCCTTCAAAGGTGCTATAATATAAAGCTGAAAGGTTCAAATTGAACGTTTACGATTTGATTAAAAAAAGACGCACAATACGAAGGTTTAAACAACAAAGCATTGACCATAATTTACTTGAACAAATGGTGGATGCCGGGCGTTTAGCGCCCTCCGCAGCAAACCGGCAACCGTTAGAATTTATTGTCGTTAATAAACAGTCAAAGCTGGAAAAAATTTTTGAGACGTTAAAATGGGCGGGTTATATTGCGCCAAAGGGTAATCCCCCCGAGGGTAAAAGACCGACTGCATATATCGTTGTATTAGTGAATAGCGATGTAAGCAAAATAAAAGGAGCAGTCGATGCAGCAGCAGCGATCGAAAATATGATATTAACAGCTTTGGACGCCGGTGTCGGATCATGCTGGATAGGATCTGTTGATCGTGAAAAAGTAAGGGGCATTTTGAACATACCGGATAACTATTTGATCGATTCTGTTCTTGCGTTGGGATATCCGGACGAACAACCGATCGCTGAAGATATGGCTGATTCAATTAAATATTGGAAAGATGATAAAGGTGTACTGCATGTTCCAAAAAGAAAATTAGAGAAGGTGATTCATTTTAATTGCTTTAATGATAATAATTTATAATATTCGGAGGTAAAATTGGCTAATTTGATGATTAGCATTTCTGGAATTCGGGGAATTGTCGGAGATGGTTTGACACCACAGGTTGTGCTGAATTATGCCCAAGCTTTCGGAACCTATTTGGGAGGCGGAAAGGTCGTCGTTGGGCGGGACTCCCGTGTGACTGGTCCGATGGTGAAACATGCTGTTTTGTCTGGCTTGTTAGCTGCTGGTTGCGATGTGGTTGAAATTGGGGTGTGCCCAACGCCAACGGTTCAAATAGCAGTTGAAAAATTAGAAGCACGCGGAGGCATCGCAATTACGGCCAGCCATAATCCTATTGAATGGAATGCCCTGAAAATGATTGACGCTTCAGGAATGTTTTTAGATGAGACACAGGGGAATAAAGTGATAAAAAATGCCAATGACAATAACTTTCAAAATGTAACTTGGGATCAGATTGGCAAAGTGGATTATTACGATAAAGCAATAGATGATCATATTCAGGCAATTTTAAAATTAAGTTACATTTCTCCGGAAGAGATCGCCAAACGAAAATTTAAAGTTGTGATAGACTGTGTCAATGGTGCCGGCGGGACAATTCTGCCGAGCTTGATGGAAAAATTAGGGTGCGATACCGAGTTTATTAATCGGGAGCCTACCGGTTTATTTTCCCGCAAACCAGAGCCGCTTCCTGAAAATCTCACTGAATTGATAAAGAAAGTAAAGTCCTCAAAAGCAGATATTGGTTTTGCCGTCGATCCTGATGTTGACCGTTTAGCGATTGTATCAGAGACAGGAGTGCCGTTAGGAGAAGAGTACACTTTAGTGACCTGTGTGGATTATGTGCTCAGTAAAAAAGATGGCTCTGTCGTGGTAAATGCTTCAGTTACTCAGGCGATAGATGATATCGCGAAAAAATATGACACACGAGTATATCGCACCAAAGTGGGTGAAATTCATGTCGCGACTAAGATGAAAGAGGTAAACGCCGCTATAGGTGGGGAAGGAAATGGCGGCGTTGTTTTACCAGATCTTCATTTGGGGCGCGACGCACCGTTGGCGATTGCACTTACGCTTCAACATTTGGCAAATTCTGGTCTGAAAGTGACAGAACTGCATCAATCTTTACCTCAGTATTTTCAAGCGAAAAACAGAGTCGAATTAAAAGTTTTCGATGTCTCTTCGGTTTTTGATGGAATTTTAAAGAAGTATAAAGACGAAACCATCGAAATGACCGACGGGATCAAAATCCTTTGGGATGAAAGCTGGGTGCACATTCGTCCATCGAATACTGAGCCGATTATACGGGTTTACACTGAAGCCAAAACGATGGAAGAAGCCAATGCGCTTGGCTTTAAGTTTATGAAAGAAATAAATCAAATTGTGAAAAATAACTAAACAAGACGATAAACTCCATTAATTAAATGGGAAACGAACCACTATTTTGGTTAAAAGATCATGGACGTTAAGACGCTCGCACGATACATTGATCACACTTTATTAAAACCGGAAGCAACAATTGTCGACATTAAAAAGCTTTGCATGGAAGCTCAAAATTTTCGTTTTGCTTCGGTTTGTGTACATCCGATATTTGTGAAAGCATGTAAACGCCTGATATCGAACCCAGAAATTAAAATTTGTACAGTGATTGGATTTCCGTTGGGAGCTTCGATAACCCGGGTCAAAGTTTTTGAAACCCAAACGGCGATACAGGACGGAGCAGAAGAAATTGATATGGTAATGCAAATCGGGATGTTAAAATCAAAGAGTTTTCAGTATGTTGAAAAAGATATCAATGAAGTCGTAAATGCTGCAAAAAATAAAGCTATCGTCAAAGTTATTTTAGAAACCTGTTTATTGGATCAAGAAGAAAAAATAAAAGCATGTGAGATTGCAAAGAGGGCTGGCGCCCATTTTGTAAAAACGTCCACAGGATTCAACAAAGAAGGTGCGAAGACGGAAGATGTCAGGCTGATGCGCCAAGTTGTTGGTGATGTTTTTGGTGTAAAAGCTGCAGGAGGAATCAGAGATTACAAAAAAGCAATGGAGATGATTCGTGCTGGCGCTAACCGAATTGGTGCAAGTGCAAGTGTTGACATTCTAAAAGAGAAATAAAGGTTGATTAAAAGATGATTGCAGAGTCAGTAATTATCAAAAAGCGCGATGGTAAGGTTTTATCTGAAGATGAAATTCGGTTCATAGTGGAAGGCTTTTTGAGCGGAGAAGTAGCGGATTATCAAATGACCGCTTTTTTAATGGCGATTTACTTTCAGGGTATGAATCTGGAAGAAAATTTTCATTTAACAAAAAACATGGTAGAATCTGGTAAGCAGCTCGATCTGACCCACCTTCCACGTGTCGCGGCTGATAAACACAGCACAGGCGGTGTCGGTGATAAGGTTTCGATTGTTCTGGCACCATTAATGGCGATAGCCGGACTGAATATTCCAATGATTTCAGGTCGCGCCCTGGGACATTCGGGCGGTACACTTGACAAATTAGAGTCAATTCCTGGTTTTAATACCAAGTTAACTTTAGAAGCGTTTGTTCAGCAGTTGAAAAAAATCAATGTGGCAATGATTGGACAGACAAAAGAAATAGCGCCTGCTGATAAAAAAATGTATGCATTGAGAGATAAAACTGGCACTGTTCCTTCGGTACCGCTTATTGTTTCAAGTATTTTGAGCAAAAAAATTGCCGAAGGCGCCCAGATTTTGGTGATTGATTTAAAAGTGGGCAGCGGCGCTTTTTTCCAATCAATATCTCAAGCTCGAAAGTTGGCTGAAAGATTAATTACAATTAGCAAGATGTTTAACCTGAAAATTTCTGTGCTGATGACTTCAATGGACCAGCCCCTCGGATTTACAGTTGGTAATTCTCTTGAGGTTAAAGAGGCTATTGAAACATTGCGTGGCGGAGGTCCGCACGATTTGATTGAGATAGCAGTCGCGTTAGGGGCAGAAATGTTGGTTTTGGCTGGATTAGAGAAAAACGTGTCTGCTGCAACTACTAAATTGTCGGGCTTACTGTCAAGTGGGAAGGCATTTGATAAACTGCTTGATCTGGTAAAAGCCCAGGGTGGAGATCTTTCTGTCGTCAAAAATCCGGATAATTTTCCGAGAAGCGAACATTCAATGACCGTCACAAGTCACAAAAATGGATTTATCCGGAAAATTGACGCATTCAAAATCGGTTTGTTAAGCATGGAGTTGGGGGCAGGCCGGACAAAAATAAACGATCCTATCGATTACCGAACAGGCGTTGTCTTCAAGAAAAAGGAAGGAGATGCCATCAAGGAAGGTGAAGTTTTGGCTGAATTATTTTATAAACCGGGGATTGAGGAAAAAACCATTAGCAAAAAATTTTTCGATGCTGTTAAAATAACCGATGAAAAATGTTCAAAAAAGCAATTGATTTTTGGATGTATAAAAAAAAATGAACTGCCGACAAATAATTCATAACGAGCCCTCATCACCAAGCATTGTTTCTTTTACCGCGGATTAAAACTGGGACTGGCAGATTTCTTCCATGATTTGAAGAGTATATCATAATCTTTAAAATCCGTGTATATCCATGCATATCAGTGGAGACAAAAATAACTTTTTTATGGTGTGCAGTAGCAAAAATGAACTGAAACCCGCCTAAAATTTTGTTCGTTTTTTGAAATCTCTATCCTGATTCCTATCAAATCCTTTATGTTTGTCACAATACTCGGTGGGCGCATTTTTTATTTCAAAAATTTCAGAAATAATATTTGGGCAATATTCGGTTGCCAATTTTTTCGTATCCTTGCAAATATCCACTCTGGTTACGCCGGTGGGCATTTTAAAATAAGCAGGTTTTAAATTCAGCGTATCGTGAGCGGCTTTCATAAATTCCGCCCAAATCGGAAGAGCAACAACAGCACCGGCCTGACCGCTGCCAAGTGTTTTCGCCGGATCATCGAAACCAACCCAAACACCAGCCACAATATATTTGGTAAAGCCAATAAACCAGGCGTCTGTAAAGTCGTTTGTGGTACCGGTTTTTCCGCCGGCCGGATGAGTAAAATTGTAAACGGTTCGGGCCGTCACTCCAGTACCGTTGTTTACTACCGATTGGAGCATATTATTCATGATGTATGCGGTTTCTTTGCGCAACACTTCGTTCACATTGGGAAAATATTCCTCGATAACGTTTCCGTCATTATCAATAATTTGAGTCAAAAACATGGGTTCTGCCAAGACGCCCTGATTGGCAAAGACTCCAAACGCGGAAGTTATCTCAATCGGCGAAACGCTTCCGGAGCCAAGAGCAATTGCATCTACAGCAGGAATATTGGTTGTTAATCCAAGTTTTCTGGCATAATCAACAACGGTTCTCGGCGGGACTACCTGCTGAACTAAGCGTGCTGTAACCAGATTTAGCGAGCGCTGTAATGCCTCTCTGATCATTGTCGGCCCGCCTTGAGAATGGTCATAGTTATGTGGTGCCCAGCGGTCTCCATTTGGTAAATATAAGACGACAGGTTGATTCAACAGTTCATAAGAAGGTGAATACCCATTATCGATTGCAGCGGTGTAAACAAATGGCTTAAATGTCGAACCCGGCTGGCGAGTGCGCATCTGAATTGCACGATTGTATTTTGATTCCTCAAAATCCCGTCCGCCAATTAACGCTAATACATGACCTGTTCCGGGATCCAATGCAATGAAAGCAACCTGAAGCGTAAAGCGGGAAGTGGCAATGGAATCCAGAAGACTGCGATAATTATTTTTCAACTCTGAAAAAGAATGAATAGCTGTTAAACTGTCAGGCAGGTAGTTTTTTATTTTGCCAGTATTAATAAGTCGATCATTAAATTTTGTCTGAAGCTTGTTGAGGTTTTTTTTGACTACTTCATCCGCACATACCTGGAGCCGCGAGTCAAGGGTTGTGTAAACATTATAACCGCCGGTGTAGAGATTCATTCCAAAATTTCTCTGCAATTCCTGACGAATATGTTCCGTAAAATAAGGCGCTATTCCGGTGTCTTCAATTCGGTTTTTTTCCGATACAACCAAAGGCGTTGATTTTAATGCTTCATAGTTTTGCCGCGAAAGATGTCCCTGAGTAAACATATTGAAGAGCACTACATTACGGCGAGCGATTGCTTTTTCTTGATTGCGAAAAGGAGAATATGTATTCGGACGCTGCAAAATTCCGACAAGTAATGCACATTCTTCCGTTGAGAGTTGGCTGACATCTTTATTGAAAAATTTTAAAGAAGCGGTCTGCACACCATAAGCACCGTGACCGAAATACATGTGATTTAAATACATTTCCAGAATTTCGTGTTTCGTATAAGTGCGTTCAATTTGGATCGCTGTAATGATTTCTCTTAACTTTCGAACGATAGACTTTTCCAAATTTAAATAAAGCTGCCTCGCCAATTGCTGGGTGATCGTGCTGGCTCCTTCTTTATAGCTCAAATGGATAATGTCAATCATAATAGCTTTAACAATGCGTTTAAAATTTAATCCCCAATGATTGTAAAAATCACGATCTTCAGTTGCTAAAACAGCCTGAACCAATGGTTCCGGCATTTCTTCAAGTGGCTTCAAAATTCTTTTTTTGGTAAACAGCTCTTTTATCAACACACCGTCGCGGGAGTAGATTTTTGTCGCCAGTTCCGGATCGTAATCCTCTAAACTCTGTAATGATGGCAAGTCTTTAACCAGATAAGCCATGAGAATAATAAAAAGAAAAAGAGAGACAAGAGACGCAATTATTATATATTTCCAATTCATATTTTTATCTGTATTTTTTGATTTTTCAATGTAATCGTTTTGATTTTTTCGAATACGTCTTCTCATTCGCTGTCCTTAATTCAATGGTTATTAAATATTTTTTACTCGCTCTCTTTCTCAACTGTTCCAATAATTTAACGACAATCCATGCTCATCAAGCAGACCATAACTATTATGAAACAACCAGTCCCCTAAGTTGATAAATATTTTACCGTCATTGTCGTGGTAAAGTGGCTGATGGCTGTGTCCCAGAATGACAGCGTCATATCCCTGGTCAAATTTTTTTCGGGCATATTCCAGATATTCATCCTGATGGTGAAGTTCTTTTCCTGCGGTATGATTTCGGCTGGTATGTGACATGAATTTTGCCAATGGAATGCCAATGTCCGGATGAATCCATCGGTAGAGACAAATGTTGACAGGATTCCGAAATATTTTTTTGAGAAAGCGGTACCCGGTGTCCTTTTTTAAAATACCATCGCCATGAAATAAAAACAGTTTTTTAGAATATAGCGTGACATCGAGAGTTTCCCTGTGAACTGTGAATTGCATTTGATCAGAAAAAAAATTGCGCGTCCAGCTATCATGATTTCCGGGTAAAAAGTGAACTTCAACTCCCGCTTCGATGAGTTTGGAAATTTCAAAAAGAGTTGGGTAGGTGATGCTCGGAATGGCGTATTTGTATTCAAACCAGAAGTCAAACATGTCCCCGACAATGAAGAGCTCGCTGTTTTCGTTTTTGATAAAGTCAAAGAAGGAAGCCAATTTTTTAAGTTTATTACGCTCTGTAGAAGATTCTCCGGCACCAATATGAATATCTGAAATAAAAAAATATTTTTTCATTCAACTTTACTATTTGATTTTGCTAAAAGTATTATTAACTTGATTAACTTAAAAGATACAAAATATTGTTAGATTTTGCAATAAAAATGTCGGCTATATTAAAAAAATCTTGAAAATCTGTGGAATAATTTATAAATTCAATTTTACATTCAGTGATAACTAATAAAAGAATCAGATCAAGAGGAAGTCTTTTCCCTGACAATTGGAACTTCAGGAGAATTCGATGAAACAAATAACGTTAAAAGCCTATGCCAAGATTAATATTGGTTTGAACATTGTTAATAAAAGATCTGATGGATACCATGAAATTGAAACTATTTTTCAGCAGATCGACCTCTATGACAGAATTAAAATCACAGCAATTGAAAGCGATGACATAAAAATACGCACAAATAGAAAAGATTTGCCAATCGACAGGGAAAATAGCTGTTACCGTGCGGCGGAGTTGGTTCGGGATGAGTTCGAAATTAATAAAGGTGTTAAGATCGAGCTGATTAAAACAATTCCGATCGGAGCAGGTTTGGGAGGTGGAAGTAGCGACGCTGCCGAAGTTCTAAAGGGGATGTTGAATTTATGGGGAATTAAAACAAGTAAAGAGCGGTTGGTGAAAATAGCAACCAAAATTGGTGCGGATGTACCTTTCTTTTTAGAAGGCGGAACTGCTCTTGGTTTTGGAATTGGAGACAAATTGCAACCTTTCCGATTTCCGTATGATTATTATTTGATTTTAGTGTATCCTAATATAAAAATATCAACAGAATGGGCGTATAAAAATTTTAATTTTAACTTGACAAAGACAAAAAAAATTATTAAATTATCTCAAATTTATGTATATAATTATCAGTTGTCTGAGTTGAGAAAAATAATTCATAATGACTTAGAGGAGGTTGTATTTAAGAAATATAAAGAGTTGCAAAATATAAAAAATCAAATGTATGAAAATGGAGCATTTTTAGCCAATATGTCAGGAAGTGGATCGACGATTTATGGGATGTTTTCCGGGCACAAAGAAGCAGAAAAAATGATGAATCGTTTTCCCTCGTCCTACCAGGTTTATCTTACTCAACCAATGATTTAAAACATCTATAACATTTTTGGGAGAAGTGTTAAAGATTTGAAAGCCAGATTTAGTTGGGTGTGGTTATTTTCTGTTATATGATGTTGTTAAATTCAGGTCAAGGGCAAGATTTTTAAATAATCACTTGAAATATTAGCTTGGCCATCTATTTTATTTAGAATTTTCATTGTACATCAGACAGGAGAGAGGAATGGAAATAACAGAAATTACCGTAACCCTGCGGAACGAAGACAAGCTAAAAGCGTTTGTAAATGTGACCTTTGATAATGAATTTGTTGTTCGGGGGATGAAGGTTATCAAGGGAACAAGCGGTTTCTTTATAAGTATGCCGAGCCGAAAAATGCCAGACGGTACATTTAGAGATGTTGCCCATCCGATAAATAAAGATTTTCGGGAATTTATTGAAAAAGAAATTCTTAAAGAATATGATAAAAAATTAGAAGAGGAAAAATCAAAAGAAGAGGCGGAGTAAATAATTAGAATTTGGGGCGTCGCCAAGCGGCAAGGCACAGGGTTTTGGTCCCTGCATTCGGAGGTTCGAATCCTCCCGCCCCAGCGAGATATTGATTTGATTAATTTTATTGTCGTCATTTATCAATCAAATGACGAAAATCAATTATGGAGCAATTCTCACCTGATAAAGTGGCATTTAATAGTGCGACCAGATATTTAAAGAAGCAAAGATTTGTTCCAGTCGGTTTTCGTCATTTTTGTATTTTATGTGTTAGAATAAATGGCAAATTCAATAAAAATATTTGCAGGACGAGCCAGTCAAGCACTGGCTGAAAATATCGCATCATACCTGGATGTTCCGTTAGGTGAAAACGAGATACAGAATTTCAGCGATGGTGAAATTTGGATTAAGTACAATGAAAATATCCGCGGATGCGATGTTTTTATCGTACAGTCCACCTACGCGCCAGCTAACCATTTGTTAGAACTGTTGATTATGATTGATGCAGCGCGTCGTGCCTCAGCGAGAAGGATCACCGCTGTTATCCCGTATTTTGGTTATGCACGCCAAGACCGCAAAGATCAACCGCGTGTGGCGATCACGGCGAAACTGGTTGCGAATCTGATACGAACAGCGGGTGCGGATCGTGTTTTGACAATGGATTTGCATGCGTCGCAAATACAGGGCTTTTTTGATATCCCGTTGGACCATTTATATTCAGCCCCAATTTTGGTTGAGTATTTTCAAAAAAGAAAAATTAAAGATCTGGTTGTTCTTTCACCGGATATTGGTGGTGTGAAAATGGCAAGAGCTTATGCCCGTCGATTGCACGCACCACTGGCAATAATTGATAAAAGACGATCTCGACCGAACCAGGCTGATGTCATGCATCTGATAGGAACCGTAAAAGACAAGAATATTTTGATTGTTGATGATATTGTGGATACGGCTGGAACGTTAGTTAAAGCTGCCGAACGAGCGGCTGCTGAAGGAGCAAAAAATATTTACGCTGCGTGCACACATCCCATTTTATCAGGCGGTGCAATTAAGAAAATTAAAAAATCGAGCCTGACAAATTTTGTTGTGATGGATACTATCCCATTATTACCGTCAAAAAAGCTAGACATAATGGTCGAATTGTCCGTAGCAAATTTGTTCGGAAATGCAATAAAAAGAATTCATAATGAAGAATCGATAAGTATTTTATTTGATTAAGATAAAATAAATGGAGTAATAAAATGAGTGAACTTGTATTGAATGCAGATTTGAGAGAAAAAACAGGGAAAAGTTATCGAAGAAAATTAAAAAAAATTGGTAAGGTGCCGGGCGTATTTTATGCTCAAAAAGAAAAATCCGTACCCGTTGAATTTGATGAAAACGAGTTAGTCAAACTATTGTTAGCAGAACCCGGTCTAATTGATATCAAGATCGGGGATAAGAGGAAGCGTAAAGCAATTATCAAAGAAATTCAAACCGATCCGATTAAACAGTTTGTCATGCATGTAGACATCATGGGAGTCAAGCTGAAAGAAAAAATTACTGTTTCTGTTCCTGTAAGGATCGTCGGAGAAGCGATCGGAGTAAAAGAACAAGGCGGGATCCTTCACCAGTATCTGCACGAAATTGAAGTGAATTGTTTGCCATTGGATATCCCGGAAAATGTCGAAGTGGATGTGTCGGAATTAGAAATGGGAGATTCAATTTCAATATCTGATATTATAACAGAAAATTTTACCTTTGTGGGTGACATCGAACAGCCGGTAGTCAGTATTCTCGCTCCTTCAATTGCCAAAGAGAAAGTTGAAGAAGAGGAGCTTGAAGAGGAATTAGCTGAAGAAGCAATTGAAGGTGAAGAAGAAGCTGAAGGGGAAGCCGAAGAATCGGCTGAAGAAAAATCGGAATAATTTAGCAGTTAGCCGGGACCGCCATGATGAAGCGAATATTTTTAATTGTCGGGTTGGGTAATCCTGGTTTAAAATACAAAAATACCCGCCATAATTTAGGATTTATGGTGGTGAATGAAATAGCCAAACAAAAAAAAGCCCGTTTTAAAAGAGAGCCGAAGTTTTGGGTGTCTGAGCATATTCAGGATTCCGGGCAACAAATCGTATTAGTAAAGCCAAGAACATATATGAATTTAAGCGGAGAAGCAGTAGAATCCGCTGTTCAAAAATATCAGGTTGCTATTTCAAATTTGCTATTGATCAACGATGATGTGAATTTGAAATTTGGTAAACTTCGTTTAAAGGGGAAAGGAAGCGCCGGAGGTCATAACGGATTAAAGTCTGTTATCAACCACCTAAATACGGATCAATTTCCGCGTTTAAGAGTTGGGGTCGGTAATTCTGAAAATGTAGATGTTGTTGAATTTGTTTTGTCTAAATTTAGTCGAAATGAGTGCAAAATGCTCAAACATGTTATAATAAAAGCAACTGAATGTTCTTTGCAATTTGTGAGAGTCGGGTTAACAGAGGCAATGAGTGCGTTTAATTGAATTTTGGGAGAATATTAATTTTACTTTCTGTGCAAACTTCATTAATTCATTCATAGAGTTACAAACTTAGAATTGAAGAACCGGAGAGAGACATGGGTCAAGTCATTGTTCCTTTGATTGCAAGTTTATTTGCATTGGGTTTTGTCGCTTATCTTATTATTGATATTTTGAAACAGGACCAGGGCAGCGAACGCATGATTCAGATTTCAAATGCAATTCAACAGGGTGCTCGAGCCTTTTTGAGAAGAGAGTATATTTATGTCGGCTTCGTTGTTCTGATAATTTCGATACTGATTTCAATCGCGCCTCTGTTGACAGACGTGGCTTTAGGTTGGAAAACGTCAGTTGCTTTCATTGGCGGTGCTGTTGTTTCTGCTTTAGCCGGCTATATCGGAATGAGCATTGCTACCCGTGCAAACTCACGCACGACACAGGGGGCAGTTGCCGGAGGTGTGAAAGGCGCATTAAACATCGCCATAAGCGGCGGAGCAGTTATGGGATTGAGCGTTGTTGGCTTGGCAATTTTTGGATTGAGCATTTTCTATGTCGTCTTTGATGGTGAACCAACGATTATTAACGGCTATGCAATGGGAGCCAGCCTTGTCGCTCTTTTTGCCCGAAGTGGGGGTGGGATTTTTACTAAAGGAGCGGACATGGGGGCAGATTTGGTAGGGAAAGTGGAAGCGGGAATTCCCGAAGATGATCCAAGAAATCCTGCCGTAATCGCTGACAATGTCGGTGATAACGTTGGTGACGTGGCCGGATTAGGCGCTGATTTGCTTGAATCCTATGTTGAATCAATCATCGCTGCAATGGCGATTGCAGCAACAATGGGCGTTGTCGCACCACAATTAAAATTGTTACCGCTTTCGATTGCCAGTGCGGGAATTTTTGCTTCCATTCTGGGTGTGATTTTTGTGCGAATTGTTGGAAGAAAAAATCCTCAATCAGCACTTATGGGCGGAACGTATCTAAGTGCAGGCTTAACAGCTATTGCGACATATTTTATTGTAAAATATCAGGGCGTATCGTTCGAGTCATATTCGGTTATGGGTCCTTTTTATGCAACGATTGCCGGGATTGTCTCTGGTGTCATTGTCGGATTTACCAGTGAATATTTTACGTCGAAGAAATATAAACCGGTTCAACGGTTAGCAGAAGATTCTCAAAGCGGAGCCGCCATTGCGGTAACTGGCGGTATGTCTGTTGGTATGGCTTCGACCGCCATTCCTGCAATTACTTTGGCGTTGGCTGTTGTCGCTGCAAATTATCTATCAGGCATTTATGGAGTCGCATTAGCAGCGTTTGGTATGTTAGCCACGACTGGGGTTATCGTCGCTGTCGATTCATACGGACCGATTGCAGATAATGCCGGCGGTATCGCTGAAATGGCGGAGTTAGATCCAAAGGTGAGAGAAGTGACCGACAATCTGGATGCTGTTGGTAATACAACTGCTGCTATCGGAAAAGGTTTTGCGATAGGATCTGCGGCTTTTGCCGCGATGGGCTTGCTTGTTGCCTATATGAAATCAGCCGATGTGGCTGTCGCTGATATTAAGGAACCGAAAGTGATCATGGGACTTTTAATCGGTGGGATGTTACCGTTTTTATTTTCATCACTCCTGTTCAAAGCAGTCAGCAAGTCGGCGTTCAAGATGATCGAGGAAGTACGAAGACAATTTAAGGAAATTCCGGGGTTGATGGAAGGAAAAGCGATGCCGGATTCTGCAAAGTGTGTGGATATTAGTACCATCAACGCGATTAACGGGATGCTTTTACCGGGAAGCCTTGCAATTTTAACCCCGGTGTTAGTTGGTTTGTTATTCGGGAAAGAGACGTTGGCAGGGATGTTAATTGGAGCCTTGATCACAGGTCTGATGTTGGGTATCCAAATGGCAAACTCCGGCGGAGCCATGGACAATGCCAAAAAATATATTGAAGAAGGTCACTTTGGGGGAAAGGGATCGGAAACGCACAAAGCTGCTGTCATTGGTGATACAGTAGGAGACCCGTTGAAAGATACGGTCGGTCCCTCGATAAATATACTAATCAAGTTAATGAGCGTTATTTCTCTTGTATTAGCGCCATTGTTTAAATAATTCATTTTAGGAAAATAGGAGGTGAATTAGATTTGAGAATGTATGAAACAGTTTTCGTCATTGATTCCTTGATTAAAAGTGAAGAAATAAATGGAATCATAGAAAAAATTGAAAGAATCATCAGTAATAATGGTGGTAAGGTTGTTGAAATTGACAGATGGGGCAAAAAAAGATTGGCTTATGAGATAAAGAAACGTCAATATGGATACTATGTCGATATTTATTTCGAAGCGCCCGCAAATTTGATTAATATTCTTGAAGTCGAATACAGGCTGGAAGAAAATGTACTTCGTTATTTGACCATTCATCTGAACAAAAGAGCTGTTGAATATCACGAACAGTTGAAACTGAAAAAAGCTGATACTGAGGACGAGCATAACAATTTTAATCAACTTGAGAATGATGATGAAAAGGAAGTGGTCGATGAAGAGTCTGAAGCTGATGTTGTCTCCTCTGGTGAAGATAAAAAGAACATGCCAGTTGAGTAAATGATGTTCGGGAGAACAAATTCTTCGGACGCAAAAAATGCATCATTACTTCGAGATCAAAAATGAAGATTAGGTGAGAGAGGATAGATATGGCAGATTTAAAGATGCCAGATATCAATAATATCGTTATCGCTGGAAACTTAACAAGCGACCCATCTTTTCGAAAAACAAATAACGGCACACCGGTGGCAAACTTTTTTATCGCCTCCAACCGCAAGTTTAAAGACAATAACGGTCAATGGAGAGAAAATGTATGCTTTGTTGGTGTGGTGGCGTGGTATAAGCTTGCTGAAAGCTGCTACGAAAATATCAAGAAAGGCAGTGCAGTCTTGGTCGATGGCGAACTCCAAAGTCGAAGCTGGCGTAATGAAGATGGAAGCAGCCGCAATGTGGTTGAAATTAAAGCTCACCGAATTCAGTTTTTAGATCGAAAGGGAAATAATAAAGACCTTTTAGATCCGGATGAGGTCGTTGTCGATGTGAGCTCATCAGATGATGATTACCACGAAGTAGAAAATGACCAATCATATGAAGATAAAGGGCAGGATTTACAAACTGAAAATAATGAACGAAATGAAAAGAAACACCCTAAAAATACGGAATATGATTTTGGTTATCAAGATTTTAATCTTTAAAAATCGATTAAAGGATGTTGATATTGATCAAATTTTATAAAATAAAGGAACGATAAGTTATGATGAGAAAAAAACGAATTTGTCGCTTTTGCGAAGACAATGTTAAGTATGTCGATTTCAAGGACGAAAAAAAATTGAAGCGGTTTACCACCGAACAGGGGAAAATTATCCCGAGAAGAACATCGGGCACCTGTGCGAAACATCAACGTCAATTAGTAAAAGCCATTAAACGAGCCAGACATCTGGCATTAATTCCGTATGTATCAGAAATGACGCGATAGAATTTGAGCATTAAACAGAGGTAAATTCAGAATGAAAGTAATTTTAAGGACGGATCAAGAAAATTTGGGTAAGGCAGGAGAAATTGTCGACGTTAAAAATGGTTATGCAAGAAATTATTTGATACCCAAAGGGATTGTTCTAAAAGCTGATAAAGGTAATATTCAAAAACTTGAAGCGGAAAAGAGGCAAAAAGAGTTACAATTAAATAAAGACCGTAAAGCAGCAGAGTTATTAGCTGAAGAGCTGAGCAAAGTCTCCTGCACTGCGACGATGAATGTCGGTGAAGAGGACAAAGTATTCGGATCGGTCACAACACAAACAATATCGGACCTGCTCAAAGAAAAAGGCTACGACATCGAAAAACGAAAAATCTTATTAGAGGAGCCGATTAAAGCATTAGGGATTTACAGCGTTCCGATTAAACTGCACCCTGAAGTGGAAACTAAAATCAAAGTGTGGGTTGTTAAGGCGTAGATTTAAACTTTGCGGATTTTTAGGCTGCCCTTTTTCGGCGCTTGCAGAGCGTTTTCTCCCGAGTGCCTATAATCCTTGTTTGTCGAAGGTGATAACTTTTTAACGACTTTACATTACGTGCTATATTGTTCCATTGCATAAGATGGCCTTTTTTTAAGCAAGAAATGCTTGCTTGGATTTTAAAACTAACACAACCTTTATTATGTGAGGGGAGGAAATTGGTATGGAAATAACTTATCCAGAATGTCTCAAATGTTCTACAGGGGTATTAGTTCCTTTGTCGGATTATGGTCGTGAAGGATCTTCCATTCGATACAAAGCATGGGTTTGCACCAATCCGGAATGCGGATTTAACATTCGTATCGACAATGGGGAAGTTAGTCTCGGGAAAGTGATCGGACAGTCACTTAAATAAAGATTGAACTTTATTAATTCCGAAAGCATCACAAAAATCTTAAAAGGGTAAAGGAAAATTTCCTTATGCCCTTTTTTAAATTAAAAAAATGCCGATCAAACATGAAAAAAATTCATGAAAAAATATTTACAAATGCAAAATATAAAATCACAGTTATCCTCTTAGCGATATCAGTTTGGTTTTTTGTTAAAATAGATGATAATTATCGGTATTCTTTTTGGATCCCTTTGAAGATCGCCAATCTGGGGGAAAGCAGGATTGTTGTAAATGATATTCCAAAAAGGGTAAAAGTCACTTTTTGGGGAAAAGGGAGGTTGTTGTTGTCGCTAATGTTGCGTAAAGACGCCACCTATATCTTGGATGTTTCTTCAGAGGATGATTCTGTAGAAGTCGTTTTAGACAAAGACGATGTCCGAATGCTCAAGAGAACAAATGTTGAAATTTTAAATATCGATCGCCCTGACAAATTGGTTTTGGTCATAAAGGAATTAAAACGTAAAAAAGTAGAAGTTATCTCACAGGTTAATATGGAAACAGTGCCCGGTTATACGATTGTCGGAGATATATATGTTAATCCGGATTCAATCACCATTCGGGGACCGAAACCGTACATTGATTCCATCTCTTCGGTTTACACTGTGGAAAAAACGGTCGCTGATATTAAAAAAGATGTGAACAAGAAAGTGAAATTGCTCCCGCTTAAACAACCGTTTTTGACGATGGAAGTACAACAGGTTGAGCTCAAAGCGAATGTGCAGAAGTTAATGGAAAAACCTTTATCCGATATACCAGTTAAAGTTCTCAATGCACCAGAAAATGCTGATGTTATAGTAATTCCATCTACGCTTTCATTAATTCTTGAGGGTGGTACAGACGTTTTACTCAACATTCACCAGGATGATATACAAGCATATATCGATTATGAGAAGATTAAAACAGCGCACCAGAAATATCATCCAGCCTATATTAACACACCCGATGATGTAAGGTATCGTAACTCGAAACCAATGCGATTTAAAATTGTAATCGAACGTAAAAAATAGCAGAAATTAGGTCACTAATATTATGGTTGTATTAGGCATCGAAACCTCCTGCGACGAAACCGCAGCCGCAATGTATGCCAACAATAGATTGCTGTCCAGTGTTATTGCCTCCCAGGAAATCCATTCAGAGTATGGCGGCGTTGTCCCGGAACTGGCGTCCAGAGAACATATTCGCTCGATAATTCCGATTATCAAAAAAACCATTGAACAAGCAAAATTAAAACTTGAAGATGTCGAGGGAATTGCCGTGACACAAGGCCCCGGACTTGTTGGTTCTTTACTTGTTGGTATCAATACTGCAAAAGCGATTTCGTTTTCACGTAACATCCCAATCATTGGTGTCAACCACATCGAAGGACATATTTTTGCCATAAATTTGGTTGAAACCTTGTCCCCTCCCTTTATTTCATTAGTTATTTCGGGGGGACACACACAACTTGTTTATGTGAAAGCATTTGGGGAATATGAAATTCTCGGAAAAACATTAGATGATGCTGCCGGAGAAGCATTTGATAAAGTTGCAAAGATGCTGGAGCTGGGTTATCCCGGGGGACCGATAATTGATAAGCTGGCTGAAAAAGGAAACCCCAAATTTGTTGATTTCCCGAGAGCATTAATGAAAAATCACAACTTGAATTTTAGTTTCAGCGGTTTAAAAACTGCCGTATTGTATTATTTAAAATCATTATCAATATCCGAACGAAAATCGCACACCGCTGATATCGTCGCCAGCTTCCAAACCGCACTGGTTGAGGTTCTCATTCAAAAAACGATATTAGCCGCAAAAATCAAAGGTGTCAGAAATGTTGTATTGGCTGGCGGTGTGGCACGAAACAAATATCTCAGGCAATCCTTTCTTCAAGCGTCTCAAACACAAAACTTGAAATTGTTCGTCCCTGAACCACAATTTTGCACTGATAATGCTGCAATGGTTGCCCTGGTAGGTCACAAGAAATTAGAGCTGGGAATCTCTTCGAATTATCAGATGGCGCCGATTGCTAATTTAAAAATATAGCATGGGTAATTGTATGTGTTTAAAAAATCCTAATCATTAACATCTGCAAGCAATTGAATGGGTAACCGATGATATGTGAATAAGTCCATTAATTCAAATAACGATAGATTGTCCTGATAGAGAAGACTGAGTAAAATGATTCCGCTGATCCTGACGATTTTGTGCTCAACAAGCATTGCACTTCTGCTGAAAGATAATGACGTTAAAAAGGGAATGCCAATTGTTCTGTTGGCTGGAAATTATTTAATTGCAGCGCTAATCAGCCTGTATTTTCTCATTATTGATAAACACGCAACAGTTTCAGTTCCAACCTTTCTGTTTGGTGCAGCCCTGGCTTTTATGTTTGTTTACGCATTCTTTTTATTTACAAAGGCCATCGCAGTAGCAGGTGCTGCCTTAGCATCAGTAAGCTCCAGGCTATCTGTTGTCGTTCCCATCGTTTTGTCCATTGTTGTTTTCAATGAACAACCAACCCCCTTTCAGACCGGCGGATTTTTGCTGGCTTTGGTGACGATTATCCTTTTCTATTTTTCGGTGAATAACGGTCGCAAACAAAAAATCGAACTCAGTAATTATCTTTATTTATTGGGCTTGTTACTCGGAATCGGATTGAATGATTTTTGCATGAAGGTTTTCAACCAATGGCGTCCAGCATCAGAAAAGCCATTTTTTCTGTTCGCCATTTTTGGCTGCTCGTTTGTTTATTCTTATATGTATATTTTGATAAAAAATATCAAACTACAACAAAATACATTTTTACGGGGCGGAATTTTAGGTGTCCCCAATATTTTCAGTTCCTATTTTTTACTGGCTGCATTGGCCCAACTCTCGGCAATACTTGTCTTTCCGGTTATTAATATTTCAATTATTTTGCTCACCACAATTTTAGCGATCATCATCTGGAAAGAGCGAATCAATAAATTTGGGACACTCGCTTTAATCTTCGGTTGTTTAGCTATCTTTTTGCTGGTCATCTGATTTGTTAGAGTAATTTAAGTTGGAAGGTGTTTAAATTGAGTTACAGCGGGCTATCGTTTAGATTTATTAAGAAATTTTTCCAGTTCGCGTCGCTCCTTTTTGGTGGGGCGACCTTTTCGTTTTGGATGTCTCAATTTCGTCGCTTTGTAAAATAGATTGCGGATGTCTTCAGCTTCTTTTTCTTTGGGATCGGGTTCGTGTTCCCGATATAATAATCTGGCATCTTCTGCTTTGATATTTCTGTAAACAATACCCAATACATCAAAGGTTCGTTTTTTAATTTTGAATTTGACGGAAATCCTGTCACCAATTTTCACCATTTTTGAAGGTTTTGCAGGCTGGTCATTTAATTTTACTTTGCCTTGTGCGCAGGCTTTTGTCGCTTTGCTACGGGTTTTAACAATTCTGGCAATATCCAGCCATTTATCGAGTCGGATTGATTTTTGTGATTGCTCATTCATTGGATCGGGCAATTAAATAAATGTTAAATAAAAGTCTTTGACAGCTTTGTAAATATAATAATAGTTACTGGATAATGCAAGTGAATAATCTGATAAATTTTATCGTTGCATCTTGTACAAATTTTTGGTAAATTTAAAGATAATATGACTATAGTTTAATTCCAAGTGAAAGAAAAAGTTTATGAGAAAAAATCAACTGGCATGGTTTTTTGTTTTACTGTTTATGATAAAAGATTTGTTTGGTGCTAATTTTTATTCGACGCCCATTGCAAACGTTCTCAACTTACCGTCAGGAAAGGGTGTCATTTTTAGCGTCCGGGATTTTAGCGGACTTTTTCTGTTGTCTTTTGAAAACAATGAATTACAGAATATCTGTGATAATGTGGATGCAGGGTATGGAGCGAACATTTCACCTGATGGAAAAAGGATGGGATTTAAATATATTTCAAAAGACGGTAAACAAACACCGGTATTTTTTGACCTGGAGAAAGAAGAAATTATTTCACTAACAACAGCTTCAGACTTCACCGGGGTGCCAACTTTTTCGGAAAATGGTCGGATCGCTTTTACAAAGGCTGATCAACTGAATGTGTTGGATCGGGACATGAGAGAATTGTACCTCTATCAGCTTGGATCTTATTCAAATCTCACACCAATTTCCCCGGATGGAAAAAAAGTAGTGTATAACGATCTTGAGGATCAGTTTTGGATTCTGGATTTGCAAACAGGAGCTAAAATTAAGTTGACGAATTCGGAACTTGGATATTTTTTTCCCCGGTGGTCTCCGGACAGCAAAAAGATAGCTGCGAGAAGCCTGACAGGAGACGTTTATGTTTTTGAAATCGATGAGCTTAAATCCTTTTCTTTGGGGCATGGTGAATCGATAAATTGGTTGGAGGATAGTCAGCACCTCATATTTTGTCAGCAGGAGCGGAACAACAGAGAGGAAATAATAAAATCACAACCTGTAGTTGCGGATTATCAAAACGGAAAGATAAAGCCGTTAATGAGTTCAGACCAAATAGTCGCATCAGTTCACTATTCACAAAAGACAAATAAATTGATATTTCTTCAAGAAAATTCCCTGCAGATTCATGAATTTAATATTGAAAAAAGACAACTACGGAAAAAGGAGCAAATCGAAATTGATGTCCGAAAATTAAAAACAAACCTCAACGAGAGCACCCCTTTTTTAACTGTGGATTCTGAATTGAAGGCGCTCGAATCTTTCGACGCACCGTATTTGCATCAGGTTTACGATACACCCAACTGGTTCAACGGTCATTGGGCGTGCGGGGCAACCTCAGCGGTGATGGCATTGGCGTATTATCAAATACTTCCTGTTTGGACGTGTAACTGTTCTTCACCTTATTTCCATGTCAGCAATTATGGCCGCTATATCTGCGAGGTTTATGATTTTAATAATTATACTTTTGATGTCGGTGGATTAGACCCGAATGGTACCATGGCTTATGGCGGTTACGGTTTTATTATTCAAGATAATTGGGCAGATACCAAAGGAAATATGGCGAAATATGTACGACGACACGGTTTGGGATCATCAGTCGATTGGTATCCCAATTTTTCGAAATTAGTGAGAGAAGTTGACAACGAATCACCGGTAGTTATTTTAAACAGCTTGACGAGCGCAGGCCATTATATTTTAGGGACCGGCTATTATCAGACTCAACGAGGCGTCGTTGTCAACGATCCCTATGGAAATAAAAATTATGGATATGTCAATTATCAAGGAAAAGGGGCTATTTATGATTGGCCTGGCTATAGTAATGGTCGGGCAAACTTGAATACAGTACACTGTTTCATCTATATGAGGAATGCGTGTGATCTGGTTATGTCTGAATTTTCATTACCTGATACACTCACCGTTGGTCAGACTTTTAATTTGGAATTGAAAATTAGAAATCAGGGCAAAAAAGTCAGCGATTCATCCGGGGTGAGCTTATATTTATCTTCCAATAGTTATTTTAATCAGAGTGATCGATTGTTGGATACCATTACAATCCCACAGATAGAGAAAGATGATTCGCTGCTGATCAATGTCGATGTTCATTTGCCAGATTCCTTGCCGAGTTCGAAATGGGCGATTGGGGCCTGGATTGATGAGCAGGATCATTTAATTGAGAACTCAAAAAATAACAATTTATTTTATGATGTTTTTGTGTTAAAAGGATTTCCTTTGCTTTATGGTTTTTCGCCTTTTCCAGATGCGACAACTCATAACGCGATGCCTGAAATTATTGCTCGCTTTAAGGATGATTACTTTGGAATTTTGAACGATTCAATCAGGATTTCTGTTGATGAGAAAGATGTTACTCAATTTTCCGATATTCAAGCCAATAAAATAACATACACACCTGAAGATGAAATGTCAACGGGCTGGCATGTGGTTGAAGTGAGCGTTGTTAACAAGCCCGGATATAATACTCAAAAAAAATGGCGGTTTCAGGTGCAGACAACTGCTGTCGCTGAAAATCGTCCATCAGAAAAGAAGTCATATCATCTGTCGCAAAACTACCCCAATCCGTTTAATTCGAGCACAAATATTCAATACCAATTGGAAAAGCCCGGTTTTGTTAAAATCGCTGTCTATTCGATAAACGGAGAACTGATTCGATATTTGATCAATGAATTTCAACAGAAAGGTACTCATAAATGCACCTGGGATGGGAGAAATGAATCGAACAGAATGGTTGCAAGCGGATTGTATTTTTACCAGATATTAACCCAGGATTATAAAGCTGTTCAAAGAATGATATTTATAAGGTAATTATGAAAAAATTTTATATAACGATTTTTATTGCAGTGGTTATTTTTATTCTGGTTTATTCATGTCAACTGGATCATGGATTAAAACCGGTAAATTATGGTATAAAAGGTACGATTCATTTCTACAAAGGAAATCCTCCGGAAAATACAGATCGGATTGAGGTCTTCGCGATTAAAGAATTCCCGCCCCAGGATCCGCAAAACTTTCTTTATTTGGGTCGCTCCGGTGCGTTGGATTATCAGGGAAAAAATAAGGTAGAATACGAAATCCAGGTGTCACCGACATCGTATGAATTAGTGGGGTTATTGTGGAAAGAAAAGAATCAGGATTGGAACTTAACAGGGTTAATGGGATTCTATAGCGGCGGATTTCAATCGTTTTTTCCGGATACTGTTTTTGTAAGCCGGGACGATACAATCGCTGATAGCGTTGATATTTATGCGAATTGGAATGTCGTTTCAAAAGACGCTTGGATTTCAGGAAATATTCGCTATCAAGGAACCTGGCCCGAGGATACGTCTCTATTGATTCTTGGAATTTATCCCATCGAACCCAAGGAAGAATTTCAGTACATTTTATTTGAAAATGTCGATTATGCCCAGCCCCTATTTGTTGATTCGTCAACTTACCGGCTGCCTGTTAATTCTGGTGTTTATCAATATGTGGGCGTGTTTTGGGTTGGTAAAAATGTGAGCAATTTTTCAGATATTATCAAAGTCGGATTTTATAAGGCGGCAGATAATCCCGGTAACCCCGGAAGGGTGGTCGTCGATCCAAACCAGAACGTTGAGAACATTGACATCGTGGTTGATTTCAATCAAATTGATCAACCCAAAGATTAAAAAATTAATAACTTGAGTATATTTCGCTTATGAGTAAAATTAAAATTATCCAAATTTTTACAGCGATTTTACTGCTGATGACACAATGGCATGTTGTTGCTAATAGTGAAAAAGGTATCATAACTGGTGTGGTAACCGAGCTAACATCCGGTGAAAAACTGGTTGGGGTCAACATTCAAATTGAAAATACAATGTTGGGCGCCAGCAGCGATGGGAAAGGTCGGTTTGTTATTTACAATGTGCCGGTAGGAGTTTACAACATCAGAGCCTCCATGATAGGACACCGGCCACAAGTTGTAAAGGATATAAAGGTTGAGTCCAATGAAGAGGTGACTTTATCCATTAAGTTGGAATCGACTGTTATCGATTTTGATCCGCTGGTTGTGACGGCGAACAAAATGCAAAAAGAACTGGATTCAACCCCGAGCAGTATTTCAGTTGTCACATCGAATGAGATTCGACGGCGGAATGTACTTCGGGTTGACGAAACGTTAAAAACAGTACCGGGGGTAAATTTCATCCGTGATCAGGTGAATATTCGGGGATCAACTGGTTATACTATTGGCGCTGCCAACCGTACCTTGCTTTTGCTGGACGGTGTTCCGGTCATGTCCAGTGATACCGGCCAGTTTAACTGGGACCTGTTACCTGTGCTGGATATCGAACGGATTGAAGTGGTCAAAGGAGCCGGATCAGCGCTGTGGGGGACATCTGCACTGGGTGGTGTGATCAATATTATTACAAAATCTCCGACGGAAGAGGGAAGAACTTTTCTAAGACTCACAGCAGGAGAATATGATGAACCACGTTATGAGAAGTGGAAATGGACAAAGCAACCGCTTCAGTATGGCCGGGCGGATTTTTTGTATAACAAAAGGTTCGGGCCCATAGGACTTCGTTTTTCAGTAGGACGGCATGTATCAACAGGTTATACAGAAGCTGGAGATTTTCGACGGTGGAATGTTTCCGGGAAACTGACATATAATTTTAAAAATGGCTCAAAATGGACCTGGTATAGCTCGTATAATTTTCGAAACGAGGGACTTTATGTGGGATGGGACGATCCGGAACATCCCTTTGAAGTTGCGCCAGCCAACCGGAATAGTCGCGGCGAAATGAAAATGGCAAGTATTTACACCAAATATAACTGGATTCTCTCCACAAAAGCTGCTCTGAAGTTCCGACTCTCATATTTGATGACGTTAATGGGAAATCAATTTGTCCAAACGGCGGATTTTAATCCGGCACGGGGATTTGGCGCTGAAATTCAGGGAGATTATTTGCAGGGAAAAAATCTCGATTTAACCTATGGCGTGGAATTTAAGTGGGACACCGGGAATACAAAATATTTCGGCGATCACGAGGGATACACCATCGGCCTCTATGGCCAGGCGGAATACCGCGTGCAAGAAAACTTAAGAGTGACACCGGGACTGCGCTATGATCGTTATAAACTAATCGGTGGGCTGTCGCAGAGTTTATTAAGCCCAAGGATGGGAGTGAATTGGAAGCCATTTTCAGCAACCATTTTTCGAATTTCAGCGGGAAGTGGTTTCAGAGCAGCCACAATCGCCGAACGTTATTTGAGTTTTGAAAACAATAGCGTTATCGTAGAAGCAAATGAAGATTTAAAGGCGGAAACATCTTGGTCTTATGATATCGGAATAAAGCAGTATCTTCAGCAGAATTGGTATTTTGAAGTCAGCGCTTTTAGAAATGATTTTCATAATCTGATCGAAGTGGATTTGCGGCAGAGTCAGATCAATTTTGCCCAGGACATCAAAGTCGCTGTGAAATTTCAGAATTTACTGGAAGCGCGTATTCAGGGAATCGAAATCGCCAGTGTTGGTCATTGGTGGCGCGACCGGTTGCGGCTCAAAGTTTCGGCGACTTTAATGGAACACGAGAATTTAATCACCCACGAACCGTTAACATACCGTCCGGAAGTTATCGCATTTTTCAATCCGTGTTTTTGTTGGGGCGACTGGGAAGCTCTTGCGGAGTTCCAATATGCGAGTCGAATTGAGGCGGTGAAACTGTTTAGGTACGATGATCGGGTGCCACAGAAGATTTGGGATTTCAGGCTTATTTATCATTTTGCCAATTATGATTTTCATATTGCGGTGAACAATGCCTTTGATTATTACTACACGCAACTTGAACGGTCGATGGCTGAGATTAGAAATTTTTCCGTTGGTGTGATGGCAAGTTTTTAGCACCGCCCGTGCGATTCAAAATTGAAAATCGAGGAACTGATTAATGGAAGAAAAATACAACTTTTCAACGGAATTGGATGTTCGTATTGATGAAATTAATTACGGGGGACATCTCGGAAATGATAAATATCTATCCTTTTTTCAGGAAGCGAGACTTCGGTATCTTAAAAAATTTGATTGCTCTGAATTGTCAATTGGTGACGAAACAAGTTTAATTATGAGCCAGGCTCACGTTAATTATAAGTCCGAGGTGTTTTGGGGAGATCGGTTAAAAATATTTGTTCGAATATCACAACTGGAAAAAATACGCTTTCGAATCGAGTACAAAATCATGGGGCATGGCGCTTATCAGACAGAGGTTGCTAATGGTTTTACAGATATGGTCGGTTTCGATTACAAGAATCGAAAAATAAAAAGATTGCCGGAGGCGTTTGTCGTTAAAATAAAAGAGTTTGAGAACATTCAATCCGGAATTTGAATAAAGTGTCGCTGTTGGATTTTGGAACATCTTTTTCGGCTGGGCTTTTAACTTTAAACTGTGAATTAACCTTAAATATTCAAGACGATTATCTTTTTGAATAATAAAAACTTATAAATAGACACGAAGCTGACAAAATTGAATGTGGAAAAATAAAAAGTAGAGAAAAGTTGAATTAATACAATATGAATGATTTCAAAAAAAATATATTATGGATTGATGACGAAATCGAGTTGCTGAAACCGCACATCATGTTTTTGGAAAATCGTGGATATAATATTACGCCGGTACCTAATGCAGAAGATGGAATTATCCTGATCAAAGAACGAAAGTTTGATTTGATCTTGCTGGATGAAATGTTGCATGGCATGGACGGGCTAACTGCACTGATCGAAATTAAAGAGCTGGATTCGTCGCTTCCGGTTATTATGATTACCAAAAGTGAGGGGGAATCCTTAATGGAAGAGGCGATCGGAAGTCGAATCGATGATTATTTAACAAAACCTGTGAACCCTTCTCAGATTTTGTTGAGCTGTAAAAAAATATTGGACGGAAAGAAAATCGAGAGCGAAAAACTGTCCCGCGATTATACAATGGGATTTCAGAACATATCGGCGCGGTTGATGGAACCTTTGGATGCGCCTGACTGGATTAGCATTTATTTAAAATTGACAGAGTGGGAATTGGAAATTGACCAGCATCCGGGTTTGGGATTAAAGCAGACCATTCTGGATCAAAAAAGAGAATGCAACGCTGCGTTCGGAAAATTTATTGAAGAAAATTATCCCCATTGGCTGGAAATGGATAACCGACCGCTGTTATCTATGGATATCATGAAAGAGTTTGTCTCGCCAATACTACAAACCAGGGATAACGTTGTTTTTATTGTTGTGGATAATTTAAGGGTTGATCAATGGTTGGCAATGGAGCCGCTTTTGTACCCATACTTCCAAATTAGCAAAAGCTACTATTTTTCCATATTGCCCACGGCAACGCCATATTCCAGGAATTCAATCTTCTCAGGTTTGACACCTTATGAAATGAGCAAAACATATCCGGAGATTTGGGGGAAAGATGCTGTTGATGAGAGAAGCAGAAATCGTTATGAACATAAATATTTAAGTTTACAACTGGAACGAAATCAGATCAGTAAAAAGAAAAGCCTGAAGTATATTAAAATTTTGGAATCAAAAGAGGCTCGCAACCTGAACAAAAACATTGTCAATTTTGCCAAAACCTCTTTACTGGCAATTGTATTTAATTTTATTGATTTTTTAGCGCATAGCCGCAGCGATTCAGAGGTTTTAAAGGAAATTTCCCCGGATGAATCTGCATTTCGTTCGTTGACACGCTCCTGGTTTGAGCACTCGATGTTTCTCAAGATTTTGGAAAGTTTAGTCAAAGTGGGCTCGACAATAATCATTACTTCAGACCACGGCAGTATCCGCAGCATGCGGGGGGCGAAAGTGCTCGGCGACCGCGAGACATCAACCAACTTAAGGTATAAGCACGGTAAAAGTCTGAAATGTGATACCAAGTACGCGATTAACATCAAAAATCCGGTCGATTACAAATTGCCGAGCAAACACATCAATACTAACTATTTGATCGCAAAAGAAGATTACTATTTTGTTTATCCGACTGAATACCACCATTATTTGAATTATTATCGGGATACTTTTCAACACGGCGGCGTTTCCATGGAGGAAATGATCATGCCGGTGATTAAATTAGAACCAAAATAGAAAATTATGGAAATTTATTGTAAAACAAAAAGTGTAACAGAGACGCTGGAATTAGGCGAAAAGTTAAGTGAACTTTTGTTCCCCGGCGATGTTGTCGCCATGTTCGGAGAATTGGGAAGCGGAAAAACGTGTCTTGTTCGTGGTATCTGCCAGGGACTAAATTGTGCTGATGAGGTTTCGAGTCCGACGTTTACGATAATAAATGAATATCCGGGAAAATATCCGGTTTATCATTTTGACTTTTATCGGATTGATTCGCCGCAAGAAATTTATGATCTGGGTTATGAAGAATATTTTTATGGCGACGGTGTCTGTTTGGTCGAGTGGAGTGAACGTGCCAGTCATCTTTTACCAGAGAATCGCATTGAGATTAATTTGAAAGGTTTTTTTGATTCCGGCCGTGAAAACGAAAGGATTTTCAAAATACTACCAATTGGCGATAAAATAAGAAGGCGATCGTGGCAAAAAGTAACCAACAATCGTTTCTGCAAACAACGAGACCTTGAACTAAATATCGGAAATTCAATTTGAAGATACTGGGGATTGACACGGCAACGGATGTTTTAGCCGTTGCACTGACAGATAAAAAAAGGCTGATTCATGAGTGTCGAACCAACATTCAAAAAGCACATGCAGAAAAATTACTGGTCGCTGTCGAGCGGATGCTGGGTGATGTTGGTTTTTCGCTTAATCAAATAGACGGGATTGCTGTTTCGATTGGACCGGGTTCGTTCACGGGCTTGCGAATCGGCTTGGCGACAGTGAAGGGACTTGCATTTGCCAATAGTTTGCCAATTGTAGCTGTGCCTACGCTGGATGCACTGGTTTGGCAAATGCGCTATGTTTCAACCCAGGTTTGTCCTTTGCTCAAAGCACAAGGCAGCGAAGCATATACAGCGCTCTTTTCATTCAAAAACGGATACATAGAAAAAAAAACTGAATACCAGCTGATTGATACAAAAGATATGAATCATTTGATCAAAAAGAAAACGTATCTGATGAATTTTGGATTGAAAGATTTGAAAGAACATTTAACCGATCATTTGAAAAGGTATGTCGAGTTAATTCCGGAAGAATTTTGTCTGGCAAGTGGATACGCTGTTGCTTTTTTGGGTTATCAAAAATTTTTAAATCACGAAACAGAAAATATTGAAGCGTTGGTTCCTTTTTACCTAAAAGATTTTAAAGCTAAAAAGAAGCGTGGATTATAAAAAAATAGATTTTTCAAAAATAAATCTGAGCCAAAACTATCGATTTCCCCTAAATCGAAAATGGACAGATGTATTGAATCAGGGGCTTGAATTTAGTTGTTCGCATAATAACAAACTGTTTGTTCGCTGGATGTACTCCTGGGATGTATCAGAAGTTCAAAAGATTGAGCGGCAGATTTTCCCTTCTCCCTGGTCTTTGGAAGGCTTTCTTTTTCGTCTCAGTGATCGAGATTATAATGTTTCTATCGTTGGATTGGAGGATGGTAGAATCATTGCGTATGCAATTTCTTATGTGATTTATGACGAATTCCATTTTAGCAACTTGGCGGTATTACCGGAAAATCGCGGCTTCGGATTTGGAAAGGCAATGTTGTGGATGAGTTTACAAATCGCTATTGAAAAAAAATGTCGGCATATTCATCTGGAAGTCAGGAAAAGCAATGAAGCAGCAATTCACTTGTACAAAAAATTTGGATTTGATATAAGTGGCGTCAGAGTAAATTATTACCGTAAAGAAAATGAAGATGCACTCCTGATGCATAAAAAAATAAATTTGGAGAATTCTTATGGCTTGGTTTAAAAGAGAAAAGTTCGGTTTAATCCCGCAAAAGAAAAAAGATCTTCCGGGTGGTTTGTGGCTAAAATGTGATCAGTGCGGGGAAATAATATATAAAAAAGAACTTGACCGAAATCTTTACGTTTGCCTGAAATGTGGTTATCACTTCAGAATTGTCAGCAAGAATTATATTAACATTCTATTGGATGATGGGGAATTTGATGAGTTTAATCAGCACATCAAATCAAAAGATAAGTTGAAATTTAAAGCCGCCAAAAGATACAGTGATCAGCTAAAAGCAAGTATTAAAAAAACGGGAACCAATGAAGCAGTATTAACCGGATTTGGAAAAATTAACGGCCACCGGGTCGTTTTTACGGTGATGAATTTTTCTTTTATCGGTGGAAGTATGGGTTCGGTCGTCGGCGAAAAAATTGCCAGGGCTACAGATGTTGCATTAAAGCAACGGCTACCGTTGATTATTGTTTCTGCATCCGGCGGTGCAAGAATGATGGAAGGCGCGCTTTCTTTGATGCAAATGGCGAAGACATCTGCTTTTCTGGCAAAATTGTCAGATCAACACCTTCCGTACATTTCTATTCTTACAAATCCGACAACCGGCGGGGTTTCCGCGAGTTATGCGATGTTAGGCGATGTGATACTTGCAGAGCCTGGCGCTTTGATTGGCTTTGCTGGGCCACGTGTGATCAAGCAGACAATTGGTCAGGATCTGCCGGAAGGATTTCAAACAGCCGAGTTTTTACTTAAACATGGTTTTATTGATGCTATTTATCCGCGAAGTGAAATGAAGAACAAGTTAACCTTGTATTTAGATTTTTTTGGCGAAGGGAAGGAATTTACAGAAAGTGAAAAAACAGAAAATGAAAATATTATTGACCAATGATGATGGAATTGGTGCGCCAGGGTTATATGCACTCCATAAGGAAATTCGAAAAATCGCCGAGGTCCATGTGGTCGCACCTGACAGTGAAAAAAGTGCCGTCGGTCACGCTATCACACTGTCGGACCCATTACGTGTGAAAGATTTTTATAAAAATGATACGTTCTTTGGACATGCCGTAAATGGTACTCCTGCTGATTGTGTCAAGTTAGCATACTGGGCTTTAAATATTAAGCCGGATTTGGTGATCTCCGGGATTAATTTGGGATCAAACACAGGAGTTAACATTATTTATTCAGGCACTGTTTCTGCCGCCACAGAGGGTGTGTTTTTGAATATTCCGTCATTCGCTATTTCACTCACTACATTTGTCAAGCCATACTTTGAAGTGGCAGCGAGATTTGCAAAAAAATTATCCAGGATTGTTGCGGAAAAAGGATTGCCAAAGGGCACACTATTGAATGTGAATGTGCCATCGGTTAAAAGTGAAGATGAGTTAAATGGTGTTGAGATTACGCGACAGGGAAATGCCATGTACCGCGAAGAATTTGATAAACGATCAGATCCGCACAATCGCGTGTATTACTGGCTAACCGGGCAAAAATTTGAATTAGAAACCGAACCGGATGTGGATGACCGTGCCATATTAAATAAAAAAATATCGATCACGCCGATACACTTTGATCTAACGAATTATAAAGTGATAAAAGAGTTGAGGGATTGGAATATCACCTTTTAAAGCGAAAAGCTGATAATGATACACGAAGAAACCATTTTAATTCTTGATTTTGGTTCGCAATACACACAACTTATCGCCCGGCGCGTCCGGGAACATGGTGTGTATTCAGAGATAAAGCCGTTTAATTATTCGATAGCGGAAATCAAAAAAATGAACCCCAAAGGAATCATCCTGTCAGGTGGTCCGTCGTCAGTTTATAGCGACGATGCGCCGACAATCGACCGGAAAATATTTGAGTTGAACATTCCGATTTTGGGGATTTGTTATGGTTTACAATTAATAACACATTTATTGGGCGGTAAGGTTGAACGGGCGGCGCACAGGGAATACGGACATGCGCTGATGTCGTTTCATGAGTCAGATCCGTTGTTAAAAGAGATTCAAGCGCCGCTCCGTGTCTGGATGAGTCACGGAGACCGGGTGGAGAAATTGCCTGGTGATTTTCAGGTTTTAGGAACAACTCCCAATTCGCCGAATTGTCTCATTAAACATGTATCGGATAAAATTTATGGATTGCAATTTCACCCTGAAGTTGCCCACACTGATTCCGGAGACCAGTTTATTAGAAATTTCGTATTTGAGGTGGTGAATTGCAGGGGAAAATGGACAGCACAATCTTTTATTAATGATTCAGTCAAAAATATCAGAAAATTAGTTGGGGATAGCAAGGTAATCTGCGGTTTATCCGGTGGCGTAGATAGCTCTGTCGCAGCCGTTTTAGTGAGTGAAGCTATCGGAGCACAACTTACCTGCGTGTTTGTTGACAACGGACTGTTAAGAAAAAATGAGGCTGAAGAAGTTCGGAATGTGTTTGAGAATGATTTTAAATTGAATTTTGAATTTGTCGATGCCAGTGAGAATTTTCTCCGAAGGTTGAAAGGAGTTGTTGATCCCGAACAAAAAAGAAAGATTATCGGGGATGAATTTATCAAAACGTTTGAGCAAGTGGCTAAAAAAATCGAAAATGTAGAATATCTTGTACAAGGGACATTGTATCCTGACGTTATCGAAAGTGTGTCTGTCAAGGGACCATCTGCTGTTATTAAAAGCCACCATAATGTCGGCGGTTTGCCGGAAAAAATGCACCTGAAACTGATCGAACCACTTCGAGAATTGTTCAAAGATGAAGTCCGTGAGGTCGGAAAAAAACTCGGATTGCCGGAAAAGTTAATCTCACGTCATCCTTTCCCGGGTCCCGGTTTGGCAGTACGCATTTTAGGCGAGATCACCGATGAACGGCTGGAATTATTAAGAAATGCGGATTCCATCTTTATAGAGGAATTGCGGAATTATAATTTTTACCAAAAAGTCTGGCAGGCGTTTTCGGTTCTACTGCCGGTTCAAACGGTCGGCGTTATGGGAGACGAGCGGACCTACGAAGCGGTGATTGCGCTGCGGGCAGTGACCAGCGAAGATGCCATGACTGCGGATTGGGCAAAACTTCCGCCGGAAGTGCTGGGAAAAGTCGCTAATCGGATCATCAATGAAGTAAAGGGAATAAATCGTGTGGTGTACGATATTAGCTCAAAACCGCCGAGCACGATCGAATGGGAATAAGGCGTCATTTTCTATGGAAAGATAAGTTTTCCAAAATATTTATTATTCATAAATAAAGTTTTAACCATGACCACATCTTAAAAGAGGTAATCAAATGTGTGGAATCGTCGGATATATTGGTGAGAGAAATGCCAGTTCGGTGCTCATTGATGGGCTAAAGCGGCTGGAATATCGGGGATATGATTCTGCAGGAATTGCGACCATCGTCGATAAAAAGCTTTATGTATCAAAAAAAGAGGGAAAAATTAATGAGTTGGAAAAAAAATTAATAAAATCGCCCCTATTCGGAAAGGTGGGAATCGGTCATACCCGTTGGGCAACTCACGGTGAACCGAACCAGATAAATGCACATCCGCATCTTGATTGTACCCAAAAAATCGCCATCATTCATAACGGAATTATTGAAAATTATGATGTAATTCGGAAAGAGTTGGAACAAAAGGGGCATAAATTTAAAACAGAAACAGATACGGAATCCCTGGCTCATCTTATTGAAGAGAGCTATAAAACTCACAGAAATTTAGAAAAAGCGGTTCGGGAAGCGCTGCATTTAATAGAGGGAACCTTTGGTATTGCTGTGATTTGCAGTGAAGAGCCGGATTTGATTATCACAGCGAGACGGGGTAGTCCGATTGTTATTGGACTCGGGGACGGTGAATATTTTGTGGCATCTGACGCTGCTGCCATCGCCAGATATACCTCACAAGTGAGTTATCTGGATGATAACGAAATGGCTGTTCTGAATAGCTCGCGGATGCAAATCAAAACGATTGATGATCGGCCGGTGCAAACACGGATTGAGGAAATTGCCTTTGATTTGGATAAGATTGAAAAAGGCGGGTATCCCCATTTTATGTTGAAGGAGATCATGGAACAACCACAGACAATTTATGATTCGATGCGCGGTCGCCTGTTACCGGAAGATGGAACCACAAAACTGGGGGGAATCCAATATGAGGAAAAATCACTTCTACATGCGCGTCGAATTTTAATTACTGCTTGCGGAACTTCATGGCACGCGGCATTGATTGGAGAATACATGCTGGAGGAATTTGTCCGGATTCCTGTAGAAGTAGAATACGCATCGGAATTTAGATACCGGGATCCCATTTTAGATCGGGATACAGTGACCATTGTTATTAGTCAGTCCGGTGAGACCGCTGATACTCTGGCTGCTGTGAGGGAGGCGAAGCGCAAAGGCGGAAAAATTTTTGGTATCTGCAATGTTGTCGGTTCCACTATTGCCAGAGAAACGGATGCGGGAATTTACCTCCATGCCGGACCTGAAATCGGGGTTGCGTCCACTAAGGCGTTCACATCACAGGTTACTGTCCTTGCGTTGTTAACAGTTTTGCTTGCTCGTATGAGTGCGATGTCTTCAAGCAAAGGCCAGGAAATTGTTCAGGAATTAATGCAGTTACCGAAAAAAATGGAAAATATTTTAAAAAATCAAAACCATATAAAAGAAATTGCTCAATTATATGCTGATGTGCCTAACTTTCTTTATCTCGGGAGAGGTTATAATTTTCCGGTGGCTTTGGAAGGCGCCTTAAAATTAAAAGAAATTTCATACATCCATGCGGAAGGTTATCCTGCCGCAGAAATGAAACATGGCCCGATCGCATTGATTGATCAAAATATGCCGGTTGTTTTTATCGCCACCAAAGATTCAACTTATGAAAAAATTATCAGCAATATCGAGGAAGTTAAATCAAGGAAGGGTAAGGTTATTGCAATCGCAACCGAAGGTGATACCTTTATGCAGGCTAAAGCTGACCACGTTATTTATGTACCTTCAACGATCGAATTCCTCATGCCTTTGTTAACGATTTTACCTTTACAATTGCTGGCGTATTTTGTCGCTGTCATCCGGGGGTGCGATGTTGATCAACCACGCAATTTAGCTAAAAGTGTTACTGTAGAATGAGGATGAGTTTATGAATAAGAACAAACAAAAAAGCAAGAAGTTTGCTGTTCTGACGATGATTTTTCTTTTCTTGATTGTGATGAATTCGGTATCAGCCCAGACAATCAAATCAAAAAACATTGCCCATATTCCGGACATCGAAATTATATTTAGTGAAGGTGTCAGATATTATCAAAACAATGAATTCCAAAAAGCAAAGGAAACGTTCCTAACGTTATTAAAAGCCTATCCTCCGCATCAGCGAGTGACGATTGCTCATCTCATGCTGGCAAAATGCTATTACAAGGCGGGGGATGATAATGCATGCTTGTCTGTAACCAATGATCTTATCGCCAAATATCCGCAGAGCCACTATAGATGCGATGCTCATTACTTAAGAGGTTTCGGTTACTATCGTCTCGGTCGTTATAAAGAATCTCTGCGGGAGTTTTTGTATGTGACCGATCATAGTGAAAGAAATTCTTTGATCGAAAAAAGTCGCAATCTTGCATTAAAAGTGATTGATAATAATATCACGTTGAATGAAATTGAGTCAATGCGGGAAAGTTCAACCGGAAGAATTTCTTCTGCCATTTTAACAATAAAATCTTCGATCCGACATCTCAATATCGGAAAAAGAGAAAAGTCGATTGCGTTGCTACAGAATTTTATCAAGAAACAGCCGGACAATCCTTACATTTTATATATCAAACAATTGCTGGATCGGACAAACATTCCGTTAGCTTATCAGGAAGTAAAGATCGGTGTTATTCTTCCTTTATCCGGGCAATATGCGGAACAGGCACGGCAAGTATTGTCAGGTATTCGATACGCTCAAAAGAAGTTTAATGACGCATCTGCTTTTAGAATTAATCTTGTCATAAAGGACAGTGAAGGTGATATCGTCAAAGCGATTCTTGCGGCAAAAGAATTGGCGGGTGATGATAATATCACAGCAATCATCGGGGAATTGGAGCGTGACAAAACGGTTGCTATTTCAGCGGTCTTGGACGATTCGAATATCCCGTTTATTTCTCCGTCAACTTCAGGGAATGGCGTGACTGTTATTCATGACTACACATTTCAGCTTAATCCCAATCTCGAGTCACGAGGCAGATTGCTTGCTGAATATGCAATAAAGCATCTGGGACTAAAGACATTTGCCACTCTGGCGCCTGCCGATAATTACGGAAAACAGATGACTGACAGTTTCACCGAAACAATTGATAAATTGGGTGGTTCGATCATTACTCAAAAATGGTACTACGCCGAAGCAGAGGATCTTTCTCGCCAATTTGAGGGTATTCGGGAAGTTGGTTTTAATATGATGAATAAAGATTCGTTGTTAAACCACTTTACCAAAGATTTGAATCCGATTCAGAAAAAAAGATTTGATGAAGAGACGATACCGGTGACAATTATCGATGGGATTTTTCTACCATGCTATACGGAACAGATTAAATACATCGCACCCCAGTTTGCGTTTGTGAATATCCGCGCACAAATATTTGGCGGAGAATACTGGTACGACGAAGAAGAGCTGAGAAAATCAAGAGAATATGTGGATGGCGTTATTTTTTGTAGTAATTATTATGTTGATGAATCTGATATCGACCTAATTAAATTTCGCACTGATTTCCGCAATTTAATAAAAACCACTCCCGGTGTTATGGAAATGCAGGGTGTTGATGCGATGGGTATTATTTTGGATGCTGTTAAAAACAAAAAAGTAAAGCGAGAAGAAATCGGCGAGCATTTGAAACAGATGCAAAACTTTGAAGGCATCAAGAGTGATGTGACTTTTAAAGGAAATGACAGAGTAAATAATTCCATCCATTTACTTCAGTATAAAAACGGACGTATTACGCCGTTGAAGTAGATGAGCTAATTCGTTCCGGAATTTAAAAATCAAAATTTGTCGTTTTAAAAAATCATGCCCACAGACCAGCGCTTGAAATTTGTGGCTGGTTTGCAAGTAATTTTACGGCTTTGTATTTTGTTTTTTCTGAACATAGACGCGATATTCCCACGGCTCCAATATAAAAGTCAGTTTTTGTTCAATGATTGCTAATTCCTCTCCTGTAAATAATTCAATAAACTGACCGCTTAATTCTGAAAGGTCAATTTCAGTTGTAATTTCGTTCGGTGATAGATTGGTCATTATCAGCACAAACTCACTGTTTTCAGTTCGGATGAACGCGTAAATTATATCATCTTGACTCGTTCTTGATTTGACGAAATTGCCACGATAGAGAGCAGGGAATTCGCGATAGGCGTGTGCTAACGTTTGATAAAAAGAACGAAAAAAACTCTCCTTCCAAATTATCGGATCTTTCTCGAAAAATTCCAATGATTTTCTATTACCAATTTCCTGACCATTGTAAATGAGCGGTGTCCCGGGCAAAGTAAATGTTAGTACGGCAAAAGTTTGTGCACCCTTTTCTCCAAGCCGGGTTATTGCTGACTGATGCCAGGAATTTTCGTCGTGATTCGAGGTAAACCTCATGCGCATACTGTTTTTCGGATAGTGGTTTTGCTCGTGGCGGAGTAGCGCATCAATTTGCTCAGGTGATTTTTTACCGTTGGCGATATTATTAAACAGATGATACATACTGCTGGCATAAGTCATATCAAAACCATTCGCATTCAGTTCCGGTGTCTCCGCTTCGGCTAACATAAAAACCGGCTTGATTTTATCCAATTCGTTTCGGGCCTTAACCCAGAATTCTGTCGGCACCATGGCTGCGACGTCGCACCGATAACCGTCGATGTCAATCTCGGAAACCCAGTACTTCATGACATCGATCATGTAGCCCCACACCTCACGATTCCCATAATTCAAATCCGCCACATCGCTCCAATCCTTAACCGGTGGCACAATATTTCCATCCTCATCACGTGTGTACCATTCGGGATGTTGCTCAATCAACGGATTATCCCACGCGGTATGGTTTGCCACCAAATCAATGATCACATATATTTCGTTTTGATGGATTTTGTCAACCAGCGACCTGAAATCCGCTAACGTACCAAATTCAGGATTAATCCCATAAAAATCTCTGACAGCATAGTAACTCCCCAGCGTTCCTTTACGTTTTTTTTCGCCAATCGGATGGATGGGCATAAACCAAATGATTTTGACACCGAGTTCCTTCAATTCTTCGATTCGCGGCTCAATCGCCTGAAACGTTCCCTCCAGTGTGAACTGACGGGTGTTGAGTTCATAAATGACAGCGTTTTCTGACCATTCCGGAGGCTTTGGCGTGTCAGCATAATAATATTTCCCTTTGGACAAATTGCTTTTGTTTTTAAAGGGAACCAAGGCAACTTTGCCGATCACACCACCTTGACCGCCGAAATCTATAACCAGAATGGTGAGGCGATTTTTTCCTTTCCGGAGAAAATCACTCACGTCAAATTTAAATTCAGTATTCGCGCCTTTATGAGTACCAACAAATTGGCCATTCAACCAAATTTGAGCATCATCATCCACAGAAGAAAAAGCCAGCGCTAATTTTCGATGTTTTTCAGCATAATCGAATTCCGTAAAATACCAGCCCCAGCCATCGTATTCCATGGACAAAAAACGCTCCCAGTTCTTCAACTGTTCGACCTTTGTCAGCAATTCGAGATTGAAATCTTCTTCGTACCATTCCTCCTTGATTCCGACTTTTTCTTTATCAATTTTAAAATAGTACGGTTCGGAAAGAATAATCGTTCCTGATTGATTTGAGCAGAAAACCAGAAGCGTAAGTAACCAAAAGAAGTGTTTGTATTTCATTGTATTGTCCTTTCAATTTTATCTTCCAAAATTTTCTGGCCCTGAATAATTTTTATGTGTATGGATAAATAAAAAATATCGTTTGAGTCCGAAAGACATTTTGTAATCCGCACTGCATCTTTTTCTGTCGTGATGATTAGATCCGCTGCCAGCGATTTGGAAAGCTGATGTATTTTTTCTAAATTCTCGCGCTTATATTGAAAGTGATCACTAAATTTTAAATGTCGAATAATTTTTGCGCCGCATTGTTGTACGGTTTGTTGAAAAGAATCGGGCTTGGCAATTCCGGAAAATAAGAGCGCATTCTTATCCTTCAAATACGAAAGATCATGTTTTTTGTCCTTCACAATGTGGACTAATTGACAGGGTTCATGCGAACACAAAATAATCGGAGCGCTTGTCTGTTTGTTAATTTTACTCTGAAGCCAATCCGCATCAGTCGTTTGATTCACTTTGGTGAGGCATACAATATCGCCTCTTTTGACGGACGAAAAAGGTTCACGGAGAACGCCGAATGGTAATAAATGCATTTTACGCCTTGACTGTGACGCATCCATTAAAAGAATATCCAGGTCTCTTGCAATTCTACGATGCTGAAATGCATCGTCCAAAAGGATGATGTCCGGCTCGAATTCATCCAGAATAAATTGAGCGCCCTTGATACGATCTCCTTCAACGACTACGGGAGTGCCCGAAAGCTGCCTAGCCAAAAGATACGGTTCATCGCCGGCTTCATCTGGCGATGCCAGGACACTATTCCCATCTGAAACGATTACAGTGCCTTTGCTTTTCCGGCCGTAGCCACGGCTCAGGATGACAACATTCTTTTGTTTGTTCTTTAAAAAGCGGGCTAAAAAACTGACAAACGGTGTCTTCCCGGTGCCGCCCACCGAGATGTTGCCCACACTGATTACTTTGCAGGATTGAATTTTTCGAATCGGGAAAATATAAAGATCGTAACACCTGTTTCTGATCCGGATAACAAGTCCATAGATGAAAGCAAGGGGCGGCAGGCTGAATTTTAGAAATTTATTTTCGAAAATATTCATCTGCCTGACGTTCCAAGTTGATCATTTGCTGTTCAAAATCTGCTCGCAATAGCGCGAGAGATTTTGCTGAAATGTTTTTGGGGACTTTCAATGGTTTCCCATACAGCATCAAATTTTTGGAAAATGGTTTAGGTAAAACAAATCGATCCCAGCTTTTGAAAACAAATTTCCGGTTTGCAGAAAAAGTCGTTGGAATTAGGTAGGCTTCTGCTTGCTGAGCCAGGTAAAGTGTTCCTGGTTTAAATTTGTGTCGCGGTCCAGTCGGACCATCCGGGATCATGGCACCGACAACACCCTGTTTGATCGTATTGACCATATCATGAAATGCCTTTTTACCGCCTCGGGTACTGGAACCGCGTACCGGATTGAAGCCCAACCGCTGCATGGTTTGAGCTATCATTTCGCCGTCTGCGTGTAAGCTTACCATGGGGCATATTTTTTCGTTACGATTGACAAATATCGGGACAATAATGCGTCCGTGCCACAAAGCATAAATGTAGTTTTTGTTTTCGCGAATGAGTTGATTGAGGTGCTTTTTACCCTTCTCTTTAATAAAAAGCGTTTTCCCCAACGCGAGGATAAATAACCACCCGAATTTCGTGGCTAAGTAAAATGTGAGTTTCTTTTTTGTCTTTCTGTCTAACATATCAATTTTCTGAAATTGGTTCTTTCGCCATGTTCATAATCATGTCGGCTGTTTTTGCAGAAGCTCCTTTTTCTCCCAGCCTTTCTTTGATTTGTATCAGATTTTGTTTGACGCTTTGCCGTTCTTTTTCATTGTAAAGTAACGCTTTCATTTCGGGCAACAGCTTTTTCGCCTCAAAATTTCCCTGAATAAATTCGGGGACGATTTTCTGTTCCGCGATCACATTGACCAAACCGATGTGCTCGATTTTGACCAACATTCGTCCAATAAAATAAGAAAAAGAATCCACTTTGTAAACGATGATCAGCGGCGTTTCAAATAAGGCAGATTCCAGAGTCGCGGTGCCGGAAGCAACAATCAAGAGATCACAGTGTTTCATAATGTCGTAAGTAAAAGTTTCGATGATTTGGATGTCGTTGTCATTGCCGACAATTTGTTGGTAAATGTCTTGACTTACAGAAGTTGATTTACCGATCACGACCTGAATATCGCGGTGTTCCTTTTTCAGACGTTTAACAGCTTTGATCATTTCCGGGAGCAGTCTGTTCACTTCATGAGACCGGCTGCCGGGAAGAAGTCCTATTGTTTTTGAATTTTGATTCAGATTAAATTGATCGAAGAATTCCTTTCTGCCCAGTCTTGGTCGAATTACCTCCAATAGCGGATGACCGACAAATGTCGCATCAATACCCGCATCCCGGAACATCCGCTCTTCAAAAGGAATGATGACTGCCATCCGGTTCACGTACTTATCCATTTTCTTTATCCTGCCGGCGCCCCATGCCCAGACTTGTGGGGCAATATAATACAGCACTTTGATGTTGCGTTTATGGGCGGCTTTGGCAAGTTTTAAATTCATACCGGGATAGTCGATCAAAACCAGTACGGCAGGATTTTCCTGCTCCATTTTTTTGACCAATTCATGATAAACAGTTCGGAAGAAGCGAAACTGCTTGATGACATCGAGGAAGCCGAGTACGCTCATTTCATTAATGTGACGGAGAAGCTGCATTCCCTCTTTTTTCATCCGGTCTCCGCCGATACCAAAAATGTCCAAATCCGGATCTCTGAATTTTAATTCCCGAACTAATCCGGAGCCGTGCAAATCTCCAGAGGCTTCCCCGGCGATAATCATCATTTTTTTATTCATCTATTTGTACCGATTTCGAGCTCAAATATTCAACGTTTGTTTAACTTGCTTTTCAATCGCTTCGGTAATTTCAATTGCTACCCGTAACGCTTCCTTCCCGTCGGACCCGCTGACTGCTGGTCGGTCACCATTTTTGATCGTTTTTAAAAAGGTTTCCAATTCCATTTTCAACGCATTGGTTTCATCAACTTGTTTGCGTTCGTAAATAATTTTTTTGGGGTCTTGAAATTGATCCAACTGCGCTAATTCGATTGGAATTTGGTTGGGCTGAAGCGTTACATTTTCCGCATCGACCAAACGATAAACTTCGCTGAACTTCTGCAGAAAATCAATTCCGATATAAGCGTTCCGTTGAAACAGGCGCATTTTACGCATTGTTTTTTGTGAAATTCGGCTGGCGGTCACGTTTGCTACACACCCATTTTCGAACCGAATGCGGGCGTTAGCAATGTCCACCTCGTTGGTGATTACCGGAACACCACTGGCGTCAATTTGTTTCACCGGACTTTTTACCAAATGCAAAATAATGTCGATGTCGTGAATCATCAAATCTAACACCACGGCAACGTCTGTCCCGCGTGGATTGAATGAAGCCAAGCGGTGGCTTTCAATAAATAATGGATTCAGTTCAATATCGGATAAAGCGACCAATGCCGGGTTAAAGCGCTCGATGTGTCCGACCTGTAGAATGAGCTTGTTTTTATCCGCGAGTTTGATAAGCTCGTCTGCCTGATCCAATGTACTGGTGATCGGTTTTTCCACCAGACAATGCACACCTTTTTCCAGGCAGCGCTTGGTGATGTCAAAATGGTTAATCGTGGTCACCACAATGCTGACCGCATCCAACAGTTCCAGTAACTCGTCCAGATTATCGAACGCAGTCACCTGGAATTCGTCAGCGATTTGCTGACAGCGCTCCGGATTGGCATCGTAGATTCCAATAAGTTCAGCATCATCGATAGATTTATAATTTTGTGTGTGGAACCGTCCCAGATGTCCGACTCCCACCACGCCGATTTTAATTCGACTCAATGTTACCTCCTCCTTGAATTTAAATTTTACAAATTTAAGAAAAAAAAGTCTGAGAAGCAACGGGTTTCTGAATTTTATGTTACTACGGGATGCTCTTTTTTTAGCCACGGATAAACACAGATTTTCACAGATTTCATAAAATACAGGCTTGAAAATCTGTGTTGATCAGTGTGAATCAGTGGCAATGTATTTTGTTCAGCAATTAAAAGAAAAAAATATTCAATTGATAAAATAATCCTTGCAAAAATAAAAATAACATCTTAAATTTAGAAAAATACTGGAAGTAAATTCTCCTCTATTTATTTTGCACTATCTGTAATTACGCATACCTGGAACTATCTAAACGAAAAGGAGAGGAAGTGGGACAGTTAATACCAAAAAAAATGTTTTTTACCAAAGGCGTGGGCTATCACCGAAATAAACTCCAAAGCTTTGAATTGGCTCTTCGGAATGCCGGAATTGAAAGATGCAATCTTGTTAATGTGTCGAGTATTTTCCCCCCGGATTGTAAAATCGTACCAAAATCAAAAGGTGTCAAACAACTCAAAAACGGTCAAATTACTTTTGTGGTGATGGCAAAAAATACAACCAACGAGCCCAATCGGCAAATCGCGGCATCGATCGGATTGGCGCGGCCAATTGATAAAAAACAATACGGTTACATCAGCGAGCATCACGCCTACGGGGAAACTCAAAAAAAGGCGGCGGACTTTGCTGAAGATTTAGCGGCGACGATGTTGGCATCGACGTTGGGTATTGAATTGGATCCCAATAAAGATTGGGATGAGCGCAAGCAAATTTATATCACAGACAAAAATCGTCATTTTAAAACCAGAAGCATGACACAAACTGCCAGAGGACATAAAGACGGGCTGTGGACAACAGTGATCGCAGTTGCAGTGATGCTGCTTGATTAGTAAAAAGAGAAGTGATAACATGAAAAACAAATCTTTATTTCATAATGCCCCGGATATTATCCCCCGTTTTATGAAAAAGGGAATGTCAATTGAGGCGTTGATTGAATATATGGGACAAACCTCATTCGAAGCCAGGAATGTTTACCGTGGCGCCGAATTGTTTAAAAGGATGATCTGTGAAAATGATGTGATTTGGTTGGGCATCGCAGGCGCCGGAATTGCCGGCGGCATGGGCGGGATGGTGGTTTCATTGCTCGAGGCTGGCTTTATTGATGTTATTTGTTCGACTGGTGCGCAAGTTTACCATGATCTCCATTTCGCTTTCGATCTGCCTGTGAAAGCTATTCACCCAAACTGGGATGATGACATGTTGAGAGAACACGGGGATACCCGGATTTACGACATCGGCATTCGCGAGAAAGAGACTTTGGAAGCTCAGGATGAAATTATCCGTCAATTTATTAAACAATGGCACGAAGATTTTGCCGATCGGTCATTGTCAAGCTGGGAATTCAACCTGTTTTTGGGACGATGGGTCAGAGAAAATGCCAAATTCCCGGAGCGAAGTTTTGTCGCCAAAGCAGCAGAGTTAGGGGTCCCCATTTTCTGGGATTCCCAAACCAACCATTCGATTGCCATGAATTTTATCCGGAGCCGGCAAGAGGGCTTCCCTGTCGCGCTCGATCCCGAAAAAGACATTTTTGATTCAGCGGCAATTGCTTATTCTTCCGGAGGTACGAGTTTCGTTGAGTTGGGCGGTGGCGGACCCAAAAATTTCATACAGCAAACCGGACCCACCATCAGCCAGATTCTTTCCCTCGATTTTGAGGGGGCAGATCGCGGTTTGCAAATCGGCACTGCAGTGGAAAAAGAGGGGAGTCTGTCCAGCTGCACGTTTGGCGAGGCAGTCACCTGGGGCAAATACCGCAGTGATGATCCGGGTAAGCTGGTTCAGATTTGGGGGGAGTATAGCGTCATTTTTCCTCTGCTGGTGGCGTATGTGATTGAGCTTTGTGCGCCTCGTTCACCCAAAAATATCATTGGCAACCTCCCGCAGTTCGTCGAAAAACTGGAGAAAAAACTATGAAGATGAATAACAAACAATTCCTCGGATTGAGAGCAGAGTCCCCACTGGTCAAGGACGCGCAGGTCGTTATTTTACCTTTTCCTTATGAGGGAGGTGTTTCTTACGGAACAGGTACAGGACTTGGACCGGATGCGATTATTGACGCGTCACACCATTTGGAGTTGTATGACGAATATCTCAAAGTGGAAACTAATCGGATTGGAATCAGTACGGCGGAGCCCCCGAAGATATCCCAAAATCCGGAGGAGATGATAAAAATAGCTTACAAATCAACCGGTTTATTGCTGGATCAGGATAAGTTTGTCGTATTAGTTGGCGGCGATCATTCGATTACGTCCGGTTATGTAAAAGCACTTTTGGAGCGACACAAAACGATGTCTGTTATTCACCTGGATGCACATGCTGATTTACGGGAATCTTATCAGAACAGCAAATTAAGCCACGCTTGCGTCATGTCGAGAATTCGGGAGATGACACAGCAAACGCTGCAAATTGGTATTCGGAGTTTGTCACTGGCAGAGGCTGAACGAATTAAAGATGAAAACATTCAGATTTGCACCATTTGCGATTATCGAAATAGGAGCTTCGACATTGATGAGGCATTGGAAAAGTTGCCGGATCCGGTTTTTATCACTTTTGATGTGGACGTGTTTGATTGGAGTGTTGTCAGAAGCACGGGCACGCCGGAGCCGGGCGGGATGTTTTGGGACGAGACAATTTCATTATTAGAAAAAATATTTACTTCAAAAAATGTGATCGGTTTTGACGTTGTCGAGTTAGCAGCCAATGAAACCGATCCCAACTCCGCGTTTGCTGTGGCGAAACTGATTTACCGCATGATCGGATTTAAGTTTGTTGTGGTTTCTTGATTGAACGGCTGCTTGATTGGTTGGGATAAGTTTTTAATGCTGGATATACATACCGGACTCAAATAGCTTTTTTATCTCATTTATATCAGAGGTGTAGCCTAAAACCACCATCAGTTTAATTCGTGCTTTTTGACCCGACAGATCGCCGCCATAAATAATGCCAGCCTGATTGAGTATTTTCCCGCCACCGGTTCCGCCGTAAATGCCAAGTACCCTTCCTTTAAAACAGCGGGAGGTTAGCACCACCGGAATATTTCGCTCAATTGCGCTCAATACCTGATCCGCAGCAGGTGTGGGTAAGTTCCCGCGTCCTAATCCCTCAACGACCAGGCCTTTGGCGCCATTGTCAACGAGCTGTTTAATCAGTTTACCGTCATCTCCTGCGGCAATTTTGTAAAGTACGACATCGGATTCAATGCGCTCCGCCGCAATTGTCTGCCGTGTCAGTGATTGACGAAAAATCTGAACTAAATCTTCATCCACCATGCCCAGCGGCCCGTATCCCGGTGATTCCAGTGTCGCCACATTGCTGGTGTAGGTTTTTCGCACTTCCCGAGCTGCATGAATTTCGTCATTCATGACAACCACCACACCGATATTTTTACACGCGGGGAAGCTCGCAGCCTTCACCGCAGCCAACAAATTGGTTGGCACGTCTGTTCCAAGTTCATTGAATCCGCGCATGGCTGCTGTCAGAACAATGGGCTTCTTGGCATCGACAAGCAGGTCGATCATGTAAGATGTTTCCTCCAGCGTGTCGGTGCCGTGGGTAATGATGATGCCGTCGATGTCAGTGCGCTGAATTTGTTGGCGGATGAGCAAACTCAATTCGAACATCATCTGCGGCGTCATCTCCGAGCTGTCGATATTGGAGAATTCGTGAATTTCCAGCTCCGCATATTTTTCTAGTTCGGGAACCGAATCCAGGAGCTCCTGTCCGCTGGTCGCCGGAATCAAGACATCGTTCATTACATCGCGTTTCATGGCGATGGTTCCGCCGGTAGTGATCATTAATAAATTTTTCATTTTATAAACCTTGTTTATAATGAAAATGAATCTTGATCGTCTCCATTTCATCTAAATTTTGGAAACAAACCCCATTAATATGAGTAAAAAAATCAACAAAATCAAGGATGAAATAGCAGGGAGATGTTTATGCGAACAAGGCTTGTTATTGGAATGGTGATTTTGACAATGATTCTTCTCACCCAATTTGCCCAAAGTCAAAATCCCTGGGACTTAAAAATTGTCACGATATCCGGAAAAGCGGTTCCCGATTTTGCTCAGCCGGGAGAGCAGATAGAGGTTCATGTGACGGCGGAAATTGAATCCGGTTATCATATCAACTCGAACCAGCCCACTGAAGAATTTCTCATCCCCACCGTGGTTAAATTTGATACCAATGAATTCGTTGATTACGGAACAGTCACTTATCCGGAACCTGAAATGGCGACATTTGAATTTTCCGAGAAGGCGCTTTCGGTTTATGAAGACAAAGTGACGGTGGTTACAAATGCAACATTAGCCAAAGATGCTGAACCGGGGAAGCGGGTGATTAAGGGAGCCTTTAGTTTTCAGGGGTGCAATGATGTAAGTTGTTTCCCACCACAAAGTTTGGATTTTGAAATACCATTTTTTGTTGAGGAGAGCTTCGGTGGCACCGCTCAAAAAATAGAAACCACAGTTGAGGAAATCGCTTTGGAAAAGGATGTCGAAGAATTAATCACTGGTGAGATCATCAAACAAGAACGGCCGGAAACGGAGCTGAAGTTCACCCCCGATGAAATGCGGGCAAAGGAAATTATCGAAAAAGGACTGATCTATGCGGTGATCGCATTTTTTATCTTCGGGCTGGCTTTAAATTTGACTCCCTGTGTTTATCCGGTGATTCCGCTAACGGTGGGGTATTTCGGCGGACAGAGTGACCGGAAAAAAGGCTCATCTTTTGTGACGGCACTTTTTTACGTGATTGGGATTGCCATTATTTTCGCAGTGCTCGGTTTAATTTCAGGATTGGCGGGCAAACAATGGGGCTTCCTGTTTCAGAATCCATGGTTCGTGGTCGTGGTCACCGTAATTATTTTATCCATGGCTGCCAGTATGTTTGGTGCGTTTGAGATTACCGTTCCATCATGGCTGATGTCCAAAGTGGGCAAATCCCGGGAGGGAAATGTTGGGGCACTCGTGATGGGCTTGACAGTGGGGGTCGTTATTGCGCCGTGTGCGGCAGGGATTATTATTGGACTGGTTGGACTGGTTGCTAAATTAGGAATCGTCGCAAAGGGAACGCTGCTGTTTTTCATTATGGGGTTGGGACTTGGCTTGCCGTATCTGTTTCTGGCGACTTTTTCCGGATTACTTAACAAACTCCCAAAGTCCGGCATGTGGATGGTCTGGGTGCGAAAATTGTTTGGCGTCCTTTTGATCGGAGTTGCACTGTATTTCTTTTTACCGCAGGCAAAGCACATCCACGATTTGCAGGGTTTCTTTTTTGGATTATTGGCTGTTTTCGGTGGTTTGCTGCTTGGATTTCTTGATCAATCACAGGGGTACACCAAAAAATTCAAAATCGGACGGGCTGTTTTTGGGATCATTGTGATTTTACTGGGAGTATTTTTAATACACAACGCGATTCAATCTGAACCGTCGCGGATCGATTGGATTGAATACGAGCAGGGCACCGTGGCTGAACTAAAAGAAGAGGGAAAACCGGTTTTTCTCGATTTTTACGCGGACTGGTGTCCGCCGTGTAAAGAAATGGACCGGAAAACGTTCAAAGACGAAGGCGTGGTCGAACTGTCAAAAAGAATAACCATGATTAAAATAGATTGTACTGCACCGGATGAAACTGTGAAGCGATTCATGGAAAAACATCGAGTCATCGGCATGCCGACCTATATTTTTATTGACAAGGATGGCAATGAACTGAATGAAATGCGTGAGATCGGTTTCATTCCGGCAGAGGATTTCATAAAGAAATTGGAAAAGCTAATTCAGGAATAATGGATTTACAATGAACCGTTAAAACGGTATCCTATGTGAATTACAAAGAAAAATGATAACATCGTTTTAGCGGTTTATTGTTTGGTGTTTGTTCATATTCTTGGTCGAATGGCTAATGATCAAATTTTGAACGAAGAGGTTTAATAATTTGAGGAGCAAAGCCGTTCCGGAACAACAAAGCAATGCGCATTTACAGTTTTTGGCGTTTTCTGTGAGCGTAATACACCGGCTTTCCACAGGAACCACGAAAAAAATTGAATGCTAAATCAACTGTTACTGAAGTGTTAGCCTGCATATTTTCTGCTTGACATTAACGCGAGAAAATGTTATCTTTTTAGTCATGTTAAATTTTAGAAACGCAAAGTTAGCAGGCGCAATGAAAAGGGATTTGTTTAAAAATACGGCTCTCATTGTTATTTTCCTCACTTTTTTGTTGTCGGTTTTTAGTGTTCATTTCAATTTACACGGCCACATTCTAAACGATGGTTTTTTGGTTGTCCATGGACACCCTTATCAAAAAGCCACTGATAATACATCCCCAATAAAAAATCATACCCATTCACAATCTGCATTTTTGTATTATTTTATTCTATTGTGTTTTGATTTATTAATCTTCTTTATTTTTATTATATTTTTTGTAAAATTAATTCGGGTCGTTCCGAATATTTATACTCAAATATGCCGCATTAATCCGATTTTTATCCTGCATGGATTAAGAGCCCCTCCAACGATTAATTTCCAATAATCATTAATTTGTAGCAGCCACTACTTACAACATGAGAACATGAAAACAAGTGTGATTCAAAATTCATTCTTTGATGATTTTTGGAGGCTGCTATGTACCTGATATCATGTATTCACATATCATTCAGTCTTAAAATCGAGAATATTCTTTTTTACAAATTAAAAACCTCAGTTTGGAAAAATTGAAGTCAAGTTTTGAAAATAATAAATATCACTAAATAAAGAGGTTTCAATGAATATTAAATTAAAATTGTTCACATTCATTGGTTTGATATTGATTCTTTTTATTAGTGCGGAATTGCCGGCACAAAATAAAACAAGTCACACAACTGATTTGAGCAAGACAGAATTGGACAGCTCTCAGTTGAAGAGATTACATGAACTGGAAAAATTAGTCGCCGAAATCAAAAAGAAGCTGGAAAAGAAAGAGCAGGAAGACGAATTGAAAAAGCTGATGGAGGAGGCAAATAAATTATCACGGGAGGAGAAAAAAGAAGAAACCGGTTTGGGGAAAAAGTTTCGCAGCGGAATCCGGCAGCAGTCCGGTTTGAATCCGAATATCAGTGTCAGCGGGGATTTCTTTGCGGCAATCAGCTCATCAAAAGAAGAATTTGTCAGCAATCCCAGTGATGTGTCTTACGGGAACAATCGCTTCGAATTACGCGAACTGGAAGTTGCTTTGGTTGCGCCGCTCGATCCGTTTACGCGGGGGAAAAGTTTTATTTCGGTCGGACGGGAGGAAATTGCTATCGAAGAAGCGTACATGGAATGGTTGAACTTGCCAGCAAACTTAAATTTGAAAATCGGTATATTTTATCTTCCCTTTGGGATTTTAAACCGCTATCATGACCATGCATTGCCGCAGTTCGATCGTCCGAAGGTGCTGGTGAATATGTTCAGCAATGGCGGATTAAGCGGCTGGGGTGTTTCCGGAAATTTTTTATTGCCACCCATTCTGTTTGCGGATGCCAGTAGTCTCGATTTGTCATTTGTCAACGGAGGCGCCGGCCACAGCTTTACCAGCGAAGGGAAATATAATCTGATTGGTTTGGGTAAGTTGAATAATTACTACGACATCAGCGCGAGCACCTATTTTGAATGGTCTGTCAGTGGCGCTGTGGGAAAGAATGATCCGGCTGAACAATATTTGAGCTACGTGGGAGATTTGGGACTGACGCTAAAATGGGTGCCGATTGGTCGCGCGAAATACCGGACTATCGACTGGAGAACGGAACTACTTTACAGCCGACGGGAAACACCGGTCGGAAATATGGATGCAAAAGGATTTTACACCTCGTTGCAGAATAAACTGAGCGCCCGTTACTGGATCACCGGACGAGTGGGATATTCCGAGTTGCCCTGGGATAAAAATCAGCACGAGTGGGATGTCACTGCCTGTTTGGATGTCTGGCAAAGTGATTTCGTGTTCTTCCGTTTTCAGTATCAATATTCCAAACGGCAATTTGCCGAATATTTAGATTACGCCGGTCCGTTTCCGGATGATCACACTTTTCTGTTCCACGTGTGCTGGGCAATGGGACAGCATAAGCACGAGGCTTATTAACATTAATACCTGAAACACGAAGATAAAGCAAGCAGTTTAACCATATTGAATTTGTGAAATTTAAGAGTGTATTTTCAAATCACTAAAATCTTTGTGTTCTTCGTGAACTCGGTGGTTATATGAAAGATCAAATTTTGAACCAAACAAATTCAAGGAGAAATAAATGAAATCGTTTTTGAGATCAATACCAATGTCGTTATTTTTAATTTTTATATTGCTTGTTCAGGTAAATGCGCAACAGAGGCGCCATCGACATCGTCACGGAAACGTTCAGGAAGGTCAATTGAAGATTGTCTGTTCATTTTCCGATTATGCTTCAATCGCTGAATATATCGTTCAGGAGAAGGGCACCGTCGAATACATCGCCTCTGGTGAGCAAGATCCGCATTTTGTACCGCCGAAACCCAGTTTTGCGATGAAGCTCCGGGATGCGGATATGTGGATCACTACCGGGATGGATTTGGAAGTTTGGTCAACGACTTTATTAGACAAAGCACGGAACCGCAAAATAATGGACGGTGAAGTCGGTTTTGTGGCTGTGGCTGATGGCGTTGAAGTTTTGGAAAAGGTTGAGAAGGCAGACCGGACCGAAGGCGACATCCATTTGATGGGAAATCCGCATATCAACACCGGCCCGCTAAATTGGAAAATCGTGGCGCAAAATATCACCATCGGGCTGCAAAAGGTCGATCCGCAAAACTCGGATTTTTACATTGCGCAACGGGACGCTTTTATCGACAAAGTGGATCGGGCACTTTTTGGCGATGAACTGGTCGATCTGTTCGGTGGCGAGACGCTCTCGAATTTGTTGAAGAATCAAACCCTGTTTACTTTTCTTGAAAAGGAATACGAAGGAGGCAAGCTGATTGGCAAATTAGGCGGCTGGCTGAAAAAAGCGCTGCCGTTCCGTGGTAAAAAGGTCATGGCGTATCACAAAAACTGGGCGTATTTTGCTGACACGTTCGGTTTACAAATTATCGGTTTTATTGAGCCCAAGCCCGGCATACCGCCGTCGGCAAAACATGTGCAGAAAATGATTCGCCTGATCCAGGATCAAAATGTTGACATCATGCTGGTGGCAAGTTATTTCGAAAAGAAATCCCCACAGATGATTGAAAGTCGAACAGGGATTAAAGCCCTTTTCCTTCCCATGTTTGTGCGCGGCATACCGGAAATTGATAATAATTTTGAATTGGTGGATTACTGGATTGAGCAAATTAACGCAAACCTGAATTAAGCCGGAGAGATCATGTTAGATAATTTAGTCTTTTTAGCCCCGCCAATTGTCGCCTGTATTTTGATGGCTGGGGTGCTCAGTTATTTCGGCAATCATATTCTCAGTCGCGGGATTATCTTTATTGATATCGCGCTGGCGCAAATTGCCGCGTTAGGTTCCATGATTGGTCTGTTACTCGGATTCGCCGAAGGATCATCATCGGTCGCGCTGATCTCGTTGCTTTTTACCCTGATTGTGGTGGGCATTTTTGCCATGACCAAGTTTGAGAAACAGGTGATTCCGCAGGAGGCGATCATCGGTATCATTTACGGTATCGGATTGGGAGTTGCCATGTTGTTGGCGGAAAAAATCCCGGGCGGATCGGATTACATTACCAAAACGATCACCGGAAACATCCTGTGGGTGACGTGGGACAGTGTGTTGAATTGTGGTGTCGTTTTCGGAGCGATTGCCGTGGTTCATTTTTATCTAAGGAAACATTTTATCAAAATTTCCGAATCCAAAGAAAATTTACCCTATCCGATGCATAAAATCCGTTTGTTTGAGTTGCTTTTTTATTTGACGTTCGGTGTCGTCGTAGTGCACGCGGTACCAATCGGCGGTATCTTTCTCGTGTTTGTGTTGCTTATCGCGCCGACCGCCATGGCAACGCTGTTCACACAAAACTGGAACCAGCGATTTATTTGGAGTTGGATTATTGGCATTATCGGCTCAATCGCGGGAATTTACATCTCTTATGAAATGAACATTTCCAACGGACCGGCTATTGTCTGCCTGTTGGGGATCACGGTATTCCTGCTGGCATTTCTAAAAATTATCATCCAAAAATCCGGCAGATCGGAAAATAAATTAAGCAGGGAGAACGTATCATGACAGCGATTGAATTTATGTTTGCGCCCTTTATTGTCTGCCTTTTGCTGATTGGCATCAATGTTTATTTTGGCATTCATGTGATAAAGCGCGAAATTATTTTTATCGATATTGCTCTGGCACAAATTGCCGCTCTGGGTGGCACCGTTGCCACGATTCTGCATGATCTGTTTCCCGGTCATGCGGAACACGCCCACGACGAACATACCATGTGGTGGTATCTTTTTGCGTTTGGATTTACGACCATGGCGGCGTTGATTTTTACCACGCTGAAAAGCAGGCGGTTGCCTATTCCGCTGGAATCGTTGATTGGGATCGCTTACGCGGTTGCCGCGACCGGTGCGGTGATTTTACTGGACAAAGCAGCCGGCGGGGATGTGCATGTTCACGAAATGGTCGCCGGATCGATCCTTTGGGTCAACTGGCATCAAATCACTGTTTTATTTTTGGTGTTCGGCTTGATCGGATTTTTTCATTACAAATACAGAAGAAAATTTATCGCCATAACAGATTCGTACAATGATGAAAAAGCGGAGTTCAATTTTTTGTGGGATTTTCTGTTTTACGCGACGTTTGGCATCGCGGTCGTGTTTTCCGTTGAAGTCGGCGGCATTTTAACCGTATTTGCTTTCCTGATCATTCCGGCAAGCATTTCGGCGTTGTTCTCCCACAACTGGACCTCGCGAATCCTGATTGGCTGGGGATTGGGTACCGTTGTTACAGTCTGCGGGCTGTATTTATCCTGGGTCATGGACGTGCCCAGCTCACCGACGGTGATTTTGTTTTTGGGGGTGTTTTTGTTGCTGGCGATTGTGGTGAGATCGTTGGGATTTGTGAAAACAAAAACTGGATAATTTATGATTGATTTGTTGTAACGAATGGCCGGATTAATCGGTGGAGTAATTGTTAAATTTTAAGGGCAGTGTTTGGTTTCTGATTAGTAGAGATTTTTTTGTTGTTTTGTTTAATTTTGTTTTTGAGGTTAAATTGAGCATTAAGGGGTAAGACATCTGGGTGAATCGTTATCGACAAAATAAGCTGACGAAGGGATAATTGAACTAAATTTCAAAAAACCAACAGAACTTCACAAACAACCAAAAATTCAGAAATCGCACTTCAGCCCTTCGTTCAGCTTAATTTTAGGGTTAGCGAATATCCCTGCAAGGAATTAGCCCCAAGCAATGAAAAAAAATAACCTACATAGTCTACTTCATCGATTCTGAAAAGATTCTTCTGGAGTCCACAATAATAATTCATAAAAGGCATGATAAAAGAAATTCAAAAAATTCTTCGTATATCCTATTTTAACTAAAATGTCTGTTAGTTCATCATAATATTTATCGAAATTGAATAATTTGATTTCATGTTTTTCTACAATTTTTTTTAGATCATTCAACATAAATTCATCAAGTAAAATTCGTTCAAAATCAAGCCTTACAGAACTTTCTTCAATTATTCCTGAATCGATGTGAAGATTATAAGTGCATAATTTTTTACCATTAAGAGTCTCAAGTTTTAATTTAACTATGTTCGAAGTTAATTGAGATTTTAAATATAAACTTAAATTGCGATATTCATATTTTTCATCTTTTGATTGAATTCCATCGATGTGAAATTCACCGTTACTGTCAGAATCAGATATAAAATATTTAATATATTCATTTTTTATCTTTGAGACATATTCATTTAATTCGTTAATGAGTATCGAATTGGAACTTTTAAGAAGAACTTTTTCGCCAGATTTCAAAATGAAAGGATTGTTATAATCGACATCAATCGCGAGTTTATTATCTGACCAATAAATTTTTCTTTTAATATCTTTGACAAATGATGAACTTTGAATATTAGGATGATCAGCTAAATAATAATTTGTAATCACTATTGGATTGGGACCAGTATTAACTATTTCGATTAAGATAGGGTAACTAATTTGTGTATAGTATTTAGGGAATAAAGTATTAACCAGGCGTGGAGTAATGTCAAGAAAAATATTTGTAATATTAATAGATGATGATGGATCAGAAATATCAATCTGTCTTTCACTGATAATTAAAGCCCGAAGTGAAATGATAAGTGCAGTGATTGCAATTAACAAAGAGAACATATTGTTAAATTTAGTAAAATATTTATTCATACTTTTATCTCAAATATTTAACTAATTGCGCTTTAGTTGTTGCAATTCAAGAGCTTTTTTCCTTATTATTTTGTACGAGTATTTTAAAATTGGAAATAGCGAAGCAAATTATAAAAAGACTAAAAATGTATATTTATAGTTTTTATTTGATTTTAAATAGCGGCATCTTTAGTTCCAATATTCAATTAAGTTAATTAAATATAGCCAAATAATTTTGCTTTGTCAAGCAGAAAATTGAATGGTTACGAGTAGCTCAAGAATTCGGATTACAGTTTTTTGGCAACTAATGGGCTAATCTTTCAGCTAACCTTACAAGCATTTTTATATCAGTCGGCTTTAAATCATACTGTTTTAAAACGTTAATAAGATTGAATTGCCTTTGAGGTAAATACAATTCAGCGTCTTTCCAGAAATCTTCAGTAGTCTCTGGAATGTCAGAGAAATCAATGTCATCATCTGATAATTGATTAACTCTTTCCCAATTTGTTTTTGAAATATTTTTCATATATTTCTTTGTTCTCATCCCATTCAAATTTCATAGCATTAATCCATGCTTAAGGTAACGCAACTTTATCATTTTGAAGTGAAACCACAGCCTGTCAAGGGCAACTATGGTCTCCTACTGGCGGCACCATTGATCACGATGGGACATATGCTGCTACGGAGACGGGTGATTTCACGGTGACTGCGTCGGTGCAGGGCAGTAGTGTTCACTGGGAACGCAACTGTACATGTGACGACAGTCACGGCTGTCGAGCTAGGGATCGGGGTCCCCAACCGAATTCGCTCTTTCCCAAAACTATCCCAATCCCTTCAATCCGCTGACGACCATTGAATATCATCTGCCAAAAGATACTTACGTTACCATAAGAATATTTAATATAACAGGGGAATTGATCATAGCTTTGGAAGATGAAAGACAATCAGCAGGTTACTATAAAAAACAATGGAACGCCAGAGATGAAAATGGCAATAATGTTGCAGGAGGATTGTATTTATATCACATGAAAGCCGATGGTTTTTTACAGTTAAATAAAATGGTTTTAATCAGATAAAATTGTCGGCTAACCATCGTTTCCAGTGGATTGAAACCGCCAAGGCGTTCTGACAGTTTCGCGGTTAATTTCAAGTGTGATGCTTTTATCAAGTTCATCTTATGCGGTTTCAACCACTGAAACGTGCGTTAAGTCTTCTCCCCCTCTTCCGCCTCCCGCTCCGACTCCGTCCGCCGCTGCTGCTTCCGTTCTTTCATCTGCTTCAATATTTCTTTTGCCTCATCACTGTTCATAATCTGGCGGTCTTTCCATTGGATGCCATCTGATATAATCCGGTTGAGTTCCTGATCTGCAAGTTGATTAAATTCTTTATCCGCCATCTTTTTTTGAATCCCATAAAATACCCGGCTGACCTTTTTGATGTTTTCCACATCATCCTGTTTCAAATAGTAAAACAGCACCTGATTGAGCAGCCGGATCGCGGGTCTGAAGTCTTTCTTTTCATACAACGCCACACCCAAATTGCCGTAGGTTTGCGCCAACAAATCAAGATCGCTATCTTCTGCCGCATATTCGATCGCTTTTTTCAGTGCATCCGCTGCCAGATCATTTTCGCCCAACTCCTGATATGCGATTCCCAAATTGATGAAAATTTTTTGCACATCACTTGTGCTCAAATGATCCTTCAACTGTAACGCTTTCTGGTAATATTCGCTTGCCGCGCCCCATTCACTCTTTGCCTGGCTCACGATGCCTAAATTTTTGTACGTTTGCGCCATTCCCTTTTGATCGTCATTCTGTTCTTTTTCATTGAGTGAATGCTGATGATAGGTGTAGGCATCTTCCCAGTTTTCATTTTGTTGATAAATCAACGCAAGATTATTGTGCGCCTGGGCAAGGCTTCTGCTGTCTCCGATTTTCGTTAACTCAACGATTGATTTCAGGTAGTGATCAATTGCTTTTTCAGTTTCTTCCATTTCCTGATAAATCAACGCCAGATTATTGTAGGTATGGGCAATTCCCCTAATATCGTCGATTTTGAGCATGTAGTCCAGCGTCTTTTGGAAACTTTCCAGCGCCAGTTCATTTTCATGACGCAACCGGTACAAAATCCCCATATTACCGAAGGTTTGCGCACTTCCCCGCGTATTTCCGGTTTTTACGAAAACCTCAGTGGCGCGTTTGTAATATTTTAAGGCGCTTTCTTGCTCCTGGTTGTCTTTGAATAATTGAGCAATCTGCACAAAGGTCCGGGCTTGTTCATCCAGCCGGCCGCTTTTCTTTAATTCCCGTGCCGCCTTTTCGTAAATTTCAATGGCGTGTTTCCAATCACCTTTTCTTTGGTAAACTTTAGCCAGATTATTCAGACTTTGAAAAATGCCGGAAGCAATCTTGTTTTTCTCAAATCTGTCATAAGCCAACTGATAGCATTCAATGGATTTTTCCCACATGCCCAATTTATGATAGACCAACCCAAGGTTATTGTATGACGCAATTATCCAGCCGTCGTAATGATGCTCCCGGGCAATTTCCAATAGTTTTTCCCACCAAGCTGCTGCTTTGGAATGGGCTTCAATCTTCGTGCAGAACAGCGCCATTTGATTATACAAATCTGGCGTGGGTTCATGAATTTCCAGTTCCAAAAAATTATCCACGGTGTCCAGAATCATTTTCGCGTCGTTGAAATAGTTATCACAAAACAATGCTAATCGAATAATATCGGCACTGTCCATCTGCTTTGTTTTGGCAATGGTCAAGATAAAACCGGCCGCTTCTTTTAAAATTGGTTGCGGCTGCTCTTTGACTAATTTTATAACAGACTGCAAAATATTTCTCAATTGGTCGCTGTCTGCCACCTCAAGTAAATTATCGAATGCGGGAGTAATCTCGTCTTCTGAAAAATAAAATCTCCGTGCGATATATTCTCCTAAAATAGCGGGTTTAAAATATATCTTGTCGTCGCGTACATAAAAATAATTCATCCCCCTCAATTTGATATAATATTTAAAAGTCTCTTTGCAAAACGAATCGCTGCGGGGAAGTCCCTGAACCAGTACGGCTCGTGCAATCAGTTCCAAAGCAGGGTCATGCAACTCGTTTTTAAACTGACTCATGATTGTGGCGAACAAACTCTGCTGGTCAGTCACGTTTTCGAAAAAAGCGCGGATATTGTATTTTTCATCTTTTTGGATCTGTTGATCGATAAATTCGTGACAAACGGAAAGCACGCAGGGATTCCCCGAAGCAATGCTGATCATTTTCTCTTTTATTTCATCGTCGAGCCATACCTCATTCGCCTCCTCTAACACAGTCGCCAAATTTTCCATTTTGTTTAATTGAAATTCCTGAATCTGCTCTGTCCAGAGTTCTTTGAACAAATTGAGCAGCTCTTTTCTTTGGCGGGCTACTAAAATAAACTTTTCTTTGGTCGGCATCAGGCGCAAACAAAATTGAACGGCTGCTTTCGGATTTATCTCAACATTATCCAGAAAAATATATTTGGCACTGCCGGGAAGTTGTTTCAGTTGCTGAACAGCTTGTTCGGTAATACTCTCTTTCAAATTCCAATTGGCAAAATAACAGCGGTTGTTTTTAAAACTACCGGCAAACTCATAAATCAGTTTCGTTTTTCCACTACCGGCTTCTCCTGATATTACACACAAATACACATCGTCATCTTTGGTCATCTGTTTCAGATGTTTCACCAGATCTATGGATTCCAGTTGGTCCGCTACTTTTTGTGACCGGATGGGGACCCATTCGAATTTCAAAAGATCGGATCGGATTTCTTCTCTTGCAAAATAATCGGAAAATTCGAAAAAAATATTGTTGGCGGTTTCAGCTTCACCAGCATCACTTGTTTTTGAAAGCGCAATCACTGAAGAAGTCAGTATCAAGATGAAAAAAATTACAGTGAACGGAATTTCACTGACTGAGAAAGAGGTAAAAAAAATCGAGTTTATTAAAACCATATAACGTACCAGCGCACCTTTCAGGGCAAATTATTCAAGCCACCACCTCTGGTGGTGGTAATTGACTAAAATGAAGTCTAACATGATATAAATTTTAGGTTATGCTATTTGACTCATAATT
>CAYYMH010000008.1:83258-117321 GCA_964472785.1 uncultured Cytophagia bacterium | reverse complement strand
ACTTTTAACTAATTAAATATTATTATGTTATGATATTTTGCAGAAATCTAATATTATTTAATAAAGAAGCATCAATCATTTCCTTAAACGATGCAGCCGCTACATCTTTAGGAGGAAAAAAGGATTCCCTTATCGGGACAAATGCATTAACATTAGTTTCTGCTGATGTTGCAGAAAAACGCTACACGTTTTTACAAGAGACAATAGACACGAAACGTCCAACACATTTTGAAGATGAAAGAGCTGGAAGATTTTTCAGATCGACTTACTATCCGATTTTCGACGACAAAAAAAATGTAAAGATGGTACTCCTTAATGCTCAGGATATCACACAGAAAAAATTAGAATATGAGGAAATTCTTCGGATTAAAAAGGCGATCGAAAGCAGTAATGATGCCATTATCGTGGGAGATAAAAATGTTAAGCCCTTGTTTAGTAATCCTGCCACGATCAAGCTACTCGGCTACCAAATCGAGGAATTACGTCTTTTAGAGTTTTCAGACTTATTCGAAAATCAAAAAAAGATTAATAATATTTTCAGAAAACTCATTGAGTCAGGAACCTGGTCCGGCATGTTAAAAGTCATTACTCGCACGCAAGAAATAAAACATGTATTAGTTCATGCAGACACTGTCAGGGATGATAACAATAAAACGGTTGGATATATCGCTATTATAAGAGATATTTCTGATGAAATCAAAGCTCAAAAAGAAAGGAGTATCTATCTTAGAAAATTGGCAAATACAGAGAAACTTGCTTTACTTGGGCAATTTGCTGGTTCATTAGCACATCAAATAAATAATCCACTCGACGTTATTTCGTCTTTACTTTTTTCAATAAAAAAATCTGTACAAAAAAATGAAGACAGAAAAAGTATCTCAAACCTAATTGGTGAAGTAGAGCAACAATTCAATTACATAACCAATATCATGAAAAATATTTTGAACTATGCAAAACCAACTCCGATTATTTTTAAGAAAACGGACATCCAGGAACTTCTGAGACAGGCAGTAAACTCACTTTCTCAAAAATTTGATGTTAAGGAGAGAATTACGTTAAATCTTCAGGAATCCATGTTATCTATCGAAGCTGACCCGATAGGACTGGAAATTGTACTGACCAATATTATCCAAAACGCGATTGAAGCAGGAGATGAAAAATTTGAAATGACTATAATAAGCGAAATAGTAAATGATGAATTTGTGCAACTAAAATTCAAAGACAATGGTATCGGAATTAAGAAAACTGAGTTAAAAAACGTACTCGAAGCTCTTTACACCACAAAAAGGGACACAGGAGGCACAGGATTGGGTCTTGCTATTTCTAAAAAAATTATCGAACAGCATCAGGGTCAGATTCAAATTTTCAGTCAATATCAGAAAGGGACAACGGTAATCCTAAAATTGCCTTTAAACCAGTAAGTCTTTTAAAGAGGGATTAATAATGTACAAAGTATTATTGGTTGATGATCAAAAAGATATTTTAAAACACAGAAAAAAAGTAATCAAGGAGTTTGGCTATGATTGTATTACCGCAGAAAATGGGGAGGATGCGATAAATGCTATTAAAACAGAGAAGCCAGACATCATATTAACCGATCAAAAAATGCCCGACAAAGATGGATTCTACCTACTTAATCGAGTCAAAGAAATTGCGCCCTATATTCCTGTAATTCTGTTTACTGGTTACGGAGAAGTGGCTTCGGCCGTTAAAGCGATAAAAATGGGAGCATTTGATTACCTTCAAAAACCTCTCTCAAACGAACTGTTAGAGTCTATTCTTCAAAAAGCAGTCAATAAGGTTGAACTGGAAAATGAGAATCTCTATTTAAAGGCACAGATTGAACAAATTTATCATCTCAAAAATTTTATTGGAAATAACAAAGAAATCCAGGATATTATAAAAAGAGTCATAAAGGTTGCTCAATCCGATGCCAATGTATTTATCTCGGGGGAATCCGGCACCGGAAAAGAACTTATCGCCCGCAATATCCATCTGTACAGTAAGCGAAAAGACAACGCATTTATCCCTCTGGATTGTGTGGCTATGCCCGCAACATTAATTGAGAGCGAAATTTTCGGGTATGAAAAGGGGGCTTTTACGGGGGCAGTAAAAGCCAAACCAGGAGTTTTGGAATTGGCACAAGGCGGGACTCTGTTTCTGGATGAAATTACCGAACTTGATTTAAACCTTCAGGCTAAATTATTACGCGTTCTTCAGGAACGAGAATTTCGCAGGTTAGGTGGCACAAAATTTATACGTGCGGATTTTAGAATCGTAGCCGCAACAAATCTCGACCCCAAAAATGCAGTTAAGACAAAAAAGTTAAGAAAAGACTTATATTATCGACTCAATGTTATCCCCGTTCATATTCCTCCACTCAGGGAACGAAAAGATGACATTCCCTTGTTAGTTCAACATTTCATTAATCACTTTAATCCTTCCTGTCCCATTGATGTCAAAGGTATTTCCAAAGAAGCCATGAGATGTCTCAAAAAATTTGACTGGCCCGGAAACGTGAGGGAGCTACAAAATGTTGTAGAAAATACCATGTCCATGACTGAGACCGATATAATTCAATATGATATATTGCCGCAATATTTGCATGAATCTGATGAATATGATTTTGATATCTCGACCTATGAAGATTTGGAATTTAAGCAAGCAAAAGAGAAAATTATTGATGATTTTTCGAAAAAATATATTAATCGAATGATGGATAAGTATAACAACAATGTCTCCGAAGTCGCCAGAAAAGCTGCAATCAGTAGATGGCTGGTATATCGTATTCTAAATATTTCCGACAATCAACAATAATCTGCCAATACTGCCACATTGTTTGTTTTATACAACACTAATCTAACCTATTATATATTTGTTATTTATAATTTAATTATTCAAAGTTGTTAGTTATAACAAACACTTTATCCCGTCTGTATTTATTGAATCTCGCATATATCAATTTCTTTAATAATTAATTTATATAAAGTTACCAGTAGATTTTTGATATAGTTAATAAGTGGTATGTTTTTTGCGATATAATTTAATCTAAATTTCCCTTAACGGTACTATCAAGATGACAAGCATTATAACAGGGGGCAATCTTTAATAAATGCTAAACAACTCAGCGAAGTCAAATAATGATAAAAATTGTGAAATCTGCCATTATTGCGTCTGATGATAAAAATCATGTTAATAATGTCACAAAATCACTGGTTGAAAATGACTTTTCAGTTATCACATCAAAAAGTTCATTGAATGCGGTTTTAAGAATTATCACAAATAATGTCCATATTTTACTAATAGATGCAAATACTGATGTTGAAGAAAAAATAGAAGCTATTGAAATTATAAAAAAACTGAGACCGCGATTACCCATCGTTGTTTTTATCAAAAACAACAGACTTGAAATCATCCGCGAACTCGTGGAAGCAGGAGCATTTTATGTCGCCATTAAACCTGTTGAAAAAAACACATTGCATGAAATCATACATGCTGTTGATAATTATTATGAGATCAAGAAAAAAATTGGAAAGTTGGGTTATCAGAAAAGTTAGCTGCATAGAAAATCGAATCATTCTTATGAATCGCAAGATGAACACAATCTGCCTTCTTTTCTTCATAGGAATTATGTTTTTGGCTGTGCCTGCTTTAAGCCAAAACAAAGAAAATATCACCCAAAAACAACAGAAATCGACAAAGAAAAATTTAGAAAAAATGATAACGGATATTAAAAATCAGCTTATAAAACAGACTGATACGACTAAAACTAAAAAAGATGTAAAATATAACATTGAAATAGATGGATTAATCATTGATGAGTCTAAAACGAAAATAGGTAGAGAATTTTATGATGTTTTTTTTATGAACTGGCATCCGCCACAAAATATAAAAGGCTTTACAATTTACCTTCGGGAAAGAGCACATCCGCGATTCGGTAGCTGGGTATGGATCGACGTCGATGAAATGACTGTTTACCAAACATTATTAAAACCAAGATTTGAAGTTATTGAAGAAGCAGCCATAGATGGTATTCGGGCGACAGCCCAGTTTCTTGTTCAATCAAAAACCGATCAGAAACAATTATCCGGCCAAGACATGTCAGGCACAGGAATTTATTAATATAGGAGATTATTATGGTTAAAAAAGTCTTACTACTCTTCACTCTTATGTTATTTCTATTCGTTTCAACATCTACTGCAGATCAATTAGTGTGGGTGCCGATTAACCCATCATTTGGAGGTAGTTCTTTTAATGCATCCTGGTTGATGCAACAGGCTGAAGCTCAAAACAAACTTGGTGACACAGGATATAGTGGGTACAGTTATGAGCGTGATCCACTGAAAGATTTTTCAGAAAGTCTAAATCGTCAAATTTTGAGCAGATTATCCAGCCGACTGATCCAATCTGCTTTTGGTGAATCAGAGCTGGAACCAGGTCACTACGAAATCGGAGATTATATCATCGACATCGGCTCGACCGACCAGGGAATTAAAATTATCATCCAAGATCCAAACACAGGATCTGAGACGAAAATGGAAATTCCTTTCTATTAATATTTATTCTGAAGGAGATCATTGAAATTTATGCATCATAAAAATCGTTTTTCCTGGATAATTATACTTGTTCCGATCATTATTTTAATCGGGGGTTGTGCAGTAAAAGACTTTCAATTAAAACCCACCCGTGCAAAATTGGGGTACCATTCCGCGATTCATGATGAGTTGATTTCTCTACCTGTACCAAAGGAGCAGATTGTTGTTGCGGTTTACAAATTTCGCGACCAATCTGGTCAGTATAAATCATCATCAGCTGGTATGACCTGGTCAACGGCTGTTAGTCAGGGTATTACCTCTATTATCTTAAAATCCCTTGAAGACTCCGGATGGTTTATTACACTGGAACGTGAAGGATTATCAAATTTGTTGAACGAAAGAAGAATAATTCGTCAAACTCGTGAGCAGTACCAATCCAATGACGGTAGCGCGATGCCACCGCTTCCTCCCTTGCTATATGCCGGAGTTACGCTTGAGGGTGGTATCATTTCCTACGAGACCAACACGGTGACCGGCGGTTTTGGTGCAAAATATTTCGGACTGGGAGGTTCCACCCAATTCCGTCGTGATGAGGTGACGGTATATATCAGAGCCATTTCAACAAAAAACGGACGCATTTTAAAAACAGTTTATACGACAAAGTCAATTTTATCCAGAATGGTCGATGTTGGACTTTACCGATATGTGCGAGTGAAACGACTCCTCGAAGTCGAGAGTGGCTTTAGCACCAATGAACCGATCAACATGTGCGTAACAGAAGCCATTGATAAAGCTGTGTATAGTTTAATTGTCGAGGGCATATTAGAAAATTTGTGGGAATTAAAAAATCCTCAGGACATTAAATCCCCACTGATTCAACAATATCTGGATGAGAAAAGGGAAAACGAAAAATATGTTCAGTTCGATAAAGAGGGTAACATTATTCAAGAGGAAGATCTTTTTACTGCCAGCAATATTGTGAAGAACCGTACCGGTATCGGATTTAATTTAGCAACCACTTATTACGTGGGCGACTATCCAAACCCCAGATTCAAATTAGCCGGTGATTTTAAAATCCGCCGAGGCGTGACATCCTGGTTGTCGTTCAATTTAGGACTTGGATTCGGTCAAATTGCTGACAAAAAGAATTTTAAGACCATCTTCACCGATGTGAATTTTACAACGATGATCATACCATTCACGAATGTCCGCTTGAGCCCCTATATCTTTTTTGGCGCAGGTGGTCTAAAAATCTGGGTAAATGATGACGAAGGTGATAATGTTTCGATTGACAACTCACGCTACCAGGGATGGAAACCAAACATTGTCAGTGGATTTGGTTGGGAATATTTTGTCAACCGAAAATGGGGTGTCAATTTCCAAATTAACAATCATTTCACATTCAATGATGAATTAGACGGAATGATTCATGGTAAACGGGACGACGTCATTTGGGGCGGCAAGTTAGGTTTGATATATTATTTTGGCTTTTAATATATAATTGCTTGATCACAAAAGCAACATCGATTTTCAACAATTTTAAAAATTTGATTCGCTTCTAATAAAACGGGCTACCAGTTGACTCGGCAAAGTCTAACGAACTGATGGCCCGTGGAAGCCAACAACAGGATTTGTATGTCCAATTGCGGCTATTTTATTTTAATATAACAAATATTGGAAGAAATAGCAATAGATTTTTCTGCGCAACATCAGTTTTAAATTTATTAAATTTTTTCTAAATGAAAACGAGGAAAAGATATGAAATTATTCTCAGAAGTAATCCATTTAATATCATATATTTTTGTCATAACTATGGCCCTGATTTTTTGGAAACCGGAAAAAACCATAAGCGCCTATTGTAATAATAGTGTAAGTACAAACAGCTTGAGCAATGACAGTACTCAGAGCTACAGAGATTCCCTGAAAAAGAGTCCTTCTGCAAAGAAAGAATTGAGTGCAAGAAAAGATACAACTTCTCTCTTGCTCAACACATCAGGGGAAAATAACCAGATCAAAATCGACAGGACGTCATTTGACAAGAATTCTAAAATTATTCAACATGGAATTGAAAACCGCATTATAATTAAAACAAAAAAGAACAATTGTAAAACAGACAGCACCAAACTAAACGTTCATATAAAACAAAAAGGGAAAGGCAATTCCATCAAAATCATCCAAAACAAGAACGCACCAAAAAAGCACTGAGGAGGTGATATTGATAAGGAAATAACACATGAGAGGCGTATTGCGGGGTTGAATTTATAGATTAAACAATTGAAATTTGAACAAAATCAAGGGGGTGTTTTTTATGAATCACTCAAGATGTCCGCCAAAAAGTTAATAAGCTATCCTAATTAATTAGTATTTTTAATCTAAATCATAAGGAGAAAAGCACCATGAAAAAATTAATCATTCTTTTACTTTGTTTAGGAATCCCAGTGTTTTTATTTGCTGGTAATACAGCGACGGTTTCGGAAACCGGCAGTAATAACGAAGCCACTGTTACACAAACAGGTTCTAACAATGCTGGCGTTACACAGAATGGTAGCAGCCAAAAGGCGACAGTCACACAGGATGGTACGAACACTGCTACAGTCGATCAGTATGCCGAAAGCTCATCCCATGGTCCGGGAGAGCAGGAAGCGACAGTGCTCCAAACTGGCGCCGGTAATAGCGCTACTGTTGATATGGATCAAACCGGTGGCGGAGGTAAAACCAAAAATACCGCTTACATTGAGCAAATTGGTGATTTAAATACTTCTGTTCAATCTGTAAATGCGCCTGGATCTAGTAGTGGGCAACATGTGTGGGGTTATCAAGATGGTGATGAGAACGATCTCACACAAACCATCACAAATGGTTATACTGAAACACTTCATGCAGAGCAACGAGGGGATGAAAACAAAGCAGTTCAAACAGCTGGCGCAACTCATACCACTGGCGAAGTTTATCAAGATGGCTACAAAAACAGTGCTACCCAAAGTCTCCATGGATCCAATAATGGCTATATGAGTGCTGTAATTGTAATTGATCAGTATGGTGATGAAAACATTGCTTCTCAAGATTTTACCGGTCATGGCTCAAGTCATAAAAACAACGCTGAAATTTATCAGGTCGGTAATTTTAACGAAGCATCTCAATTTGGTGATGGACGCGATTTGAATGCGATTATTACCCAAACCGGCAATGAAAATGAAGCCTGTTCAGACCAATCTGGCGGTAATACAAATGATGCTGAAATTACACAGATTGGAAATTATAACGATTGGACAGTTGACTTAAGCGCGATCGGTGGAGCGCCTGCTGGTTGTCCACTAGGATCAAACACTGTTGTACAGGTTGGTGGAACAAATACTGCGACAACCTACGTTGATGGTAGTACTAACCACACCTCAACCTATCAATCAGGAAACGGTAACACAGGAACCATTAACATCAATTTGGATGGTTCTGTTGTTCCCAGTGACAATAATAACGCTGCAATGAGTCAGGTTGGGTCTAATCACGGTGCTACAATTACAATTTACGGAAGCGGTAATACAGCATTTTCATGCCAGAACGGAAGTGGGAACTTTTCAGCTACTCATCAAAATGGCGCTGGTAATGTTGCGCAAGTTGTTCAAAGTCAGTAATTGACTTAAATTTACGATGGGGCTCTCTTATGGAGAGCTCCATTTTAATTAATTTTATAACTTAGGAGAAAAGCACCATGAAAAAATTAATCATTCTTTTACTTTGTTTAGGTATTCCAGCTATTCTGTTTGCTGGTAATACAGGTACTGTCACACAAGATGGTAACGCTAACACTGCGGATGTAAATCAGTCGGGCGATGGAAACACAGCAGCTGTATATCAGGGTCCTTTGCCCGGATCTGTTAGTGGCTGCGGAGGAAGTAACAACAATGCTACTGTAGATCAATTTGGCACAGGGAACACGGCTATAATTGATCAGGATCAAAAAAACACCGCAACACAATTCCAAGATGGAGATGGCAATACTGCAGATATTTATCAGATTAAAGGAAACCAAGGTAGAGACATGTGGGCACTTCAACACCAAGAAGGCAATGGAAACGAAGCCAGCATCTACCAGACAAGAGCAAGTTCGTACGGCCATCAAAATGACGCTAAGCAATATCAATATGGTGATGATAACACAGCAGATATTTACCAAAGAATGGCAGCGAGTACGGCCATTCAGAACCAAGGTGCTGATGGAGCCCCGTCGCCTAATAATGAAGCCTATATCCATCAAAATGGAGGTTGGCAGGTGGCGGAGCAGGAGCAATATGGTAGCGGTTTCAACTATGCAAGCACATATCAGCTCAGTCCACAGGGTGGTTACAACAGAGCCTATATCACGCAGGACGGTGACTTAAACGATGCGAATGCTGTTCTAGATTGTCCGGGAATTGAAGATTGGAGTCCATTGGCGGGATTCGACACTCAAAATCACACACAATATCAGAAAAGCTATGACTACAACACAATTCCAAACAATACCGCCGACGCTGATATAACCGGAGATGAAAACCACACGGCTCAATGGCAGGACGGTGATGAGAATGACGTTGATCTCGATATTTCTGGAAATTTCAACCATTCCAAGCAGGTTCAGCACATGAATGATCTTGGCTCCTCGACTGTCAGTATAACTGGAAATAGTAACCAAGCGGGGACTTATCAGGAGTGCGTTGGTGCCAGTACTGCCACTATTACGCTTACCGGAGATAGTAACAATGCATATATTTTTCAAAATCTAGGCGGTCCTCATACTGGAACAATTACAGTAACTGGTAACAGCAACAACGCATCGGTTTACCAGAAGACGCCGTAATTTATTTTTAGTATTAATATATATTGGATGCAAATTGTCTCTAGCTTAAGTTAAAGGCAGTTCTCCAATTTAGTATTTTGAGAAAAAATTAAAATAAGGAGAAAAGCACCATGAAAAAACTAATCATTCTTTTACTTTGTTTAGGAATTCCGGCTATTCTGTTTGCTGGTAATACGGCAACAGTCACCACTACCGGGAATACCAATACGGCTACAATTACACAAACCGGGGATAGTAACCAGGGTGTAATTGATCAAACAGCGAATACCAGTACAGCGACACAGAATCAAACTGGTACAAATAATGATGCTTATATTCAACAGTTAGGAAAATGGCCAGCCGGTCCTGTAGTAAATGAAACCGCATTGCAAACTCAGGATGGTTCTGGTCATCAAGCTGAAATTAAACAGGTAACGGATTCAGGTCATGGAAACAGTACAGCAACTCAAACACAATCTGGTGCAAATCACTATGCCAAGGCTGGGCAGTTTAGCTGGAACAGCACAATAGATCAAACACAGAACGGATCAGATCAAAACTGGGCAGAAGCTTATCAAAAAGGTAATGAAAATCACATCGTCCAAATTCAAGATGGACGGGGTAATGTTGCTGCCGTAGATGAGCAAGATGGCTGGGGATCACCTTCCACAGGCAGTGAAGCCAGACAAGAACAAACGGGTCGGTGGAACCACTCATTAATAGGACAATATGGCGGCGATCTGAACATAGCAAAAGTCTATCAGACTGGCGATGACAACTGGGCAGGATATGGTCTCAGTGGCGGAGGTCAATGGGGAATTTATCAATCTGGTAGTACAAACTCCGCTATAGTCACTCAAAATCTAAACGTTAATAAATCCGAAGTTTTCCAATATGGTAATGGTAATGATGCCACGGTGACCCAAAACGGCGGTACCGGATTGTTTGGTGATTACGGTGATTATGTAAATAAATCAGTAGTTACACAGACAGGAGATAACAACACATCAACAGTAACCCAGACGTATCCGTAATTCATGAATCCCAATGGTATGGGCTCCCAACCCAAATTTGAACGGTTGGGAGCTTGTACTATTATTCATGTATTGCACTGGTTATTAGTCAAATATTTTAACAATAATTTCATCAGAATTCCAGGCAACAAATTAGCGAGGCTAACATGATAATAAAAAACATTTCATCTAAATTTTTGTTGATGATGTTTTTGTTTTTCACATCAATATTTTTGTTTAATTTTATCTGTTTTGCACAAAATAATGAAGCTTACATTGAGCAGGTCGGTGAGGAGAACCAGGCCACTGTGAAGCAAATAAACTCAAATAATGGTGGCTTCAGTCCGGCTCAATTTAGCGTTACATTATTGGAGATAAACAATGCAAACGTTTACGTTCCGTCTGAATATCTACAATATCATCAACTAAAAAGCTATGGCTCTTATATCACGCAGTTTGGAAATTATAATACGGCAATAGCTGAGCAGGAGAATTCTCAACAGAGCCGTAATTATATCCGTCAGTTTGGTATCAATCATTTCGCCGAAGTGAAGCAATTTGGATTAAACAAAGTGGCTTCGGTGGCACAATTTGGCGATGGTTGTTCATTTTCTGTCATTCAAAGCGGGCCAGTGCCAATACCGCTTATTGTTACCCAGACAAAATAAATCTGTCCGGGATCATTGGATTTTCACATTTAACAGCGCAACTGTTTGTTTAAAATTAATTCAACTCTGTCAGACAACTATTAGGAGTCATGAAAGTGCAGCAGAAAACGAGGCGATTTTTGGGATTGTTCATCATTGTTTTGTTATTTAATGCATCTGTCGGTGTTTATGCTCAGGATCCTTATCCGGCAAATAATAGTATTGTCGAACAAGTCGGTCCCAACAATATCCTTAATTTGGATCAAACGGATTGGGGGAATAACGCAACTATAAAGCAAGAGACGGAGGGACCGTTGAATACATCTACCATAAAACAACACTCTCCATTTAATTCAGCAACCCTGAAACAAATACACAATAATTCAGGAGAAGCACAAGAGTCGTATATCGAACAAATCGGCGATGGAAATAATTCGGCTCAGCAAATTCAGGGTTTATCGGAGCTGGATTATCAAGGCGCTGAGAATTACCTTCAAATCATTCAAAACGGAGGTAATAATACAGCAAATCAAAAACAGATTTATCGCAGTAAAAATTCAATCGCAAATCAATCAGGACATCGCAATTCTGCCAACCAGGAACAGACGAGCGAGAATGGCAGCATTGCAAACATAATTCAAGATGGCAATGATAATATTGCTGAGCAGATTCAAATGGGCTTAAGTCAAATTTGTCCGAATTCTTTACTTCTGAAAAACAATCGGAGGACCCCTCTATTCGAAGGGATACAACATAGTTCAAAAAGCGACCAAACAGGCAATAATAATATCACCGAACAACATCAGTCAGGAATCACTCATTTATCGTTATTAAATAATATTGAATCTGCAGATGTTCACATTAGAAACTTCGGACACGCTGCAGAAGTCAGACAGGTAGGCGAAAGGAACACAATCGTCCAAACACAGCAAGGGCTGGAGAATATTTACGCCACGTTTTCAGAACCTGATATAGCGAATAATGAACAAACATTCAATGGCGCAATAAACATTGTGGGCTTCGGTCATGTTGCATTTATTCTTCAAGAAGGTAGAGATAATAACGCATCACAGGTTCAAAAAGGATTCAATGAGTTAAATTTATCTGTAAATTATAATGAAGCATATTGGAGTCAAAACGGTCAGGATCAAATTGATATTATTCGTAACTTCAGTCACAATGCTCATATTTCACAACAAGGAGATAATAACGTTGCTTCCCAAACACAAACTGGTGAAAATAATTTAACCGTTTGCTTTGACAGCTACATAGCAACTTTACGAATTTTTGCTCATATAGCTTCAGTAGATCAGATTGGCAATTTAAATAGTACCACCCAAGACCAGCATGGTACCAACCATTTTGCTCAAACAAATCAACTGGGAGATAGCAACATTGCGACGCAAAGACAAAATGGTACCTCACATTATGCATTTATTCAACAAAAAGGGGATGGAAACACAGCCAATCAAATTCAAGAAGGGCACTCTAATCGAGCTATAATTGAGCAACAGGGGGATAATAATTCTGTAACGATTAACCAAACAAGTTTATGAATTTATAAGTTTCTTGAGGATGAACATGAAAATATTTAACAAAACAGTTTTCACCATTCTTATAACTCTTTCTTTTATGACTTTTTTTTTAAATGGTTATTCTTCTGTTGAAAATTACCAGGGGTCATTGCCTTCAAATGATTTAATAATTCAGAATATTCTGATGCTTGACAAATCATTATCTTCTGCAAATCTAATTGGTAAACACTTTCAACAGGCTTACAATCAATATCAGATATATTTTTGCTACGAAACCAACACCGGAGAAAAGGGCTGCAGTAACAGGGTGTTTTTGCTTCAACTTGATACTGGAGTCTGGATTCTGAAAACAGACTCTGGAGCTTGGCGTATCGTTACATTGAACTCACAAAATTAAATACCGTCATTGAAAACTCACACGAATACATGCAGAGATGATTAAATATCTTATAAAAATTTTTCTGATCGTATCAATTCTGATTAGTGCATCTGAGCAGTTAAATGCACAGATATCAGTAACTCCGGATACCATATTATTGAAAGTAAAATCCGGCAATCTAACAACTGGCTATATTGATGTAAGCAACTTAGAGTTTAGAAATATTTATATAACGATTGATGTAGACACTTCATGGATGTTCGTGTACCCAGATGAATTTAATTTAGCACCTAATGAGCTAAAAAAGCTGACTGCATGTTTTTTTATTCCAGATGGTGAAGAGCCTTCCCGCACAGGCAAAATAACCTTTAGAGCGAAACAACTTGTTTTAAAAGATATCAAAATTACCAATTTCGAAAAATCAAGCCAATCCCAGCAGATTGGATTCAACGAACGAGAATCGGAAACAACATCTCAACTTAATGACTCCCCAATCGCACAGCCGACAACACAAATGCTGCCAGAGAATATAGATGTCGTATCGAACCACAAAGCGGACGACATTATTGAATTGAAAAAAATTATAAGAAGGTTGGAGGAAGAGAGTCAGCAAAAAGATCTTAAAATTTCTATGCTTTTGGATAAAATCGCTGAACAGCGAAAACGCGATAACGAAATGGCGACTCCCTATACGGAAAAGATGCTTTCAGAAATTAATAATATCTATCAAGAACTTATAAATAATTTGCACGAAGAGATACATGAAAAACTCATTTCAGTCAAATTATCAAAAGATAAAATATTTATTACAATATCAGGACAAATTGCCTTTAGTTCAGGTAGCGTCAAATTAAAGTTGAAATCGGCTCAAATTTTAAAAGAGATTGTTACAACTATTAATAAAAATCAGGGTTACGATAAAATTATCACAATATGTGGACATAGTGACAATCAGCCGATTGGAAGCAGCTTGAGCAACAGATATCATAGTAACTGGGAACTTTCTGCTTTCAGGTCCGCAGTCGTTGCCAGGGTGTTAAATAAAGTATTCGGTTATGATGGAAATAAACTAATGGTCGCTGCATTTTCAAATTATCAGCCGATCTCAAATATGGGTACCCCAGAAGGCAGAGAAGAAAACCGCAGAATTGAACTGATAATTTCAAACAAAGATATCTTAAATTCTATTTATCAAAATCCATGATTTCGTTACAATTTTGGAACATAGTTTTTACAAAATTATTATTTTTTTAAGACATAAAGAGCGCAAAATTTGTTGATTTTTTGGAAAAAAATTATTACTATATACAAGCGCTTTGGTTACTTTTGTATTGAAAATGATGAGGAGAAAGTGATGTTCAAAAATTTTCAAGCATTAATCTGTTCATTAACTGTTGCATTGGCCATCCTTCTTATCCAGTGTGCAGATGATCCGGTTTCATCAAACAAAACTGGAACAATTGATGGAACAGTCGTTGAGTCTGAAACAATGGTCGGAATTCCATCCGTAAGTATCACAACAACCCCCGGAACAAGCGCCCTTTTAACAAACGCACAAGGAGAATTTACTTTAGAGGATGTGGATGTGGGAACGTATTCGGTTCGAGCTTCAAAAGCCGGATATGAAACGGAAAGCGTGAGTATTCTAGTGAAAAAAAACCAGACAACAATCGCCAACATTGTAATGGAAAAAGAAGAAACGCCAAATGATGCGCCCAACCCACCTGATAACCCGACTCCTGAAAATGGAGCAACAAATCAGCCCATCGAATTAACATTAGCATGGTCTGCAAGTGACCCAAATTCGAATAACACATTAAATTACGATGTATATTTTGGTAGCTCGAACTCCGAATTTACTCAGGTCACCTACAGCCAGAAAGATACAACATACACTCTGGAAAATCTAGATTATAATACACTTTATTTCTGGCAAATCGTCGTTAAAGACAGTGAGGATCTAATAAGGTATGGTCCTGTCTGGTCGTTTACAACCATTAGCCTCCCCAATAATAGAATCGTTTTCGCTTCCCCACAGGAGGGTAATTACAATATTTATTCTGCTTCAGACAGTGGCAGCTCGCTTCTGCAACTCACAGATGATATAGGTAGGGACTGGTGGGCACGTTTAAATCCGAATAGAAACAAAATTGCATTTGTTTCCAATCGAGCTGTTGATTATCACATATTCACTATGCAAATGGACGGTTCAAATATTCAACAAATCACCAATCTGCCTATCGATAGTTACCATAACAATGGGGTTGGCTTTTGCTGGTCACATGATGGTCATCATTTATTATACGGCCATTACGAAAAGCTTTACAAAATCGATGATGATGGTTCGAATTTGACTCAAATCGCCCAGGCACCTGTGAATCGTCATTTCCGCGAGTGCATTTGGTCGCCACTTGGTGATAGAATTGTAGCACTAACTATCGGAGATGATATCTTTGAATCAGAAATATACCTCATGGATTCGGATGGTGAAAACATGAAAATATTAGTCGGTGATTCGGCAGGGGTTATCATGGCTCCCGCCTTTTCACCGGATGGCCATAAAATTGCATTTACATGGGATGTTTCCGGTCATGAGGTGATGAGCGGTAGACAAATTGATTCAAGAATATTCATTATGGATATTGACAGCACCAAAGCACAGGATATCTCTAAAAACAAACCTGCTGGCACAAATGATCTGTTTCCTCGATGGTCCCCGGGAGGAAATGAAATCATATTTGTGAACACACCAAACGACGGTGTCGGACAGCCTGATATTTGGGTAATGGATGCTGATGGATCAAATCGGAGTTTATTTATTTCAAATGGCACCATGCCCGATTGGAAATAACAATATTAACGAAAATCAATTTTTGAGGTCAAAAATGAAAATAATGAAAATAATTCCGGTTTTTCTTTTTTCTATTACCATTTCATTATGTGCTCAGGTTGAAATTGAAAAAGCAGAAATTTTAGAGTATGGCATTTATGAAGCCGTTCCACAGAAAAAATTAGATGCGGAGGATACAGCGGATGGCAGTTGGACAATCATCGATAAAATTCAGCTAGTGACCAAAACCGATACGATACCTGCAAAAGTAAATACCCAGTTTGGATTTTGGTTTAAACTTGAGGGGAAATCAGAGGATGAATCTGTGAATATTACCTTTGTCAATAAACTGCCTGGATTGAAAAATCCAAAAAAAGAGGCCAAAATTTACGAAGAACAATACCCCGGAAAAGTGAAGTTTGGGCAACCCACATATAAGGGGTATGCTTTTGAAGCAGACTGGGAATGTGTTCCCGGAGATTGGGTTTTCCAAATATTTCATAACGATGAAAAATTAATAGAGAAAAAATTCACTGTGATTAAGTAATACCCTGCTGAAATAATTTTGGAATTTTATAGATAGAATTTTTAGATTTATTATCAATCATGTCTTTGTATTAGGCTTTCTTCCTCGAAATGGCAACGATTTCAAAATTTATTATTTGTTCGTCTGAAAAATTTATTTGAATTGACTTAACTTTCAAATTACGAGAATAATACCGTGTTATGACAGAGTGAAGGGGTGCCATAACACATTTTATATTTGGAGTGGTGATTATCTACTCACCACTCCAAATCTCTTATTTTGATTCAGTTAATAAAATTTTTTTCAGGAACGAAAGATAATTTTATTTTCAAATTAATGTAGGACTATGATGTTATGGAATGGTTAATTTTCACAATCATCGGCATTTTAGTAGCCCGGCATTCGGATAGACTCTTCCAATGCCACAAATTCGGAATTTATTGTGATCTCATTTTAGGTGTCACTGGTGCTCTTTTAGGGGGAGTTCTTTTCTATCTTTTTAAAGCTTCCTATGAAGTGAATCTTATCGGCTCATTTTTCACATCCGCGCTTGGAGCAGTTTTTTTGATTTGGTATGCTAACTATCAGAAAAAAAGAAGTGAAGAAGCCAAACGTATCAAAAAAATTCTTGATATTTACTTTATCGATGATGCAAAGCATCTCCAAACATAGCAACGAACTTATAAAATATATTATAACTTAGCCTCCATCGATAATTTCAGTTTTAAAAATTCCCACAGAATTCTGGTAATTTTCCAAAAAACATCATTGCATCCCACCCAATAATTTGTTAAATTAAAATATACTAAAATTCGGAACATCACCATGCAGAAAATTCTCATAATCATTGGGATTATCATCATTCTTGTCGGTTTACTCTGGCCTTACTTGAGCAAAATTCCATTAGGGAGGCTACCCGGAGATATTGTGATCAATAAACCAAGCATAAAAATTTATATTCCGATTACGACGATGATTCTGATCAGCATTATCCTGACTCTGCTTTTCCGATTGTTCCGAAAATAGATAAACGTGCATTTTTTAGAGGATATTACATGAAAATTTATTTTCACTTTATATTATTTTTTGTCCTAATCACCATTTCAAAAGGAACAACTGAAATGAGTCATGAAAAAAACCACTTAATTGACATGCTTCCCCAAAAATTAAACGGCTGGAAGATCGAAGGTGAAGATCAGGTTTATAACGAGAACAATCTTTATGAATATATTAACGGGGGTGCCGAGCTTTTCCTTTCGTACAAATTCCAAAAGGGCGTTAGCAGAATCTATTCAGCACCGGAACAACCGGACATAATTATTGACATCTTTGATATGGCAAACTCAGCCAATGCCTTTGGTGTTTTTTCCCATTCCAGGGAACAGATCGACTCGACCTTTGGGCAAGGCTCTCAGTACACCGCCGGACTGTTGTTGTTCTGGAAAGATCGCTATTATGTTTCGATACTGGCAAGCCCTGAGACTGAAGAATCGAAGCGTGCTGTTTTTAAATTAGCTCGTATTATTGATCAAGCCATAGATAAAAAAGGACCTGTGCCAAATATTTTGAAACTCATTCCGCAAGACTCATTGGTGGAGGAAAGCATCCGCTATTTCCGTCATTATATTTGGCTCAACAGTTACTACTTCATTTCAAATAAAAATATTCTTCACATCAATGATGATACAGAAGCCGTGCTTGCCAAATATGGTAATTCGATGAATCGATATTTTTTATTGTTAATTCAATATCCAAACAGCAATAAAGTCCACCAAGCAAAATTGAACTTTGTTAAAAATTATTTACCAGAACTTTCACAGCACAATTTTGTTCAACACAGTAACGAAAAATGGGTTGGATTAAAATTAAAAAACGAATATTTAATCCTGGGGATCAATGCACCAACTCGAAATCAGCTTGAATCATTAATCAACGATACCATTAAAAATATTGACAAATGGCATCCAAAAAGGGGTAAATGATGAAAGAAATAACCAGAAGAGAATTCATCAAAAATTCAACCGCGGCAGCCGCGGCGGGAACACTTTATTTAAATTTTTCTCAGAAAATTTTTGGACAAAATGAGAAAAAGGCACGGGTCGTCCTAATCCGCAACAAAAATTTATTGACTGACCTGAACCAGCCCAAACCCGGGGTTTTACAGGAAATGCTCGACGAAGCTGTAACAACCCTGTTTTCAGAAAATGATGTCGCCAAAGCCTGGAAAAAAATTATCAAGCCGGATGATATCGTCGGGATAAAAACAAATGTCTGGCGATATTTACCGACCACCGAGCAGTTGGAACAGGCGATCAAAAAACGCGTGATGGGCGCAGGCGTTTCAGAAAAGAATATTGGAATCCGGGATCGTGGGTTATTACGCGATGATATTTTTAAAAAAGCCACAGCGTTGATCAACGCCCGCCCGATGCGAACCCATCACTGGAGCGGCGTTGGCTCGCTGATTAAAAATTACATCATGTTTGTCGATCGACCGTATGAATATCATGATGATTCCTGTGCGGATTTAGCTTCAATTTGGAAGCTGCCTGTAACAGAAGGCAAAACCCGATTGAATGTGCTTGTGATGTTTACTCCGCTTTTTCATGGCGTAGGTCCACACCATTTCAATCCTCAGTATATCTGGTCTTATCAGGGAATTATTGTCGGTACTGATCCGGTGGCAGTGGACTCGGTTGGGCTCCGAATTTTGACAGCAAAAAGAAAAGAATATTTCAAGGAAGACCGACCATTGAATCCGCCACCAAAACATATTTTTTTAGCAGATACGCGCCACCATTTGGGAACTGCTGATCCGGAAAAGATTGAGCTGATTAAGCTGGGCTGGCAAGACGGAGCGCTGATTTAGCGGTTCATCATTTGACAAATAATAAAAAGTTGAAATATCTCATAAAACAAGTTGCATTAATTATTATAAATCATTATCTTAAAAATCAACACGAGCGTAATTTGCTAAATTCCATCATGATATGGTAGCATTTTCAATCGAATAACAGCAGAGTAATATCGACAGCACAAATCGGAGGTTGCACCGGATGCCATTTCAATTCAAAAGATTGAAAATCAATGATGTCATTCTGATTGAGCCGAAAGTCTTCCAAGACGACCGCGGTTTTTTTCTGGAAACTTATAAATTTTCAGCTTTTAAAAAAAATGGGATTGATGCCCATTTTGTTCAGGACAATCATTCCTTTTCAACAAAAGGTGTGCTGCGCGGACTGCATTTTCAAAAAGCCCCCAAAGCCCAGGGGAAGCTTGTCCGCGTGATCAGAGGCGAAGTACTTGATGTTGCAGTGGATATTCGCACCGGATCGCCGACCTTTGGGCAGTGGATCGGTGAAAAGCTCTCTGCTGAAAACGCTAAAATGCTCTATATCCCACCCGGATTTGCTCATGGTTTTTGTGTTTTGAGTGAGCAGGCTGATATTTTATACAAAGTCACCGCTGATTACGATGCGGACTGTGACCGGGGGATCATTTGGAATGACCCGGATATTAATATTGACTGGAAGGTCAGCAATCCGATCCTCTCACCAAAGGATCAGGAACTTCCAAAATTGAAAAACGCTGACATCAATTTTCAGTATTGATTTTCATTTTTACAAAGCACCACCAAAAATAGCCAGGAACACATAAGGAAAATTTCATGTATTATTTGCTCTTGCTGCTGATTGCAATTGCTCCTCCGCTAATTGCAGTCAAATACATTCAATCACTGGACAAAAAGCGCGCTCATCCAAAAAAGAAAGTTCTCAAAATATTTCTTTTAGGTCTGCTAATCACGATTCCAGCAGTGATACTTGAAATGATGCTCATCCAGATTCAACGAATGTTACATTTCGTTGGCATTTTTGAATATCTATTCAAGTCGTTCGTGGCTATCGGATTTAGTGAAGAATTTTTTAAACTGCTTGTCGTCATTGTTTTTGTTTACAATCGGCGAGAATTCAATGAATTCATGGATGGCATCATCTACGCCATTGTCGCCAGTCTCGGTTTTAGCTGCATGGAAAATATTTTCTATGCGTTTACCGGCGGTATCGGAGTTGGGATAATGCGGATTTTTACTGCATTGCCGATTCATATTATCAGTTCTGGGATATTAGGTTATTATATTGGCAAAGCGAAATTTTCCAATTCGAAATTAGTTGAAACCGGATTGATTTATAAAGGATTACTGTATGCGGTTTTAATTCATGGATTTTATGACTTCCTGCTGTTAGCGAATCCGGAAATGTATCTGTACGCCTCGATTGGGATTTTTCTACTGTTGGTCTTCACAGCAACGGTTCTTTTTCAAAAGATAAAAATCGCCGCACAAAAGGATTTTAATCTCAATGGAGTCGCTCTGATAAAAGTTTGAAAAATTGGATATAACAGAAGATTGAATTTCAGGAGAGGAAAAGATTCAAAAACGATTTCATTATCAAAAGTCAATTACCATCTGATTGGCGCCACGAATTTTCCGGCTTCCTGTTGGCGAATGCGTTCATTATATTTTTCCCGTTCGATCGTAAAATGATATTTGTTCTTCGCCTCACTCACTCGTCGCTTGTACTCATCCGAATCAAAGTATTTTTCCATTCGATAGCTCACCGGCAAAACTTGTTCATCGGCGCCCCATTCCCAATAATCCTGTGTGTTTTTTTCAACAATACAGTTTAATTCAACAGCCCAGGCAGCCTGATCCAGACGATACTGTTTGAAATCGCGCTGCATGGCTAAAAGCTGCCCTTGTGTTTCCGGGTTGAAATAGAAAAAACATTTGCTGTAAAACACAGCATTGTGATAGTGTTCCGGTGTGTTCAAAAGTCCGTCGCTTTTGAGTCGGATCGCCATGTTGATCAAAATGTCAAGTACTTTTCTACCGATGCGAAGACCGGGGTAGGATTGACCGGGCAAGGGAGGCCGATGTTTTGTGAAACACGCTGACGAATTTTGTAAACTGATCCATTCGATAAATATCAGGTTAAATTTTTCGTTTGCTATGTCAGCAGAAAAAGTGGGCTTGGCAATGAACACTTTCATCCTTGCGTACATCTCGCCCAGCAAATGATCCTTTTGCTCTTTTTCAAAATACACCTTGAGAATATGACGGTACGGATCATCCGTATCAATCTTGACGATGAAATCGTGAAAACCCTTCTTTTCCAACATTTCAAAAACACCGTACGTATCCAGCGCTTTTTTGATTCCCAGCTCCGAGTAGAAATTCAAAAACAAATGGGGACGCTTCTTTTCAGTCAGCTCCCCAAAGATATCTTCCGAAGAAATGAGTTTTTCATCATCCGATGTTTTCTGTAATTCGAAATTTGTGAGTCGATGATAAATTCGCCGATATTTTTTTGACAGACGAACCATAATATTAAAAGGCTTTAATTACGGATGTTATGTAAATGATTGTTAGTTAACTTTTCATAGAGCGTAATTCAGAATCACCGTCTGTTATTACTATCTTTTTTAAAGGCTTGTTTCGTCAGTTTGGCGACGACACCACTTAAGACAATTAATCCGATTAGGTTGGGAAAGGCCATAATCGCATTAAACGAATCTCCGATGTTCCAAACAATGTCCATGTATTTGCCAGTCAGCAATGCTCCTAAAAAAAGCAGCGAGATAAAAACCATACGGTATGGTTTGTGAGATTTGACACCCCAGATGTACCCGATACACTGTTCACCATAATACGCCCAACCGAGCAGCGTGGTATAACCAAACACCATGGACCCGATAGCGATGATAATTCCGCCGAACGGCAAAACGGAGTTAAAAGCTTCCACAGTCAACGCTGTGCTCGACAGACCACCGTTGGCAACCTGGTACCCAATATTTTCTGCCATTTCAACAACCTGCGGATGAAGGGCAGCGATTTTTTCCGGAGGTAACTTTTCACCGATCTTGACAAGATTGAGACCGCACGCAGGTGTGAGCTTCCAAACTCCGGTCACCACGATCGTCAGCGTCGTAATGGTATTCACCAAAATGGTGTCGATAAATACGCCGGTCATACCCAGCAATCCGTTAAATGTCGGATCGGGGGACTTGGCTGCGCTCTGTGCAATGGCCGCCGAACCCAGCCCTGCTTCATTAGAAAGTACACCTCGCCGAACACCAAGGCTGATGGCTTTTTGGACTGAAGTGCCGATCAATGCACCTCCAGCGGCTTGCAGAGAAAACGCGGATTTGAATATCAGCACGAAGGCGTCATCCAGTTGGGTAAATCTCGAAATCAATATAATCAATGCACCGCCGATATAAAACAGAATCATCGTTGGCACCAATTTTTCTGCGACAGCGCCGATACGTTTGATGCCGCCTAAAATGACGATTCCAACCAGCAAAGTGATCACAACAGCGCTAATGATCGTGGGAATCCCGAACTGAGTTTTAACCGCTAATGCCATGGAATTGGACTGCATCATATTACCGGTACCCAGCAAAGCGGTCATCCCACCACAAACTGCAAAAGTCATCCCCAGAAATTTCGCGAGCGGTTGATTTTTTATCCCGTGGCGAATGTAATACATTGGTCCGCCTGCCATTGTCCCATCTTCAGCGACCTGACGATATTTAACACCAAGAAAACATTCGGCATATTTTGTTGCCATACCAAACAAACCCGACACCCACATCCATAGCGGGGCTCCGGGGCCACCAGTCGCGATTGCAGCAGCGACACCGGCGATATTGCCATTACCAACAGTGGCAGCCAATGCGGTCATCAATGCTGCGAACGGTGAAATGTCACCTTGTGTGTCTTTCAATTTTTCACTTTTTTTCCCTCCCTGAAATAAGTATTTTATCGACAGTGTGAATTTTCGTATCTGGATAAACCGAGTCAATATAGACAAGATAATCCCTGTGCCCACCAACAGCACAATCATCCAGTTTCCCCACATAAAGTTCACAAAAGAAAGCAGTACATGATGAATAAAATCCAGTACAGCGGTCATGTTTTCTTCTCCTTCCAGAAAGTCATTAATCCGTGTTGAGTCGTGTTAATCAGATGGCTAAAATTTTATCCGATAACTTACAGGCTGATGTTGCTCTGAAAATACTGATACAGTAAAATAGAAAAATTATTGATTTAATCAAGTCATTTTTTCATTTTACAACAGGAACAAATTCAAACTTGTATCGAGAGAGCTATTTCCCGGAATCATTTTTCAACAATTTGATAAATTCAGGATTGATGTCATATCTTGATTTCTGTGCAGCCAAAAAATGCTGCCAGGCTAAATCATATTTACCAATACTGTGATAAGCGACAGCGAGATTGTTGTGTGTTTTTGCAGGATTGGGATTAATAGATATCACATATTAAAATTCTAATTTTATTTGTGAATTTTGGAGTCGATTTTATTAGAGAATGTGATTTATCAAAAGATATTTAACGTTAACTTCCTACAATCGTTTCATCATCCCGAATTTTGGGCGCCATCGCAAACCCGGTGTATCCGTAAATCAATGCAAACACAATCCCTAAATAACACATGACTGCCCAGGGCAAGTAACTCAATGTCGGAACATCCAGCGTTCCTGCCATAAACACGCCAGCCATGCTCCAGGGCACTAATGGCACGATAACAGTGCCCGAGTCTTCGGTGGTTCGGGACAGGTTTTTTGCTGCTAATCCACGAGATTTGAAAGCTGGTGAAAACAATTCACCGGGGATGAGAATCGTCAAAAACGAACTGCCGGTCATAATCGCCACAGCAACTCCGGAAAAAGCGGCCGACGCCACAAGCGATCCGGTGGTTCGGGCGACTCTGAGCAAACGCTCGAGCAGCACATCCAACATTCCGGTTTTTTGAACAATACCGGCAAAAGAAAACGCGCAAAATGCGATCAATGTCACGTGCATCATCCCTGCCATGCCGCCGCGGCTGAACAGATTATCGACCACTTCAACTCCGGTATCGGCCGTGTAGCCCAAGGTCATCGCTTCGACTAATTCCTTTAGACTAATATTTTGAAATATCAGTCCCAAAATCGTCGCGATCAAAGACGCCAGAATCATTCCCGGGATGGTAGGCTTTTTCCGAATCGCGAAATAGAGGATCACAATCGGCGGAAGCAACAGCAAAACATGGAAATTGAAATTTGATTGAACCGTGTTTAAAATGATGTCCATTTGATCAGATTCCAGCGTTGAAGATGCATAAGCCCGTCCGGCAAAAAAATAAACGATCAGCCCAATCAACCACGCCGGCGTTGTCGTCCAGAGCATGTGTTTTATGTGATCGAACAAATTACTTCGTGCTGCAATTGGCGCCAAATTCGTGGTATCGGAAAAAGGAGAAAGTTTGTCCCCAAAATAAGATCCGGCAACAATGGCCCCTGCGGCAGCGCCTGGAGGTATGCCTAATCCGTGGGCAATTCCCATGAAAGCCACCCCCATGGTTCCCACAGTCCCCCATGACGTGCCAGTAAAAATCGAAACCACACTGCAAACAATACAGGCGGTAACCAAGAATAGCTTCGGTGATATGATTTTTAAACCGTAAAATACAAGCATCGGAATCGTGCCACAGGCAATCCAGGAGCCAATCAGCAAACCGACACAAATGACAATCAGCATGGCTGGCATCGCCTTAGCGATACTGGCGACAATCCCGTCTTCCAATTCCTTCCAATTATAGCCCAATCTGAGGGCGATCAATCCGGAGACAAAAGCAGCAGCGATGAGCAATATCTCCGCCTTCAACCGAAAAACACCGTATCCGATTCCAAGAAATAGAGTAATTGTAATTAAAGGTAGTAACGATTCGAAAAAAGTGGGTTGTCGTTTTGTTTTGTTTTTTGACATGATTTTCATTCTCTTGAAGTCACAATAAATTCTGATGGCGTTCTAATATCACTGTCGATTAAAACCCAAAAACAAGTTTTTTAATCTTTTCTTTGCGCACTTAGCGCCTTTGCGATGAAAATAAATAAATCGCAAAGACACAAAAAACGCAAAGAATAAATTCTTCTATTCCTCAAGCGGCTGCCATTCACCGTAATGCTCTGAATATACTCTGCACTTGCCTTTGGATGTCCAGCGATAATTGAAATTGTACGTCCAATCCATGAATTCCGAATCCCCACCACTCGTTGTTGTAACAATGTAACGGCAGTCAATGTCTCCAATGCCAGTTGCCTGCCCTGCCGGTGAATTTTTATCGCCCTTGTTCGCATCAAAAGGGATCCAGCCGTAATTGGGCAAATACACTTCACACCAGCGGTGAAAAACGTCATCCAAACTGGCGTCATCACCCCGCAGCGAAATAGCGCCGACATAGCGCGCCGGCAAGCCAACCGCTCGACATAACGAAATCAACGAAAAGGAATACTCGGAACAGGAGGCAGTGCCTCGTTTTAGTACTGTCAGAGCAGTATTCCAGCCACCGACCGGTTTCAAATTATAAGAAAGACGGTCAGTCAAATATTGAAATACTTTGCGAGCGATCCAGTATGGATTGTCTTCATCTCCGACAATTTGCTTTGCCGTTTTTTGGATGAACGGATCATTGATCATCAGTTTCTTTCCATTGGCAAGGTATTTATCTGTTATCGATTTGGGAATATCATCCAGCGCACCTACTTCATCCGGATCGATGAAATATTCGATGTCCCAGATTTTGGCTTTTACGGTCATCACGGCTCTGAACATTTTTCCGCTTTCCAGATTATCCAATTTGTAATGAGCGACCCGCTGCCCCCATTTGTCCGTTAAAATATCTGTCGGTTCAGGGTCAAAAGTTACCGGAGCAAGCAGTTCCTGATTATCACGATTTTCAGGAATGGCAATATAAATATCGAGAGAGGTGACCAATCCGGGTCCATAATTTCTGAAATCGAAGGTGTTTTCCAGTTTTTGGGATTTAGGATTATATTTCGATAAATACTGATCATCGTCAATTTTAATTTGATAAATTTTGTCAGCTTGATAATCCACATTCCATAATGTTTCACCGTCCCATGCCAAACCTCGCGGATATTGATCCGGTGAATGTACCGCGGCGACAACAAAACCGTTCTCAGGATCAACCCGATAAATCATGTCCTGCCCGCGGTCGGCAACCCAGAGAAATTTTCCGTCAAAAGTTAAACCGTCGGGAGAACCCGAAGGTGCATCGTGATTGGTAATCATCATCCCATCTTCCGGATCAACACTCATCAAAATATCCAACCGGTCATCGACGACCCACAATAGCTCGCCGTCCCAGCAGATATCTTTCGGATTCCGTGTGTATGCTTCGATAACCCGCTCTGCTTCGCCTGTTTCGACATTGATTCGGTAAAGATACCCTTCCTTGTCATCCACACACCACAGATGTGTTCCGTCCCATGCCAACCCGGTTGGACTGTAACCGGGAGCCGTAATTTTATTTTTTTGAGCACCGGTTTCCGGATCAATTTGATACAACATATCGGTCTTCCGATCAGCGATCCATAAATATTTGCCGTCAAATGCCAAACCTGTCGGAAAATTACCCGGCGTTTTGAATGATTTGATTACATCTCCCACTTTTGCAAAACTAAATACATAACTAAAACCGATAAATAAAATGACAAACAAAATTTTCAGATTTTTTTTTGACAAAAACATTGTTCAGCTCCTTAATTTAATGCGTCAATTAACTTCTCAAATCAGGTTTTAAAAAGCTCCAACCGCACGTCATGGCCGGTTTTAGACTGTGCCTTTTCGAAGCTTTCGAAAACTTTTAGCGATGCTTCCCGATCTGTCAGTCCAATTCCTGCAGATAGCGCATAAATAAGAAAAAGGACGGCAGAAACCGTATTTATAAAAACGATATTATGAGTATTGACTGTAAAAATCACATCAGCGTATTTAACAATTGGAGAGATTAATTTGTCTGTAATTGCAACAACTCTAATTTTTTCTGATTGAGCAAATTCAGCAGCTTCAATGGTCTCTATAGAATATGGGGGCAAACTAATTGCAATAAGTGCAGCATCTGTTGGTAAAGAAATGATTTGCTCTTTGAAATTTAAACTTCCATGATTAAATGCCTGAGACCGATTGGTGATTCTATTTAAAAAGTAGGCAGCCAATTGAGACAAGTATGAAGAGATACCGAGCCCCATTGTATAAATATGTGACGCAGAAAAAAGAATATCCACTGCTTTATCAAAATTCTCTTGATTGAGCGATTTTAATGTGTGCTGGATATTCTCAATCTCATTCTTGGCAATGTTACTCAAAAAATCCGATTTTAAATGTGTATCATCGATGAATTTTTTAAGTTTTTTTGTGGGGCTTAAATTGCTCCTCAGATGATTCAGCAGTTCTGTGCGAAGTTCGAGATATCCTTTGTAACCAAGCGTCTGAGCTAAACGTACAATCGTTGCTTTTCCGACATTCAGTTTCTCTGATATAATTTCGATTGAGGAAAAGGCGATCTCGTCCGGATTATCGAGCAGAAACTGGGCAATTTTTTTCTGATTTTTCGTTAGCTGGTCATAATTTTTTAATACAATTTGGTGGTATTTTGTCATGTGAGGCATGATAAGACTTGAAAATATTTTTCATTTTATTTTTAAAATGAAACTTTTTTTCTCTATTTATAAGATAACACATTTTTGTAAAATGTCAAGATAAAATTTAAAAAAAGTGATGACGCTCAATTCAAAAGTAAAGTATTAACATTTGTGAAATTTTAAACTTGACTTTTCAGCAAAATTTGATTACTTTAAAAAATTAAAAAAATCTATTGAGTAATTAACCGGACCGGCAGGTGGATAAACAAAAGACAGCTCAAATTGTTACGATTCCTAACTTATTATCTCTGTTTCGGATATTACTTTTAATACCAATTGCTTTTTTTCTTTGGCATGATAATTTAATTGCCGTCGGTTTACTGGCTTTTTTGTCCTTTTCCTCAGATTATTTAGATGGGATAATTGCACGAAATTTAAATCAGATTTCTGATCTGGGAAAATTCCTCGATCCATTAGCCGACAAATTGTCATTTGGCGTCGTATTAGTTGTTCTATGGTATAAAGAAGCAATACCGTTGTGGCTGATGATTTTTATTATCGCTCGTGATTTTGCTATTTTAACGGTTGGCTTGTTTATCGTTGGCAAATACAAAAAAGTCGTAGACTCTAACTTTATCGGGAAAACTACCTCTAACATATTAGCAGTAATGATCATCGCTTACATATTTCAAATTAATTTTCTGATTCAAATTTTCACTCCGTTAGCAGTCGTTTTTATTATATTATCAAGTTTGAGTTATTTAAAAAGATTCCTTTCATTTGTCAAAAGCCAATAACTTTTCTTTTAAACATGGAGGCGAAGTTATGGAAAAAGCAGGATACCTTTTATTGGGCATTGTCGTGATCATCTACATTATCGGGCTTTTGGTCGGACTGATCATCGCCATGCCGTGGGGAATTATCGGACTAATTGCTATCTTGGGAGTTGGGCTCCTTTTTATCAAAGTGCTTTCAGACCGTATTAGTAGCAAAGAAGATGACTATTATGATAAAAATGTAAAACAATAGGAGGAGAAAATGCAGCTTACGACACAGGACGAATTCTCGGATTTCGAGATTACGAAAACATTGGGGCTCGTTCGGGGAAATACAATTCGAGCCAGGCATATTGGAAAAGATATCATGGCTGGTTTGAGAACGTTAGTCGGTGGTGAAATCAGTGAATATACGAAAATGTTAGCGGAGTCTCGGGAGCAGGCAATTGACCGAATGATAAAAACTGCCCAAGATATGGACGCAGATGGCATTGTTTGCATCCGCTTTACCACATCCGCTGTCATGCAGGGATCTGCAGAACTATTAGCTTACGGTACCGCCGTAAAATTGAAGCCACGAAAATAGCACAATTATTTGAATTAGAAATGCGATGCCTCTATCAGATAAGATACAGGCATCGCGTTTTTTTGAACGTTCTTTTTGCTAAGCAGAATTTTTCCCGCCAAATCAAAACCCATCAGAAAATGATGATTGTCCAATCTCGCATTTTTTTAATTTTAATCTTGCTTTTAAAAATATTTTTACTTTCATTAATTTAACGATCAAAAAACTGATAAAATACCAGCAACTGACATCAAAAAAAGGGAAAACACGTAGAGCGACTCAAGGTCATAAAAAAACCGCCGCTAAGTATGGTACCTTTCTTGACTGCGCCTTAAGAAGGACTACAATGCCAATGCTTTGAGCCCAAGTATCTGGAGCTTACTAAATTCCAAAGGGCTTTGATAATAGGATAAATAAGAACATTGCGGAATGAACAAAAAGGTACAAGTACTCCTTCTCCTGATAAAGTGCATGTGCCCTCACTTTTTATCTGCTAATTGGATGGCGGAAAATCCTTCAGCACTTTTTCAATTGCTTCCAACAGATTCCTGGTCGGATTTCCCGGATCGAGTGCGCCGGAACCAACACCCCGCCAAACCAGCTCTTTTTGCTCACGGTCTACAATATCGACAATGAGTGTTCCCTGTTTATAATGCCGGACACGACCGGGTCTGACCCAACGCCTGCCAAAACGACCAATACGATAGGTTGGTGGCGTTATCTGGGTTTTGTTTTTTGCTGTGGCATAAAAAGCGACCAAAAAATCAGCCTGCCGGGCAGTTTCCACTTTTTCAAATCCCTTTTCGGTAAGGACTACGGCAATTTCTCGACTCGCTTTCTTTTGAAAAATCGGATCTTTAATCGTAGCCGGTTTTTGCCTCTCTTTTTGAGCTTCCTTTTTAGGTACCACAAAATTAAATGTTTTATATCCACTAAAATCGAACTGGTCGTCATAGTTCACCGCGACTCTCATGGACGAGCATCCAGCCAAAAACACAATTAAGATAACGGGAATCAACAATGCAAAACGTTTCATTTTAAATCTCCTTTCGTTCAACTGACCATTCTTTTTAACTGAGTGATTTAAATTCTGTTATCTTAATATTCAAAAACAGTGCCATAAACAGCAAATCGCTTTCTGATTTAAAAACAACATATTAGCTTAACAATAATATGTGCTATCGGCCCTAAATAGTACCATTAAGTTCAAAAAGAACCGTAAGGTACAATTTTTAATTTATTCTTTCAGTGCTGTCTCGTTATTTGTTTTAAAAAATGAAATGATGCTTTTCATTATTTGGTCACGATCTTGATCACCGAGAATGGTTTCAAAGGGAAATCCAAAAACAACCACACCATATTCACCCTTGTAAGCGGTTCCCGCGCTAAAGCGGTTTTCGGAATATCTGAAAATCGTCCGTGCCCCTTCAGCCGGATCAATGGCATCCGGAGAATCGACCGTGTAAATTTTTGGATTGTGTGTCGTGTTAAATTCAAAATTCTGAAACGGATCCATAAAAAACGAATCCACCGAGAAAAAGCCGCCATTCACCACTGCATGGTCGGTCTGCCACTTGATTCGCAACGCATTTTGGGCAAACAGCATCGTGTATAATTTGTCCGCTCCGGGATTGAACAATTCGCTGCCAACGTAAGCGCCGGAAACAAATAAATTACCCCCCTGTTCCAAATATTTCATCAACTGATTTTGAAACTCAAGTGGAAATAATTGATAAGCATGATTGTTTTTAATTATAGGTGCATAATCCAGATTAATTTTGGGAAAATCCAAAAACTTTTCCTCGCCTAAAATATAATCCACAATTTCAAAATCCTCTAAATAAAGGGAATCCGCCATCACCGCCTCATCGCTGGCACTGACAAAGGAATAGCCGAAATTGCGAATTGCAGATCCGTGGATGTACGAATAATCAAACGTGTTCCCTAATCGGACTTCTGTTTCTCGGTTCGCCTGACTGGCGCCATGACCGGGTGCATCGTTGGAACGAAATTTTGAATCCGGATCAAAATCGAACTGCTGTCCGGTGAAATTGAAATCATATTTGTCAGGCACACCCGGATCGAACATCGGCAGAAATCCTTTGAAATCCGGTTGAATCACAAATTCAGGCGGTCCTACTCTGTCGAATCCGTTAATAATTAAAATCGGTGACTCACTGGTGTCAATCCAGCACACTGACAAAATTTCCGAAGGGAAGCTTTCACCGCCGTCATTGACTGCGGTTACTTTGAAACTGTAAATCGTCCCGGATTCCAAATCATTCTTTACAAACTGATTGGTGTCCACCAGCGTGCCGTTGTCAAAATCGAGATTTTCAATCCGGGTGTAAACCACATAATTTTCCACTACCGCTGTCGGTTCCATCGGATCATTCACCGGTTGCCAGCGAAGCGTGACTTCTGCAAAATCTGAAAAATACGCCTCAAAATGGGAAACTGGCAGCGGCTGCACCACAAAATCGTACTGATTCTGAGTAGCGATAAATTTCAACATCCCTTTGTAAATCGACCGCGACACATCAAACCGGAATTGCGGTGACAGCGCGTATTGCATGTCTTTAAAATTTTGATGGGACAGCAATTCCAATAAGCACGCCGGTACATTAGGCCGCCATACCTCGCTGTAATCGCCGTCTCTCAATGCCCGCCGGTTCCAGTCCGGATCGCACTTCAACCGAATGTCATCGACGATCTGGGTCTGCATGATGTCGCTCAAATCCCGGCTGGCTAAACGGGACATGCTGTCAGGGAAAACGTTCAGCGTTTCCGCATCCATTATCGAATAAATCATCAGTGTCCCGATGGCGCTGTCCGCTGTATTTATCCCCGCGTCCGTGTGAAAAGAGAGCGACAGGTCAATCGGGATGCCCAGACCTTCAGCGTCCCGGTTGCGATTGGGACCGAACGGTTTCCCTTTCAGATAATTGACATATTCACCGCGGGATTGGTAATCGTCGTTGTAATCTGTGGTATCTTCGTTCAAATGATAAACCAGCGTATCCGGCATGCCCGCATATTGCAAATAATAACGCGCCCCTTCGGCAAATCTGGGATAACCGCTGATTCTACCGCCGCGGAGGATATTGCCCATACCACCACCAAACCGAACCGCATCCGCCGTTATTTTCTTTCCCGGAAACTGGCTTTGATTGGACAGCACGACTTTGCCGTTGTCCGGATAAAATCCTTGCTTGAATTTGAAGTCCCCTAAATACAGCCAAGTGCTCCCGCCGATCTGTTGATTCACTTGAAATTTAGTTCTTCCGCCAAGATGATGAACCGTGTAGTGCGCGTCTGGAGCATTTTCCTCCGAATGATGATAGGCAATGTAAACGCCATAGCGTCCTGCTTCTGGGATGTCGGGAATGTATTCCACACCCGCTGAAATGACCGAATCCGCTCGACAAACCCGATAACTCCCTTGTAAAAACGGATTTAAATTTGCCGGATAAGGCGGCTGCCCGATCCCGAAACCGGTACCTCCCTGCTTCCAGGCTGAAGGATTCAGTTCCCGATACTCTCCGCTGCCAACAAAACCTGGGGACGGATCGTTATCGATGACCACCTCGTGCGTCTGCAGCGACCGCTCGCGGGGTACAAATACATTAGCTCCGGCGTTTTCCAGCATGGGAATCAAATAAGGTACCGTGAATGACATGGGCAGCAAATCCTCGACCGTACAAAACAGCCGGGGCCGCTGCCATTCCCAGCGGTGCTGCTCAAAACTATAATAAAAACCGTGACTGTGCCAGAGCGCAATATTGCGGTTAAAAAGTCCGGCGGTCGGCTGCCAGCGTTTTTTATGGAGATTTTGAATCACCGGCGGTTTCTGGCGAATAGTGATTTCAGGCATGCGTGCGTGATCATAATCTGAAGTATCCGCACGGAAAAAATTGGGCACAAAGTCTTCGACCGGGATCTCCATCGAATAGATGGACAATTCGAAGTTGTCGAATCTGCCGCCGAGGCAATTTTGAAACAACTGGTAAATCACATCAATATCTTTGGGCCGGAACGGCTGATACGAAAAATGTTTGCTCAAATGCAGATCGAGACGCAGCGAATCGGTGTCCACCAAAATGGTGTCGATTGCCGTATGCGCCGGCACCGGTCCCTGATAATCCACGGATATATTTTCTCGAATGCAGCGCTCGATCTTCCGATGCGCCAGCTTGCGTAATTTTTGCTCGTCCGGTGGACCGACCCGTAAAATCCGAGCGCAATTGGATATGAATAGAATTAATACTAAAATGAACACACCTGCAATACGTTGTCGGCTCATCAAACTAATCCTTATATTTAATTTGTGGTTAAAATTTTTATTGATTTTCATCCTGATTGCTTGATGATGAACCATCAGGCTCAACAACGGAAAAACCATAAATGATGTTATTAACAAAATCAAAAAAAATTAGGATGCTTTAGCATCATTCCACATATTAGCCTGCGGATTTATTCGCAGGCGTTAATCATTCAACAACGCCTGATGATAAACCATCAGGCTCAACATTAGAAACATCATAAATGATGTTTTTCCAAAATCGAAATGATTTTAGGATGCTTTAGCATCCTTGCATTAATAAACCTGCGGATTCATTCGCAGGTGTTTGGGATGTTTTAACATCCCTCCACAATTCACAAACGTATCAACCATCCATCGCATCATCCCACGCCAACACCACCCCATCCTCATCCTCGCTCCATTTTTCCATGTAACGGTTAGTTGTTTCCCTTTGATGATGCATTTTTTGGTTTCTCACATATTTAATGACCCGTGTAAAATGACGATCACCAAACGAAACAACGCCGTATCCCCTTTGCCATTCAAACAGCGGTAAATGCTTTAACACATGGCTCACCCAATGCGAACTGGCGCCTTTGAGCTTTCCGAGGAAATCAGCTATTGCATATT
>CAYYMH010000008.1:0-83158 GCA_964472785.1 uncultured Cytophagia bacterium | reverse complement strand
ACCCAATGCGAACTGGCGCCTTTGAGCTTTCCGAGGAAATCAGCTATTGCATATTTAGGAGCTAACGAAAAAACCACATGCACATGATTTTCAACACCTCCGACCTCATGCATGATTGCACCCAATGCAACGCCTTTCCCTAAAATATATCGATACAGCGGAGGCCTTAATTCCGGTAAAATGAGCTCTTCCCGATTTTTACATGCCCAGACCCCATGATAATGCAAACGCCAATATGGCACATTGACCTCCTTCTGTTTACCTCAATTAGCTGAATAAACGCCTGAATAAACCATCAGGCTCAAAAATGAAAACATCATAAATGATGCTATTTCCAAATTTGGAATAATTATGAGGATGCTTTAGCATCATTCCACAAATCAGCCTGCGGATTTATTCGCAGGCTAATTATTCCCGACCCAACCGCTCCATCATCGAATACAATTTCCGCCGCGTGATTCCCAGCAGTTTAGCAGCTCTGGTTTTATTGCCGCCGGCTTTTTTGATGGCATTGTGGATCAAATTTTTTTCGACGTCATCAATGGACAATCCCTCCTCCGGAATCTCAAACGACAAGTCTTGCTCGCCACCGGAAAATCCCTGAATCTGCGGCGGTAGCATGTCCGCAGTGATTTTTTCGTCACCGGCTAAAATAATCATTCGTTCGACAATATTTTCCAGCTCGCGAATATTGCCGGGCCATTGGTATTTCATCAGCGCGGTAACGGCTTTGGGTTCGATTTTGTCTGCCGGCTGCTGATTTTTTTCCAAAAAATGGGCGATCAAATCCGGGATGTCCTCTGTACGTTGACGCAGCGGCGGCAGGTGGATGGGAAACACGTTCAACCGGTAGTACAAATCCTCGCGGAATGTACCCTGCTTCATCAGCTCTTCCAAATTCTGATTGGTGGCAGCAATGGTGCGCACATTCACCGGAATGGACTGCTCACCACCCACGCGCATCAGTTCCTTGTTTTGCAGCACCCGGAGCAGCTTGACCTGTGTCGCCGGTGAAACGTCACCGATTTCGTCCAAAAAGATGGACCCACCGTCCGCCAGTTCGAACCGGCCGCGTTTCTGTTTATCCGCTCCGGTGAATGATCCTTTTTCGTGTCCGAACAGTTCACTCTCCAACAACGTTTCGGTCAGCGCCGCACAGTTTACGCCAATAAAAGCTCCGTCTGCTCGCTGACTCATTTGATGAATCGCCTGTGCGATTAGTTCTTTGCCTGTGCCGCTCTCTCCGCGAATCAGTACCGTCGCATCACGCGGCGCCACTTTTTCCACCATTTGGTACACTTTGACCATGGACTCGCTCTGACCGATAATGTTATCCAGCGAAAATTTATCTTTTAACCGATCTTTTAAATCCACATTTTCCCGCTGAAGCGTTTTCTTTTCCAGAATCTGCTTCACTTTAGTTTTCAACTCCATCATATCAAACGGTTTGATCAGATAGTCGTAAGCACCCTTTTGCATGGCTTCGACAGCGGTTTGTGCGGTGGCGTAGGCGGTCATCAAAATCACATCAATATCCGGGCTCTGTTTTTTCACCGCTTCCAGCACCTGAATTCCGTCTTTACCGGGCATCTTCAGATCCGTAATCACGATGTCAAATTCCCCACCAGCAAACTTCTTAATACCGCTGTCACCGTCGTAAGCCAGTTCAACCGTATGTTTGTCCAGTTCCAGCGCCGCTTTGACCACATGGCACATGCGCTTTTCGTTATCAATGATGAGCACATTTCCGTTCATTTTAAAAACTCCTCAAAATCAGTTTTAAATTTTGACTAAAATTCCTGTAGATTAATTTCCTAAGGTATAATTTATCCCACTAATCCTTCATTGGCAAATAAAAATAAAACCTCGTTCCTTTATTGAGTTCAGTTTCAAAATCAATCCAGCCGCCGTGTTTTTCAATGATCTGTTTGCAAATGGCCAGCCCCAATCCACTGCCAGATGATTTCGTGGAGTAAAATGGTTCGAAGATTTTTTCTTTGTCTTCTTTAATTCCGGTGCCATTATCAGACACAATCACTTTGGCAAATTTGGCATGTTTGATCTTTTCGATTTCAAGCCGGACTTCAACCCTGCCATTTTCTTCGACCGCCTGCTTGGCATTTATCAGCAAATTGAAAAGTACCTGTTGAATGGTATTTTCATCAAATGCGAATATGTCAGGTTTGTCAGCAATATTTACGTTCAATTGAACCATTTTTTCCTGCTCTTCCCGCTCAATTGCAGCGACGGCTTTTTCAATGACAGCGATGATGTCTGCCTTTTCAAGATTCAACTTGGGTTCGCGGGCAAAGGACAAAAAGTTGTTGACCAAAAGATTTAGCCGCTGTACTTCCGCGGCAATGTAATCAAAGAGCTCGTCCTTTTTGTTCTGAGCGGTGTACTTTTCTTTGAGCACATCCGCTGTCCCTTTGATAATACCGAGCGGATTACGAATTTCATGAGCTACTGATGCCGCCATTTGTCCCATGGCTGCTAATTTTTCATTTTGCCGCACCTGTTCGTGTGTACGAATGAGCAGAGTTATCATCCATGAAATAAAAAATGCGAATACAACAATTAGTCCAAAACTGACTAATCCGCCAACGATGAGTCCTTGTTTGAAAACGTCCAGCAACTCAAAAAAATCGGCGCTGGCTTCGAGCACCAGCAGAGCGGATACGGAGAAAAATTCATCTCGCAGGGGAGCGTAAACACTTTTGAATTTGTTCCCTTCAACAAAATGGATCGGCGATGCAGCGATCTGACCGGACCAGGCGAGTTCAATGGCTGCGCTGTCCTGCTGCAAATATGTGAGTGACTGTCCCTCGGGAAATTTGCTTTGCGGATCAATCAATACCACATTATTTCGATCGATCACAAAGGCAGATTCAAGCTCAAAGTCATACACCAATCGGTTCAGTTGCTGGCGAATCAACAGGCGCACAAGACGGTTTTCTTGGAACGAATTCATTTCCTCGATGTAATCGGCTTCAATAGATTTCGAGTTCAGACTGGCAATTGCCTTAAGCCGTTTCTCCAGTTCGCGTTCCAAATAGTCATCCATTCGGTTGAAAAACAACCAGCTCCCCAAATTGAATGCCAGCAGCATAAATACGGTAAAGATCACCAAAAATCTGACATAAAATTTTCGTTTCTGCAGAAGCCGTTCTTCTTTGTTTATCGTCTTCGCCACTATGAATCGTCTCCAAATATTTTCAACCACTCCTCAATTTCTTCATGAGACAGGGGTTGATTATATTTTTGATATATTTCATCATGGACTTCGTGTTTACTCAAAATCGAATAAAACGACGCGGGTGAGACACTGGTCGCGCCCATGTTTTTCGCGTAATTCACTAACTCCTGATCTGCGGAAACTAAAATAACTGATTTCTTGTTCTTCGTTTTTTTGATCAACCGTTTTATCAGCGGATCAGCTTTTTCAGGAGAATTGGAGTAAAAGATTTTAAGCCGCAATGAAGATTGATGAGCAGGATCTACAATCCCGACATCTGCGCCATCAAATACGAGAGTGATATTTATTTTCTTGGCAGATTGGTAACCACGGATAAATAAGATTAATTCGTTGCGTGAACGCTCCAGGCTTTCTCGCAATGCTTTCGCAAATCTGGGAATTTTATGAATAAAATTGTATCCGTCGACAATATATTGGGGATTCATCGTTTGACCTGTTATTTACTTCTTAATTCAAAAACACCATCCCAGTCATCAGGGCGGGGATTTTCGATAAATATTTTGCAGCGGCGAATGAATTCATTTGACGGGCCATCATCCGGACAAATGGATAATGCTTTTTGGAAAATATCGTACGCATGAATCCAGTCCCGTTTTCGGTATGTTTTTAAACCTTTTGCAAAATATCCCAAACACTGTATCGATTTTGGGTCGAACTTTTCTCCTTTTCTGCCTAATAATTCATAAACCCGGACAGGTTTCGTTTTTCCTTTGACGCGAAGAAAATCAAGCTCCCGGCAAATCAATTCATTTTTCACCTGTCGATAACTCTCTTCACTAATTATAATTGATGTGCCGTACATTTTGTTTGCGCCTTCAAGACGGGAAGCTAAATTCACGCTGTCACCAATCACAGTATAATCAAAACGGTCTGTACCGCCAATATTTCCCGCGATCATCGGTCCGGAATTGATCCCGATCCGTGTTTCAAAAAGCGGCTTTTTTTCGCTTTTCCATTTTTTTCTCAATTCAACTAATTTCTTTTGCATATCAAGGGCAGCTTTACAGGAACGGAGCGCATGATCCGATTGTTTGATGGGAATGCCAAAAATGGCAACAATGGCGTCGCCCTCATACTTATCTAAATAGCCCTCATATTTTAGCACAATTTCGGTCATCGCGGAAAGATACTCATTCAAGTCCATGACTAATTCTTCCGGTTGCAGGTCTTCCGAAAATGTGGTGAAGTTTTTTATGTCAGAAAAAAAGGCAGTGGCGATTTTCCGCTCCCCGCCCAATTTCAACATATCCGGTTTTTTGAGCAGCTCACTGACAACTGTCGGCGAAAGGTAATTTTGAAACATGCCTTTGATGCGGCGTTTATCTTTTAATTCATTGAAATATTTGTAACCCAGTACAGCCACTTGACTTAACATGATGCCGATAAATGGTTGTACATTTTCGATCCATAAATTTTGATTTTGAAAGGCATGATGGGTGTAAAAAACAAAACCTGCTGCCACCAACAATAAAAAGGGAATATTATAAATCATTTTAAAGGATGAAGAAAAAATCCCGATCAAAATACATAGCGTGAACAGAATGATGATATTGAGCAAAGCAGATGTTTTAGTGATAAAGTCCTGATTCAAAATATTGTAAAGAATGTTCGCGTGAATTTCCACACCCGGGAATGCTTTCTGAAACGGTACAGGACGCATATCATACAATCCAGCGGCAGTAGCGCCGAACAATACAATTTTTCCCTGAAAAAATTCAGCCGGGACCCGGTTTGCATAAACATCGTAGAAAGGAATATAACGAAAGGTTTGATAGGTGCCGTAATAGTTAATTAATAAATTTCCCTTCTGGTCGATGGGTAAGTTTACAGTTTCAGAACCGCTTTCAGATGTGATATTGAGCTTGACAGACTTCCCGGGGTCAATTTGAATCTGATCCTGCTGAATATCGAACAAATAAAAGACCATTGCCAACGGGAGCGAGGGGTAAAGACGGTCTGCAAAATTCATAAACAAAGGCATCTTCCGGATCACGCTGTCGTTGTCCGGTTGGAAATTGACAAAACCCAATTGTTGGGAGGCGTTGTAAAGCTCGATAAATTTTCCATCGAATCGATCTGATTTGGGGAATATGTTCTGAATTGGCGGAGGGAATTGATAGGAAAATTTTTCGAATTCCAAGCCAGGGGGCGGTGATTCCATTTTGTATAAAAATTTATCCGGCTCCGCTTCCGAAAAGGACAGAGCATGAGAAACATTCTGCGCATAATCTGTCGCCTCCACAAACAAACTATCTGTAGCCCGATCAACATCGCGTTCCATAAACAGAATATCAAAACCAATAACGATGGCACCGGCATCGGCTAATTTGTTTGTCAGTGCAGCGTAATAATCCCGGGGCCATTGGTGAAACCGGCCTAATTTATTTAAACTTCGATTGTCGATGTCAACGATGATAATATCTTCGATTTTCGCGTCGGCTCGGGCCTTTTCCAATTTGTGGATTCGGAGGGTATAACGTTGATCCAATGTTTGGGCTTCGAAATTGTCGAAAACCGTGGGGAAAAGTAATTCGGTAATGATAAAAACAACAGTCGCCGCTGAAATCCCTAACATAAGTCCGATTAGTATTCTTTCCAAAAGACTTTTTTTCATAACTGATAACCTGAATCAACATTTCAAGTGGAATTAAATTATTTCTGCTTCGTGCAAGGTTTGAACGGATCAAAGTCCGTATAATGTTTCATCCAATTCGCCCTGATAGGTGATTTTAACCTGACCTTCCAGTGTAATTCTGGAGAGGTCATCGGCAAAATTAACTCTCAGTATGCCTCCCAGCGCGTGAACTTTGACCGGCAATTGAATCCCTTTTTGCTTGTGCGCTAAAATTGCCGCGGAAATAGTACCGGTACCACAGGCTAAAGTCTCTTCTTCGACGCCCCGTTCATATGTTCGGATTTTAATTGTATCCTGATCAATGAGTTGGACAAAATTCGTATTCGTACCCCACGGTTGGAAAGCTTTGTGGAAACGATATTTTCGTCCCGCCTGCTCAACATCCACACGTTGCACATCCTTGACAAACAACACATAGTGAGGTACGCCCACGTTAAGATAACCGCCTTCTTGGAAATCCGGGTCCTCCAATGCCTCTGGATACTCTTTGATTTCCTTGGGTGGCGGCATGAATAAACTTACTCCATCATTTTCAATCTTTGCCTGATATGGAACGCCGAGGACATCGAATCGCATGTCCGCCGGAGCGATTTTCTCAATAAAAGCAAAATAGGCAGCCGACCGGGCGCCATTACCGCACATTTCTCCGACTGAACCGTCCGAATTAAAATAGCTTAATGAAAAATCGAATTTTTCGCTGTTCTCAATCAGTAAAATACCATCTGCTCCGACAGCCACGCGTCTTTGACAAATTTTTTTGAAATATTCGTTTTCTGTTCCGCTGTATCTTTTATTTCGATTGTCGAATAAAATGAAGTCGTTACCGGTTCCTGAGAGTTTGGTGAATTCAATCATGGTATTTCAATTCCTGCTGGTCGATATTTTTTTAGCCATTGATTTATACTGATTATCACGGATTTCGAATTGCATTAATTGATTTTATTTGCATTTGTTGTTATCAGTAGCGACACGCTATAATATGAAACTATGTTAAATCCCTTCGGGGTTTTTAATTTTCATCTATAAAAATTACTACAAATATTCAATCCCTCCGGGATTGTATTAAAAAAACAAGCTTTTCCCCAATAGAACAACGAGGGGTTGAATATTGAATTTTGTTCAAATTGTTCCGGAGATCAATATAAATTTTAAATGTATCCATTCAAAAACAGATGGTGAACATGCACCCTTTCAAAGGTTCAAAACCTTTGAAAGGGTATTGCCATAAAATATTGAGTGGATACTTTTAAATCTCAATAGCAAACAACAAATCATGAAGATTGTGCACTATTATAAATATGAATGACTAGTTGAATTATTGGTTTTTTTGTTTTTTTTATATTTAGACCGTAAGGGACGTCCGTGAACGTCCCCTACATCGCAAAAATCCTTTTATTTGAAGCTAATATTTTTTATTGGTCATCCATATTATAAGATAGCGGTATTAATTTACTATTTCAAAAATCGTTTTTGATCAACAATACAAATGTAAGGTACCATCCCAAAAAAGATGGCACCACAATCTTTACATCAAATCTTCAATTTTCTCTCTTTCGCGAATGATTTCGTGTTTGTCATTGTTCACCCAGACTTCCGCCGGACGCGGGCGGGAATTGTAATTGCTCGCCAGCGAGTAACCGTAAGCGCCAGCAGTAAGCACTGACAGAAAATCATCGCGCTTAACATCAGGTAATTCACGGTTTTTGGCTAAAAAATCACCTGTTTCGCAAATCGGTCCCACGACATCAGCGGCTTCAATAGCTCCGTCTCGCTTTTTCAATGGTACAATTTGGTGATACGCTTCATACAGACTGGGACGGATCAGGTCATTCATCCCCGCGTCAACAACGATAAATTTACTGTCCCGCGCGCGCTTGACGTAAAGAACTTTCGTTATCAAGGTACCGGTTTCTCCAACCATTGATCTGCCAGGCTCAAATAGAATTTCGATATTTAACGGTTTGAGGACGTTGATAATTTTTTCAGCTAACTGTGCCGGTGTGGGCACCTCTTCAGCTTTTTTCGTTGCGGATTCCTGCAGCAATCCCGGATAGTGAACGCCCAATCCACCGCCAATATCGACATGCTCCACGTCAATTCCGTTTTTTCCTAAGTCAGTGATAAAATCATAAAGTTTTTTAGCAGCCGCATCAAAATAGTCCAGATTCAAAATTTGCGATCCGATATGGGAATGCACTCCAACAATCTTAATTCCCTCCATTTTCTTGGCTTTATTAAAAACATCAAGAGCACTATTTATATCAATACCGAATTTATTGATTGACTTCCCCGTGGAAATATAGGGATGACCATGCACATCGATATCCGGATTAAGACGAATCGCCACCGGCGCTTTTTTGCCGATTTCAACGGCGATCTGATTGATCACTTTTAGCTCGGGTTCAGACTCGACGTTGAACGCCATAATGCCGCTTTCCAGGGCATATTTGATTTCTTCATCCGATTTTCCCACGCTGGCATAAACAATTTTTCCTGCGGGAATGCCGGCTTTTTGTGCCAAAAAAAGTTCACCACCAGACACGACGTCGCCACCGCTTCCCAATGATGCCATTAGCTTCAAAATTTCCATATTTGAATTTGCTTTCATCGCATAACAAATGGTGTGGTTCACACCGGAGAACGCCTCATCATAAGCCTTAAAATTATCAATCATCATATTTTTGCTGTAAACGTACAGCGGTGTTCCATACTTTTCTGCAAGTTCTTCAATCCTCACCTGTTCGCACATTAACTCATCATTCTGGTACTGAAATCTGTTCATGATAACTCCGATTTTGATTAAATATTTTTTGATTATTTTAAGATTATATCATTTCCCTCGTTAGGCCAGCCGGAACGCAATTTGATCGAATCGGGATAAAACACAAATCGTTCCGCAGGCTGAAAAGGTATCGTCTGACCGTAGCTGTAAACGCCATTACTGTCCGCATCCCGAAACGCCTGAATCGTATAAATTCCTGATAAAATATCATCGAATGAATATTGTCCCGGTTTTTCAATCATGGTATGATAAAAATGACCAGCGCTTTTTGCTGTTAAATAAATGTTACCACTTGCTGTTGAATCCTGATCGATCAACTGTCCGCTAATTGCAGAAAGCGTATCCTCACTCTGTGTTTTAAAATAGACTGAAAATAGACTGTCTTTTAAACTATTCCCTGCTAAGTCCTGGATCGAATCAACCATTGCAGTGATTTGGTAACCGGTGAAATATTGGAGCGCACTGTACGGAGTAAATGTGAATGCTGCCGGATTATTCCAGATTATAGTTCCGTTTATTTTTTCCGCGTTTGCTCGTCTAAAAACAACGTTATCTGCCAATAGTTCCTGCTTTACAGGTTCGGAAAACATAAATTGAATCGTTGTATCCGGGCAGATTGCCGTGGAACTGTCTATGATGGATTGATAAATGAGCACAGGTTCCATCGTATCGGGAATCGCAGAGCCGTTGAAAACAATTGAATTGTAAGCGGTATCCAGAGAATTGCCGGAAATATCAAATAGATTATCTGCTGTCAAAATGTAAGGAATATCAGCTTGATCTTCAGTCATCAGAAGCATTTGGGACTTATCCCGCAGGTTCTGATAACAGGACAATATTTTTAATTTAGTTAAGGAATCCTCTTCCGGCGAAATCGAAAAGTATTTATCCGGTTTTTCATTTTCGAAACTATCCATTTTTTCACTAAACCGAATTTCAATTTTATTTTTATCAATTGAATATGCTGATTTTAAAACCGGCGCCGCCGTGTCTTCGACAGTCAGCATAAAATGAACATCATTGACCGTGTTTTCTTCTGAAATCAATGTGACGTCCGAATTCGTAATACCAATTGCATCAATTCCCTTTGTATATTTCCTGTTAAAGTCTTTATCATCAATGGCAAAAAGCCGATAATGTCCGGGGGCTACATAAGCCAAATTGTAATTGCCCTCTGCATTACATTGCGTGTAATAATCCGCTAAAATTTCTGTGGGATCAGGCGCTGCATTAACCTGTAAATCGTACGCGCAAACCAGCGTTCCTTCAACATCCGCTTTATTGTAAACCCTGCCAGTAATTTCTCCCTGATCAATAATATCACCTGTAGAAAAAGCGATTGAATACGAATCCTCCATTCGATTATTCCGCAGATCACTGGACCTGGCGCCAATTGTCAGCACGTAGGTTCTGTTTCTCTTTAAATTATCAGAAAATTTTATTTTCAACTTTTTGCCGCCCCAATCAAATTCGATGACCTCCGAAGGCCAGGGAGAAATAAAGATCGCTTCTTCAACTGTGTTTGGCTGCATGCGCTCGCTAAAAACAATTTCGATTTTAGTGTCTAAAGCAACATTTGTTTGGCCTGGTGTCGGTATGATTTCTTTAATCGTGGGTGGTGTTCGATCAACAGGACCACCTCGCGGCGGCATCTGCTTTGCGCACGCAAAAACGAAAATAATAAATATAGTTAAATAAATCGGGACTAATGTCTTTTGCACCATAATTGTCCTAAAAATAAATGTCTATTTTAACAGAAGAATGAATTAATCCAGTCAGATGCGGAAATATTCATAAAATTCAAATAAATTTAAAAATATAAAATAATTAAATCAGAATAAAATTGCAAGCACTTTCTGACACAGTATAATTGAACTTGTAGAATCAATATCTGTCATACCATAAAAATTGTTAGTAATGAATGGAAAAAAACGCACAAAATTATTAAAGTGATTGGAACTTGATTGTTCCTTTGTTCGTTATAACATTTGATAATTTTAAATAAATATTGCAGTCTTTTATTTATTAATTTATAATAAATTGAAGGAGGTTTTCAACCTGATATTTTGATTATAGGTATATCGAGAATATCCATTCACTTTTTTTTGAGGACAGACGGCAATACAAAACCGTTTCAACTGATTTCATATTTTTTTAGTTTATACTTCTTTTTTGATATAAAAATTCTTAAACATAATTTTATGTTGCTTATGATTGACTTCTTTTAATTCACAAAAAAATTAATTATTGAAACAATAACTTTGAATCCTAACAAGAGGAAGGGTTATGATTGAATTTAAGAACGTATCCAAAAATTATGGTCTCACCAAAGCACTTACTGACGTGAGCTTTTCTGTTCAAAAGGGAGAGATTATTGGATTCGTCGGGCCGAATGGTGCGGGAAAATCAACCGCAATGAAGGTCATTACCACCTACACTGCGCCGACATCGGGCAAAGCAGTGGTTGGTGATTATGACGTGATCGAAGACCCGTACAATGTCCAAAAGCTGATCGGATATCTGCCCGAATCCGTACCTCTCTATGCAGATATGCTCGTGAGAGAATATCTGGAATTCATCGGAGCTGCTCGCCATTTGAACGGAACATTCAAACAAAGGTTTGATTGGGTGGTCGATGCCTGCGGTTTGGACAATGTATTAAACCGAAAAATCAGTGTCCTCTCCAAGGGTTACAAACAGCGCACCTGTTTAGCACAGGCACTGATTCATGATCCGGATGTGTTGATTTTGGATGAACCGACGTCCGGTTTAGATCCAATACAGATCATCGGTATCAGAAATTTAATTCGTGAACTTGCCCACGAAAAAACGATCATTTTGAGCACACACATTCTCCCGGAAGTTGCCACTATCGCCGACCGGATTTTGGTCATCAACGAAGGACGGCTTGTCGGTGACGGCAGTTTCGAACAACTTCGCCAGAAAGTAACTCGCCGAAATTCCATGTATATTGCAGTCAAATCGACCAAGAAAGATTTTCAGGCTGCAATTAAATCGATTCCCGACATTGAAGAAGTTGAATATGACAGCAATGTACCGCGGGGTGTTGTCGGCTGTCATGTTTATGCGCCCTTCAAAGTTAATCTGGTCGAAAAACTGAATGAGCTTGTCAGAGATCAGAAGTGGGACGTGGTTGAGTTTGTTCCTGAAAAGTTATCGCTGGAAGATTCGTTCATCCGACTGACAACCTCAAATGCAAAATCAGAAAGTAAAAAAGAAGTGAAAGAAACTTCAGCAACCGAAGTGGAAGGAGGTGCTGAATGAACGACATAAAGATTGTTTTTAATCGAGAATTCAAAGCCTATTTCTACTCACCAATTGCCTATGTCTTTAGCGTGATATTTATTTTGCTAAATTCCGGGCTGTATATGTTCCATTTCTTTTTCTTTGGTAACGCAGACATGCGAGCGTTTTTTTCACAGCTTCCGCTGACGCTGGGGTTGATATTTATCCCCGCAATTTCGATGCGCTTGTGGTCGGAAGAAAAAAAATTGGGGACTGATGAACTGTTATTAACTCTGCCGATGAAAACCGAAAGCATCGTGTTAGGCAAATTTTTTGCCAGCTTTGCTTTTTATTTGGTGGCACTATCTGGAACATTGGCCATTCCTATCTTACTGGTCATTTTGGGAAAACCGGATTTCGGACCGATCATTGGCGGATATTTTGGCGCTATTCTGTTGGGAGGTTTCTTCTTATCTGTGGGAATTTTTATCTCCGGGTTTTTCTCGGATCAGATTGTTTCATTAATCATCACCAGTTTATCCTGCGGATTTTTAGCCCTCATCGGCTGGCAATATGTACCCATGGTGATAGATGGCTGGATTCCCGGATTGGGAGATTTTCTCTACAGCTACGTCGGCGTCACCCGGCATTTTAATGACATTGAACGGGGTGTGATTGATGTAAAAAGTATTGTCTATTTTCTATCATTTACTGCACTATTCCTCTATTTGAACGCAAAATCACTGGAAAGGAGGAAATATTAGATGAAAGATTTTAAAAAGAATTTTTTAATCACTTTTATTATTGGTGCCGTTTTAATCACCGGAGTTGTTATTTTAGTTAATATGATCGCTGATAATATTAACCCGGGTCGTTTTGATTTGACTGCCAATAATGTGTATAAAATTTCACCGGCAGTTAAAGAAATACTTTCACAGTTGGAGGCGCCAATTGATGTAACTTATTATGTCTCGTCTTCGGAACGCATGCCCACGAAGTGGAAAAATCTGGAACGGGATGTGATTGATAAACTCGAAGAAATTAAGTTAGCGTCTAACGGGATGTTGGATTATACGGTTTTTGATCCGTCCAAGGAAGAAGAGAAAGAGGCGCTTGAGGAAAGACAAGCTGAAGAGGACGAAGAAAAAGACATCTTGAGTGGCGGTCAGCAAAAGAGCAAAGTCACCCGCAAAAAAATCGCACAACGATTGTATGAACGTGGTGTGATTCCTTTTGGTGTGCAAAGTACCGAGGCAGATGAATTTTCAGTGAAGCGTGTTTACTCATCAATTGTGCTGTCTTATTTGGATCGGAAAGAAAGTGTGATTCCGGAAGTTCGTCCGGAAAATTTTGGCAGTCTCGAATACGAAATTATGTCGCGCATTTATAAATTAATTTCGAACAAGAGACCCAAAGTCGGCTTTTATCCGTCTCAACCAGAGATTCCGCCACAGTATCGTCAAATGTACCAGCAGCAACCGCAGGATCAGTACAATGTGGCAGCAAAATTGTTGAGGGAATCCGGTTACGATGTTGTGAGAACAAATATCAAAAAGGATGACCCAATTCCTGAAGATATCGAGACAATGATCGTAATGATTGACCAGCCGTTGGAAGAGCGACAGATTTACGAGCTGGACAAACTCATTCATGACGGCGTCAAAGTGATTATGGCAGTTCAACAGTACAATTATCAGATTGCTCCATCAAAGGATAATCCCGGAGAATTCGATCTCAATGGCATGCCCAGCCGCTTGAATATCAATTCGCTCACCAAAAACTACGGTTTTGAATTTGATGACAAGATGTTCATGGACAAAAGCACAGCCTATATTCAGGTGCCTGTTTTTCAAACCCGGAACATGGGAATGTTTCAGGTCCGTGAGCAGCGTTACGAGCCGGTGACAAAACCGGTCATCATCAAAGTGGGTCAGGAAAACATCAATTCGGAATTGTCCGTGTCTAACAAAATCACCAATCTTTTCTACATGTACGGCGGCAGATTGTTGGTTCATGAGGAAATATTAAAGGAAAATGATGTTGAGTCACGTGTCTTGTTTACATCGAGTAACAGCAGTTGGACACGTGAAGGTTACGGTTGGGGTCCGGTTGATGAAACACCGCCCGCGCCTGAAGATGTTCTGAAAAAACAGCCGCTGGGTGTCTTATTCGAAGGTAAATTTAAACCAAAATATGTGGATCAGGATATTCCAAAGTGGCGTGAAACGCCCGGTCAAAACGATGAGGATGATCAGGAAGCAGAGGAAACCATGCCATCTGAAATCGTTGGCGAGCCGAAAGAGAACCGGATCATCGCCATGGGGTGCAGCAACATGTTTAAAAATGATATTTTACAGGTAGCTGCCGATCATCAGGCATTATTGCTAAATTCTGTTGACGCACTCACGTTGGGTGAGGAGCTCATCAATATCCGGTCTAAAAATATCATGGCACGTCGAATCAAAGAAACGAGCAGTGTTGGCAAAGCTTTATCAAAGGCTTTTGTAGTCTGGTTTCCGCCAATCCTGTTTGTGGTAATCGGCATTGTGATTAATATCAAAAGACGGGTAAAAAAATAGTACGCTTGAAAATTGACACATTTTACCCGACTAATTCGAAATAAGGATTGAACTCTAAATTTTGAAAATCAAAATGATAAAGAGGGATTAGCGAATGAAAGAAAAACATCTGTATTATCTCGCCGGTGTTTTTGTCTTACTTTTAATTATTTATTTTGTGACAAAGCCCAGCCAAAAATCAGTTGATGTGGATGAATTAGTCCAAACGATTATTTTTGGCGTATCCAAGGAAAGTGTCAAAGGGATCGAGGTTTATAAAGAATCGACCGAGGATAATCCGATCCGGATGGAATTAAAGAAGGCAGATGACCAGTGGCGTCTGGTCACGAAATACAATTGCAAAGCCAAGGAAAGTACGGTTAACCGTTTTTTGGATGATCTTCTTGAAATGACCGGTAATGTCCGGTCGTCGGATCCCAAACACTTTGACAAATACAGCATCACAGATGCTCAGGGAATTCATCTCATTCTAAAGGATGAGGGGAATAATCCGATGGCAAACTTAATCCTCGGCAAAAAAGGTGAGGATTATAACTCCGGATTTGTCAGATTCGCCGGCAAAGACAAAGTCTATGCTGTGGACAAAAACATATTGTCAAATTTAGGCATTCACGGAGAGATCGATACACTGACCGTGTTGAAAGATCAATCGTTTGTTGAATTGCAGGCTGTTGAGGAAGATAAAGAACAACTGGACATGATCGCACTTATTAAAAACGGGGAACAGATAGTCATCAAGAAAGTGGAACGGGAAGTCGAGGTCACCAAAGATACCGTAACGACGACTGAGATGAAAGAACAATGGGTGCTTGTGCGAGGAAACAACGAAGTTGATCTCGATCAAAAAGAGGTCAATAATTTCATCAGAGACGTGACCAGTGTGTATGCCCAAAAAGTTGTGGATCGTATCGGAAACACATTAGGCGACTTGAATAAGAATTCCAGATACGGATTCCGGCGCAGCTCCGATGTGTTGGTCTTTAAAGAGAAAGAAAGCGATCAGCAAAAGAATGTGATTTTCGGGAAAGAATATGAAAAGGATAAGGGCTACTACATGCATGTTCAATATGACGGCCTGGTTTACCACGTGACCAAAAGTAATTATGATAAAATTTTTAAGTGGATGGGTGATTTGCCGGAAAAAGCGATAGAGTAAGTTTTCGTTTGGTTTTCGATAAAGCCGTGTTCAGATTGTTCGAGCACGGCTTTTTTCTTTCCTGAATAAAAAGTTTATGGCTCTGACTCTTCTTCAAATTCCATTTCCTGTTCTCTTTGAATCAAAATTCTTAACGTCCAAAAGATAATCAGATTGGCAGCAAATCCGATCAGCGCCCCGAATTCTTTACGGTAAAACAGAAAAATTTGGGTGACAAGTAAATAGATTAAAATCGATTGCTGGAAAAATTTATAGGCGCCGATCCTGGATTTTCGAATAACGGCGACACCAAGCAAAACGAAAATAGCGGAAAACAAAGACGAGCCGAATTCAGCCCAACCGAGCCAGTTTAGTCCCTCAAAACGATTGACAACATACTCAAAGAACGCCGCATTGCCTATTTTATCCCACCCGATACCTTTGAAGAGCAATAATATAACTGCATAAGCCAATTTAAACAGCAGTTGAGAAATAAAAAAGAGAATGACAATTACAGTGAACCAAGAGTTTCCGACGATTTTTTTATAATTTTGCCTGATATAGGATTTAATGCGAGTTAATAAATTCGGTTTTGGGGGTGGCGCTAATTCCGTATTGATTAGCAAGTTTTTTAAAGCACCGGTCAGTTGATTTTCACTTTTTGTTTTATTCAAATAGCTCAGCGCCCTCTTCTGCTCCTCTTCATCGAGATCGTGCAATGCAACCTCCTCCATTTCCCGCAGAGCATTGAGCAAATATTCCTGTGATGAATAATCCAGCCTTTTTTGGATCAGCCTGACTGAAATAAAAATAAGTACGAATATCACATACATGATGGCAACCGATGGCTGGAATAAGTAGTCATTATCGTGAGTAACGAACTTTCCCACTTCATCGATAAACGTTCCGAATCCGATTCCACCTACAATAGCAGCCAGGTGTTGTGATGCACGGCTTAAAAATGTTAGTAATATGATTATCGCAGCCAACATCAACAAACCGCCCCAGAGCATGTGGGCAATATGGAGAGACTCACCGCCCAATTTGGGATAACCGGTCAATTGCAAATAAAAGCGGATTAAAAGAATTGAGGAAACAGCCCAGACAAAAAAAGTTTCCAGAAAATTCCCGGCTTCAAAATTGCGGATGAAAAATCGTTTGTTTTTCATTGCTGAAGAGTGCTCATATTGGTTGATATATTACAGCTATTTTGTTATAATACAGAGTCACAGAGAGCACAGATTCCTTTCAATAATCAATTGGTAGATTTTAGTGTGTTGATGTGGTTTCTAAATTTAATCCTACCCCTAATTCACAAATTTTTAACAACCTATTAATCTCCTGATTCTATTTAGAAGTATATTGGAATTTACTTTGTAAATATAAAATATTAATCGTAAGATGTCAAGATAAAAATAATTCATTTTCAATGTTCTCTTGCTTTTCACTGCAAACTATACTTTATTTTTTCTTTTTTAAACATGAGTACCAATTACACAAATCATCACCTTATCATTCTAACTTATTCATTCACAAAGCACCCGAAACCATTTTTAAAATGATAGGTCCAAAATTTCAGGTTTTGATTGATGCCTTAAGCTTCCAAAGTTCATAAAATTTTGTCATTCGATTTCGTTCAAAATATCATTTTGAACTACAATAAAATAATCAAAATTTATCTTGATTTTTAATGCTGAATTGACTATTTTAACAACCGATCAGTTGTTCTTGAACATATTATGTAATTTGGTGCCTGAAAGGGATAATAGGGAAAACGGTGAGAATCCGTTGCAGCCCCGCTACTGTAATGGGCTACGAAACGTCACACAAATGAATGCCACTGTTTGATTTTTAGAATGGGAAGGCGTGACAAGTAGGTTTGAAGCCATAAGCCAGGAGACCTGCCAGATTATTGAGTTTCCGATGATACCTTCGCGGGTGAGGTGTGGAATAAATAAATTTTGTCGTGCACATAATCCCAACTTTCGAGCGTGAAGGTTGGGATTTTTTTGTATTGGATGTAATACTTATGAAATTCGGGATTATTCAAAATTTTACAATTCTTCTGTTCGTCTTTTTATCATTCAGTACTTGGCACGCTGAAACACTGGCGCAATCGACAGTCAAAATCCGTGGAACCGTCCAGTCAGTTGATGGCATGCCGTTGGAGGGCGCCAATGTTATCATAGTCGGCACCGGGGTGGGTACGGCGGCTGACAACCTCGGATATTTTGAAATCGAAAATCTGTTCGCCGGTGAATATACGCTGCAAGCAAGTTACATCGGTTTTAAAACGAAGCTGAAAGAAAATATTATTGTTTTCAAGGACATGGCGGTTACAGTGAATTTTACGTTGAAGCCCAAAGTAATTCAAATGGAACAGATTGCTGTGGAAGCAGAACGGGATGATGCGGATAATTATGATTCCTTTATTACGATATCAGCGGAACGCATCAGAAACAGTAGCGCCAAAAACGCTGGTGAGCTTTTAAGGGACATGCCGGGCGTAGAAATTGTGGATACTGACGGGAACGGTCAGCAAAAAATTTCCATTCGCGGCAGTTTCAATAATCAGGTATTAGTGGTCGTGGATGGTGTCGAGTTGAATGATCCGTTCACCGGCGAAGCGAATCTCAAACAGATCCCGGTTACGACGATTGAGCAGATCAATATTTGGAAAAAAGGGAGCAGCAACCGTTTCGGCAGTGGTGCGATTGGCGGCGTCATCGAAATTATTTCAAAAAAGCACCCACTGGACAAAGTGCAGTTGAGCAGCTATGCGGGGAGTTTTGGCAGTTTTGGATTTCAGTCCACGCTGAGTGGTCATTACGGCAATTTTGGTTATTTTGTGAATTTTGAATCGGCGAAATCGGACGGGAATTTCCAATACAGCTATCAGGATTTGGCCGGAAAATTACATGGCAGCACCCGCGAAAACGCGGATTTTTCATCAGAAAATTATTTCGGTAAATTATTTTTCGAAAAACAGGGTCATTCGGTTCAAATCCAATACAATCATTTCCAATCTTCCCGGGGATTGCCCGGACTTGTTTTTCAATGGACGCCTTATGCTCATGCTGTCAATAGCCGTCGCATTTTAGTAGCAAAATACGGTTTGCAGGGTAACCTCGGAAAAACCAATCTTCAGTTTTCCCATTCCGATAATGCCACAGAATACGAAAATTTTCCGCCCGACGGTGTAATTTCCTCCGTTCCGGCATATCACACAAAATACCGAGTTCAAAAATACAGTACGACTTTGGATTTTCAACGCAAGCTTTTTGGTCAACATAAGCTCTATCTTGACGGGGGTGTGGCACATACAAAATTTGAGGAGGATGATTTTATCTCGCCGGTTATTTTCGCGGCACCGATTGAAGTTAAGAACCTGTCCCGTAACGCAGCAGCATCGATTGATTGGAATTTACCGAGACCAATTTTTTTGAATAAACTTCAACTTTCTTCTTCAATTCGCTATGATCATATCTCCTTTGAACATTCGGAGACGACACGGCAGGATGAAGCGTTCAGTCCACAGCTTGGACTGCATCTGTCGGCGGGGCAAAAGTGTCTGTTCAATTTTCACGCGAGCTGGGGCAGGTCTTTCCGTTCACCGACATTTGCTGATTTATTTTACCAGGATTTCCGGGTGCATGGCAATCCAAACTTACCGCCTGAAAAAAGTAAAAATATCGATGCGGGTGTTAAGTTCAGTGCTCCGATTTTAGGCTGGTTGGAATTTGAGACAAATTACTTTTCCAATGATTTTAAAAATCTGATTTACTGGGAGCTGGGTTCATTCGGTGATTATCAGCCCTATAGCACGGACGCATCTATTCAGGGCTGGGAATTTAATAGCCGGTGGACTCTGTTCGACGATCACATCCAGTTAAATGGCAGCCATCTGATTTTATGTGCAAAAAACAAAAGTCACGAACGAACGAGACACAACAAAAAACTCACCTATCGTCCGAGCCACACAACAAAATTATCGTTGAGATTCAATTATTCGAATTTGAATTTTGAATACCAGAGAAGATTGGTCGGTGAACGGTTTTTAGATGCAGCGAACAATAAAAAGGTAGCCAGCTATTCGGTTGATGATGTGACGATTGGGATGGACTTTATCATCAAAAAAATCGATGTGGATTTAAAGATATCACTGTTTAATCTATTTGATGAAAATTACACTATCATTACCAGAGCGCCTCTTCCCTCGCGTAACTGGCGTATCGGTTTGGGGTTAAGCTTCTGATATAATTAACCCATTCAAACAATTTGCAATTGGAGGAACACATGAAAAGTTATTTCAAAGCACTTGTTCTCTTTCTCATTTTTCAAGTCGGCGTCGGATTGGGACAGGACATTCCTAAAAAGCTTTATGTTTTGAACGGATTAGGTCAATCCGTTTCCAAAATGAATTTGGAAACCGGCAATATTGTCAATGATTTTATTACTGTAGGAGAAATTCCTAATAAAATATTAGCTTGGGGCGAAAAAATATATCTCGTAAATTCAGTGCCGCCGGGAATCACTATCATCGATCCTTTTACAGATGAAGTGACTAATATTCCAATGGCGGCAAATTCGAATCCCTGGGAAATCGAATTTGTCGGCACTAACCGGGCTTATGTCACCAACTTGATGACAAATACCGTTTCAGTTATTGATCTGGAAACGGGCACAGTTGAAAAAGACATTCCGGTGGGCACTGGTCCTGAAGGAATTATTGTCGATGGTAATAAAGCATACGTTACCAACACCGGTGGTTATCCCACTTACGACGGATCTTCTGTGACCATTATTGATATTACTACGGACACAGTGCTTAAAACATTGGACGTGGCAACAAATCCGCAAAGCCTGGCAATCGCGCCGGATGGCAATATTCATGTGATGTGTACCGGAAATTTCGTTGATGCTTTCGGCAAAGTCTGTGTAATCAGCCCTTGGGGTGCTGCGGACTACACGCCTGCGGTGGTGGACACTATCGAAATTGGCGGCGCTCCCGGAGACATTGTGATTACAAGCACAGGCATTGGCTATTTGTGCGACTGGGGTAATGGGACGAATGGTTATCTGTACGCGTACAATATTTTCACCGGAGAGGTTTTGAATGATTCTACTGATCCAATTTTGGTCGGTAACGGTGCGATGAATTTGCTTTTCGATCCAATTGATCAGGTACTGTGGGTGAGTAATTTTGCGGATGATGCGGTTCAGAAATTAGATCCTGAAACCGGTGAAGTGCTTGAAATTTATGCGTTCGGCGATGGCGCTCAAGATATGGCTGTGATTGGCCCAATTAAGATGGTCGATCCCTGGGCAGACGAAGTCGTGGGATTTAACCCGGGCGTTGGCGCTGGTTTTGGACAAAACTATTTTCCGAATAACGTTCTCGGACCGCCTGATCCGAATCCGAGTCTTTCGGAATATCTGGCGAGTAACGATCCGAGAGAAATTTTGGCATTGGGACACGGCGGTGAAATTATCCTCAAGTTTACAGATAATTATATTGTCGACGGCGATGGTGTTGATTTTACAATTTTCGAAAATGTCTTTTTAATGTATGGCACTGATGAACCCTTTATTGAGGCAGCCATTGTTTCCGTGAGTGCGGACGGTGAAAATTGGGTAACCTTTCCCTATGATACTGCAACCTATGCCGGACTTGCCGGAGTAACGCCAATGTACGATAATCAAAATCCAACCAATCCGCTGGTTTCAGGTGGGGATTCGTTTGATTTGTCTGATGTGGGATTGGATCTCGCCGTCTATGTCAAACTGACGGACCTCGGCGATATTAAGCAAGAGGGAGCATTTAATGATCATTTTGATCTGGATGCCATTGTTGCTATCAACAGTGAAGAAGGACAGCCCTCCGCAGTTGAAACGCAGGAAAGAAACATTATCTCTGATTTTGAATTGTTTCAAAACTACCCCAATCCGTTTAATCCGGAAACTACGATTCGCTATTCATTGCCCGCGACAGGGTACGTTGAAATCGTTGTTTTCAATTTTCTCGGGCAAAAAGTGAAATCTTTAGTTAATGCAGTTCAACAGGGCGGCGCCCATCAAATTCAATGGAACGGAACAGATGAAAACGGACAAATGGTCAGCAGCGGAATTTATTATTATCAATTAAAAAGCGGCAATGAAGACGTTGTTAAAAAAATGATTTTGCTTCACTAATTTTCGTTTCAATTTTTAATAATATTTTTTAAATTAAATTGGTAACAAAATATCCTTGAAAAGATTTATTGGTTTTAAAATTTATTTTTTCTTCGTTATTGCAAGCATCGCGTTTCTTTTTCTATTTTGTGAAAAGAAAAATGGAGGACAGAATAACTCACGCGCTCAAAATTACGACCGTGTCATTTCATTATCACCCAGCACCACTGAAATACTATTCACGCTGGGATTGGGTGAGCAGGTGGTTGGTGTGACAGATTTTTGCACCTATCCGAAGGAAGCAAAAGCGAAAACGAAAATAGGCGGCTATTTGGATCCGAATTACGAGGCGATTGTGGGACTTAAGCCGGACATTGTTTTGCTGTTGCCGGAGCAGGATAAAGTGAAAGAGTTTTTGGCGCAATTTAACATCGAAAGCATGACCGTGAATAATAAAATGGTCGCTGACGTCATTAAAGCGATTAACCAAATAGGTGAGAAATTTGCAAGAGAGGATAAATCCGACAGTCTGGTTTCTGCAATCGAAAAACGCATTCAGTGGATTCAAAAACAGACAAAAAATCGTCGCAAGCCGTCTGTATTGGTGTCGGTTGGAAGAACTCTGGGCACCGGAGAATTGTCAGAGGTCTATGCGGCTGCTCAAAACACGTATTATAATGAGCTCATCAATTTAGCTGGCGGAAAAAATGTTTTAAAAAATATGACTGTCGATTTTCCGGTTCTTTCTGCCGAAGGGATCATTCATCTGAATCCGGATATTATTTTTGATTTGGCGTACGATTACGAAAGTCAGGGATTGACAGAGAATGAGCTCATCGCGGATTGGGAAGCCGTACCTCAAATCGATGCTGTTCGAGAAGGTAGAGTTTTTGTTTTAAATCAGAGCTTCGCCGTTATACCAGGACCGCGGTTTATTTTATTATTGGAAAAAATGGCACAATTAATACATCCTGAAATTGACTGGGATTAACATGGACAATCCGATCATTCACATAAACGACCTTTCACTGACATTAGCGGATAAGAGAATATTAACGTCCGTTTCGTTTGAGATTTTCAAAAAAGATTACGTGATGATTATCGGGCCCAATGGCGCCGGCAAAACGAGCTTGCTCAAATGTTTGATGCGCATTTACCCGTCTCCGAATAATTCGATTTTTATAAAGGACAAACCAATTGAGAAAATCAGTCAGAGGAATCTGGCAAAAATCATCAGCTATGTGCCACAAAATCCGGGTTCATCTATTCCTTTTACTGTCGAAGAATTTATGCTGATGGGACGATATCCTTATTTGAGCCCGTTTACGTCTTTTACAATTGAAGACAAAAAGGCGCTGCAACAAGCCCTTGATCTGACCAAAGTTACTCATTTAAGACACCGTGAATTGAACACGCTAAGCGGCGGCGAGAGACAGGCAGTTTTTATCGCGGCAGCATTGGTTCAGGAAGCAGAGCTGTTACTGCTGGATGAACCGACGACGTTTCTCGATCCGAAACATGAGCAGGATGTTTATCAAATTTTGAGCAATATTAACCAGGAGTTGGGGAAGACGATATTCGCCGTGACTCATGACATTAACAATGCAGTCTTAAACGGAAAAAAAATTATGATCTTGAAGGATGGACAAGTCAATTTTTTGGGAAAACCGGCAGAGGTGATGCAAGAACACATTTTGAACCGTGTCTATGAAACACACTTTATTTTTACCGCACATCCGCAAACCGGTCAGCCCATCATCGTTCCGGGTGGAGGCAAATCATGAAAATTAACAGGCCGATCGTTTTGCTTTTGCTTATTTTTTTTGCCGGATTGGTGTTATCGATTGCCCCGTTTATCGGCATGGAGTTTATTCACCCGCGTGAGTTGCTTTCCTCAGCGACCGATCAAACTATATTGGCGATATTTTTGAAAATCCGGCTGCCTCGCATTTTAACCGCTTTTTTAGCCGGTGCTGCTTTATCGCTCAGTGGCATGGCTTTTCAGGCAATGTTCCGAAATCCGTTGGCGACGCCTTTCACGCTGGGCGTGTCCAGCGGTGCGGCATTCGGAGCTGCTCTGTACACCAAAATCGGTATCATTTTTTCACTTGTCGGGATTTCCGGTCAGTCGTTCTTCGCATTTGGTGGTGCGATGATTTCAGTGGCACTGGTTTACGGATTAACACGAATCAAACAAGGATTTTCCACAGCAACGCTGTTGATTGCCGGCGTCGCCATCAATTTCTTTTTTTCGAGCTTGATTTTATTTATTCAGTATCTCAGCGATTTCGCCAATTCGTTTCGTATTATCCGCTGGTTGATGGGTGGCTTCGAAATCTTTGGTTACAAACCGGTGCTGACATTGCTGCCGCTCGTGGTGTTGGGGAGTTTGGTTATTTTCTATTTGACTCACGAACTGAATTTGATTATAATCAGTGATGACATTGCCATGAGCCGTGGGGTGGCGATTAATCGCGTTAAGGTACTGCTGTTTTTGGTGACGTCGCTGATGATTGGCGGCTTAGTTTCAATCGTCGGTCCCATCGGATTTGTTGGCATGATGGCGCCGCATATTTGTCGGTTACTTATCGGTGCGGATCACCGGTACTTGTCTGTTGCCAGCTTTGTGTTCGGCGGCGCCTTTTTGGTTTTTTGTGACACGATTTCCCGTATTTTAATTGCACCGGCGGAGATACCGGTAGGGGTTATTACGGCGCTGTTGGGCGGACCGTTTTTTCTGTGGCTGCTTTTGCGGAGATCGTCAAACAAGGGAATATTATCATTATAGATAAATCACAATCGAGGTTAACAATGAAAGGATATGTGCAAGTTTACACCGGTAACGGAAAAGGGAAGACAACCGCAGCGCTGGGATCAGCTTTGAGAGCAGCGGGCGCCGGTTTGAAGGTGTTCATCGCGCAATTCGTCAAAGGAATGGACTACAGCGAATTGAAAGCATTAAAGCGCTTTGAGGATTTAATTACAGTAAAGCAATACGGTCGCCGCTGTTTTATAAAAAAAGAAGCGGATAAAAAGGATATTGAACTCGCTCAAAATGGATTGAAGGAAGCAAGACAAATTATTCTGAACGGCGAATACGATATGGTTATTTTGGATGAGGCAAATATTGCCGTTTATTTTGGTTTGTTTACAGCAGAAGATTTGCTGGATATCATCAAAGCCAAGCCCGACCATGTCGAACTGATCATTACCGGACGCAATGTGGATTCCCGGCTTATTGAAGCAGTAGATCTGGTGACCGAAATGAAAGAGATTAAACATTATTATGTGCATGGTGTGAAAGCGAGGAAGGGAATTGAGAATTAAATATAAACCATGGAGAATCAGAGGGCACAGAGAAAAAACAATCTGTTTTCATCTTTAAAAATTTCTGTGTCCTCTGCGTCTCGGTGGCTAATTTTTGTTTAAAAAAGAACCTCACAACTCCACGATTAAAATCTCCTTTTTACCGTTACGCATGACTTCGATACTGATGCGCTGTCCCGGTTTGAACTCATTGAGACGGTTCATATAGTCATAAATATCGTTAACCGGCTTTCCCTCCATCGCCACGATGATATCGCCTTTCTGCATCCCGCCTAAATAGGCAGGTCGATCCTTTATTACTAACTGTACTTTCATTCCTTTGATATCAGTCGCAACGTGATCCGGCATGATGCCGAGCGTGACTTTAAAACGTCTGCGTCCTCCGGGACGTTCTTTGGGACCGGCTTGCTGATAAACAAAAGCCTTCGGCTGATTAGCGACGCGTTTGGCCAAATCGAAAACAATGTCTGAAATCATTTTCTCACCGTCGAAATTGATAAATTCGACATCATCTGCCGGTGTGTGATAATCTTCATGTGCGCCGGTAAAGAAAGCTAACACCGGAATATCGTTGGCGTAAAAATTGGCGTGATCCGAAGGACCGTATCCTTCTTTGGAAACCGATATTTTTAACTTATGCTGATCAGCGATATTTTTAACCAAATCCTCTAATTCACGCGCCGTTCCGACACCGCCAATGCTCAAGTTGGAATTTAACGTATCTAATCTGCCGATCATATCAAGGTTGAACATGAATTTGATCCGTTTCAAATCCACCAGCGGGTTGTTAACAAAAAAAGATGAACCCAGCGTGCCCATTTCTTCTGCGCCAAAGGCAACAAAAATAACACTTCGTTTGAGATCATTTTTTTGGGCGGCGAGTTTTTCAACGATTTCGAGAATTGCCGCTACCCCGGAGGCGTTATCATCTGCGCCGTTGTGAATTGCCAGCGTGTCCGGGCGCCGCGAACCGGAGCCGGGTCCGCCCATGCCAAGATGGTCGTAGTGGGCGCCGATGACGATATATTCGTTTTTTAGCACATCATCCGAGCCGGGAAGCAGAGCTACAATATTTTGGGTGAGGTCTTCATTTTTTATAATTTCAACTTCAGCTGCTACAGTTTGCCCTGTTTCAAAACTGTGCGGCTTTTTGGTCTCATTTAAAACTTTTTCCAGATTTGCGATGGTTTTATTCTGATCTTTCAAAATGAGATCAGCAAGCGCGCGCTTGATATGAATGACCGGAATACCGGCGTTTGACATACTTTTGTCATAAATCAGCTCGATAAGTTGATCTTCCTTGTCAAACTTTTCTCCTGAAACAAAAATAACGCCTGTAGCGCCATGATCTTTTGCTACCAAAACTTTTTTTCTCAAAGAGCTGTAAGGAGAATAGGGGCTGTTTGGATTGTCAATTTCCGGGTCACCTCTCAACATCAGGCACCATTTATTTTGAACGTCAACTCCATCGTAATCATTCCATGCCAGAGAGTCTTTTTCAAAATCAAACCCATAACCGACAAAAGCTAACGTTGCTGATAGTTTTCCATTTTCTGAAAATGATAATGGTGTAAAGTCTTTACCTAATTCAGCCTGAAAATTCCCGCTTTGAAGTGTGTTGTTTTCCCCCGCTTCTATTGATGACAAAACGGAAAATTTTTGAAATCCGTCATCACCTAACAAGGATAATTTATTTTGGATGAGCTGCTCGCGAATATAATTAGCTGCAATTTTATCTTCGTTGGTTCCCGGTTTTCTTCCTTTTAGAGAATCTGACGCAAGAAAAGAAATATGCTGCCGGAGTTCAGGGATCGTGATATCTGCTGATTCCTGGGCATAGTTTGAAGCGGTCGAAATAAATAAAAATAGTATCAGAAACAGTCGAATAAAATGGTTCATCAATTTGTCTCCTCAAATAAAGTAAAAGTATAGATTTGAATGTTTTATTTATATGCACGTTTTTCATAATAGTTCATTAATTTGAAATGGTTTTTTATAAATTAACTCTCAGATTTTTGTTACATTTTGAGACAAAAAAGGTAGCAATGTACCCATGTAATACAAAATTGATTTCAATATTGTAATTAAACAGAGGGTTAGATAGCAAATAACTGTTTAAAAATAAAATGTTATATCAAAACTATAAAAAATAATCATTAACTGGCATATTTTTTGTTGATAATTTATTCATTAATAGGCAATATCATCTAGAAAATTAACACCATAGCGCCATCCTGTACGTTTCGCTACTGCTGTTTTGGTTGGTATTTTCAGTCAATATTCACCTATTCCCAAATTTAATATCATGATTACAAAAATCAAAGATAAAATTAAATTAAAAGAACCCGATTTTGTTGCGGATGAATCGCCTTATCGCCACCCAACACCAGACAACTTAAAATTCCCCAAACAGTTTAAAAGAAGCTGGCGGCAGCAGTGGGATTTACGTTTTTCGATTATACTTTTAATCACCTGTATTTTGGAAATTGCCGTCATAATTTTTTTAATGAGAATAATTAAAGAAAGGACCGATCAGGTTAATATCGAAAAGATACAGAAAAGGTACGCGAATTTATTATTAGAAAAGGATGTTGAAAAAGTCGTATCCCCGTTTGAGGGAGAAAAAAGTGATGCCAGTTTGGACATGCCGGAAGACGTTTTAGCTTATGGAGAATCAACAGGCGGCGGTGGTGTGAGTGAAGTGGATATTTCTGAAGGAATAACGTCCGATCAATCATCGGTTGTCAATGTTCCTGCACTATCAGACTACGGTGTTCAGAATTTGGAAGATCGACAGGTCAGCCGAGTCGAACACGATGATCTTTTCGTAAGTGCGCGTACTCGTGAAGTGAATCAAAGAGGCGTTCTTGGATATGTGGGTAATGGATCAGAATCAGAATTCGAACAGGAAATCAGCGATATTTTTACTCATGACGAATATGCTAAAGAGATGCTCAAAAATTCATCCAAGGATATTAAATTAGCTGGCTTTCAAAATTTCGGTCACAATAATGCCTATGTTTCAGGCGGTGGTACTGTATATTCAGGAAATTTAAAGGGTTCAAAAACAACGGCTTCACTGGAAGAAGAGCTGGCTTCCTTAACGCCTTTGCAGGCACGGAAACTGGAAGAAGCAAAAAAAAACGTCGCGCTCGACGTCCAGGAAGAATCGTTACTACCGGATCAAATAAAACGGAAAGCTATCCGGACGACGGAGTATGTTACCAAAATTCTATTATCACATAAAAGAGCGATTCAGGATTGTTATAAACAAGCAATTAAAAAAGAACCTGATTTAAAAGGGAAACTTGAAGTCAGAATATTAGTCAATCCAAAAGGACATGTGGACGGTGTTCAAATTGTGAATTCCACAATTGAAAACACACAAATGATCAGGTGCATCGTGAGCAAAATTAGACGCTGGAGGGATTTTGGCCGCTGTGATGAAGAGGTTGGCGTTGTCGGATACCGTCAAAGCTATGTTTTTGGTTATTAGATGTTAGCGTCCCTATTTACGATCATCTCTCCCCTAATGCGGATTGAGCTTTAAGATAATTTTATTCAGCTCAGTCCGTTTTTTTATAATTTGACATCCAATCTACGGTCAATGGTAATTTCTTTGGGAGTGACTTTTGCTCTGTAGGCTAAAATTTCCACGCCGGCGCGATAAGCTTGTCTGAGCGCAGAACCGTAAGCGGGATCGATTATATTAGCCGGAGAAAAGGAATTCCCGTCGCTCCGCTGAATCAGGAAAAAGCTGACTGCGCGATGTTCTTTTCGTTTCAATTCGATTAATTCATTTAAATGTTTTGTTCCGCGACTGGTCACTGCGTCGGGGAAAAGGGCAACTCCATCTTGAACCAGCGTAACATTTTTAACTTCAACAAAACATTTCCCCATTTTGTTCTCAAGCATCAAATCCAACCGGCTGTGGTCGCTTACTTTGATCTCAGTGTGTATTTGGTCATATCCTGTTAATTCCGGAATCAGCCCCGCCTGGATAGATTGGGCTACGAGTTTGTTCGGAACCATCGTGTTTATGCCAACCCAAATTGAATCCACCTTAACCATTTCCCAGGTATATTGGTATTTTCTTTTCGGATTGTCATGATAGGAAAGCAGAACCGGGCTTCCGGGGACATTGCAGGAAAGCATGCTGCCTGAATTCGGGCAGTGGGTGGTAATGATTTCACCATTTTCGAGCCGGATATCCGCCAAAAACCGTTTATATCTTTTAAGCAGGGTACCGGATGTTAATGGTTTGTCTATTTTCATCGTTATGATTTTTAACTACTGGTAAATTTGAGGTTTTTTATTCATTGCCGAATTTATTGAACCACAAAATTTCATCGATAGAGAGACGCTTGGCAACATCGTCTTTTTCAATTTCCGGGTAACCCATACTGATTAAAGATACGATTTTGTATGATTTTGGGATGTTCAAAAAATTTCTCACCTGACGCGCATTGAACCACCCGATCCAGCATGTCCCAAGTCCTAACTCATGTGCCTGTAGCACCAGATGCTCTCCTGCGATTCCACAATCTATAAAATAATAATGAATATCCTGAATTTGCTTGCCAATCCGATTGGCTAAAATATCTAATTTGGCTAACATTACAATAATGATTGGTGCTTTAGCCGCAAAGCGCATTGGAAAGTAGATACCGTTAAACGCTTTTTTTGAAAACGCTGCAATTTTATCCCGATCGTCGATGACAATAAAGCGCCATGGCTGAACATTTTCTGCTGAAGGTGCTAACCTCGCTGCTTCGATACATTTTAATAGTTTATCGCGTTCAACTTCCCGTTCCTGATATTTGCGAATGCTTCTTCGCGATTTTACAAGCTGGAGAAAATCATTTGCCATGTGAAATAGTCCCTTTTTAAAATCTGAATTTCTAATATGATACTTTAAATGCCATAAAAAAAGATGGGTATTGAACCCATCTTTTTTAAATAAATTGCTAGTGAAAACTTTATCCGCAATCGTTCTTTGGAATTGCTGCTCTATTGGTAAATTTAACCTGAATTATTGACATTCATTTCTTAAATCTATTGAATAATTCATCCGGTTTTGCAGGACGCTTAATTTAAAACTATAAGGCATATTGCGGGTTAAAAAAATTAAATTTCCATAATTTCTTTTTCTTTTGCCTCCAGGATTTGGTCGATCTTTTTGATGTAATCATCCGTTAATTCCTGGATATTATCCTGTCCCCGGTGAGATTCGTCTTCCGATATATCGCTGTCTTTTTCTGCTTTTTTAAGTTTATCATTCGCGTCCCTGCGTGTGTTGCGGATGGAGACTTTTATTTCTTCACCGATGCGCTTCGTTTGTTTAACCAGATCTTTTCGGCGATCTTCAGTCAGAGTTGGTATTGGCAACCGGATAATATGACCGTCATTGATTGGCGTTAATCCTAAATCAGACTTCATAATGGCTTTTTCAATTTCGCTGATCATGGTTTTATCCCATGGCTGAACAGTGATTAAACGAACTTCGGGAACAGAAATATTCGCTGCTTGCTTGAGAGGCACAATTGATCCATAATAATTTACCTTGATACCGTCCAGAATGGAAGCTGACGCTTTGCCGGTTCTGATTGTGTTCAGATCGCTTTTTAAGCTTTCGATGGCTTTTTCCATTTTTGATTTTGCGCTATTATAAATTTCGTTCATCATAACTAAGCCTCGCTTACTTTTGTTCCGATAGATTTACCTAACATGATTTTTTTTAGATTTTCTTTCTTTCTCAAATTAAATACAATGATGGGTAAACTATTTTCCATACACAAGGTCACAGCGGTTGAGTCCATCACTTTTAAGCGTTTTTTTACCACATCGAGATAACTCACTTGGCTAAACATTTTCGCTTCCGGGTTCACTTTCGGATCCGAATCGTAAACACCATCTACTTTTGTCCCTTTCAGAATCGCGTCTGCGTCAATTTCGATAGCTCTCAACGCGGCTGCCGTATCGGTGGTAAAATATGGATTGCCGGTGCCTCCAGCAAAAATAACAACGCGTCCTCTGTCAAGATGATTGATCGCCCGCCGACGTACAAACGGTTCGGCTAATTGTTCCATTTTGATTGCAGTCAGTACACGGGTACTGACGTCATTCCGCTCGAGATAATCTTCCAGCGCCATCGCATTGATCACTGTAGCTAACATCCCCATATAATCCGCCGACACCCGATCCATTCCTCTCGCGCTTGCTGACAATCCGCGAAAGATATTTCCGCCACCGATGACAACCCCAATTTCAACACCCATTTCTTTGACTTCTTTTAAAGAGAGTGCGATCTCTTTGACAACTTCGGGATCAATGCCCAACCCCTGTTGTCCCATCAGGGCTTCACCGCTGAGCTTCAGAAGAATCCGCTTATAAATTGGTTTTGACATGTAAGACGAATTCTCCTGAATTATTCACCAAGCTGAAAGCGAACAAAACGTCGCACAGAAATGTTTTCACCAATTTTGCCGATTGTTTCTTTCAAATATTGTTCAACACTTTTTTCCGGATCTTTGACAAAGCCCTGTTCCATCAGACAAACTTCTTTGTAAAATTTTTCCATTTTGCCCATAGCAATTTTTTCGGCGATGTTTTCCGGTTTTTTGGACTCCTGTGCCTGGGTTTTATAAATTTTCATCTCTTTATCAATAACGTCCTGGGGTAAATCTTCGCGACTAACGACCATGGGACTTGCTGCTGCAATCTGCATAGCGATGTCACGCACGAATTTTTTAAAATCATCTGTTTTGGCAACGAAGTCGGTTTCACAATTGACTTCGACTAAAACACCCAGTTTGCTACCGGGATGGATATAACTGTCAATCAGACCATCTTTGGTTTCACGGCCGGCTTTTTTCTCTGCTTTGGCAATACCTTTTTTGCGTAAATATTCAACTGCTTTATCTAAATCCCCATCTGTTTCTTTTAGCGCGTTTTTACAATCCATAATACCGGCGCCGGTGGTTTCGCGTAATTTTTTCACATCATCAGCTGTAATAGCCATCTTTATCTCCTCTTCGATAAATTATTCCGCTTCAGTTTCTTCTTCCAAAGCTTTCTTTTCCTCGATACCTTCCTCTTCTTTCTCTTCAGATATTTGGGTTTGACTTGCTTCGATTATCGCGTCTGCGATGGCATGAGTGATCACATTAATCGATTTAAAAGCATCGTCATTGGCTGGGATCGGAAAATCAATCGGGTCAGGATCCGAGTTTGTATCGATAACGCCGAAAACCGGAATATTGAGCCGGTTTGCTTCGGCTACTGCGATTGCCTCTTTTTTAACGTCCACGACAAAAATAGCACCCGGTAATTTGTTCATATCTTTGATTCCACCTAATATTTTTTCCAACTTTTCCTTTTCTCGTTCAATCTGTAAAATTTCCTTTTTCACCAATTTATCATACGTTCCGTCGGTCGCCATTTTTTCCAAATTTTTCAGTCGCTTAACACTTTTTTTGATCGTAATGAAGTTGGTCATTGTGCCACCTAACCAGCGTTCGTTAACATAAAACTGATTACACCGTTCGGCTTCAATTCTGATAATTTCCTTTGCCTGTTTTTTAGTACCGATAAATAGAAATTTCTCACCAGATTTGATAATGTTTGCTGCTTCTTTACAGGCTTCTTCGAGTAACTTTACGGTCTTTTTGATATCGATAATATAAATACCGTTTTTTTCCATAAAAATATAGGGCTTCATTTTGGGATTCCAGCGCCTTTTCAAATGCCCAAAATGCGTCCCGGCTACTAACAAATCTTGCAACGTGATATTCATCCGATTTCTCCTGTTTTTGGGTTAATCCTCCACTTCTGTTAAGATACGTCCAAACCGCTGTGATACGGCACCCCGGACGTGATAAAGAAGTGTGTGTTGTGTAATAATAAAATAAAATTTATCGTTTAGAAAATTGAAAACGTTTGCGCGCGCCAGCTCGTCCGTATTTCTTACGTTCTTTCTCTCGCGGATCACGAGTTAAATATCCGTTAGAACGAAGAATCGGTTTTAATTCTTCATTAAATTTCAACAAAGCGCGTGCAATGCCCAATTGCAGCGCACCTGCCTGACCGGATAAGCCGCCACCTTGCACATCGGCAACAATATCAAACTGCTCGATGGTCTCGGTTTTCTCCAATGGCTGCTCAATAATCATTCTCAAGGTTTCTCTTTTAAAATAATCGATAAGTGATTTATGGTTCACTTCAACTTTGCCTGAACCGGATTTCATTCTAACGCGTGCGATAGATTCTTTTCTTCGCCCGGTTGCCAAATATTCTGCTGCTTTCATAGACTACCTCTGTTAATACATCAATTTTGTGAAATAATGCTTTCTTTAATTATCAATACTATCCCACTTTCAACGTACAGGTTACGCCAAAGGTTGCGGACTCTGTGAATGGTGCGGATGACTTTCACCGGCGTAAATTTTAACTTTTTTGATCATTTTCCGACCCAACCGGTTTTTGGGCAACATTCCTTTGATCGCATGGTGTAAAACGCGCTCAGGATATTGAGCCATCATGTCATCATACGTGGTTTCCCTAAGTCCGCCCGGGTAACCAGAATATCGTTTGTACTTTTTTTGCTGTGCTTTTCGACCTGTGACACGAATTTTATCCGCGTTAATAATAATCACATGATCGCCGGTATCGACATGAGGCGCAAAAGTCGGCTTATGTTTTCCTCTTAAAATATGCGCAACTTTTGAAGCCAACCGACCTAATATCTGATTGTTCGCATCAATGACATACCACTTGCGGTCGACGTCTTTTGCTTTTGGTGTGAATGTTTTCACTTTTCTCACTCTCCCTAACTTATTATATTCTCAATGTATTTTTATCGTATTACTATAATTTACAAATCAATGAAGATAGTAAAATTGTGAGTAATAATCAAGTAATTTTTTATTAAATGTGAATAAAATTGGAAAAATATTTGGCTGTGGTAAGTGTAGTATGTGTGAGACGTACGTTTCTAAAGTTATTTTTTGAATAAATAACAAAAATCATTGTAAAAATCTCTATCGGACACTTTTTTCTTGCCACGGATTAATATGGATTTTCACGGATATTTCTTTGTTTTGAAGAACTTTGTATAATAAATATTGTATCCACTCAATAGATAAGGGTAACAAAGCGCTGTCATTCCTGACGGAGCGAAGCGTAGATCAGGAATCTCCTTTGTACACAGGAGATTCCTGCATTCGCAGGAATGACATTGTCTGCTTGAACTTTTCATTACCATAGAATATTGAGAGGATATTAAATATTTTAAAATCCGTTTTTGTCTATGAATATCTGTAGCAATAAATCCAATTATTAAAAAGTGTTCGGCAACTATTGTAATAATAACATTTTCCTGGATTTTACAAATTTATTATCAACAAACATCTCATATAGGTATATCCCACTGCTGACAGGTGAACCAGCAGAATTACAACCATCCCACATAACCTGATAATTTCCTGATGATTGTTTTTTATTTACTAACATTTTTATCTCTTCACCAATGAGATTGTAAATCCTTATTATTATATTTGACGGTTTCTTAAGTTGATATTTAATCGTTGTTTGAGAGTTAAAAGGATTGGGATAATTTTGATCTAATACATAACCTTCCGATGAAATTGTATTATCTTTGAAATTAGGAATATTTGTAGGTGAATAAGTAGCATCGATTATTATTAGCTTTTTATTATTCGGATTCTCATTAGAAATATATGTTATAGACCATTCAGGGGGAGAAGGAGGAGGAACAAGAGATTGCCCTAAACTAGCTTTGATTCGATAATTAGGATTTTGCTCCCTGAACTCGCTTCCACCCTGCAATTCTGCTAAAAACATAGCGGAATCACTATCAATCCAACTTTTTGATATCCATCCTATGCCTGTTAAAATATTGTACGAAATACTATCAAAAGACGCCGAATCTAAATCTGCATGGCAATAATAGTATTTTGGCGAGTCGATAGAAGTATAGCAATATATCCAACAGTTCGAGGTACCATCAACATCTACGGAATCACTTTTAACAAATAGAAGCTTTGTATTATTGTCAATTATTTTCACGAGTGAATCAATCTTATTTTTGTAATAACTTGCTTTGATATTTTCCAAAACCGGTGATGAAACATTGATGCTATTTGCATAAGATGATTTGCCAGGTACTACTGTATGAATGCGACCATTGGACATAAATTCTTCCCAAAAGAGACGAATGTCTGTACCTGTTGTGGGATTAACATCATGACAAACATAATAATAATCTATATAAGTCGCTCCATGCCCGATAAGCGTTACTGAATGATACCCGCTTCCTCCACCCCACAAATGGTACTTCAATGTATAAACCATCGGTCTATAAGCATTGATTTCGCTTTGGACAAAGCTATAATCCGCTTCTGGTGTATGCCAACCTCTGTCTACAGACTGAAAGTTATAATTTCTATTCCAAGTTGGATCATTGCATAATATCCTTATACCATTATCTATCATATAAATATAGGTGCCAATGCCACATCCCAAAAAGTTCATCGTTTCGGTTAATTCATCTCTACATAAATGCAGATATCCATAACCATCGGGATCTATTTTACCCTTCGTCCATTTGGTCCCTCCTTCTACCAAGAGTGGATATCCCCTATGATCATGATACCCTAAAATATTACCTGCAGCATGTTCGGCGCACATACTACAATAACTTTGATAGTCAGGAACTCCGGAAAGCTTGGTTTCGTAAGGCGCAATGGTTGTCTTTTTTAATGATTTTGTGGTATTTTGAATATCTAATACATTGCTCTCCTTATTTTTCAAACGATCCTTAAGATCAAAATCCTGGTGGGTTGGATTTGTTTCACACACTTCTAATAATTTCATATTTATATACACATTTTCCCTTGAATTTGTAAATTCAGCGAAATATTCAAATAAACCATTAAACAAAAATCGAGAAAATTGTATATTCTTTTTGTTAAGCTTTTCAGATGCCAGGTCAAAGCCATCTATCATTGTTACATAATTCAAGGGAAGACCATCATACATTTCTACTGGTTTACACACACCACTTATGTCACTCACAACTACTGTACCAAAGTTAACTTCCTCCAACATTTGCTTCCAGCCTTTATCAATAATCTCGTATGCCTCTTCAACTTTTTTCCAATCATTTGCCTTCTGTGAAATTTCCAGAATTCTTTCTCCTTCAATTCGCAAATTGCGACCTTGTTCTATTTGTAGATTTATTTCTTGTTCGGAGGGGAAATCACCTTTTTTCTTATAGATTGCAAACATATAGGCTGTTGGTTCATTTTCCAAATTCGTAAATGTGACTCCATTATTGATTTGAACATGGTTACCCCAGATTACTTTCGCATTTTGTAACGCACAAGTTTTTGCTTCATCAGTAGGCAGCAATTCAATATTAGAAAAAGTTACATTTGTTGCAAAAAAAGTAATAATTAGTACTGTAGCTAATTTAAATATAATTAATTTTTTCATTGTTTTTCTCCTCTTTTGAGTAAATTTTTTTAAAAATATCTTGATATGAATTTTTAATTAGTATAATTATAAAAGACTGCTGGTGCTTCCGACAACGAAAAAATCAGTGCTTACTAAAAATAATTAGCTTGATTGAAATAATTCTGATTATCTTATCGAAAAAAAAGCCCAAACCACAAACAACATTTATTGTACTGCTTGCAATTTGGGCTTTAACTTATAATTTTATTTTTCTCGTAGTATGTTACTCGGGGGGGGGGGGGGATTTCCGCTATAATCTTTTATAATTCTGTTCATTTGTAAATTCCAGTTTTGTTGAAATGAAATATATTAAAATTATAAATATTTGTTAGCGAATCTTTCACATATATATTAGATTTTAAGCAAGAAATATTGACAACTTTTTTTTGAAAAAAGAATTAATTACAATTATAGACTTGGTTTCGTAAATAATAGGATCAATGGTGAAAGGAAAGTCAGCAAATATAACCGCACCAATAAAAACATGAACGGTATTTAGGTAGTAACATTATAAAAAACAATGTATTTCAAAAAGCTCAAACTATATAAATGAACTTTTGTTCTGTTTAATTAATTCTTATGAGCTATCGCCAGTTAAGCGTTAAAGATTTCCGCTGAGATTTCAACTCCCACCGGACAGTGATCCGAACCCATCACCTCTTTGAGAATAAATGCGGATTTCACCTGATCTGCTAAATCGTTGCTGACAAAGAAATAATCAATTCTCCAGCCAATATCCCGCTCACGGGCACGGGTGCGTAAATCCCACCAGGAGTAGTGTCCACCGTCCCCGACAAACATTCGAAATGTATCCAGGTAACCGTGGGCGATGAACTTATCGATCCATGCACGCTCCTCCGGGAGAAAGCCGGAAGTCCTTTCGTTTTCTTTGGGACGCGCCAAATCGATTTCTTTGTGCGCTGTGTTCACGTCGCCGCACATGATGAGACTTTTTCCGGATTTTCTCAAGTGCTCCGCATATTCAAGAAACGCATCGTAAAAATCCATTTTGTATTGCAGCCGTTGTTTGTTTAGCTTACCGTTAGGAAAATAAATATTGAATAAAACGACTCCGCCAAAATCCAATTCCAGAAATCTGCCCTCGCTGTCAAATTTCTCAATGCCCATGCCATTCTTAATAGATTTGGGATTTAGTTTACTCAACGTCGCGACGCCGCTGTATCCCTTCCTTAAAGCAGACGAAGCGAAGGTTTGGTATCCGTCCGCACTCTGAATTTCATCCGGGATTTGCTCAACTTGCGCTTTTGTTTCCTGAATGCAGAGAAGGTCCGGTTGTTCAGTTTTAAACCAGTCCATAAAATTTTTCTTGTACACCGCGCGAATACCGTTGACGTTCCAGGAGAGAATTTTTATTGTGTTCATGTTGTGATCTTTTTTTAAATATAGCGCCGAAACCATTTTATCAAATGATAATATCGTAATAATCGAACTCAATTTCAAGTAAAAAATGTGTTGCAAAAATATTTTAGCTAAATTGCTCCGAGCAATAAGGTGGTTCTGATTTGAGCTTCTGCGGTCACCTTTTCACCTTGACTTTTTTACTATTTGTTACTATATTGGATTGAATTATTTAGCCATCAGAGGAGAAATAGATGACACGAGCGAAGATCAGCGGAACCGGATTTTATGTGCCGGAAAAGGTGGTAACGAATTTTGATCTGGAAAAAATAATGGATACCAGCGACGAATGGATTCGGGAACGGGCTGGTATTGTGGAACGGCGTTTTGTGGACAAAGAAATCGGCGCAGCAGGTCTGGCATTGGAAGCATCGAAAAAGGCGCTGGCAAAAGCGAATTTGTCCGCCGAGGATATCGACTTCATCATTTTTGCGACGTTAAGCCCTGAATACCAATTTCCCGGATCAGGCGTGCTGTTGCAGGAGAAACTGGGCATCCCCGGCGTTCCGGCGCTGGATGTGCGCAATCAGTGTACCGGTTTTATTTACGGGCTATCTATTGCGGATCAGTATATTAAAACCGGTGTGTACAAAAAAATATTAGTCGTGGGTGCCGAAGTTCACTCCACCGGTTTGGAATTAAACACGCGCGGACGGGATGTGGCTGTGTTGTTCGGTGATGGCGCCGGTGCGGCGATTGTTGAACCCAGCGACGATGCTGAGCGCGGAATTCTCTCTTCACATTTACATGCCGATGGTCGGTTCGCCAAAGAATTGTTCATCGAAAATCCCGGGGGCTTACATATACCACGCTTAACGTCTGAAATGCTGGAAGACGGCAGCATTTATCCATACATGAATGGCAGGCAGGTGTTCAAACACGCGGTGGTAAAATTTTGTTCAGCCATCGAAGAATGTCTTGAGGCGAACAATGTTACTCCGGACCAGGTGAAACTGGTTATTCCGCATCAGGCAAATCAACGCATCACCGAAGCAGTCGCGAAACGGTTCAATTATACAATGGACCAGGTTTTCAGTAATATCCACAAATATGGCAACACAACAGCGGCTTCAATTCCCATTGCGCTCGATGAAGCGTTATCAACTGGTAAAATCAAAGCGGGAGATTACGTTGTTTTGGTAGCGTTTGGTTCTGGTTTTACCTGGGGATCAATTTTGATTCGATGGTAACCCTGAAGTTGCATCAGAAAATATAATGATTGAATAAATTTGAATTCTTTGTTGAGGTGTTTTCTATGAAACGAAAAGCAAAACGAATCGGATTCTGCATCCTTTTACTGCTCATTACCGGCTGTGCCGGAACCTATCAGCCACATCATGTGAAGACAGCAGAGGAACAGTTAGCCTTGCAACTTGACCGTCACATTTCGATTCCGGAATTGGAAACTGCACTGGTAGGCGTCATGGTACAGTCCGCAAAAACCGGAGAAATTCTGTATCAGCACAATGCCAATACGCTGATGATGCCGGCTTCCAATGAAAAAATCCCCACGTCCGCCGCAGCATTGCTTAATTTTGGGACTGAGTTCCGTTACGAAACACGAATATTTACAACCGGGGTTGTTGAGGATAGCACATTAAAAGGCGATCTGGTGATCATCGGGAGCGGCGATCCCACTATCGGATACCGCTTTTGTGAAAACGAGGACAGTTGTTATGTATTTCGATCCTGGGCGGATTCTTTGAAAGCAAAGGGAATTCACCGCATCGAAGGCGACATTATCGGTGTGGATGACATTTTTGACGACGAACACATCGGTTACGGTTGGACAGTGGATAACCTGCCATATTCTTACGCTGCAGAAATTAGCGGATTGAATTTTAATGAAAATTATCTCAGGGTACGCATTCAAACGGACAGCCTCGGTAAGGAAATTCATTTCGCAACAGAGCCTGCTATTGATTACGTCACCATTGAAGTAAATCTGGACATCGATGAGCAAGATACGGACATTGAATTCGACCGGGCAGTGAATACAAATATAATAACCGCAAGCGGAAAGATAAAACCTGGCGATAGCGTCAGCCAACGGATGTCAATTCACAATTCGACCCTTTATTTTTCTGCTGCATTCAAACAAGAATTAGAAAATTTAGGAATCCCGGTGACAGGAAATTCTTTGGATGCTGATGATTTGGAAGAAAAAATTGATACCACAAAATGTTCCTACCTTTTTTCCCATTTCTCGATGCCATTTTCTGAAGTCCTGAAAATATTAATGAAAGAGTCACAAAATCTTTACGCAGAAAATATGATCAAACTCATGGGCACGCATTTCGGCGAGTCCGGTACTTTTTCGGAAGGCAAAAAGGTTTTACACCAAACGTTGCAGCGTTTTGGTTTGGAAGATGAAAGCTATCGTTTTATGGATGGTTCCGGATTGGGGCGATATAATTATATTTCACCGGCTCACATCGTTAACATTTTCCGGCGAATGTATTATCATCCGTTTGGTCAAATATACCGGGACTTACTGCCTGTTGCCGGAGTTGATGGCACCATTGGTTACCGCATGAAAGGCACCATCGCACAAGGAAAAGTGTTTGCAAAAACAGGTACGATTTCCAATGTGCGCTGCTTATCCGGGTATGCTATTTCGGCGGATGGTGAGCCGCTGGTGTTCTCAACGATGTTCAACAATTTCCTCTGCAGTGTGCAGGTGGTGATGAATGTGCAGGATCAAATTTGTATGTTATTGACATCATTTAGCCGCAATTAAATAAAACTGTTGATTTTACAATTAAGTCTTTGTCACGCATTTTCAAATCAGGACATTTTTGCTCTTAATCTTTATTCATATACCATTTGTCCAAATGATATTCATCATCTTGATAATAAATTTCAGCAGCGAAATCGCTGAAAAACTTAAAGTACAGCACAACACCGGTTCTTTCCGGCGTTTCATTAATTTCTAAGTTTACCGGACACAGATTCAAACCCTGAAGATATTGGCGTTCGATGCCTTGTTCAGTTTGCTCGAAAATAGCAGCAAAAAACGGTCTTCTCTCACCTCGGGTTAAAATGGAATCTGACACACCGCAAATGATATATTCCGGCGTTCCGTTGCCGTTGAGATCATAGAGAAATTGTAGCTTGGCATTATTTTCCTCAAAATATTTTTGCTGACTTTCTTTAATGTCCTTCATCGTCGCTAATCGCGAATCAGGGAATTCAGGAACATGTTTTGCGAAAAATTTTTTATTGAACTGGGAAAATCTTTTTTCATAATTGTCTTTTTGGCAACTCACAATTAACAGCAGAAAGAATGTTACCACAATTCCAATCAGCAGATTTTTTTTCATTACACCTCCGTTGATAATATTAAATGATTTCAATTGAAATAATACAAAAAAAATATCAAAATGTCAAAGGAAATATCTGTTTTGGAAAAAATATTTGTAAAAAATGGATACTTATTATTGTCGCACTTAAAATAAAAAGGGAATCTCGTGCCAGAATATCCGGACATCACCATTTACATCGAGCGTTTAAATCATTATTTAAAGGGAAAAATTTTGCTCCAATCCCGGATTGCCCATCCATTTGTGCTGCGTACCTTTGACCCGCCGATCAATGAAATTCATAACAAAGAAGTAATTGAATTTCGCCGGATGGGGAAAAGAATTGTGTGTGTTTTTCCTGATGAATTATTTATGATCTTTCATTTGATGGTTGCCGGAAGATTGCAGTGGCGAAAAAAGGCGTAATTGTTCCGAGAGGTGTCGGACTTGCCGCGTTCGATTTTTCCAGTGGTACTTTGGTGTTCACTGAAGCGGGAACCAAGAAGCGCGCCTCGATCCATCTAATTAAAGGTGAAGATAATTTGGGTCGCTTTGATCAGGGCGGGCTTGAAATTTTTGAGGCAACATTGGATCAATTTCGGACTCGATTAATTGCCGTGAATCATACATTAAAAAGAGCATTGACCGATCCGTGGTTGTTCAGCGGAATCGGAAATGCCTTTTCGGATGAAATTTTGCACCAGGCAAAACTATCACCGCTTCAACTCAGTCAAAAAATGAGCGACCAACAGATTGAGCAGTTATTTGAGGTAACAAAACACGTTTTGAGCGAATGGACAGATCGCCTTCGTAATGAAGTCGGAGAAGGCTTTCCTGACAAAGTCACCGCGTTTCACAAAAAAATGGCAGTGCACGGTAAATACGGAGAGCCTTGTCCTGTCTGTGGAACGAAAGTGCAGCGCATTCGTTACGCTGAAAATGAAACCAATTACTGCCCCACATGTCAGACTGGCGGAAAATTATACGCGGATCGGGGTATTTCTCGGCTGCTTAAAGATGATTGGCCGAAAACTTTGGAAGAATTGGAAAACAGATTTTGCGGCGATGAGTCTTGATATGATTTTTTCAACTCAAATTTATATTCAATTTCTCAAAAAAATTTAACTTTTTTGCTTGATATTTAAGGCAATTATTTTCATATTCTATTATTCATGGCGCAATTTTTTTTAAATTATTAATTCGAAAACTGAAAGAGGCCAGACATGAAAAAGAGAACGCCTTTCCCGCCGGTATTCTGGGTGGCAAATTCGATTGAGGTATTGGAGCGATTCGCCTATTATGGGATTTATCTGGGATTTGGTATTTATATGGAATATTTGGGTTACACCAAAGCCCAACTCGGCATTATTCAAACGATCTTTTTATTATTTTCTTACGTGATTCCTGTTTTTGCCGGAACGTTCGCCGATAAATATGGTTTTAAAAAGGTACTCATTGTGTCCTATTTAGCCTATCTTCCTTCGATTCTATTGTTGATTATCACAAAGTCTTTTTCAGGAATTGCCCTGACCATGCTCAGCATCGGATTGGCGGCGGGCATCTTTAAGCCGTTGATTTCCGGAACTGTTCGCGTAACAACCGATGGCACCAACAAAACGCTCGGATTTGGTATTTTTTATGCGATGGTCAACGTTGGTGCATCGTTCGGCCCGATTGTTATGGGCAGATTGCGAGCGATTTCATGGAACTATGCATTTATCGCGGCAGCCATTTCAATTGGGGTTATGCTGATCATTACCATCCTATTCTACAAAGAACCGGAACGAGAAATTCAGGCGGGATCACTATCTCAAAAATTTAAGGACATGGGTGTCGCGCTTTCCGATGTCAAATTCCTCGCCTTTCTCATCATTATCGGCGTATTTTTCTGGATTCCGCTGTGGGCGTTTTTCAATTTGTTGGCGATGTACGTGGACCGCAATTTGGATACTGTTCAGCTTTACCAAAACGTGAGAGCTGTGTTTGGAAAAGGCGTTGCAAATTTTGTTTCACATACAGATGAAAATGGAACACGCAGATTATTGGGTGAAAGTATTTCTCACACCGGTTACGTTATTATGATTTTGCAGATTTTTGTTTCGAGAATTGCTGAAAAATTCAAAGCAATCCCCACGTTTTCATTCGGATTGTTAATCGCAGCAGTGGGCTTTTTTATTCTTGGTTATGCCAGTGTCGGTTCAACGAGCTGGGTATTTTTGGGAATCGTCTTCTTTGCTGTCGGCGAAATGACATCATCGCCGCGGATACAGGAATACATTACCTGGCTTGCGCCCAAAGAAAAAGCCGGACTTTATATGGGAACGAATTTTTTAGCAATCGGGATCGGGGCTTTTAGTGGAGTTATTTACACGCCTTTGTACGGTTATTTCCGAAATCTGGGTCACCCGGAATATGTCTGGTTTATGCTGGCTGCTCATTCCATTCTGGGTATTTTGATCGTCTATATTTTTGTCCGCAAAGTGGGGGAATTTACTGAGCTGACTGATAGCTGAAATTTAAAAAAGAAAATTGATTATTATTATCAAGTCTATGCTTTAAAAAAGATAGCGCGGTAATAAATTTGATAAAATGATTTTTCACATTATTATACTTCATATTATCGTTTCACCCAAAACACAAGTAAAAATATTTAAAAAATAAAATAATTTTCAATATTTTGGATTTAATGTATAATATAAGTATAGTGTTTGTTATCTTTTAAAAAAAAAGAAGCGGTATTTCGGAGATTTATTTTGTATGGCTAATAGTGGATTTGACAGTAACACAAGGGGGCTTAAGTAAACTGCATTTCCAAGGGGGACATCACTCCAATTTTCTTACAAATAATAAACTCTCTTTAAATTGGCAGAAATATTTTTCATTTCCGATATGTCGGCTTGTCTTTATTGCGTTATGAATTATCCTTTATATTCTATCAACAATTTATCTCGATTTTCACTTCATAATTCTTTGGGGGAGAAAAATGAATCAGCCAAAAGTAATTATTGTTGAAGATGAACACATCATTGCTCTTGATTTAAAATTAACATTGATGAAGAATGGGTATGAAGTGTTGGATATCGTTCACTCCGGTGAGAAAGCAATAGAAAAAATACAATTGATGAAACCCGATTTAATATTAATGGATATTCAATTGCAAGGTGAATTGAGCGGGATTGAAGCAGCATTTGAAATTAACAAATTAAATACTGTGAACATTGTTTTTATGACGGGTAATGCGGATCTCGTTAACAGTAATAAAAAAATTGATGGACGGACAACATTATTAAAACCTATTGCCGAGTTTGAGTTGCTGGATACTGTTAAAAAAGAACTGGAATAACGCTTTTCAATACCTCCTTTTCACATAACTTCAATATCACTTTATTTTATCCTTTTAAAAGCGGGCTCTTTCCATTAAATCTGTCTCTCTGTGGCGATGGTTATCGTTTTGATTCATTGAAATCAATGCTGACCTCCTCTGATAATTCAAACATTTTTATCTGTGAAAAAAAATTATCTGACAATTCTCTTGATTAAAATGTGCAATTTTCATATATTTAGACGATGATTCTGAATGACTAATAGTTGATGAGTTATTTTATGATAAGGAGAGAGAAGTTATGGTAGATACAAAGAAGTTTTTAGTCGATGTCGGTATGAAGGATTTACCGTTTCCGATGAAGGTTATTGCAAAAGGAAACGAGCAGGGTCAGGATACAGTAGCGAAAATTTCCATTGACGCCAGAATAATGCAAAAATTTGAAGCGCGGTGGATTGATAAATTTATCCAAATTTTACACCAGCACCGTAATCGCATCGGGACGAAAACATTACGCGTCAATATTTTAGATTATTTAAAAGAACTCAACGCAACAACTGTCAAAGTTGATTTTGATTATCCCTTTTTCATTGAAAAAACAACGCCCGTTTCCAAGGAAAAATGTCTAGTGCAATATATGTGTTCCTATTCCGCCAAAGTGACCTCTGCCGGTAGAGAGCCGTTAATTACATTTAAAATGGAAATACCTTGCATTACCACCTACCCGGGCTCGGCAGTGGATAAACCCGGCGGTTTATTTGGGCAGTTGAGTCATGTCTTAATAGAAATTCAGTCTAAAAAGAATGTCTATCCCGAAGATTTAGTCGAGATCGTTGACAAGCATGCATTAGCTCCGGTCTATTCCTTTTTATCCGAAAAAGACCAGGAATGGATAATCAATAAAGTTCACACGGATAAAAAGTCCAGTGTGGAAATGACCGATGAAATCAAAGATGCGTTGGCGAGAAATAAGGACATTGACTGGTACTCTGTCCGTGTGTCTAATTTCGGCATGCTGCATTCCTACAGCACAGTCATCAGCACCGAAAAAAGTAGTTGGGTGCCGTTCAGTAGTTATGATGATGAAATTTAAAATTACTGTTTTTCAAATAAATCTCTCGGCGAATCAGAAAACGAAAAATTCATTCTGCCCAACATTGGATATATCAATTTCCCGCTGAACGACCATGTTTATTTTGTTCGGCGGGACCGGCATTGTGGTCTCGCTGATGACGACTTCATTGAAGCTGACTTTTTGCACCCAATGTGAAGCGAGGTCTTTGTAAATTTCTCCCCGATAACGCGAACCCCCGACGGTGATAACTCTAATTTCAGGTGCGATGTCCATGATCATTTTAAACGAACTTTCCCCTGAATTAAGGCCAATGATTGCACAATTTAAATCATTAACCAATCCGACCCCTGTGAACCGGAGGGTAATCTCACCATTTTTGAAGAATGATCCATCGGCAATATTTTTTCCTAAATGCGTCGGTGCTTCGGAATGGGCGGCCTCGTGAATAATTTTATCTCCAATTTCGGACAAATGTTGAATCCCGTTTCCTTCCTCAGTCGGTTCTGCGAATACATTACAGAACGCGTGAAAATCGATAAAACAGTTATAAATGTGGTATGACTGATCCTGGGGAATTGGCTGTCCGTTTGAATTTTTTAGATTCTCAAATTTGCTATGGTCAATGCCAAACACCTGCTGTTGTTCGTCAATTCCGCCGGTGAACGAGTAGCGGTAATTTTCTAATGCAGGAATCGTTACGCGCTCATTTTTATTTTTTTGAAAAAAGAATTTATGACAGGTAAATTCTTTGTTCTCTTGTTTTATTTCAGCAGTATTCCATTGGATGAAAAGTGTATAAATATGTGTTCCGGTCTTTTTGCCATCCAAATTGTAACTGCTATTTTCTGATTTCATAATATAAAATTGTGTTTCCGATGTTTGCGGTGCTGTAAGGTTGAAATTTTGAGTTAAATCGATACTATTGCGTGCGATTAAATTTTCTGTTTGGAAACTCAAGATTGAAATTATTGCAAAGAAATGTGTCAAGCATATTTTTAGGGATTTGGTATGCATTTCATTCTCCTGATTTATTTGTCTACGTTTTTTTGTGATTTCACCATGGACTCCAATTGATCGAGATATTGGCGGAAAGCATTTCTCCCTTTTTCTGTAAGCGCGCAAATTGTCTGCGGCTTTTTTCCTTTGAACATTTTTTCTATTGAGATATAGCTGGCAGATTCGAGTTTGGTCAAATGTGTGCTCAAATTGCCGTCGGTCGTGTTTGTTGCTTCTTTTAAATACGTAAAATTTGCGCTGTCAACTGAAATCAGAATCGACAGAATCGCCAAACGAATCGGAGCATGGATCAGTGGATCGAATTGAAGAATTATTTCATGCTTCATTTTTCATGCTCCTATTGTATTTTTTATTCATAATAATGCCAGGTAAAATCCAACCAATTATGATGACAGCAATCATAATTAAGAAGCGGTAGGGATTTTCACTTATGGCCATCAAAATTGCACCGACCCACCAAACAAGGCTGTACCAAACGACGAACCGCATTTCATAAATGATTCCCGTCATAAAGACAGCGATTCCCAAAATTAGTGAAGCCAATGTACCCACAGCGCGAAATGTGTAAACGTTGAGAAAGGGGAATAGAAATGTGATCATCAAAAGCGTCACGCCACAAATGACCCAGAGACATAAGACCACTGTTTTTGGATACGATTTTACTCTCTCGTCCGTGAAAGGTTTGCTCACGACAAAAAATCCGACAATACCGTTAAGCACAGTCAAAATGATCATTGCCGGAATAACCAGTTGATTCAAATGGTACATTTCCAACAAACTGACAATAAGTACAAACAAAGCCGCCGCAATACCCATAAAAATAAATAAATGACCAGATTCAGCGGTCTCTTTTCTCGTTTTTTCAATCATTGTTTTGATGATTGAAATGTCCTGTTGCAATTGATTTTCAGTCATAATTTTCTCCTAAAAAGTTATTGTCATATTAATGTACTTTGTTATTCAAAGTAAATATAACAAAAAAAATTTTGCTTGTCAAGCTTTTTTTTTAATTTATTGAAAAAGTAAGAACTTTTTACAGTGATGTCAAATTAATAAGATAAAATTAAAATCAAAAACGCTAAACCACCGTTGCAGGGGGGGAATATGTTTGCCCTGAGAGTGGTGAATATGATTGTCCTTGACAGGTTATTTAATTTTATGCCCTTGAAAAAGCCTCCAGAATTTCGTCGGTGCTGCCATTCAATGGCACAATAAAAATAAACAATATCCAAAAATATATCGCCTTAATTTTGTATTTTAGATAAACATCAGGGTTCATAATTTTTTATCGCATTAGGTTAAAAAATTTTGGCATGTCATTTCGGCAGGGAGAAATCAGAGACAGACCCCTCATCCAAATCAACGGAGAAGGGTCTGTCGAATCAATTATTTCATCTTTAAAACATCCTCAATACGTTCCAGTGCCCAGTCAATTTCTTCTTTGGTAATAACCAGCGGTGGAGCCAAACGAATAATGTTCCAATGCGTCTCCTTTGCCAGCACACCTTTTTCCATTAACGCTTCGCAAAACCGTCGCGCACCACCGGCTTCTTTTTTCAGTACAATACCGATCCACAAGCCCTTACCCCGATAAAAATCGACGTGCGGACTGTCAATTTTTTGCAGTCGCTCCATCAGATATTCACCCAGGCTTTCCGCCCGTTCGCACAACTTTTCATCGATGATTATTTTGAGCGCTTCTCGTGCAATGGCGCTGCCCAGCGGATTACCGCCGTAAGTGGAACCGTGATCTCCCGGTTGAAACACGCCCATAATCTCTTTTGAAGCCAACACCGCTGATACCGGATACATGCCACCGGACAGGGCTTTCCCAATGGTCACTACGTCTGGTTTTACGTTCTCATGCTCGCTGGCGAACATTTTTCCGGTTCGTCCCAGACCACTCTGAATTTCATCTGCTACAAAAAGCACATTGTTTTTTTCACAAACTTCTTTCGCCTTTTTCAAAAATCCGGCTGGCGGAACAACCACGCCACCTTCACCCTGAATCGGTTCAACAAAAAATGCCACCGTGTTCGGCGTAATACTTTTCTCCAAAGCATCAGCGTCACCGTAAGGGATCATTTTGAAACCGGGCGTTAGCGGCCCAAATCCTTCTTTGTACTGTTCCTCCGGTGAAAAGGTAATGATCGTAATTGTCCTACCGTGAAAATTGCCATCACACGTGATAATCTCGGCTTTATCCTTTTCCACGCCTTTGACAGTGTATCCCCATTTCCGAACCGCTTTGATGGCAGTTTCCACCGCTTCGGCGCCTGAGTTCATGGGAAGCACCATGTCGTATCCTGTCAGTTCACACAGCTCCTTTGCCAACAGGGGCCACTGGTTATTTCGAAAAGCGCGGGATGTCAAGGCAAGTTTTTTGCCCTGCTCTTCCATCACTTTGACAAGCCTCGGATGGCAATGTCCCTGATTGACTGCCGAATACGCAGCTAAAAAATCCATGTATTTCTTACCGTCCACATCATGGAGCCACACACCTTCGCCTTTTTCAATGATGACATCCAATGGTTTATAGTTGTGGGCTCCGTACCGATCTTCTGTTTCAATATATTCCTTTGTGTTCATTCAAACTACCTCCAGATTGTGAAAATTTATCAACTCCTTTTGAAATAGCTCATAGCAGTCGGCATTCAGCTATTAGCTTTTAAATGATTTAAAATATTTTCTTACTCTATAGTTCACTTCTCTATTGAATCCAGCTCGGGAGACTCCTCAAAACAATACCAAATGCAGGAATCGCGATTAAATAGGTGATCAACGTGACAATGAACACGCCAATAAAATTCAATCCGACACCATTCTTCGCCATTTGGGGAATCGACACGAAACCCGATCCGAAAATAATCGCATTCGGTGGTGTGGCAACCGGTAACATAAATGCACATGACGCGGAGATGGTTGCTGGTATCATCAGCACGAATGGATGAATCCCGATCGCAATCGCAGTGGCGGCTAAAATTGGCATAAAAATCGTTGATGTGGCTGTGTTCGACGTTACTTCTGTTAAAAAAGTGAGCATGATACAAGTAATGAAAATCATGACTATTAACGGTACGTGGGAAAACAAGCTTAAATTTTGTCCGACCCAGGCTGCTAAACCGGATACTTTAAATCCTGAGGCCAAAGCGATACCTCCGCCAAATAATAACAGTATTCCCCAGGGTATTTTGATTGCCCATTCCCAGTCCAAAAGAAAGCTCTTTTCTTTTAAACTCACCGGAAAAGCAAAGAGCACAATGGCTGCCAAAATCGCCACCGTTGCGTCATTGACCAAATTTTCCACACCAAGCATATTAGACCAGCCGGGTACGGTGAAAGTTCCCAGCTCGATATTCTTTCGGAAAATCCAGGCGAAAGCAGTGAGCGTAAAAATAATAAGCACACTGCGTTCACCGCGAGACATTTTTGGGAGTTTTTTCAGTTCATTTTCAATAACCTCTCTGCCACCGGAAAATTTATTTATTTTGATCGGTTGAGCAATTCGCGTCAAATAGAGCCAGGTCAGAGGGATAAATACCGCGACCAGCGGAAGCCCAACTTTCATCCATTGGAGAAATCCAATTTCCGGAGCATCCGGGAATAACGAGTTGACAGCGGCAGCAAAAACGATATTGGGTGGCGTGCCGATTTTCGTGCCGATTCCGCCGATACTTGCAGCATAAGCAATGCCCAGCATCAATGCCAGTTGAAAAGAGGTTTTTACCTTCTCTGAAAGCAATTCGTTTTCCTGAGTTTTCAGCGAAGTCAATTGTAAAATAACAGCCAGTCCAATGGGATACATCATCATGGTGGTCGCTGTGTTGGAAATCCACATCGATAAAAAAGCGGTGGCTAACATAAATCCCAAAATAATTTTCCGCGGTCCCATCCCGATAAATTTAATGATATGCAATGCGACCCGGCGGTGCAGACCCCATTTTTGCATGGACATCGCCAAAAAAAATCCGCCCATGAACAGAAAGATATTACTGTCACCGTAGGACTGAACAACTGTTTTCGTATTCATTATTTTCAATAAAGGAAAGGCGACAATCGGTATCAGTGACGTGGCGGGAATCGGCAGCGCTTCGGTGATCCAGAGCCATGCCATCAAAAAAGCGACCGCTAACGTCCGTTGAGCAATTGGCTCGATTGTACCAGATATTGGAAATAACAGAAAAAAAAGGAACAGCGGTATTGCTAAAAAAAGACCTAACCTGTGTCTGAACGTTGCGCGGTGTGGTTTTGGTTTTTCCATCTTTGGGTCTCAATTATTCGGTTTAAAATTCACTAACTGAAAATAGTGTTTCTACTAATCAGAAAATTCATCGTATTTGACATGAAAATCTTCAATCGGAAATTTGTCAAAGCACGACGCTAACCATGACTTTCCCTTCTGCTCCTGCCAATAGTGAAAACTGGAAAATGGGTATTCGCTCATTTCTTCGACAATTCCGTGTTTAACCGGATTATAATGAATGTAATTAAAGTATCGATAAAACTCATCTTTATTCCGGATGCAGGTGTCCCAGAAATTTTGGAACAGTTTTCTGCCCTCTTTTTTCTCCAATTTATTCAGTGAATAGGCACAGTTGATATGAATTCGACGCATGGCTTTGACAAGATCATCGCCCGATTTTGTTTTGAATTGAATATGGTAATGATTATCAAGAATAACCCATGCCAATAGTTGGAAATTGAATTCATCCAAAATTTTTCGGAAAATATTCAGCAGCAATTCTTTATTTCGGGGATCGGAAAGATGGGTCTTTTTTTGATAAATATGCGCTGTGATAAAATAGACCGTGTCGTTTAAATAATAATGTTTGGGATGGTGTTTGGCCATAAAGTCTAAAAAATTGAAAAAAATTCTTACCCGCGAAACACACAAAACGACGCTAAATTGGAAATTGAAAAATAATTTTAGTGTTTTTTAGTGTGTTTCGCGGGCTAAATTATTTAATGAAATTACGTTAATTTGCTATTTACCAAATCCAGAAATTGCTCTCTACCTTCCTTTTTTCGAATATCGGTTTCTGTCACATCAAAGGTTAAAATATCCACACCATATTTATTCTGAACGACCTGCGGAAAACTGATGTAATATCCGCCCAGTCCTTTCAAAAACTCATTAGTTATACCTTGTTCCTCTTTCCGTCCTCTTTTTCGAATACGTTTTAAAAGCACGTCAACATTATCAACATTGAGGTAAATAATCAGGTCGGGTTTGATGAGACGCTGATTCAGCCGCTCAAAATATTCAAAATATAAATTGAGTTCATCGTCCGTCATGTTTCCCAAACCATGCAGAAATTTTGCAAAAACTTCAGGGTCCTCATAGAGCGAACGATCCTGAACACAGGATTTGGGAACGGTCTCGATGAGCTCGTGATGCTCTACACGCCGGATGAGAAACTCCATTTGCAATGTAAATGACCATCGGTTCATTGCCGCATAATAGTATTTGAGAAAACGATTGTCAATCACCGGCTCATCGAACAACTCGTACACAAAGTGTTGACTGATGAGCTTGGCTGCTGTGGTTTTTCCGCAGCCGATATTACCGGCTAAGGTGATAAATTTTTTGTTCTTCAAAACAAAATCCGATTGGTTAATTTAAATATTATCGAAAGTTTGAGAAAGTGTGGGGCTGTATCAAAAGTTAATTTGTAGTGACGAATTTATTCGTCAAATACCATATATTGTGTAAAGCGCATAAACTCGCTACTACAAATTGGGCTAAACATCTTGCATCGGGACTTTTGATACAGCCCCCACTTCCCCCGGCTTTTGATTTAACAAATCAAGCCGGGTGCGATATTGCACGTAGGGAGGTTTTTCTATTAGCCAATCTAAAATCTGTTCCATAATTCGATTACGATTTATTTAAGCAACAATTCTTAAATTCTTTTCCACTGCCGCAGGGACAGGGATCATCAGGATTAATTTGAAAACTTTCTGGAATTGCCATTCCGAAGTCATTATCCGATTCTTTTCCCATCTCTTCGGCAAATAATTGAACGCTTGGTTCTTTTTCCGACAAACCCAGTTCATATTCCACGGTGCCTAAATCCCCGGCAATTGAAAAGTCCACACAATTTTGTTGATATGCCTCACGAATTACATCAATAGATTCGGTTGCAGACAGGTCCGTTAAATAATAGATCAAAAAACCATTCAGCTCTGCCCAGTTTTGGCGATAATTTTTAAGCTGCTTTGTAAGTATAGCAATACTTTTTTTCCGTAAGTCTAAATCATTATGACCAATTTGTTCAATACAGGCCGCAGCATTGATCCGCGCATGTAGTGTTTTAGGTGGATCGGCGAGATACTTTTCCAGAGCCGGCAATGCTTTTTCGCCTAATTCAGCAAAGACTTCTGGCATTTCTTCATCAATCCAGGTATCGTTAAGTCTTTCAAATAAGCTAATCAAAGGCTCAATCGCTTCTTCAGCGTGCAATTGTCCCAGCGCATGCCAGGCGTGGATAGCTGCATATTTTTGAGGTGAATCTGAATCGTCATCGTAGAAATATTTCTCATTGGTTGCAACATGAATCAACTGCTGAATATGAGATTCATTAATCCCAAGTTCTGCATAGTTAAAGAATCGAAATCGGTCTTTGGACTCACCAGTTTCAAACAATTTTTTTACAGGTTCTGTAAAATCCATTTTTGTTTGAGTCACCTAAATTTTGTGCTGATTTTAATTTATAATACTACCAGAAATAGGCTGAATCATTGTATCTGTAATTGATGCGGCAATAAAGGCCAAATCAAAGGTCGCCGGTTGTGTACTATTTCCTGCCATTTATTTTGTAATTTTTGTAAATCCAAATCCTTCACCAGCCAAGACAAAACACCACCGGAAAGCACTTTTTCGAACCACGGTTTCTGAACCGAATAAACCACAACTTTAACATCTTCAGTGCTGTCAATTTCTGCCTTTTCTCTGGCTAATTCGATTGCCCGCTCCAGTCCACCCAAGTCGTCCACCAGCCCCCATTTTTTTGCTTGTTCGCCCATCCAGGAACGTCCCTGAGCGTAGGGTTCGAGTTTTTCATAAGTCATCCCTCGCGATTCAGCAGCTTTAGTGACAAAATCAACATAGGTGCTGCGCACGTTTTCCCGGTATAAATTCCGTTCGTAGGGTGTCATCTCTTTCATCGCCAGCAGCATGTCCGCATGATCACCGCGTTTTACAACGGTTTCGGTTAATCCCAATTTGTCGAAGAATCCACTAAAATTTGGAAAAATTCCCCAGACACCAATGGAACCGGTGAGTGTTGAAGGCTGGGCGACAATCGCAGTAGCGCCCATCGACACCCAGTAACCTCCGGAAGCGGCGTAATCAGACATAGAGACGATTACCGGCTTTTCTTTTTTAGCTTTTAAGATTTCTCTCCAGACAAGATCACAACCGAGTCCACTGCCTCCCGGCGAATCGACACGAAACACAATTGCTTTAACGGATTTGCGTTTTGCCGCCCGTTTGATCGCTGTGATCATAGGATCGGTTCCGGCTGTCATGCCCATACTTAGCGGACTGAACGAGTCATCGCCCTCCTGTATCAATCCCTGGGAGTAAATGAGCGCGATTTTATTTTTTCCCTTATTCAATCCGAGAGACTCCATAGTTATTCCCGCATATTGACTATTGGTAACCTCCTTCAACGCCCGATCCGCATCGATGCCGTTAAGTTGTTTGAGTCGCTCCTCCAGTTGATCCTCATAAAGCAAGCCGTCAATCCATCCGATTTCTGCAAATTTTTCCGGGTTGAAATATCCTTTATCAATCGTTGCTTTCACCTCTTCCGAAGAAATGTTCAATTTTTCAGCAATGCCAGTCACCAGGTGGTTGTATTCCCAATCCAGCAAATCGTTGAGCATTTCCAATACTGGCTCGGTGTGCGTCTTCCTTCCCATGGACTCGCCGGAACGGGATTTATATTTTCCAAATGCATAATAATCAATATCAATTCCAATTTTTTCAAACATGCCCGGTGAGTGCACTGTCTCGATGACGAGTCCGTTCATTTCCATAAAACCGCCGGGCACTGCAAAAATACTGTCAGCGGACAGGGCAAGAAAGTATTCCTTCTCTGAAACAAAACTGCCTAAGTACGCAATGACATATTTACCCGATTGTTTAAAATCATCGAGCTTATTTTTGATTTCATCAATTTTTGCCCAGCCCATAAAATTCATGTTGACTCGAAGTAAAATACCTTTAACCCGATCATCAACTTTGGCTTTATCAATATTATCAACGATCGTTTTGATGGTCGTTGACTTTTTGCTCTTGATCGGCAAACCGCCTTCAGGCTGATATTCCGGGATGTCACCGTTAATATTAATGATTAATGTGGAATTTGAACTAACAGAAGGTTTGGTTGCCGTCACACCTTTGATGATGACGAAAACCAGAAATACAAATAAAATAAAGACAAGTAGCAGGGTCAGCAATGTATAGAGAATGACATGTATTGGTTTCATTTTTGCCTCCGTTCATAATTGTTCGCACAAAACGAGCATGGACTGTGAAATCAATTTCTGAAATATAATCATTTAATTTTATTGTGTCAAGCAGAAATCGTAAAAATAAATCGCTTGCAAATTTTTGAAAAAATGTTAAATTTCAGGATGAATATTGAACAGGTTGTGAGAATTTTGGGATTTAATTTTTCGTTTATCAAATTTATAAACCGAAACAGGTGATAGGAAACAATTATGAGTGATGAGAAACATTTTGAAACGATTGCCAATGAACTCGGACTAAAAGTCTGGCAGGTTCACAAAACGGTTGAGTTATTGGACACTGACAACACCGTTCCGTTTATCGCACGGTATCGCAAGGAAATGAGCGGGAATTTGAACGAAGAACAGATTCGCTCCATCGAGGACCGGATTCGCACGCTGCGGGTACTGGATGCGCGCAAGGAAACAGTGATTCATTCCATTGAGAAGCAAGGCAAGCTGACGCCGGAGCTCAAAGAAAAAATATTGGCTGCCACCAAATTGCAGGAGGTGGAGGATCTATACCTGCCTTACAAACCAAAAAAACGCACCCGGGCAACAGTAGCAAAAGAAAAAGGTCTGGAGCCATTGGCAAATCTGATGCTGAAGCTGGAGACAGATATCGAGGATTACGACGCGTTAATTGCGTCTTTTGTGGATGAAGAAAAGGGAGTAAACTCGCCTGATGAAGCATTGGCTGGCGCCAGGGATATTTGCGCGGAAGCGATTTCGGATAATGCGGATGTCCGGAAACAGATGCGATCCATTTTCCGGAAGAAAGGCGCGGTGCAATCGGAAGCCAAAGTGTTAGAGGAATATGGGAATTATGAGGTTTACGCTGATTTTTCCCAATCCCTAAAATCGATCCAGCCCTATCAAATATTGGCAATCAATCGCGGTGAAAAAGAGAACTTTTTGAAGGTGAGCATTGATGTGCCAGTAGATTTGTGCATTCGTGAGATCGAAAAAATGTATTTGACAAACGAAAATTCTCCTTTCGCTCCCGAACTCAAAACCGCCATCGGGGACAGCTTTTCCCGATTGATTGCACCGTCACTGGAACGGGAGATGCGCAGTGAGTTGACCGAAAAAGCGGACGAACATGCGATTGACATTTTTGCCAGGAATTTGAGAAATCTGTTGCTGCAACCCCCAATCCACGGTGCGACCATCATGGGAATTGATCCGGGATTTCGTACTGGCAGCAAAGTCACTGTCATCGATTCAACCGGCAAATTTTTAGCAGGCGCAACGATTTATCCTCATCCGCCGCAGAACCAGTGGGGGGAAGCAAAAGAGAAATTGCTGGAACTGGTGAAGCAGCACAATGTCCAGGTCATTGCAATCGGCAACGGCACCGCATCCCGGGAAACCGAAAGTTTAGCCATCGATATGATTGAAAATTACGACGGAGATTTGTCCTACATTATTGTCAATGAAGCCGGCGCGTCAGTTTACTCGGCATCGAAACTGGCAAAGCAGGAATTTCCTGATTTGGACGTGTCCATGCGCGGCGCCATTTCCATTGCCCGCCGGCTGCTCGATCCGTTATCCGAGCTGGTGAAAATTGATCCCAAGTCCATCGGCGTTGGGCTGTATCAGCATGATGTAAATCAGGCACAGTTGATTAAAATGCTGGATCAGGTAGTGGAGTCCTGCGTGAATTATGTGGGCGTGAATTTGAACACCGCTTCATCGGCGTTGTTGAAATACGTTGCCGGAATCAACAGCCGGGTTGCTGAAAATATTGTCAAAGAGAGAGATGAAAAAGGCTCATTTAAAAACCGGCAGCAATTGAAGGAAGTGAAGGGAATGGGCGATATGGCGTTCACCCAGAGCGCCGGATTTTTGAGAATCCCCAACGCGGACCGCTTTTTTGACATGACTGCGGTGCATCCGGAATCTTACGAGGCGGCTGAGAAATTGTTAGCCGAACTTGAGTTGGACAGTGCTACGGTCAGGGGCAACGGAGAATTGCTGGAAGCGCGGATGAAGGAGAAAAAAGTCACCGTCGAGCAGATGGCTGAAATCTGCGGTACCGGCGTGCCGACCATGGAAGACATCATCGAAAGTTTGGCAAAACCGAATCTCGATCCGCGCGACGAACTGCCCAAACCGATTTTCCGCCGGGATGTGCTGAAATTAGAGGATTTGAAAGAAGGAATGATTTTAACCGGCACCGTGAGAAATGTGGTGGACTTTGGCGCGTTTGTCGATATCGGCGTGAAAAATGACGGACTGGTGCACAGAAGTAAAATGGCAAAGCGCTATGTGAAACACCCGATCGAGGTGGTGAGTGTGGGACAGAATGTGCGCGTCAAAGTCATCTCCGTAAAGCCGGAAAGCGGGCGCATTTCCCTGTCGATGATTTTGGATCAGGAATAAATGTGAGCATAGAAAATAAAAATCAGAGGAGAATTAGACATGAAACGAGATGTAATGCTTATTTTAGTGAATAGCAGAAAAGAATCCGCCACCAAAGTTCAGCAAATTTTGACCGCCTGGGGCTGTTACATAAAAACACGGCTCGGACTGCATCAGGGAACATTGGACGAGTGCAGCGAAAGTGGCTTGCTTTTTTTGGAATTAGTCGGTGACAAAGAGAAGCACGAGGAATTGTCGCGGAAGTTGAATTTAGTGGAGGGAGTAAGTGCTAAGTTAGTCCAACTCTCGATTGATGAATAGTTATCTTCTTTGGAATCTCGGCGTTTTCATGGCAAAAATTTAACTATTAACTGAAGACACTTTGTTCATCTTTGAGAGTTCTTTGTTAGAAATATTTTACGCCAAACGGCACTTTTTTAAAATGATTAAAAAAGCTCACGCAGAGTCGCCAAGCCCGCAAAGAAAAAATAAGTAACTTGGTAAACTTTGCGTTCTCTGCGGCTTTGCGTTTGGAATATAATTTGTTAGTAGCCTGCTGCTACGTTATGAAGAATTCAGGATAAAAAAAAGAAATGAATCAACCTCCAACACTAAAAGACATTCAAAAAACGCACCAAAAAATCAGAAAAACGATCAACAAAACGCCGGTGCTGAATTGTTCATCGCTGAATGAAATTTCTGGCGCGGAACTGTTTTTCAAGTGCGAAAATTTCCAGAAAGTGGGTGCCTTCAAATTCCGCGGCGCCTGCAATGCAGTATTCAATCTTTCGGAACAGGAAGCGCAAAAAGGAGTGGTCACCCATTCTTCGGGAAATCATGCCGCCGCGCTGGCATTGGCTGCACGAATGCGCGGAATCAACGCTCACATTGTCATGCCGTCTAATGCCCCGCCTGTCAAAGTGGCGGCAGTGAAAAATTATGGCGGGCTGATCACGTTTTGTGAGCCAACGCTGGAATCCAGAGAAACCACCGCCGAGCGGATCATTGGGGAAACAGGCGCTACTTTCATTCATCCCTACAATGACTACCGGATCATCGCCGGACAAGGAACTGCTGCACTGGAGCTATTGGACGATGTTGAAGAATTAGATGTTGTCATGGCGCCGGTCGGTGGCGGCGGATTACTCAGCGGGACAGCGATAACCGTGAAATCAATTCATTCAAAAATCAAAGTCATTGCCGGCGAACCCAAAAATGCGGATGATGCTTATCAATCGCTGCAAGCCGGTAAAATCATCCCGCCCGAAAATCCGAACACAATTGCGGATGGATTGAAGACTGCTCTGGGAGAGAAAACGTTTCCTATTATTCAAAAATTTGTGGATGACATTATCACAGTGACAGAGGGGGAAATTATCAGCGCGATGCAACTCATTTTTGAGCGGATGAAAATTATTATCGAGCCTTCATCAGCAGTACCGTTTGCCGCCCTTTTGGCACAAAGGAAGAGTTTAAACGGAAAGCGAATTGGGATTATTTTATCGGGCGGGAATGTAGATTTTTCTTCCTTTTTTAAATTGCTGAAAGAAAGGATCCAATAATTTGGACAAAGATCACTCCGGTCAAATTATTTTTTTCATAATTGATTTAAAACCTTCCACAGCATTTACTATTGCCAGTGGTTTGTTGATATGGTGGGCGACTTCATCAGGGAGTGAGCCGCGTATCATTTTCTTGAGAAATTTTTCCCGCGTAGCACCAATGACCACCAGATCATAATTTCCTTCATTGGCTTCGTTTACAATCGCTTCCACAAAATTTTTCGCCACGATGTATTTGGGAGAGATTTTTTTAATGTGACGTAATTTACCCGCATGCTCGAGAAAGGCCTCAATATCCCGCGTTGGCTGACCCGGTCTGGCAATGTTCAAGGGAACGATATTTCCTTCTTCGTGCATCAATATTGAAGCAACCTCCAAAGCAAATATGCTATTCGGTCCGCCGCCAAAAGGCACCAATATTTTGTGGTAATCGATATTTTTACAATTTTTAAACGCAACCACGTTACAGGGTGCTTTTTCAATCACTGGATCAATCGTGCTCCCAAAAATAAAGCCTCTTCGGTAAGAGATATTTTCCGGTGCTCCCATGATGATCAAGTCAGTATGTTTTTCACGCGCTGCCATAATGATTCCGCGAGCCACATTTCGGCAGTAGCGAATGGTGGTGGTGATTGGAAATTTTGGTGTTAGATAAAGCATGGCTTCGGTCACCGCTTCTTTGCCTTTGAGTGTGTACCTTTGGGCGTCGGATAAAGGGACTTGATCCGGTATCGGAACCATGTGCAGCAATTCAACTAAAGCGTCTTTGGCGCCGGACAATTTGAACGTGTTTCCCACTAATTTTAAAGCATTGTCAGGATTGGCAACAGGTACCATGATCCGGTAACGTTTCTTTTCAGGAGCCTCTTCTTCTTCCAGAACAACAATCTCGTCGTGTGTGGCAACGGCACGTTTTTTCGAATACATCCAATAAATCAAGATACCGGAAAAAATCCACGCCGGCGCAACGATCCAGGCGATATAACTCATGTGAATTAACCATACTGCCAACAACGCTTGAAAAAATATTGCCAGAATCGGAGTTAAGGGAAACAACGGCATAATGTAACCATAAACAAGTTCATCTGACATATATTTTCGGATTTTAATGACGCTGATATTCACGGTAAAGAATAAAAATAGAAACATGATGCTGGCACTGGAGGCAACATCCATGGTGGGCAAGAATATGGCAACCACGATGACAATCAGCGATGAAAAAAACAGCGCGATGTACGGGGTTTTTTGTTTAGTTGAAATTTTTGAGAAAATACCCGGCAACATCCTGTCTCTGCCTAAAGCATAGGAGACGCGAGTCGCTGAAAAAATGGTAGCATTTAAGGCGGATGTGGATGCAAATATCACAGTAATCGTTACCAGAAAACCGCCATAGGGCATGAGACGCGAAACAGCCATGCCAAATCCTTTTTCATTAAAACTGCCGATCCATTCCCAAACAGCGCCTTCTACCCCCGGACTTCCTTCCTTAACGCCGACGACAGCAGCAAAAGATACCAGAATGTAGGTGGTCACAACTATAAAAATGGAATAAAGCATGGCTTTGGGAATATTTTTCCGTGGTTCAATCGTTTCATCTCCTGCCTGCGCAATAACCTCAAATCCTTCGAAAGCAACGTATGTGAACCCCATTGTAATGAGCAGCTTGTCCCAGCCATTTGGCATAAATGGTTCAAAGTTGGTGAGGCGGCTCGGATCAGCCATCGCAACACCGATACCAACAATTCCGATCACACCCAAGGTAATAGTTTGGCCAAGGGTAAAAAACGCACCGGTTTTTCCGGTCTCTGATGCGCCACGGTAATTGATGTAAATAAAGACCACAGCAATGAGAAAAGCAACAATTTTTGTGGAATAAAATTCAGTAAAAGGAAGCCAGTTGAGCAAGCCCAATTGTTCTAAATAATGCAGCGTGTAAATGGCAAAAGTAAGACAATAAACGCTGCCGGCAACACTGGATGCAAACCATTCCATCCAACCGGCTATAAAACTGGGTCCGCGCCCAAATGCGATTCTGGCGAAATTATACGCTCCGCCAGCACGGGGAACGGCTGAACTCAATTCCGCATAAGACATGGCAGTGAAAATTGCCAAAAGACCATTCAAGGCGAAAGTAAGCACGACACCACCGGGACCTGCGACACCAACAGCGTTTCCTATTCCCAGAAACACACCGGCACCGATCATCATACCAACGCCCATCATGGTAATGTGGAATAGATTTAATTCCCTCGATAGTTCAGTGGTAATTTTATGCTTTGGTGTCTTTTCTGTTGCCATGGCGTAATTCGCTTAATATTTCTCGTAAAGAACCTAAATTATATTTATCAATTGCTTCGATAGTTTGTCGGCTCCACAGTACCAGCGCGACTAAAATGCTGTAGGCTAATACAAGCACAATGATACCGATCAGTATATTAATTTCCATTTCATCTCTCCAGTAGGGTATAATAAAAACACAAACGTCTAATATATGATTTAAATATACAATTGCAAGGAAAAACTTCTGTGAAATAAAATTTGTAACGATAGCCACAATGTCTCGAAGGCATTTCGCTATCTTATTAAAAATGAATTTTATTATTTGTTTCAAAATAACATTAAATAGCCCAGGATCTTATCATTTAAGAGAATTTATGAATCCATCATATTAGAAAAATAATTAAGTCCTTATTATGAAAAACCATAGATTTGTGTTTTTTTTGTGTAACTTCGAGTCTTGGTGGCTTTGTGGCAAATAAAGCACATAGAACCATTTCTAAAATTATAAATTAAAGTATTGATAATTAATATTTTTGTTATTATTTTATAGAGATGTCAATTTGCAGCATAAATAAAAAAGGAGAATAAGATGCATTTTAAAAATGTATGTGCTTTTCTAATTATTTTTTCCCTGATCGCTAACTTCTCTCTGGACGCTCAAAACTCATTACTTCAGGAAGAATTTGCTAATCCCGACTTTTCAACACCGGACAACATCAGCGAACATGTGTTCAATTTTTTTCATCATTCGTGCGGCGCAAATTTATTGAATGACGGTCTGATAAGCGGACTTGAGGGATTGGGCTACGCGCTGCATAGCCGTATCCGGACGACTTATCAATACGAGAATAATTACACGGATTATCGGCATTGGTACAAAAGATTTCAGCGCGAATTGGGGATTCCCGTCGATGATCATTTTTACCGTTACGAAGGTCCTGCCCAGAACGGTGGACCGACCATCGGCGAACAAATCGACGATGATTATCGGGATTTCATGTTGAACTATTATGAATTTAACGCTGAGCTGATGGACATCATCATGTTCAAACCGTGTTATCCCGGCTCGAATGTAAGTCATAATGATACCCATTACGACGGCGGTACTGAAAACAATGGCTTTGGCAATGTTATCGGCGGCACGCCTTATTCGGATAATGGCACGAACAATTTCACTTATCTGAATTCAAGCGGTGCAGTATCTGACAGCTACACGAACACACACTGGTCAGCCGGTAATTGGAGCGGTGCTGGCGCTTCATTGGCGCAGTTGAAGTGTGCATACCGGGGTATGCTCAATATTTTTGTGGAACATCCAAACATTCTGTTTATTGCCATGCAGGCCCCACCGATGGTTTGGCTCTCTGCGGACGCGGCGAACAATTGCCGTGAGTTTGCTCGCTGGTTGCGCGAAGACTGGTTGCATCAATACAATCCAACTGGTACGGATCAGTTCGAAGATTATCCGCTGAAAAATGTGGTGCCGTTTGATTTTCATAATTCAATTGCCTGGACGAGTGATGATTCGCAACTGGACAATGAATATTTTTGGTTCGTGGATAACGGCATGCCAGATAATTCGATGGATACAGCAAATTCCGATTTAATCGGACGTAGTGCAAGCAGTGAAGACCATCCGGATACCTGGCTTAATCAGCGGGAGGCAACGATCTTCTGTGGTGGTAATGACACATACAGTCCGCCGCATACAGGAAATACGGGACGTAGTTACTCTCCCTGGATTCATGCCATCGTTAATCGGTGGGAAAAAAGTCTGCAACCGGTACCAGTGGAGTTGACGGATTTCGGTTATCGCTTGAATGGAAAAGATGTGACGCTTTACTGGTTTACAGCAAGTGAAAATAACAATTTGGGATTTGAAATTCAAAAACTGAGTCAGGCGCAAAGACAATTTTTTAGAATAGGATTTGTCAGAGGGAATGGTACCACAGTTGGTAATCACGAATACGCTTTTATCGATCGAAATGGAGCCGTCAGTTCATCTCGTTACCGATTAAAACAACTGAATTTTGATGGTACTTTTGAATTTTCACCCGAGATTGAAGTTATCATCAGTATTCCGACTCAATACAAACTTATCCAAAATTACCCGAATCCGTTTAACACGCACACAACGATCGAATATCAAATCGCTCATAAATCGAATGTTCAAATCACAGTGTATGATTTGATCGGAAACATGACGAAAATATTGGTCAATGAACAAAAAAACCCGGCCTGGTATCAGATAAAATGGGATGGCCGAAACAGCTTCGGACATCAGGTAAATTCCGGTACATATTTCATCAGGATGTTATTGAACAGTGAAATTGCAGCGACAAAAAAGATAGTGTTATTAAAATAGAGAGATGCTTTGCCGAAAAGCAGATTTTGATAGAAAGGAAAATCTGATATTGATTAAAATAGTCAAGAGATTCCTTGTAAATTTGCTAAATTTTTATTATTTTATTAGATCATTATTTTTAACTTGAATTATTCATAAATGATTGCCGCCAAGATTCCAAGACATGAAGAAATAAAAAGTTATAAGAAATTGAATTTTAAACTCAGTTTTGTCGGATTAAAATATGAATAGAGTTCTAATTAATTGATTTTTAGCTCTTTGAGCCTTTGCGTCTTTGAAGCAAAAAAATATTTCAAGTTATATAAGAAACCGTTTAGGATTTGGACATTGTAATTAATTTGTAATTTTTAATAAACCGTTCAGAGGTAAAAATAAAATGCGAAGAATATTAATTATTTCTAACAGATTGCCAGTGAGTGTTTCCAGGAAAGAGGGTAAATTTGTATATTCGCCGAGTACTGGTGGTTTGGCGACGGGTATGAAATCGTTTCACGAACGATACGAAAGTTTATGGATAGGTTGGCCCGGGATTATTACCACCAAAACTTCAGAACGTGAGCAAATTGAAAACAGGCTAAAGCGAAACCAAATGTATCCGGTGTTTTTGACACGGATGCAAATCGAAAATTATTATGAAGGATTCAGCAATAAAACGATTTGGCCTTTGTTTCATTACTTTAGCCAGTACACAGTTTATAATGAAAAATATTGGGAAACATATCGACATGTCAATAAGATTTTCTGCGATGAAGTACTCGAAATAGCAAAAGAAGACGACATTATCTGGGTACACGATTACCAGTTGATGTTGCTTCCGGAAATGATTCGTAAACGTTTGCCGAATGTCACCATCGGATTTTTTCTCCATATTCCATTTCCCTCTTTTGAGATCTATCGGACGCTGCCATGGCGTTACGATATTTTGAACGGACTGATTAATTCCGATCTCGTGGGTTTTCATACCTATGATTATGTTCGCCATTTTATCAGTGCAGCGACCAGATTGTTGGGGGTAGAACAGTCATTGACGAAACTGACTTACGAGGATCGGGTGATTCGCGCGGATTCGTTTCCGATGGGAATTGATTTTGGAAAATTTGCAGAAGCACATAAGAGGAAAGAAGTTCAGAATGAAATGAGTAAAATACGTAAACGTATCGGAGATCATAAGATTATTCTTTCAGTGGATCGACTGGATTATTCGAAAGGAATCGCACAACGTTTACGGGCTTTTAACCTGTTTATGGACAGAAATCCAGAGTATCGGGAAAAAGTCACACTGATTCTGGTTGTGGTTCCTTCGCGTGCACAAGTCGAACAGTACCGTTTACTCAAAGAAGAGGTCGATGAATTGGTTGGCTTCATTAACGGAAAATATGGTGGCATCGGCTGGACACCTATTTGGTATCTATATCGAAGCCTACCATTTCACATGCTTTCCGCACTGTACAACGTCTCTGAAGTTGGATTAGTAACCCCATTCCGCGATGGCATGAATTTGATTGCAAAGGAATATGTCGCTTCCCGAAGTGATGGTAAGGGGGTACTGATTCTCAGTGAAATGGCAGGCGCAGCCGACGAATTGCACGATGCGATCACGATTAATCCCAATGATCTCGGGCAAATTGAACAGGCACTGAAACAAGCCTTCATCATTTCGGAAGAAGAACAGAAAAAGAGTAACAGGGAAATGCAAAAGAAACTAATGCGCTATAATGTATGCCGATGGGCTGAAGATTTTATCGAAGTATTGTTAAACACCAAACAGCATCAACAGACATTGCTCAGCAAAAGAATTAATGTCCGCACCGAGGAAAAAATAGTGAATGAATTTAAAAATAGTGAGCGACGTCTCTTGTTACTGGATTATGACGGAACCCTGGTCTCATTTTCCAAAGATCCTGAAAAAGTGTCTCCAGATGATAAGCTGATCAACTTATTAAAAGCATTAGCTGCTTCACCAAAAAATGAGGTGGTTATTATCAGCGGAAGGGATAAGAACACGCTGGAAAAATGGTTGGGCGAATTAGATATTTCTTTTGTCGCGGAACACGGTGCCTGGCTTAAAACAAAAGGAAATGATTGGGAAATGATTGAACAACTGGATCAGGAATGGAAGAAAGATATCCTTCCGATGCTGGAATTATATGTAGATCGAACACCGGGATCATTTATCGAAACCAAGGAATTTTCGTTAGTGTGGCATTATCGAAAAGCTGATCCGGAACAGGGACAAATTCGAGCGCGCGAATTGGTAAACAATTTGGTATATTTAACTTCTAATTTAAATCTCCAGGTATTAGAGGGAAGTAAGGTTGTAGAAGTCAAAAATGCCGGTGTCAACAAAGGCAGAGCTGCTCTTCATTGGATCAATCAAGAGTCGTGGGATTTCATCATGGCGATTGGCGATGATTGGACAGATGAGGATACATTTAAAACTGTACCAGAGACGGGGTATTCTATCAAAGTTGGATTCACGTCCACAGAAGCTCAATATAAAATAAAATCATCAGAAAAAGTGCGTACTTTTTTAAGAAAACTGACTGAGGAGGTAGATCAATAAATGAAAGTGTTAACAGATTATAGAGAAATAACTGGTGATAAAACAATTGCCGATATTTATAAACAGGCAAGACCGTTGTACGGAAAGCGTGTCGTTCATATTAACGCTACGTTTTATGGAGGGGGTGTAGCAGAAATGTTAACCACGCTGGTACCATTAATGAACGATGTCGGATTAGATGCCGGCTGGCGGATTATTCGGGGAACGCCGGACTTTTTCACCATCACGAAAAAATTTCACAACGCGTTACAGGGCGACCCAATCCGGCTGACAAAGATGAAAAAGCACATTTACATTGAAATTAACCGTGAATTTGCCAACTATTCCCATTTAAACCACGATTGCGTAATTGTGCACGATCCTCAGCCCTTGCCATTGGTTGGATTTTATAAAAAACGGCAGCCGTGGATTTGGCGCTGTCACATTGACTTGTCTCATCCGAATAAAGAATTATGGGAATTCCTCAAAGGTATGGTGTTGAAATATGACCGCGAAATTATTTCCCACGAAAATTATTTGGCTGAGACACCAGTGAAGCATAAAATTATTCGACCGGCGATTGATCCGCTTTCACCTAAAAACAAGGAATTATCCCAAAAAGACACGGATCGGTTTTTGAGGAAATTTAAAATTCCCACCGATAAACCCATCATCACCCAGATTTCCCGCTTCGATAAATGGAAAGATCCGTTAGGTGTATTAGATGTTTTCATGAAAGTAAAAAAGAAAATCGACTGCCGTTTGATCCTTTGCGGCAGTATGGCATCGGACGATCCGGAAGGCATTGAAATTTATGAAAAAGTGCGCAAAAAAGCCAACCATCTGATCGAAAAAGGCGATGTCATTTTAATCACCTCCGAGAACAATATTTTAGTCAATATTTTGCAGACCGTCTCCGGAGTAATTATTCAAAAATCGAAACGTGAGGGTTTCGGACTAACCGTAACCGAAGCGATGTGGAAAGAAACACCGGTGGTTGCTTCAAATGTGGGCGGAATACCGCTGCAAATTGAGGATGGCGAAAACGGATATTTGGTGGAGCCGGATGAGAATGAATTATTCGCAGAGCGGATTATCGAATTACTGAAATCCAAAAATTTATCAAAAAAACTCGGAAGAGAAGCAAAAGCGACTGTGCAGAAAAATTACTTGATAACGCGGGCGTTACAGGATTATCTGGATCTGTTTGTGGAGATTCTTTGCTAATAAGCATTTTTAAAGTTAACTATATCGATTCCGAAAATAGGACTTGAATTCAATTATGCCCGTAAAATGGATGTCAAAAAATAAATGCCTGAGGTTATTACGGCGTGCGAAATATGGCCATCTGGCTACCAGTGATAAAAATAATCAGCCTTACATCACGCCGATCAATTTTGTATTAATAGGGCAGCATATTTATTTTCACACAGGATTCAGTGGACAAAAACTTGAAAATCTGATCAGCAATCCCAAAGTTTGTTTCGAAATCAGTCGCTTGGGAAAGCTATATTCAGCAAAACAGGCAAAAAAATTTACCTATCGCTTTTGGAGCGTGCTCGTAACAGGAAGAGCTGTGCCGATAACGGATGACAAAATTAAGTTAACGGTCATGAACAAATTGATGGAAAAATATGCTTCAACACATACTTACGTGCCGCTTTCTCTGCAGGATATGCCCGACGTCAATGTAATTGAAATCACTATTGATAAAATTAGTGGTAAGCTCAGTATTGATCCCACAACAAGCTGATAATGGATCATCTTTATATCAAAAGCATCTTTTTAAAGAATATCGTTTTCGGAGATTTTTATTACAGATGAACATACTCATTATTGAACCGTATTTTACTGGCTCTCACGCGGATTGGGTGAAAGGGTACCGGAAATTTAGCTGCCATGATGTTGAAATTTTGAGCCTGACCGGACAGTTTTGGAAATGGAGAATGCACGGCGGAGCGATTACACTGGCGCAACAATATCTCGAGAGGAAATCGAATCCGGATTTAATATTAGCTACCGATATGCTGGATTTGACGACCTTTTTGGCTCTCACAAAAAATCATTCAGCAAACATTCCGGTAGCAGTCTATTTTCACGAAAACCAGTTGTGTTATCCATGGTCTGCGAACGACCGTGATGTTGTTTATCAACGGGATAAACATTACGGGTTCATCAATCACACCACGGCATTAGCCGCAGATGCTGTCTTTTTTAATTCCCGATTTCATTTGGACGCTTTTTTAAAAGAACTGAAAAAATTTTTGAAGCACTTTCCGGATCATCGCGGGTTGGAGAATGTGGACAAAATAAAACAGAAAAGTGAAGTCCTGCCGCTCGGATTAGACTTGCAAAGATTCGATAAATTTAAACCCCAAAAATTAGTCCCTGCTAAAAAGCCACTGATTTTATGGAATCATCGCTGGGAGTATGACAAAAATCCGGTTGATTTTTTCAATGCGCTTTATTCTTTGGCAGAGAACGGCTACGAATTTGAGGTTGCACTGCTGGGAGAAAATTTCAGTCAACAGCCAACCGAGTTTGTGGAAGCGCAGAAGAAACTCAGCGACAGGATCGTCCAATACGGTTACTCGGCATCTTTTGAAGATTATGCAAAATGGCTTTGGCAGGCGGACATCATTCCGGTAACGTCGAATCAGGATTTTTTTGGTGCCAGTGCGGTCGAAGCGATTTATTGTGGCTGTTATCCAATTCTGCCGGATCGACTATCTTTCCCCGAGATATTTCCAATCGAACGCTTCCCACAAAATTTTTATTCCAGCACCAATGAATTAATCACGCTACTTCAAAAATCGGTTGAGGAAATAGCTGTTATCAGGCAGCAAAATTTTAAAACTGAAGCCATTAAATTCTGCTGGCAACAAATTGTATCATCTTATGATGATAAATTCAGAGAAGTCGCGCTTATTTCTAATTCGTTAGATTAAGAAAAATGAATATATAAATGTTGACTTTCTATTTTAATACTGACTATTCGGATATTAAATTAACTGATTAATCCAATTAAAAAACAGATAAATTTTGTTACTGTCAGCTATGAAATCTCGAAGACATAAAAAAAGCAGAGAAGCGTGTTAGCATATTTTTAGAGATGTATTTCTTTGTGTAAATTTGAGTCCTGGCGTCTTTGTGGCAAAGAAAATGCTCTGAATAGGTAAAAAATTAAAAATCAAGTTTCCTGAAAGTAACAAAAATTTTTCTGCCTTATCTGATCTAATCTGAAATGATTAAAAATTAATAGCATATCCCATCCGATTTTGTTCAACCCGATTCGGAAAAAAAATTCACATTTTGGCTAAAATTAAATTTTACATTTGACTTTTTGAATTAAAAAATATATCTTTAAAGATAATTTTTAGAAATATAATTTCATTCAGGGAGATCGTGTAATTCTTAATCAACAGAACAAGAGAGTAAAAGATAAGGAATCTCTATGAAAAAAACTGAAAGCTCCATGAAACTCCTTCTCATCTACAATCCCAACGCTGGTCACAAACGCGCAAAAAAAATCTTACCTGATGTTTTACTCGAATTTAAGAAATACAATATTGATGTGGATGTTGAACTAACAGCTAACCAGCTTCATGGCATCGAATTAGTGCGAAATGCGAAATTTAAAAATTACGACGGCGTCGTGGCTGCCGGTGGTGACGGGACGCTGTTCGAGGTAATTAACGGCTATTTTCAAAATCAGAGTGAAAAAAGAATCCCCATCGGCGTGCTGCCAGTCGGTACCGGAAATGCGTTTGCCCGCGATCTTGATTTGACAAACACAAAATGGAAAAAGGCGATCGAAATTATCAGTTGGAATAAGCCCGGCAAAGTGGACGTCGGTCATTTTAAAACCAAGGATGACGAATATTATTATCTGAATATTCTCGGATTAGGCTTTGTTTCCGACGTCACAAAAACAGCCTTTGGACTGAAAGTGTTTGGCAATATTTCTTACACCTTCGGTGTGATCTATCAAACAATATTTTTAAAAACCCACCAGCTTACAATCGAACTGGACGGAAAGATCCTGGAATACGATAACATTTTCGTGGAGATTTCCAATACCCGTTACACATCCAATTTTCTCATGGCGCCAAAAGCGAAAATTGATGACGGACTGCTGGATGTGACATTGTTGTCCAAAGTGACCAGACGAAAACTACTTTCGAGTTTCCCGAAAATTTTCACTGGCGAACATGTCAATATGGATGAAATAGAAACATTTCAGGCAAAATCCATTAAGATCGAGACCGACATCCCAAAAATTCTCACACCCGACGGTGAAATCTACGGCTATTCACCGGTCGAGGTCAAGTGCTTACACCAGGCGGTGGAGGTCTTTTCGCGATGAAATATCTTGTGTCCATTTACGTCTGGGGCGTGGGCGGACTGTCGTTCGGATTGATTCTCATTATCGGTTTATTGTTTACTTTTTTGCTGCCCGCGCATGTTTACGATCCTTATGTCAAAAAAATGCTACGGCTTTTTTTCAAAATAATTCACACCAAAGTAGAGGTGATCGGACTTGAAAAAATCGATCCCAATCAAACCTATTTGTTCATGGCAAATCACGTCAGCATTTTCGATGTATTGCTGTTAGGCGGTTACATTCCGAATTTCGTTCGCGGCGTGGAGGCAGATAAACAGCACGGCTGGCCGCTTTACGGTTGGGCGGTAAAACGGTACGGCAACATTTCCATTGCCCGGGAGAATGTTCACAAATCGGTCCAGAGCATTAAAAAAGCCGCACGCTATATTCGTGACGGAAAATCGATCGCGATCCTGCCGGAGGGACACCGGACGCTGGACGGAAAATTGCGTCCGTTTAAAAAGCTTCCCTTTTATTTGGCAAAAGAGAGTGGTGTAGATCTTGTCCCTATTGGCATGTCCGGTTTGTACCAGTTAAAAAGAAAGGGCAATTGGGTGATCCGTCCCACAAAATTAAAACTAAATTTCGGAGAACCAATCTCAACATCAACAATAAATAAATTAACAACGGTTGAATTACGGGATTTGACGCGTAAAAATATTCAGAAACTTATTGAAAGTCCATGATATTTCAACTCTTGATAAAATGAAAAAACAGCTCGGAATTTTATCATTCTTATTGGTAAATTGACAATGAAAATGCCACCTGATCTGAGAGCAGAAGAGTTCAATCCGCTAACAAATAAAAAAGCAGTCGTAACCGCCGAAAATGTCCGGTTTACTGTGTTGATGCCACAATTGATTCGCATGGAATGGGCAGAGGACGGAAAATTTATCGACCAGGCAAGTCTGACTTTTATTAATCGGAATTTGCCTGTACCTGAATATCGAGTAAATCGTCGGGAAAATTGTTTGATTATCGAGACTGAAAAATTAGCTTTGAAATATCAGACCGGAAGCGGAAAATTTCACAAAGAGAATCTATCAATTGAATTCCGATTGAACGGAAACAAAAAAGTCTGGTACCCGGGTCTCGAAAATAAAGGGAATTTAAAAGGCACAACCTGTACCCTGGATAATGTCAAAGGCGCGACAGAATTGGAACCGGGATTACTGTCCCGGGACGGCTGGTCGCTGGTTGATGATTCAAAGAAGCCATTGTTTGATGATTGCGATTGGCAGTGGGCTATTCCCGCTCCCGAAAGAGATTATCAGGACTGGTATTTTTTTGGCTACGGCCATGATTACAAACAAGCGCTCTACGATTTTACCCAAATCGCTGGAAAGATTCCGTTGCCTCCCAGATTTGCTTTCGGTCTCTGGTGGTCGAAATATTGGGCGTACACGGATCAGGATTTGAAGCAGTTAGTTCAGGAATTTGAAATCCACCATGTACCGCTGGATGTACTGGTGATCGACATGGATTGGCACCAGACATTTAATTTGAGATGGAAACAAAAGCGAAAGGATCAGGCTGGCTACCGGTTGGGCTGGACAGGCTACACCTGGGATCGAATTCTATTTCCCGATCCAGAGGAATTCCTTTCGTGGTGCCATCAAAAAGGGTTGAAAATGCCGCTGAATTTACATCCGGCTTCGGGAATCCAGCCGCACGAAGAACGTTATCCGGAGATGGCGCGGGCAATGGGCATTGATCCGGACACACAAAAATACATACCGTTCGATATTACCGATAAAAAATTTGCCAAAAATTATTTGGAGATTATACATCACCCACTGGAAGAGCAGGGCGTTGATTTTTGGTGGCTCGACTGGCAGCAGCACAAAGAAACCAACATTCCCGGCGTCAATCCGACATTTTGGCTCAATTATGTCCATTTTACCGATATGGAACGTCAGGGCAAGCGCCCGCTCATTTTTCACCGCTGGGGCGGTTTGGGAAATCATCGTTATCAAATCGGATTTTCCGGTGACGCTATTTCGGTGTGGGAATCGTTGGCTTTCCAACCTTACTTTACCGCGACGGCTTCCAATGTCGGTTACGGCTATTGGAGCCACGATATTGGCGGTCACATTCCCGGTGAAGTATCTGCCGAACTCTACACCCGTTGGATTCAATTTGGCGTTTTCAGTCCGGTTTTACGAACGCATACAACACGCAATCACAAAGCAGAACGCCGCATCTGGGCATACCCGACGGATTATTTTATTATTATGCGTGATGCCATTTTGCTGCGTTATGCGTTGATCCCGTATATTTATACAGCAGCGCGTAAAGCCTTTGACACCGGTGTTTCGATTTGCCGTCCCATGTACTACGATTATCCGGAGCATGACGAGGCTTACGATTTTAAAGATCAATACATGTTTGGCGACGATCTGCTGATTGCTCCGGTAACGCATCCAATTAACGCTGATAATTTATTAGCTGAAAAAGAAATCTGGCTGCCCGAGGGAACATGGATTGAATGGTTCACCAGAACTATGATTAGCGGGAATCAAACCGTCCAACGCCAGTTCGCGATCGATGAAATTCCGGTTTACGTTAAAGCAGGAGCAATTATTCCCATGCAGCCGAAAGTAAATAATACGGAAGCTGAAACTGTTGATCCATTGATCCTGACTATTTTTTCGGGCGAAAAGGGGGAAACTCACCTTTACGAAGATGAAGGTAGTTCGCTGGATTACAAAACAGACCAATTTACAATTACCAAAATTATTCATCACAGGCTGAATGAATCACAAATCAAGATTGATATATTTCCAGTCGAAGGCACTTTCCCAACGATGCTGTTTGAACGCAGTTATGAAATCCGATTACCGCTGTCCTTCCCGCCGGAGCAGGTTTTGTGCAACGGAAAAAAAATCGATTTCAACCGTGACCAAAAAGGAATTTGCTGGTGGTACGAGGGTGATCAGTTGACCACGATTATCAAACTGCCACATTTTAGCACTGACCAGAGAGTGGAAGTGGTTGTGAAGATTCCGGAAATTTGTGTCGGGAAGAATGCATTGCTTCAGAGTGTTCCCGGCATGCTTAAAAAATTCAAACGCGTCATGACTTTGCTCAATTCACTTTGGTCCAGAGAATGGTCTCCGGATATTATCATCAAAGCAGCGCAGACTGGAAACCGGATTCGACTCAATCCGGGAAGGATTATCGAAGAGCTGGAAATAATGAGTCAGGACATTCGCGAAATAGAGAAGAGTATTAAAAATTTGGAGAAAGTAAATAAAGAAATCGTGAGCAAGGTACTCGCACATATTGCCGCAGGAATGTGTTAAGTTTGAATAAAGCACTATATGGATAGATAAATTTTAAATATGTGTTAATCGGTGTAAATCTGTGGCAAAAAATCAAAAAATGGAGAAGTCCAATGAAAGTCACTACAGTTGAAGAAATGAGAAATTTAGATAAAACCGCCATTGAAAAATATAGCATCAAAGATGAATTGCTGATGGAAAATGCGGGACTGGCAGCCTATTCGGTGATTTTGAGTGAAATCGGAATTGAAGGAAAACAGTTTGTTATTGTGTGCGGTGTTGGTAATAACGGCGGTGACGGATTGGTCATCGCCCGTAAGATCCATTCGATGGGCGGTTACGCCAGAGTGGTGATTTTGAGCGATCCGAGCAAATACAGCGGCGCTGCCAAAATAAACTATGAAATTGCCTGTAAACTAAAACTGGATATCCAGCAGTTTGAATCGCCGGAGCAATTGCAAAACGACCTCTGGCAGGCGGATGCCATTGTCGACGCCATTTTCGGCACCGGACTGGACCGTGATGTTGAGGGAAAATACAGAGATGTCATTCGAATGATCAACGAAACAGACCGACATGTCTTTTCCGTGGACATCCCATCCGGAATCAGCGGCGACACCGGAAAAGTGATGGGCGTTGCTGTGGAAGCGGATTTCACCATTACTTTCGGACTGCCGAAAGTCGGGAACATGTTGTATCCGGGATTTCAGCATGGCGGAGATTTGTTTGTCACTCACATTTCATTCCCGACTGAATTACACAATAATGAAAATCTGCAAGTTGAAATCAATCAGCCGGTGGAATTGCCAGTGCGCGATCCGAACGGTCACAAAGGAACGTTCGGCGATGTGCTGTTCATCGCCGGAGCGGCCAGCTATTTTGGCGCGCCTTATTTTTCGGCGCTCTCCTTCATGAAAGCAGGAGGAGGATACGCCCGATTAGCAGCGCCCAAGTCTGTCACGCCATTTATCGGAAACAAGGGGAGCGAGATTGTTTTTGTGCCGCAGCCGGAGACTGCATCCGGCAGTATTGCTTTGGAGAGCAAAAAAGAATTGCTGGCGTTGGCTCAGCAGGAAGATTTCATCGTTATCGGTCCCGGATTGTCTTTGAACGATGAGACACAGGAATTGGTTTGGAAATTGGTTAAGGAAATAGACAAACCCATCCTGATTGACGGTGACGGCATCACGGCGGTGTCGAAGCAGATTGATATTTTAAAGGAAAGAAAGGCGCCGACCATTCTCACACCGCATCCGGGCGAGATGTCCCGCATTACTGGAAAGTCGATTGCGGAAATTGATGAAAATAAAATTCAGGTTCTGCAAGAAACAACAACGGATTTAAATTCCTTTATCGTGCTCAAAGGCGCCCATTCGTTGATCGGTTGTCCGGGCGGGCGAGTGTGTATTAATTTGAGCGGCAATAGCGGTATGGCGTCAGCCGGTTCCGGAGATGTGCTCACCGGAACAATTGCCGCAATGTACACGTTGGGACTGACCATCAAAGATGCGTTGAAAACCGGTGTGTTCATGCACGGATTTGCCGGTGATCTCGTCGCCGAAGCCAAAGGCGAAGACGGGATGACCGCCCAGGACATTTTGAATTATCTGCCACAGGCATTGAAGATTTATCGGGAGGATTATGAGGAAATCTTCGCCGACTTTTACGGCTGCATTTATGTCATTTAAACTTCACACGGAAAAAAGGGGACAGGAGAAATGAGAGAGAAATTTATTGTTTCGCACGATCTCGGATCGAGCGGTAATAAAGCGATTCTGGTAACGGTTTACGGCGACATCGTTGCAACGGACAAACAACACTATCCACTGGAACATCCGCACCCAAGCTGGGCAGAGCAGGATCCCTGGGTGTGGTGGCAGGCAATTTGTGAAACAACATGGAATGTAATTAAAAAATCAGGCGTGAAAGCGGAAGACATTGTGGGCATCACTTTTTCCTCACAAAGCCAGACGATGGTTTCGGTTGATGAAAAATGCCATCCGGTGAGACCCGCTATCAGTTGGCTCGATGGACGCAGTGCGGATATTTTGCAGGAAAAACTGTGGACGCCACCGCGTGTCATGGGGTACAATATTTTTCATATTTTGAAGTTTATTCAAATCACGGGCGGCAGTCCGGGTCAGACGGGAAAAGATCAGATTGGGAAAATTCTATGGTTGCAGGAATACGAGCCGGAAACGTACGCCAAAATTCATAAATTTTTAGATGCTAAAGATTTCATTATCTATCATTTGACTGGGAATTATGTAAAGTCAGTGGACATGGGCATCCTGTGGTGGTTTATGGACACGCGTAAAAACCGAAACAAATGGCACCCGGCTTTGCTCAAGTTAGCGAATATCACTGAAGCGATGTTACCGGAAATTAAAGAAAGTGCGGCTATTGTCGGTGAAATTCACAAAAAGGCGGCTGAAGAAACCGGATTGTTGCCCGGAACGCCTATCATTAATGGCGCGGCGGATTTAGCTTGTGCGGCACTGGGTTCCGGAGCAATAAATGAAGGTGAGCTTCACATTTGTTTGGGCACCAGTGGTTGGGTGGCGGGTCATTTTACCAAGCGCAAAATTGATATTCCGCATTACACCGGTTGTATTGGCAGCGCTTATCCGCAAAAATATTATTTGGGTATGGCGCATCAGGAAACAGCCGGTGTTTGTCTGGAGTGGTTAAAGGATAAAATTCTTTATCACAAAGATCAACTGTTGAAAGAACATCAGGTGGACCGGATTTATGAAATCATGGATAAGTTGGCAGACAAAGTCAATCCCGGAGCAGAGGGATTGGTTTTCACGCCCTGGATGTACGGAGAGCGGAGCCCCATTGACGATGAACACGTCCGGGCAGGATTGTTCAATGTGGGCTTAAATCACTCCCGGGAGCACCTGATTCGCGCTGTACTCGAAGGGATTGCCTTCAATACCCGCTGGGCAATGGAAACGCTGGAGAATTTGTATTCAAAAGTTGATGATTTGGCGTTTATCGGAGGCGGCGCCAAGAGCGATGTGTGGTGCCAGATTGTGGCAGATATTACCAATAAAAAAATCAATCAAATACAGGATCCGCACCATGCCGGCGCCAAAGGAATTGCGTTGTTGGCAAGTATGACGCTGGGGTACATAGATAAATTCGAGGACATTAAAAAGTATGTCAAAATCAAACAAACCTATCACCCCAATCCGGTGCTGCGGAAATTGTACGATAATTTGTTCAAAGAATTTAAGAATATTTACAAGCAGAATAAACGGTGGTACGCGCGGATGAATCCGTGATTAGTTTAAAAAATTCAGAAATAATCTTTGAGATTTCGAAATACTACGCATTAAATCCATTCTCGGAATTAATCCGTCAGGATTTTAAGCTTATGCTTTTCAAACAAAAAATTAAAAATAAAACAACAGGACATTATGAAGGAACATCAACTATCAAGTTTCGCAGCACCAGGGACGAACATCGAAACCAAAATGATCCCGGTGACAGATCAGGTCTCGTTACAGGTGATTCAATTTTCTCCGAAAGACAAATCTGGCAATCCGGCGGTGCTGCTTGTGGCGGGCTGGATCACGCAAATTAAAGCCTGGGAACATGTGCTGCGGGATCTGACCAGATATTTTCCGGTTTATTATGTGGAGACCCGGGAAAAGATTTCTTCTCAGGTAACAGGAAAAGTCAGTTACGGTGTCGAAGATATCGGGCGAGACATTGTGGCTCTGGTGAAGCACTTTCAATTAACGGAGAAAAGGTATGTTTTATTCGGCAGCTCGCTGGGCGCTACCGCTATTCTGGATTGCTGCCGGTTTCTGAAAACCGATCCGCTCTGTTTGGTGCTCATCGGTCCCAATGCGGTGTTCCGTGTTCCTAAACTGGGATTGCTGGTCATTCACTTGATGCCGCCGCGATTGTATCTGTTGATCAAACCAATTGTGAAATGGTATTTGAAACATTTCCGGCTGGACATCGAAAGCGATTACGCACAATACGAAAAATACTGCAATGCGCTGGATGCCGCCGATCCGTGGAAACTGAAGAAGGGGGCGCTGGCGTTGTCCAAATATCAAGTGTGGGATTTACTGCCGGAGATTGATTATCCGGCGCTCATCGTCGGCGCTTCCAAAGACACGCTGCACGAACCGGAAAATTTGCAGCGAATCGTGTCAATGATGAAAAATGCAACTTATCTGGATTTGGAGACGAATAAACAGACGCACCGAAAAATCATGGTTGAAAAAATGCGAGAATATTTACAGGCGATTCATTGAACATAAATCTTAATTGGAGGAAAAGCAAATGAGAAAAAGTGTTTTCATTGGAATGATTGCATTGATTTTCGTCTTTGGTTGTAACATGAGTGTCAATAAAAGTATCGAGATTGCAGACGGTGAAAAAGTGCACGGTAGTTTGAATACAGTCAATGGCAGTATTATCATCGGCAAAGACTGTGAGGTGAAAGGTTCCTGCCGGGCAGTTAACGGCCGAATCGAAGTGGGGAGTAATTCAAAAGTGGGTGATTTGCAGTCCGTCAACAGTAGCATTTCGATCCGAGAAAATGTCGAAGTCAACGGCGATGCTGAATCCGTAAACGGGCCGGTTTCCACTGAAAAGGGTGTTGAGGTGATAGGCAAGGTCAGTAATGTCAACGGATCGATTGAGCTAAAGAATACCACAGTGCGAAAAGACGTGACCACGTATAATGGCGATGTCACTCTGAACAATAAAACGCTGGTGGAAGGCGATATCATTGTGAAACGCAGCAAGAATTCTTCGAACGACATTCGCCGGTTGAACATTTATGTGGAAGGCGGATCCGTTGTGGAAGGCGATATTATTGTGAAGGATGAAGAAATGCTGGTCACGGTTTTTATTCGCGGCGGTGGTCAGGTATTAGGAAAAATCGAAAATGCTGAGGAAGTGATTCGGGAGTGATGATATTCGTTTTTTTGCCTCCAAGTCACGAAGTTACAAAGAAATAAATTGATTTGAGATTCCAATGCCTGCCTAAAAAAAGTGGCAATGGAATGACACACAGTAACAAATTATACTGTAAGCTGGTCGCTGAAAGCTAAAATTATTAAAAAACATATTAATTCAATATTATTAAACTCAGGAGGTTGTATGAAATTCTCAAAATTATTTGTTCACATGATTTTTGTGCTCTGTTTTGCTCTGCTCGTGCCAAACTGGATTTTGGCGCAGGATGAGGATGAAAAAGAAGAAAAGAAAAAGGAAGCGTATGAATTTACCATTGTCAAAGAGATCGCGCATACGCCAGTAAAAAATCAAGCCAGTACCAGCACCTGCTGGTGTTTTGCCACCATCTCATTTCTGGAAGCTGAATTGCTGCGTCTGGGCAAAGAAGAGATGGATTTGTCCGAGATGTGGGTGGTTCGTCATACCTATCCGGAAAAAGCGGAACGATACGTCCGCTTACATGGAGAAACAAATTTTCCACACGGAGGCGCCTGCCATGATGTGATTGATCAGATGCGGAAAAACGGACTGGTTCCGGAAGAGGTTTATCCCGGAATTCAATATGAAGAAAAAAAACATCACCACGGTGAAATCGGCACCATGTTAGAGGGTATGGTTGACGCTGTGGTCAAAGCCAGAGGTCGGAGAGTCACGCCGCGATGGTCTGAAGCGGTGGATGCAGTGTTAAACGTTTACCTTGGTGAGCCGGTGGAAGATTTCAAATATGACGGTGAGGAATATACTCCAAAAACTTTTGTGAGCGATTATTTGGAATTGAATCCGGATGATTATGTGGAAATTACCTCTTACACGCATCATCCGTTCTACACACAATTTTATCTCGAAGTGCCGGATAATTGGACGTTTAACGATCAAAATTACAATGTACCGATTGAGGAATTGGAACAGATTATCGATAATTCGTTGGAAAAAGGGTACACCGTTGTTTACGGCGGTGATGTGAGCAGTAAATTTTTCTCCAGCAAAAAAGGATACGCCATCGTTCCTGAAAAAGACTGGGAAGATATGACCCGGGAGGAACAGAAAAAAGACATTACAGAACCAGTAGAGGAAAAAGAACCGACACAGGAATTGCGGCAAAAATGGTTTGATAATTACACGGCTACCGACGATCATGCCATGCATATTGTCGGTATTGCCGAGGATCAAAACGGGAATACGTTCTATTACACAAAAAATTCCTGGGGCACAGATCGGAAATATGACGGTTACATTTATCTGTCAAAACCGTTTATTCTGCTGAATGCGACCGGATTTATGGTGAACAAAAACGCGATTCCCGAGGATATTCAAGCGAAGCTGGGGATGTAATTACTTTCCAATAAAAAAATGTGTAACCGCAGAGAACACCGAGATCGCAGAGTAAATATTTCTGTAAAAATATTTCTTTGTGTACTTTTTGTCCTCTGCGGTTTAGAAATATAAACCAATGAGGCAGAAATGAAATTAATAAACGCGAAATGGACATTACTTATCGTTTTGACTTTGATCCTTTCAATGCCGGTGTTCGTATTTTCACAAGAAGAAAGAACGGACGAGGACAAATCGCCCTATCAATTTACGATTGATAAAGAAGTTCCTCATACGCCTGTGAAAAATCAGTACCGAACCGGAACCTGCTGGTGTTTTGCCACGGTGTCGTTTTTGGAATCGGAAATGATGCGAATGGGAAAAGAGTCGGTTGACCTTTCAGAAATGTACGTAGTGCGTTTTACTTACCCGCACAAGGCGGAAAGCTATATCCGGCTGCACGGAAGCGCCACATTTGGACAAGGGGGACAAAGTCACGACGTGATCAACCAGATTCGTCGCTACGGTATCGTACCCGAATCCGTTCATCCCGGTCAGCACATCGATGAAGAACGGCACAATCATAGTGAAATTTTTGGAGTCGTGAAAGCAGTTGTTGACGGCGCACTGAGAAGGCGGTCCAGACATCTGACGCCGCGCTGGAGCGATGCGCTGAAAGCCGTGCTGGACGTTTACCTCGGCGAACCGCCGGTTGATTTTGAATTCCGAGGGGAAACGTATACGCCCAAAACATTTGCTGATGATTACTGCGAGTGGAATTTGGATAATTACATCGTGCTAACGTCCTACACGCATCATCCGTTTTATGAGACCTGCCGGCTGGAAGTACCGGATAACTGGACGTTCAACGATGATTATTATAACGTCCCGATGAATGATCTGGAAAAAATTATCGATCATGCGCTGATGAGCGGCTATTCTGTGGCGTGGGACGGGGATGTCAGCGAGCGTGACTTTTCGACACGGAAAACCGGTTATGCCATCGTTCCGAAAAAGGACTGGGAAGATAAAACCGAGGCAGAACGGGACGAAGAGATTACGGAGCCGGTCGAGGAAAAGAAAATCACCCAGGAAATGCGTCAAAAAACATTTGATAATTTTGAAACCACAGATGATCATTTGATGCACATTATCGGCATTGCCCACGACCAGAAAGGTACAAAATTTTATTACACCAAAAATTCCGGCGGCATTGTGGATCGTGAAAATGACGGCTATGTTTACATGTCGGGATCCTATGTGCTGTTAAAGACGATCGCGATTATGATAAATAAGGAAGCGCTGCCGAAAAAGATTAAACGGAAATTGGGCTTGAGAAATTAAAACGACACCACAAATACACACGCATCAATTAACTTGACTAAAAATATTTGTAACAAAAACCGTAAATCAAAAGAGGCGCTCCCATGAGCCAATTCGCAGAACTATTCGGTCGTGTGTTTGATGAATGCCAGAAGAACGGCTGGCCTGTGCGGGAACCGGGGAAGACGGTGAAGGATAAATTGATAGAAAGTATAGAATTTCTGTTCGAATTTGAGGAAGATGATGCAGAATATAACGCGAGGATTATTTATAAGGATTTAGTCGGCCTCAAACATCTCCAAGGTGAACATTATAAAATTTATCAAACCTGCCAAGCCGAATTTGAAAAGTCAGTGGGTAATCAGATGTCGTCCGGCAGGGAGGTGAATGAAGAATTTTTGGAAAGGTTGTACAGTATCATCAATGATGCGGCGATGATGCATTATATGAATAAAGAAAACAGAAACCGACGGGGTTATAGCGGGGATATTTTGATCTATATTAATCATCTGGTACGGGAAATGGTGATCAGAGTGCCGGCTTCTAAAAGCGGAAAGCCAATAATTGTGCCCAGTCCGATTGGAGATATTGTCGTTTCTCAAAAAGAACTCGTGGATCGCGGATTTGGTCGAATTCTCCATCTACTCGAAAAAGTACGAAACAGGCAATTGCTGGAGCGGACATTTGAGAAACATTTTTATGAGCGGATGAACCGTATCGGTCTGTGGGATAAGCAGAGAGGCTTGATGGATTTAGAGGTGGTTAAATATCGGGACGCCATGATTTATGTTATCCTAAATGATCTTGCCATTGATATTGTGCGGGGAAAAGCATTTTTGGCAGAGGGACATATTATGTTCCATATGCGAAAAAAGGGAGAGATCGAGGACTCTGACGAACTTCGCGGTCCGGGCGTTTGGGCTGGGGAGTATGTGCTTCGCGAATTGAGCAAAGATCAAATGCACCCGATTCTAAAAGCCGCCAATCGTGACAGCAATCTGGAAGCCTTTGCCTATATTTTACTTGAAGAAGTGCAGCACGCCATCGTACCATCCGGCGTGACCCACGATCCACTGAAAATAAAGGAAGATGGCAGTGCAAATTTGTGGCAGGTGGTGGATCATGATTTTGAGACATTCATGATGCCAACGTTTCAATTAATTCGCGCTATAGAAGAAGCACATGGTTTGAAAGATGGAGAATATGCAGAGAAAATTTTAAAGAAAATTAAAGGACATTAGCAATTTCCACAATCCTTGTTCTTATTTAATCAATACATTTTTGATGTTCAAGCCCTAATGGGTTGTCGTTTTTCGGTCACCAGCCTTTTCTATACCCAAATTGAGCGATTTTAAAATTAACACGAAAAAATAGCACTGAACAGTGCTAACCCAACTTCGACAGTTAAAATTTTTTTTACTCAATTTTGACAAAAATGC